>JAERTE010000001.1 GCA_016845145.1 Rhodospirillaceae bacterium
CCCGAGGGGGGCGAAATCGGGCTGGTTGTAAACCGGGCAGCCGGCGGGCGCACCATTGAATTCACGGTCCGCGACACGGGCCCGGGGATCCCCGCCCGAAAGCTGAAAACCGTGTTCGACCCGTTTGTCCAGCTCGACGGGACCGCTTCCAGGCGGCATGAGGGCACCGGGCTGGGTCTGGCCCTGGTGCGCAAACTGGCCGATTTGCATGGCGGCAGCGTGCGAATCGACAGCGAAGTGGGCAAATTCACCCGGGTGACGGTGGCGTTGCCGGTGACGTCCCCACATGGACGGCCCGGAAGCGATAAGGAAGACCGTGGACCGGGAGGCCGGTGACAAGGCCAAGACCGAATCAACGGCCCGGCCGTTCCGACTTATAGACAGCCCAACCGATGAAACAGGAGGACACCATGTGCCGCGGATGGTTTAAAGCTCCCATCATTTACCTGGCCGCCGCCATGATGGTGGCCTGCTGGGCCGCCAATGTCATGGCCGGCAACGCCCCAAAGGTCGTTCTAATGGAAACCATGCCGGTGCCGGTGGTGCTGGCCCATTCAACATGGTTCCAGGCCCATTTCAAAGAGGCCTGCGCCGCGCGGGGCATCACGCCCGACCTGGTGGTTCTGAAAGCCGACGGCGACCGGGCGCTGGCAACAAAACGCCTGGCCGCCGAATTGGATAAAGGCGCCCCGGACCTGGTCGTAACCGTGGCGACCCTTGCGTCGCAGGCCGCCGCCGGGTTGCTCCAGGGCACGGACGTCCCGCTGTTGTTCTGCGTGGTTTCCGACCCGGTGGGGGCGGGCCTGATCGAACGGGTCGGCGCGCCCACGGGAACCCGCATTACCGGCCGGGTGTTCACGATCCCCCGGCAGGCCAAGCTCGAGATGATCCATCGCCTGACCGGCCGGACTGTGTCCGGCCGACCGGTGCGACTGGGTTTTATCCACTCGACCTACCCGTCTTCCTTAGGCGACCTCCGGAAATTGAAAGCAGCCTGCCGCGAGCGGGGGGATATGGTCATGGTTGCGTATGAGATTCCCTACCGCGAAGTCCCGCGGGGCCTGCCGGCCATGATCGCGGAAACCCGGAAAGCCGCCGTAAAGCTCCAGGGCCAGGTGGATTACTGGATGGAACCTTCCGGGCCCCTTGGGGAGACAACCGTATACACCGCCGCACTGCTGCGGGCTTCCGGCGTTCCCATTGCGTTCGGCACCAAACCGGAGAGCGTGAAACTGGGGGCGCTCATGCATGCCACCCTCGATGCGGAGGACGGTGCCCGGGAGATTGCCGGGCTGGCGCTGGGAATTCTGAACGGTGCCGATCCCGGCCGGATTCCGGTCGTGCCGGCGCGGGCGTGCAAACTCGGGTTCAACCTGGACACGGCGATCAGACTTGAGATCGTCATCCCCCCGGACATGCTCGAACTGGCCGACCCAAAGCATATGCACAGGCAGGCGGGGCGGCCATGAAAATCGGCGCCAAACTCGGTCTGTGGACAGCTCCGCCGGTCCTGGCAGCCATGGCCCTGCTGGGCTGGTGGGCCGCTTATGTCCTCACAAATGAAATCCAGCGGTCGGCTTCCCGGCACATGCACGCCGTCCTTACCCATTTCATGGCCCGGCACATGGGCCACCATTACGAACTGCTGCGCCAAAACCGCCTGCACAAAGAGGTCTCCTTTGTGCAAGCATACCAACGGATATCGGCTGAATCAGCCAGCCGGGTTCAGTTGCCGCAAGACAGCCACATTCTGGTTTTGAATGAAAACGGGGAGTTTGTTTTCGCCGTCCCGTCCATGCCCTCAGCCGACATGGCGGACCCGGCATGGGGGAAAATTGCCGGCGCCATCGCCCGGGGTTCGCAAACATCTTATTCCGGGCATGTCCCGGGCCCTGATCACGGCTGTTATTATGTCGCCGCCCGCTTTGTACCCTGGCGATGGGTGGTTTTTTACGCCGCCTCGGACGCGGGCATCCGAACGGCTGAACATTCAATCGTCAAGGCGGCCATCGCCATATCCGGCGCCTGTGCGGCTTTTTTATTCATCACTGTTTTTCTGGTTTCCAAAAAAATTATCCTCTCCCCGGTCCGGGAGATCGAAGCCGCCGCCGGGACCATGGCCGCGGGCAACCCGGCGGGATTGATGACGGTTTCCTCGAACGACGAACTTGGAAGCCTCAGCCGGAGCCTGGAGGCCATGTTTGCGAAAATTGAAAAGCACCGTGCCGAACAAGCGACCTGGCAGGCGCGGCTTGAGCGGCAAATACAAGCAAAGACATCGCATTTGACCCGCGAAATAGATAAGCGCAAGCGGGCACAGGCACGCATAGCAACCGCTTTGAAGGAAAAGGACGTACTCTTGGGAGAAATCCACCACCGGGTGAAAAACAATCTGCAGGTGGTGTGCTCCCTGCTGGCGATGCAGGCCCAGCGAATCACCGACCCGGACGTCGCCGCCCGGTTCGACGAAAGCCACCGGCGCATCCAATCCATTGCCGCGGTCCACGAGATGCTCTACCGGACGGACGATTTTTCCGCCGTGGACCTGGGCGCCTATTTCCGAACCATCGCCGACAACCTGGCCGGCTTCCACCGGGGCTTATCGAACCGGGCCGCGCTCGAGGTCGAGGTCGACACCATCGCCGTCGACATGCAAACGGCCGTCCCGTGCGGGTTGATCCTCAACGAGCTTGTCACCAACGCCCTGGAGCACGCCTTTGCCGGCCGCAAAGCGGGCCGGGTCCGCCTCAGCCTGAAGAGGCGCGGGGGGGGACGGATCGAACTGGCCGTTTGCGACGACGGGATCGGGCTGCCGCGGGGTGTCGATTTTCAAAACACGACGTCCCTGGGCCTCTACCTGGTCCGCATTCTGGCCGAGGATCAGCTGGGCGGCCGGATAGAGGTCGACCGGGCCGCCGGAACCCGCTTCGCGGTCACCTTTACGCCAACGCCGCGGGGCGGGCATCCCGCAACCCCACCGGAAGGAGAAGAAAATGAAACCAGTGGAAATCCTTGTTGTTGAAGATGACAGGCTTGTGGCCGAAGGCATCAAAATCAACCTGGAGCGGCTCGGTTACCGGGTCGGGGCCATCGTGCCGTCCGGGGAGGCGGCCATCGCCCGGATCGAAGCGTGTCCGCCCGGTCTGGTCTTGATGGACATCATGCTGGCCGGCGCCATGAACGGCATCGAAACCGCCGCGGTGATCCGGGACCGTTTCGACATTCCGCTGGTGTACCTCACGGCCCATACCGACCAGACCCTTTTGGAAGGGGCTAAGAAAACCGATCCGGCGGGCTATGTCGTCAAACCGTTTCGGGAGTACGAACTGAAAGTGGCGCTTGAAATCGGCCTCTACAAGCATGAGATGGAACAACGGTTGCGGAAACACGAAGAGCTGCTGGGCGTCACCCTGAACAGCATCGGTGACGCGGTCATCACCACCGACACCGATGGCCTGGTCACGTACATGAACCCGGTGGCCCGGACCCTCACGGGCTGGACGCTGAAAGAGGCCTCGGGCAGGGCCGTGGAAGAGATTTTCGTCATCGTCAATGAGACCACGCGAAGGAAGGAGGCGAGCCCTGTAGCCGGGGCTTTGCGCGAAGGCGTCGCTGTAGGCCTGGCCAACCACACGATGCTCATCGCAAGGGACGGCCGCGAGATCCCCATCGAGGACAGCTGCGCGCCCATCAGTGACCCCGAGACGGGCCTTTTCGGCGCGGTCCTGGTTTTCAAGGACGTGTCGGAAAAAAAACGGATCGAACGGCAATTGTCGGAAGAGAATGCGCTGCGAACGCGCCTGATCGAAGCCCTGCCGTACCCCACCATGCTGATCAGGAAAGACCGCACCATCCTTTTCGCCAACCGGGTCGCCCGCGACGTGGGCGCCAGGGTGGGCGGCTTGTGCTGGCGGGATTTCGGGCAGAGCGATTACATCCCCGATGAAGACAAGCGCCGGCTGAATCAACACAGGGATACGGGGGCGCTCGCCACCCACTGTACCTTTTGCCTGGCGGATACGGCCCTCGATGACGCAACGCCTGCCGTGGCGCCCGAGGTCCGTGCATTCGGACGGATCTGGGAGACCTACTGGATCCCCGCCGGCGAAGACACCTACCTGCATTTTGCCATGGACATCACCCAGCGGAAAGAGGAAGAGGAGAAACAGCGCGCCATACTCAGCGCCATGCCGGATGCCGCCTACATCGTTTCACCGGACTTTCGCATCGAGTTCATGAACCCGAAAATGATAGGTTGGGTCGGCCGTGACGCAACCGGGGAGCCCTGCCACTCGGTGCTGCGCGGCCCCGATGAAAAATGCCCTGATTGCGCGTTCGGCCGGATCCGGCAGGGAGAAACCGTGGAGACGGAATGGACCGATCCTGACGCCAAGGGCACTTACAGCATCATAGAAGCGCCCGTGATAAACCGGGACGGCACGATCTCGAAGCTGACCGTTTTTCGGGACGTCACCGAGCTGGCCGGACACCGGCGTGCCCTCGAGGAGCGCGTAGTTGAACGTACCCGCGAGCTGAGCGCGGCCAATGCCGAGCTGGCCCGGGCCGACCGCCTGAAAGACGAGTTTCTGGCCAACATGAGCCACGAGCTGCGCACCCCCCTCACCTCGATTCTGGGCATGTCCGAAGCGCTGCTGGAACAAAGCTACGGCCCTCTCAACGACCGGCAGGTCAAATCCCTGCAAACCGTCGAGGGCAGCGGGCGGCACCTGTCGAACCTGATAAACGACATTCTGGACCTTTCCCGGATCAGCGCCGGCAAAATGGAGCTGCGGACGGGCCGGGTTTCGGTGGAGGCGATCTGCCGGGTCAGCCTGCGGATGGTCACGGAGATGGCCCTCAAAAAGGGGCAAAGGATCACCTGTGAGAACGCCGGCGGGTGCGACTTTTTGACGGCGGACATGCCGCGGTTGAAGCAGATCCTGGTCAACCTGCTGACCAATGCCGTCAAGTTCACCCCCGAGGGGGGCGAAATCGGGCT
>JAERTE010000002.1 GCA_016845145.1 Rhodospirillaceae bacterium
AAGGAAACTTCCGGCGAAGGTGATTTCGTTAGCGTACGCCAACCGTTCAGTTGGTCTGAGGGGCGTTATACCTTTGTCATGCGAAAGCGCAGACCCACACCATCGGGCGGTGCGTCGTGGCTGGATTTGTTGATCTTCGAACATCAAACCGGCAAATGGTTCGATGGCGGCGGGCTTCGGTTTCGAAACCCATCTCTTAAGTTGAAACCCACACTCGTGAATTTCGTCGAGGTTTTTGCGCCTTGGGGCAAAGGACGATGGGCTTTTCCCACATCTCTCCCGAACCTGACGGTTACCATGGGGCCTCCATTAATCAACGGAATCTATGAACCGGTCTCCAGTCGCCGCAAGCGCAACCCCAGTGTGCCGCCTCTGGTTGAGCTCAGTGATGTCGGCGGAGAATTGCGCGTGCGTCTGGGTACATTGCCAGTGCCTGTCGCTCCAAACACCAAAACCTTGGCCCGCTGAGCATGGAAATCCTCGCCATATTCAATGCCAAGGGCGGCGTCGGGAAAACCACTACGGCGGTCAACCTCGCCACTTGCCTGGCGGCATTGGGGCACAGCGTCGTTGTGTTTGATCTCGATGCGCAAGGCAACGCGACAGCCAGTCTTGGCTGCAAGCACCCACCAAAAATTGGCAGTTATGATGTCATTGTCGGCCAAGCCTCAATTCGCGACGCCATGGCGCCCACCTTCATCGACCGAGTATCATTGGTTGGCGCAACGAAGAACCTTGCGACAGTCGATTTGGATTTGACCCTGGGCGAGGATAAAGGCGACATTATCCGCGAGGTCATTCAACCCATTGCCGACAAAGCCGACATCCTGATACTTGACTGCGCGCCCACGTTCGGGGCCATGACCATCAACGCCTTGGTATCCGCCAATGCCGTGTTGATACCGTCGCAACCGAGTTCATATGCGCATGAAGGGTTGCTTCGAACCTGGTCGGTTCTTAGCCGCATTCGGACCGAATTGGAACCGGGTTTGAAAACCCTTGGCATTCTTCCGACCTTCATTGATGGATCGGGCGAGGCTGAAACGAATGGTGATAGTAGCGGTGACCTACTTGCCGCCATGCGAGCCGAGTTCGGCAATCTTGTTCATCCCGATGGCATCCCGGCTGACGCGCTATTGTTCGACACCGCCAGCGCTGTCGGCCTTCCGGCATGCATCGTGGCCCCTCAAGCACCGGCGAGTTTCGCATATCTGGAACTGGCGGGTGCGCTGACGGCATCGACGACCACTTCGGTGTTCCGCCGATTGGACGATCCCTCAGCCCCCAATGGCGATAGCCTGCAAACAGCCCACGCAACATTGAGCGATTGGCATAAAGCAGCCGAGGAAGCCGGCATGCTGGCGGACATGGTCAATATTCCGGCGGTAGACGGCCGCGCCATGACCCAGGCAACGAATGCCGAAATAAATCCATTCCACATTGATCACGGCACGCAGCATTTAAACGCATCGCGTATGGTCATGACTGTCGGCATTGCGCTATTTATGGGCGTCGCTGGGTTTCTGGTCGGGTGGCTGGCCAACAGCGGCGGTTTATAAGGCGCAGACACTATGGAACATGAGACCAGCCGTCGGCAGCCCAAACTCATAGCCGTCGGGCACCTGAAAGGTGGCACCGGAAAAACCACGACAGCCTGCAATTTGGCGTCTTGCTTTGCCAATGCCGGTATCGATTTGCGCGTCGTTGTTGTCGATCTGGACCCACAAGCAGCCGCCACCCGGCAACTGGCCATTGATGCAGAACCCGCGTCTGTCGGGGCTTACGACGTTATCGTTTCGGGGCAAATTGCGCGCGGGGCCATTCAAAAATCGAAAGTTCGAAGCTGTCTTTTGGTTCCGGCCACCCAGCGCTTGGTGATGTCGGAGATGGACGAGACGATACGCTCGCTGTCATTTGAAGATGTACGCCAGAGTATCTTGGAAAATCTGGATGGCACAGATATCGCGATTATCGACTGCCCATCGGGTTTCGGTACTTTGCCAACAATGGCCATGGCCATTGCGGATGTCGTCATCATGCCGACGCCACCTCGGGTCTCAGAACTCCGGGCACTGCACAAAAGCATGGAACATGTGAAACGATTGCGCGAGGACGCCAAAGACGTCGTAACAGCCGTCTTTACGATGTATGACGACACCAACCCCACGCATCTTGAACTGATCGAGGCGCAACAGACAGCGTTTGATGGCGTGCTCGCATCAACCCGCGTGCCCGATGATCCCGCCATCGAACTTGCCGCGTTGGCCGACGGTTTGGCCGTGGAGTACAACCCCGGCTCGTCTGTTGCCCAGGCCTATCGTCGATTGGCCGTTGAATTGGGCGAGCGATTGGGCCTGGAAATGCCGACAGCACCGGAAACGCGAACCGCTTCCCACGAGAATGCCGCTGCCAAACCTGCGGAGCCTGGCGAGCACATCGGCGAGGGAGATTCAGCGGATGCCAGCGACCGCCCCGCACCAGCGCCGCCGCCACCTTCATTTCCCAGACCGGAACACCTGCCTCCACCTGTTTCAGGCCCAATTCCCGAGCTCCTTCGCACACCCCCATCTGAGCCCGATCCGTCACCGGCTGATACGCCGTCACCTTCGTCATCACCGGCTGCCGAAACAAACGCCGAGGAGGCTTCACCTCCGGTCGTGAGTGACCCCGTTGCGCCGAGTGTCGAGCCCGCAATAGAAACAAGCCCCATTTCGCCACCCGAAAGCGGACCGGCGCCGGGTTCGGGAAAATTCGATTTGGTCATTAAAATCGCCCTGGGGCTTTGCCTGCTTGCGGTCTTGGGGGTTGGCGGGATGCTGTTTCTGGCCACGGCTTCCGTACCCATCTTGGGCGTAATGGTGGTTGCGGCGGGTGCTTTGGTGCTGATTTTTCTGGCGGCTATGATTTTCAAGTTGTTTTGATATTGGGATGCATGGCAAATGGCTCCTGTGGTCGATGAACAACTGAACACCATCGCGGTTCTGGCGGCGGAACTCCGTGAATTGAATCCGGGCGCCGATATGGCGCCCTTGTTTCAACGCGTCTTCTCAACACTCGCCAAGTCTGCTTTTGCAATTGCCGACGGCGCATTTGAAGAATCCGCACCCGGCGCATCTCTGCGCGGTTTGGTGGCAGTGGCGATTGCCACACCGAACGACAAGCACGTTCAAGCAGCGAGCGGCGAGGCCGTGTCCGCATTGATGGACGAAAACAACCCCTTGGCGGCTTCATTCGAGGGGCTTCTCGCCGGTTTCGATGATGTTGAGCCGTGCCGGAAATTCGGGTTGGCCTTACGCCGCCAGCAGTGGCTCGACGAGTCCGGCTTTGCCTTTCTTCGCGCATTGAAAATTGATCCGACCGACCTCGAAAGCGGCAACCACATCGCAGCCATTCTTCGAGACTCGGCACACTACCAAGAGGCTTTGCATATCACGCAATATCTCTTGGCACTCCACCCCGCCGACCCTTGGGCACATGTACAAAAGGGTAATATCCTGACGCGGATGGACCGGCCTTATGCTGCCGTGGAAGCGTACTCGAAAGCTCTCGAGATCGATTCCGACTTAAAAGGCGTGCAGACGGCCCTTGGGCGGCAAAGAACTCTGATTTATGACTTACCTGGTGCGTCGCGCGCGTTTCTCAATGCCATTGAGCATGATCCCAAGGACCGTCGAGCCCTTGAAGGCTTGGCCGACGTATTGTCGGTCAGGGGCCTGCATGCGGAAAGCGTGATTTGGTACAGGCGCGCATTCGAGCGCCGACCACGTTCCAACTCATTGAAACGGAAATTGGCAAACGCTCTCCTGTTGCGCGAGCACTGGCAAGCCGGGCAAGATTTACTAAGGGATATCAGCACAGAGGTTCCGGGTGCCACTTGGCAAGGAGAACAACGGCCTGGCCGTGTATTGGTATTCGCCCACCAACCTGGCAGCTCCGAGATCGAAACTCTTTTTGGAATTGGCTTGGCCCGCACCTTGGCGGAATCCGGCCAACAGGTCGTCTGCGTCTGCCCCGACGGGTTGGCCGGGACTGTTAACCCACTCTCGCCGGCTCTCGAGGTCGCCAACGCCGACACTCAGCCAGTATCGTCGTTATTGGATCGCGATGATTTCGGCGCCTACGCCCCCCTTTCCGAAGTGATACGGTTGTTTGATCCGTCTTCACGCCCCCTGAATCCGTGGCTTACACGTAAAGGACGCCGTGTTTCAGAGCGTATCGAGAACATCGGCTTTATTTCCGGTGCGCCGCCGACTGACAACTGGCCGGGTTTGGAAGCCATCCGAAGCTTCATTGCCGATACTTATGATACCCGCGTCGTCTACATGGATGCGCGAGCGACAGCGGAAAAAGCCATTGCCTCCCTAAAGACAATTGATTTGGCCATTACCGATGATGCGCTAACAGCCGCAGGAGCAGCCGCCATTGGTTGCCCTTCGGTATTTCTTGTACCAACGAATTGCCATTGGTTGTGGGGTGACCGAGGCCAAGCATCACCATGGGCGGCCGCTCAAACCCTGGTTCGCGTGGGACCGGATTCCGATATCGGTGATATCCAACGCCATGTTTCAAGCGCCATCCAATCCAGCGCCCGTCAAGATACTGGCCCTGCACCGGCGCACAGGCGGATGAGTGGGCGGGCGGACGGGCAAGAACTGGCGGAAACGATAGATCGCGTAGCGCCGTATTTAGCCATGTCCAAAACCGCCGAGATTGAGGCAAAACCATTGACCGGGGGCACTCGAAACACCGTGTATCAACTGCACTGTGAGGGTGATGACCGGGTCTTGCGCCTTGGTCGATTTCCGCCACCCCGGCGTGGCTTCTATGCCAAGGAAATCACCAATATGAAAATCGCGGCGGATGCGGGCTTATCCCCCAGTGTCGATTTCACCGATCCCTTGGACGGCTCCATGCTTATCGGCTATGTCGAAGGCGAAACCATGCGCAGCCGTTCGATCCGTGAAAGCGAAAATGCCATTGCAATCGGCCATCTGTTTCGCGAACTGCATCAACTGCCGGGATTCCACGATGATTTCGATATTTTCAGCAAGATCGAGCGCAACGCTCGCCGTCTTCGCCGCGCGCGTTCACAGGGTTTTCTCAAGCAACAAACCTTCAACGACCTGGTCACCCGTCTCATTACCATGTTGCGAAAGCACAAAGTTCCGTTTTATGCGACCCACAACGATCCGCTGACACGAAACTTTATCCGTCATAAGGACAGAATGATGCTGATTGATTGGGAATGCTCTGGCTTGGGTGATCCGCATTGGGAAGTCGGGGCGATGTCCGCGCAGGTCGGACTTGATGAAGATGTTTGGGACGCCTATTTAACAGCTTACTTCGGCAGTGAAGCGCATCCCGCCCGTTGCCGTATCCCGCTCTACGAAGCGCTTTGTCGGTACTATTGGTGGACAGATGCGCTGACCACTGGCGTGACCTCTCCCGACGATCCGTCCTGGCAGAATAAGGCCGACAAATGGCGCGGCTGGTTCACGGACACGGTAACGGCCAAAACGTTTACCGATGCCGTCAAGGCCGCCGAAAGCTATCGATGGGATCCCAGCCATTCACCGGCATCGGCGGAAGCGGATATTACGGCGTAACGTCGAACGACGGGATGTCGGCCAGCCGCCAAATGCCAAGCGCCTTTTTCGACCCTTGCAGTTGCTCATCGATAGAGATGATGGGCTGTGGCAAGTTGAATGGAGCAGCCGTTAAGTCCATGGGGTGCCAGCCGCCAGTTTTGATTTCCGCGTTTTGTCCGTTCGCGTGCGTCGTCGCAATCAAAAAGGTGGTTCCACTTTCCTTAAACCTTTGCAGCGCACGCTGGGATTCTTCCAGCATTAAGTGGGTCAGGCAGTCGCGGCTGAAAATGGCGTCACAGCGCGGCAATACGTCTGTGACGATATCGGCTACCGTGAAAAAGTGATTCTTCCGATCCACATGTTTTTCCCGCAAATCCTTGATCAAGCCCGGAACGATATCAAAGCCCATGTAGATCTGAAGGTCGCCTGATATCTCACACAGCCAATTGAAATCACCGCAGCTCGCATCGGCGAGGATTTCGATGTCGAGAAACCGAAAAACTTCGGGAAGGCGTTGGCGAATATGCTCCGTCTGTTGCAAAGACGACCCGGGCCCGCTGCGCGATTCAGCGTTTCCCCAAGCGTTTTGCTCCCAAATAATATTGAACACATGAGGCCGTCGCTTGCCTTCGGGGATTTCCTCTTGGTCTTCCTCTTGAAAGGCCGGTTCTCCATCAATGCATTGATCGCCGAACGTAATGCCGCTGAAAGCTTCATAAGCGGCCAAATCACGTTGCTCACCCAGCCCGTACTTCTCCAACTCCATCAACGCTTCCGCATCGTCTGTTTTCTCAATGCCCAGGAAATGCCGAACTCTGGCCAAGGAGCGCTGATTAATCTTCACCCAATCCACTTCGTCCTTCCAATGACGGATGCGGTCGGCGCGATTGGTGTAATCATGATAAATCACCACCTTGTTGGGCGAGAATATGTCCCAACCGTGCGTCCAAAGCCGCACCGCCAACGTAATCTCTTCGCCCTGAAAATAGATGTGCGGATCATACGGCACATCTGTGATGATTTGCGACGGTCCGAACAGAAACCCCGCCGCGCAAAACGCCGACGGCTCGGGGCTCGCAGGCGCGTCTTTTATGGGGCGGGCTGCGGATGTAAATGCCAACACCCGGTTGGCATTGAAATGTTTCGCCTTGATGGTGACAACCGCATCGTCCGAGAGCTTATCCGGTGGTTCATACGGGATCGGATAGGAGGAGAGAATAGCCTTCTCAGACGGACACTCGGCCAGCATATCGAGCAGCACGCGGTCCCATTCCGGGACAAACCGCATATGGCTATCGATTTGCAGCGTATATTCCTCATCGCGCCATAGAGCTTGAGTACGCATCCTGGCCCAGCATACGCCGCGGCTTTCCTTGGCATGGATTTTGTCGATCCGGCACTGTTCGGGGCGGGTTTCGATCTGAAAACAGTCGTCGTCATCTCCCGGGACATACTGCCAACAAACACCGACGACGATGCGGTCCGGGTCGGCAGCCTTTTCGAACAGGTCCTTGACCGTCCATTGGCATTCCGTATCACGGTAACTCGCGATATTGACGAATATTCTTGGCTCGGGTGCCACGACGTTTTCTGCCTCCATTCCCATGATGAGAATAAGCTACGACATATCAAAAAGAGATGAAATATCGAGGAGTTACCACTCTACCTTATCGATATCGTCGAGATCGTCACCTTCCTCGGCGGTGATCCGGTCATCCTGGTCGTCATCATCGTCGTCGTCAGGTTGAGCACCGTCTTCGATATCGCTGGTCCATCCGCCTTCGTCCACACTGACGATCTCGCCGTCGCCGAACCCGGCTTCGATCAAGTCGGTCCATTTGGCCGGCTCGCCATCTTCACCGAAACTCACACCGTCAAAGGCGCTGAACAAGAAGAAGTCGTTTCCACCACCCAACAGGAAGTCAGCATCAGGATCATCGGCAAAGTTCTCATTTTCGCCGTTATCCTCGCCTACCCAGGCGCCGCCGTAGCCGCCGTCATCCAACAGATCGTCCATGGTGAACAGCAACTTGCCACCGGAAACGAAGGTATTGTTTGAGAAATCGCTTTCGAATGGCAGCGCTTCCTCAACGGATTGCGCATAAACCTCCAACCCTTGCGTGGCTTGCTCGGCGGAAAGTGGCACGTCGAAGCTGATCGGCACCGTAACAGAGCCGCCGCCAGCGATAAGCTCGTCCGTATCTATCGATATTCGAACAAAATTGTCACCGTCCGGTGTCGATGTCAGCTCTTGCGTTTGATCGCTCATCGCCCAACCCGGCGGCACTTCGACCCAGAGGAAATGCGCTTCCGAGGCATCCGTATAGTCGGCAAAATAGGCATTCACTTCAGCCGTGACGCTATAGTGATCTGGCGCCATAACGGTCTCGGTTTTCTCTTCCGTATCCTCATGCGCGGTGTCGTACCACCCTTGCCCATCAATGGACCATTGGTCGAGATATCCGTTGCTGTCATAGCTGCTCTCCAAGCCTCGAACAGGATGCAGCCAAATGCCAACCTCCTCGCCCAAGCTAGCGCCTGTCCAATCGTCAGCACCATCGGGAGCGGGATAACTTGGTGTGTGCTCAGCGATGGTGCTTGAGTCCACTGTAAAACTCATCACCTTGGCGCCGTTTTCATCAATGCTCACGGAGATGTCGCTAAACGGGCTGTCCGGACCAAGCGACGTCGCAATCTGATCCGGTGCTTGGTTGCCGCTATCGGCTGAACCATCGCGCCAACTGGTTTGCGTATTCGCACCGTTGTAGGCGTACGCCGTGACGGTCGGATCGGGCGTGGTGGCGTCGAAATAGAACAATCCAAGTTCGCCAGCATGGCCTTTCGGATTGGGACCGTCGTTGATGGCGACGGTGAAGCCATCCGATACGTCATCGACAACCATGGTGAAAGTCAATTGGCCGGTATCCATGTTAAGCACGGTTTCGACGTTTTGAATATCGCCGCCGTTGTCGGATCCCGGCGGTTGGGCGATCTCGAAGCAGCGGACCGTCTGCTCGTGACAAGGCGCCTCAACGACCTCCGCGCTCAAAAGCGCGGAAACGGCTGTCGGTTGCGCGACCGCATCAAATCCGCCGCCGCCATCGGATGGTTGCGAAGGCTGAGTGGGCTGCGAGGGCCGGGACGGATCGCTGCAGCGCGATGGCCCCGACCCATCAAATGGACGATCGCCGCGCGATGGATCGGAGGTGCGGGACGGGTCGGAACCACGTGATGGGTCGGAACCTGGGTACGGCCGCGACCCGCCCGACGGCTTGGAGCCGCGAGATGGGTCACTACCATGAGACGGATGACTGCCACGGCTAGGATCGGAACCGCGAGACGGATCGGAGCCACGGGATGGATCACTTCCACGGGACGGGCGACTGCCGCCACTAGGATCAGAGCCACGTGACGGATAACTACTTCCAGAAGGACTGTCAGGTGGTTCTGTTGTCGGCGGTCCCGAACTGCGGGATGGGTCAGAACCACGCGATGGGTCAGAACCACGAGATGGACGGGAACCGCGCGATGGGTCAGAGCCTCGGGACGGGTCAGAGCCACGAGATGGGCGGGAGCCGCGCGATGGGTCAGAGCCTCGGGACGGATCAGAGCCAGGATACGGTCGCGATCCGCCGGAAAGACGTGAACCATCCGAGGGATGACTACCGCGCGAAGGATCGGAACCATGCGATAGATATCGACTGCCGGACGGATTGCTTCCTCCCGAGCCGCCGGAGGGAGCGTCTGGAGGTTCGGTCGCCGGCGGTTCCGTGACAGGCGGTCCGTCCGGGCCGTCATCTGGGCCCCAGAACTGCTTGATACCTTCACCGTTCAGCAGGTCATCCATGGTGAACGACGCTGTCCCGCCGGAGACAAAAATATTATTCTCGTAGGTGATCTCGCCGGGGATGAAATCTTCTACCGACTGGGCATAAACGTCGAGATCGAAACCGTTGTCGGCCATTTCCAGCGGCACCGTAAACGGCACAGGCACACTGACCGTGCCATCGCCTTCCGCGATATCTTGGTTATCGACCTCAACGCGGACAAACGATTTTCCGTCGGCGGTCACCGTCTCCAGGTCACCATCGTTCAGGCCCCAACCGTCCGGCACCTGCAGCCAGACATAGTGGCTTTCGGAATCATCGCCGTAATCCTCAAAGGTGGCTTCGACTTCAAGCGACACCGCGTAATGACTTGGTGTTTCAACAATGATCTCTTTTTCAGCCGTCGGCTGGTTCGAACTGTCATACCAGCCTTGGCTATCGATCGACCATTGATCCAGGAAACCTTGATCGTCGTAACTTGTCTCCAGGCCCTTCACCGGATGTAGCCACATGCCGATGTCCTCGCCAAACGATGCGCCTGACCACTCGTCAACGCCGTCCGGCCCAGGATAGGCGGGCGTGTGCTCGGCCATGAATGTGCTGTCCACCGAGAAGGTCATCACCTTGGTGCCGTGTTCGGTCTCAACGACGGATATATCGGAGAACGGACTGTCAGCGCCTTGCGACGTGGCGATTTCGTCCGGGTCCTGGCGGCCGCGCTCGGGCGAGCCGTCTTTCCAACTGGTTTGCGTGTTCTTGCCATTGTAGGCGTAGGCGCTCACCGTCGGGTCAGGCGTGGTGCCGTCGAAATAGAACAAGCCCATCTCACCGGCATGGCCCTTCGGATTGGGGCCGTCGTTCAATGCCAAGGTGAAGCCGTCCGACGCATCGTCGATCTCCATGGCGAACGTCAGCTTGCCGGATGTCATGTCGAGGGTCGTCTCGATGCTCTTGATATCCCCGCCATTACTCGATCCCGGCGGATTGTCGATTTCAAAACACACGCCCTCGTGGGTCTCGGTATCGATCACCAAGGCGGCACTTCCTGTCAGGCACGCCGCATTGGGATCGGCGATTTCGTCAAACGGATCGGACGGATCGGGCGGAACCGTGGCTGGTGGTTCAGTCGCGCAAGGCGCTTCGGTCTCCGGCGCTTCGGTCGTGGGACATGCCGTGGTCGGCGGCTCGGTTACCGGTGGTTCGGTCGGTGTCGGGAACACATCGCACTTCGGGTCGACATGCGTGAAATCGATGGACTTGATGAAATAATCCGAACTGTCGCCTGTTTGCGTACCGTCGCCACCCGTATACGGGTTGGCCGAGAAAACAATTTGATCGAAGCCTTCTTCCGGCGCCTCGATCGTATAGCTTCCGGTATGCACAGCGCCGTTGGCGGTGAAATCGCCCTCGCCAACCACTTGGCCGTCACGCATCAGTGTGTAGTGGCCTTCTTCATGGCCCGCCGCATCACCGCGATTGTCACCTTCATCAAGGAACAAGCGTTGTACCTCGAAGGACATTTCGGTGACGATATTCTCGAAGTCGATAATGATCTCTTCGGAATTTCCGGTTTCCGGGTCGTGGCCGATCTGGTTCGGCACCACGTTGCCCACTGCGGCACCCTTGACGCCAATGCCTTCCGAGCCGACATAAACGTCGTCCGTCGAGATATCGCCATCAATGTCGCGCGCGGAAACAGTGAATCCCTGGTCGCCCGACAGCGCATTGGCTCCATCGATATTTGCGTCGATGACTTCCCAAGTGCCGGTGTCATCACCACCCGGCAAGGCCGTTGTGGTGTACTCGCGCCCGGTCTCGGCATCGAACATGGTGACGTCGGGCGACAATTCACCGAGGGTTTGCTCGTCCGGCACGGTGATGGTCAGGCCATCGATTTGGTCGTGGCTCAATGACCAGCTACCGTCGCCGTTGTCGGTACCGGCCGACAGCACTGCGCTGTCCGGCAGATCGTCAATGCTGAAAGTCAGATCGTCATCACTGCCGCCATCGTCATCAAGGTTGGTTTCGATGGTCAACGGAACTTCATAGCCGCCTTCACCGCCACTCGAAGATCCGCCGTTGTCCGAGCTACCGCCCAATCCGTCAAATGCTTGATTGAACGCATATTCCGCATCGACGTGATCTGCCATGGGCAAGTTTTGTTCGGTGTACTGCTCATCAACGATAAACAACTCACCTTCGCCCGGGCCGTATCCGCTGACATGGTTGTTGCCGGCTTTAATGGTGATCGCCAGCAATTCAGAGCCGTCGTAGTTACCGCTGATAAATTCACTCAACTCCAGATCGTTGACGTCACGAATACCGTCCTGGCCATCAGGGAAGGCTTCGATTTTGATCTTGTCGATGTCGCCGGACGGCGTCTCCAGATAGAGCACGATATTGGATAGATCGTGTGGGAACGGCTCAATGTCCGGGAAATCCTCTTCGCCTGGAATCGGCACGGGCTGACCCAATGAAACATCAAGCTCCGGGCATTCCTTAGGCGGTTCCGTCTCCGGCGGCTCCGTTGTCGGGCATTCTGTTGTTGGCGCTTCCGTCGTCGGAGCTTCCGTGGTTGGGGCCTCGGTCGTTGGGGCTTCTGTCGTCGGCGCTTCGG
>JAERTE010000003.1 GCA_016845145.1 Rhodospirillaceae bacterium
CCTGCCCCGCCGGTCATCCGGTTCGAAAGCTCGTTGCCCTCGCCCCGGTAGGACGAAGCCGTCGTGAAGGTCAGGTTCTCCACATCGTTCCCGAGACTGTAATCGGAGAGAGAGGTCTCAACCGTGTCGATCCCCTCGCCGACCGCCTCTTCAACATGGTCGAGGGCGTTGTCGATACGGTAAACGTCATCCCCCGTGCCGCCCGTGAGGACGTCGACTCCGGCCCCGCCGTCGAGAACGTCGTCACCCGAACCGCCGGTCAGGGTGTCGTCACCGGCCTCGCCTCGAAGCACATTGGCGGCGGCATCGCCAGTAAAGCTGTCGGCGCCGCCCGTGCCGATGATGTTTTCCACATTCTTGACGCCGAGGCCCGTCTTGCCGTCGCCGTCGGCCGATACATCGTCCCCCAACAGGATTTGAGAGCCGCTTTGATCCTCCGCCCGGGACAAGTCAATGGTGTCCTTTCCGGCGCCGCCATCAATGGACTGCGTGGCTTTGTCGACGAGAATGATCCTGTCGTCGCCAGCCCCGGCGTCGATGGTCTCCGTATTCAGGGCGGAGATAACGTCGTCATTGCCGCCCAGTTTGAGGCTGTCATTGCCGCCACGGCTGTCAATCTTATCGAGCCCGGCTTCCATGGCGCCGATGAGGGTCGTGGTATCGTCGCCGTCAGTGCCGACGATGACATCCGCCGTAGTGTCGCGCAGGGCCAGAGAGCTGACCCCGGCGACGCCGCGCAGAACGCCGTTAACGGAAACGGTGGCCTTGGCGGTGGCGGTGATGCCGCTGGTGTCCGTGATGGTATATTCAATGACGTCTTCCCGAGTGTCCAGGTCGGACAAAAGCTGCAGGTCGTCGACGCCGGTGGGATCGTAGGAATAGCTGCCGTCGGCGTTTATGGTGAGCGTTGCTCCCAGAGACGTCGTGAGGGTGTAGCCGCTTTCCACGGTCCCCGCCGCGCCGCTGACGCCGGTGATTTTCACCGTCTTTCCGATCACGTCGGCGCTGTCGGCGTCGCTGTCGTTACTGAGCAGGCCGTCAGCCGCATTGACAAGCAGAACCGACGTGGCTCCCACGGTTGCCGTATCGGACTGGGCGACCGGAGCATCGTTTTGGCCCGTAATCTCGACGGAAACCGTCGCCCCGTCGCTGCCCATACCATCCGTCGCCTGGTAAGTGAAGCTGTCATTGACCACATCCCCCGCCGAGAGGCTGTTCACGGCGGCGGCGTTGGGGGTGTAGGTGAAGGTGCCGTCGTCGTTCATGGTGACGACACCCTTTTCACCCTGCTGGAAAGTGAGGATTGTCACCGTGTCGGCGGCATCCGCGTCGCTGTCGTTGGCCAGGGCGTCAATAACGATGGAGGCGTCTTCTGTGGTTTTCGCCGCATCGTCGTTGGCCGTGGGGGCATCGTTCCTGCCGCCTACGGTGACCGTCACGGTCTGCGTCGCCGTGCCGCCCTGACCGTCCGAGACAACATAGTCGAAGGTGTCGGTCGCGGTTTCCCCGGCCGCCAATTCCTTGGTCGCCAGGGTGTCGGCGATATAGGTGACGGCCCCGTCCTTGATGGCGACCCGGCCGTAGACAGGAGCCTTGCCTTCGCCAACACTGACCAGACTAAGAGTGCCGCCGTCCACATCGCTGTCGTTGGCCAGAACCGGCAGGGTGATGGTTTGCTGGGAAGAGGTCGCTCCGCTGTCCGCCACCGCCGTCGGCGCGTCGTTGACCGAGGCGACGGAAATGGCGATGGTTTCCGTGTCAAACGCCCCGTCCGTGTCCTGAACGCGGTAGGTGAACTGATCCGTGCCGCTAAAGTTGGCTTTCGGGGTGTAGACGAAGGAACCGTCGGACTGAATGACCACGCTGCCGTTACTCGGGGCGCCGCCCGCAGCCAGGGAGAAGGACAACTCGGAATCCGTATTGTCGGCGTCGGTGGCCTGCGCCTTTCCTGAAACGGTCTCATCTTCTTTCCCCGTGGCGCTGATACCCGACGTTGCCACCGGCACGTCATTTGTCCCGGAAATGGTGATGGTCACCGTGTTGGTGGAAGTCAGCGAACCGTCGCTGATGGTGTAATCGAAACCGATATCCACTTTCTCGCCGGCGCGCAGGGCGTCAAAGGCCCCCTTGGCCGGCGTGAATGTGGCGACCGCGGCATTGACGCTGAGCGTCCCGGAGGCAGAGGCGTCACCATTATCGGCAATGAATTTGAGGCCCCCGACCTGGGTCACGGTCAGGCTGTCGCCGTCCACATCCGCGTCATTGGCCAGGATGTTGACGGCCACCGGACTCATGGCGTTCGCGGCGGTGCCGAAGTCGGCCCTGGAAACCGGACCGTCGTTGGTCGCCGTGACATTGACGGTAACGGTGGCGGAATCGTAACTGGATTTATCCCCCAGGTTGTTGGAGGCCGTGTAAGTAAAGCTGTCCTGACCGTAAAAATTCTTGTTCGGGGTATAAACTACGGAGCCGTTGGCCGTCGTCGTGGCAATGGACGAGGTCCCGCCGGAAACGGCGGCATCGAACGCGGTTCCCAGTTTCACCGCCGTCAGCGTCATCTTATCGGAACCGCCGGACACCACGCCTGCTTCAACGACGGCGGCGAGGCCGGCATCGGCATTGATGGCCTTGATCAGGCTGCCTCGCAGTTCCGTCGCGTCGGAACCGCTGACGGACAGACTATGGGCGACACCGTCGATGGTCAGGGTAACGGCGTCACCGTCGTTAAGGCCGCCCAGGGTAAGGGTATCAACCTGGGCCAGGATCGCCACCTTGCCGTTCGCCGCCTCGCCGACGGACGCGATCGCCGGGTCCGCCAGTTTGGTCAGATCCGTCCGCGTATCGTCGGCCAGCACATCAATGACGACGGCCCCGCCGTCTTCGATCCCGCTTGCCGTATCGTCATTGGCGATGGGAACCGCGTTGGCCGCTTCCCGGGCCGCGACCAGGGCCAGTTCCTCGCTGGCTTTGGAGACGAACTGCTCGAACTGTTCCTGACCGGCGACGGCCTGGGCCGCACCTTGTTCCGCGGCGGCCTGCTGCGCCGCCGCCAGTTCGGCGGAGGCGGCGGCTGTGTTAGCGGCGGCGGCGGCGGCGGTCACATGCCCCTCGGCCTGTTGGACCAGGGTTTCACCGGCTGCGATGGCGTCGATTTTATCCTGATCCGTCGCCGCCGCGGCGAAGCTGGTCAGAGTGGCTGCGAAGTCAGCGGCGAGGCTGGCATCGGCGGCGTCGGCCGGATCATCGGCAATGGCGTCGACCTTGTTTTGCGTGGTTTTCGAGGCGCTCAGGGCGTTGCTGACCGCCGTCTGAATGGTCGAGGCGATGCCCGAGGCGGACTGCAGGCCGGTCTTCAAGGCATCCAACGCGCCTTCCGTACCGTTCTCCCAGCCACTCACATCGGCGTTGTTCGTGCCAAGAGCGTAACGGACCGCCGGATCGGTCACGGTGAGGGCGATCTCGTCATCGTTGAAGCCGTCGACCGCAGATACCGCAGACAGACCGGAAACGATAGCCTTGGCGATGGCGGTGCGGATGTCCGCCAGGGTGGAAACGCCGTCCGGAACCGTCACCGTCACTTGCTTCGTCGAGTTATCGGCGGCGGTAAGGGTCAGGACGAAGGACTCGCCCGTGGTCAGTTTTGAGGTGGCGACACCGCCGGCCGTAGTCGAACCGATCACCAGCATGAAGGTCTGTTTCGTCGCCGCCATCACCGTGTCCAGATCGGAGACGACGCCGTCCAGGGTATTGGCGATGGTCGCCCCCGCCGTCTTCGAGCCATTTGACAGATCGGTGATAGCGATGGCGATGGCGTTTTCCGCCGACGCTGCCCGCGCCGCCGCCGTGGACAGGGCGTTGGTGATGGTCAGGTCGGGGTCGCTTGAATTTGCCGCCGTCGCCACCTGCTGTTCATAGGTACTCGCCGTGCCAAGAGTCGATTTCACCGCGGCCATGGCGGTCTTCGCCTCGCCGAGGGCGCGGACCGCCGCCGCCTGGGCCTCGCTGACCGACAAGTCCGCCTCGCTGTCAGACAACAAGATGTCCTGATAGGCCGTGTCGAAGCCGTCCACGTTGGCCTGCTTTTGCAGGTCGAACAATTGCTCGCCCGACGCCGCCGCCACGTTGGCCTGGGCCAGGGCGTTATCCGCCGCCGTATGGGTTTCCGTGGCGCTCCGTTCCGCCGCCTTGACGTTGGCGACCCAGCGGGCGATATCGTCGTCGGCGGACACGATCATGGACTTGGCCATTTTCGTCGCGTCGGCGTCGCCGGAAATGGCCGCCGTCGCCGCCTTCAGGGCCACCGCCAGACTGTCGGCCTGAGTCGCCAGCGAGCCGCTCACCGGGGCCGGAACGGAGACCCCCAGGGCGGTGGCGAGACCGCCGATCTCGTTATAGGCCTTGTCGGCGGCGGT
>JAERTE010000004.1 GCA_016845145.1 Rhodospirillaceae bacterium
TGCACCGAGAAAATTGGGGTCCGCAATTGATGGTCGAGCGGTCATCAAAATCCGAAATTCCAATTGCCGATGATTCTACCGCAGCTTCGCCTTCAGCAGCGGACGGAATTCGCAATCGCCAGTAACGGAAGAGAAGTGCCATAAGCAGTCATGGCCATTGGCCAAGCAACTTAGGCCAAACTGGGCTGGACGGTGTGGTTGCTTACATCAATATGAAGCCGTGACCTCCTTGCATATCGTTAACCCGGCTTGGCGACCTTGGCATTGAACGCGTCGATCATCTCGTCCCATATCGGCACGATGCCGACCAACCCATCCCAGAACGATTGATCGCGGCGCGCATCGAAATCTTCAAGCGAAACGCCTTGTTGCTCGACCCAGGTATAGTAGCCCAAATTGAACACGCGCTCGCGGTCCGGACGTGTCATCTCAAGCATGTTGTCCGTGGTCGCTGCCAGCATATAGCGGCCAAACACCTCAGCTGCGGCAATGTCGTCAAACGTTCCGCCAAACACGCCGGACGTGGTTTTTTCGAGCTCCGTTCCATACATCTCTGCACCATCGGTCGCCACCGTCAGCACCGCGTCTTCGGGGCCCAGGTCCATGTATTTCGCCATCTTGATGGCGCCCAGAACATTGGCGATGGACGAAAGCCCGAGATCGGCCAAGCTGCCCAAGGCCTCTTGTCCAAGCCCGGTACGTTTGGCCACGAACGCGCGCCCGGCTGTGGTATTGAACAACAAGTTGAGCGCATCCGACACCTTGTCCGATACGCCGACAACATAATCCGAGTTCAATACATTGTGGATGTACGGCACGTGTTTGTCGCCTATGCCTTGGATGTTGTGTTCACCATAACCGTTGCGAAGCAAGGTCGGGCATTCCAGCGCCTCGACCACGGCAATCGATGTCCCCAGTTTCTCTTTGAGATGATCACCGGCCGCCAGGGTGCCACCGGAACCGGATGCAGAGACATAAGCCCGCGCTTTTAGCGACCCGTCGCCTTTGACCGCATTGAAAATAGCTTCCATTGCCGGGCCGGTCACCGCCCGATGCACGATGTAGTTTCCAAACTCGTTGAACTGATTGAGGATAATGTTATCCGGGTCCTTGGCCAGTTCATGGCAGGCGTCGTAGATTTCCTTGACGTTGCTCTCGGTTCCCATTGTGCGGTGGATATCAGCCGGATTGGTCACCCAGTTTTCCAGCCACTGGAAACGCTCGCGGCTCATACCTTCGGGAAGTACCGCAACACTACGGCAGCCCAGAATACGAGAGATCGCAACTCCGCCCCGGCAATAGTTCCCCGTCGATGGCCACACGGCGCGGTGGCGCTCCGGATCGAATTGGCCGGTAACGAGACGCGGCACCAAACACCCGTAGGCCGCCAAAACCTTGTGCGCCCGGATCATCGGAAAACGATTGCCAACGGCAACGATGATTTTCGCCGCAACACCCGTGAGCTCAGACGGCAGGACGATGTGCTCAGGCACATCGGCAAGGCTTTTGCGGTCCTGGGCATTGTGCCAATGCACACGGAACAAGTTGCGGGCATCGGGCTGATCGGGGTCGGCGCCGGCCAAATCACCCAGAACATTCGGGTCAAGCGACGCCGGGTTGGCCAATTCTGAAATCTTCGGCAATCGGATTCCCGAATTTCTGAAAGACGCGACTGTGCGTTCGTAGACGTCGCGGTCGACGATGTCTTGTTCCAGTCCAATGGTCATGGGCAGGTTACTCCGTAGCGGCCTTGGGTTCGGTGATTAACCGGTAAGAGTCCGGTTCCCGATGAAGGGCCAAATTAAAGATGTTTTCTTGAATCTCGCGGCACCGGTCAAGATCGCATGCATGCACGATGACCTCATCATCCAAGGTCTCGGTTTGCGCGGCGATTTCGCCAGTCGGCGCAATAATGCAGGTTCCACCGATCAAATCGCAACCCTCTTCCTTGCCGGCCTTGGCAACACCGACGACCCAGGTGCCGTTCTGGTATGCGCCGGCCTGCAAGACCAGATGGTTGTGGAAATCCTGCAAGTGATCGTGTTCGGGTGCCGGCGGGTAATGAACGGGCGTGTTATAGCCAAGCATCACCATTTCGACGCCTTGCAAACCCATAACCCGGAAGGTCTCAGGCCAACGGCGGTCATTGCATATGCACATCCCCATGCGGCCGTCGAAGGCATCAAATACCGGAAATCCCAAATCTCCTGGCTCGAAATAGCGTTTCTCCAGATGCTGGAACGCCCGCCAGGGCTCATGCTCGACATGGCCGGGCAGATGAACTTTGCGGTACTTGCCGGCAATGGCGCCGGTCTTATCGACCAGGATCGACGTGTTGAAATGCCGGGTCTGGCCGGCTTCTCGGGCGAGTTCCGCGTATCCGAAAGAGAATCCGATGCCAAGTTCCGACGCTCGGTCAAACAGCGGCTGGGTCACCGCATTCGGCATATCCGATTCAAAAAATGCGTCGATCTCATCTTGATTGTCGAAGAACCAGCGTGGGAAAAACGTCGTCAACGCCAGCTCCGGAAAGACCACCAGGTCGGCGCCAGCGGATTTCGCCTGATCCATCAACTCGATCATTCGTGCCACTGCCGAGGCCCGGGTTTCATTGCGGGCAATAGGCCCTAACTGGGCAGCGGCAACATTGAGAATTCTAGGCATGGGCATCGTCCTGAACAGCAACGGTTAACATCATTTGCAACAGAATATCGGCGCCTGCACGAACCTGTTCCGGCTCGGTAAATTCCTCGACGTTATGACTGATCCCATCTTTCGAAGGGACAAAAATCATCGCCGTCGGGCAGTTTGGCGCGAACATCTGGGCATCGTGGCCCGCCCCCGACGGCATGCGGCGAACGGAATGCCCAAGGGCGTCGGCGGTCTGTTCCACAACATCAATCATTGCTTCATCAAACCGCACCGGCGCAAATCGGGCCAGGGTTCGCGTGTCGACCCGAACACCTTCCACCTTAGCCACGTCCTCGACAAATGACGCCATGCGCGCTTCCGCCTGCTTGAGAATATCGTCGTCCGTATTGCGGAGATCGACGGTAACAAGCGCTTCCTTGGCAATCACGTTGACGAGGTTCGGTGTCAAATCGTTAACCCCCACCGTCGCCACCTGATCACCGCCCAACTCGGCCGCAATGGCCCGTGCTTCAACGACAATGGCGGCGGCGGCGTAACCCGCGTCGTGGCGTAAATGCATGGGCGTGGTGCCGGCATGATTGGAAACACCGTGAATTCGGTACTCGGTCCAGGAAATTCCCTGAACGCCGGTGACCGCGCCGATGGAAACGGTCTCCTCTTCAAGGACTGGGCCTTGCTCGACATGAAGTTCAACAAAGCTTCGGGCGCGGAAATCGCCGGGAACGACATCACCGTCATAATTAATGGCGGCGAGATCGGCGCCGACCGTTGTTCCGTCAATGCCCTCCACTGACAGCATGGCGTCGAGATCAAGAGCTCCTTGGTGAACACCGCTGCCCATCATGTCCGGCTGAAACCGCGCGCCCTCTTCGTTGGTGAAGAAACCGACCGCCACGGGATGTTTCGTCACAATACCGGCATCGTTCAACGTGGCCACGACCTCAAGCCCAGCGAGAACGCCTAAATTGCCATCGTAAATACCGCCCGTGGCCACGGTATCGATATGTGATCCCGTCATTACGGGAGGTCCGCTCTGCGTCCCAGCGCGGATGCCGACCACATTGCCGATCCGGTCAATGCTGACATCAAGACCGAGCTCGCGCATCCAACCAGCAACCAAGTCGCGCCCACGGCGGTCCTCATCGGTGAGCGCCAAACGGCAAACGCCGCCGCCGTCAAGAGCGCCGATTTCGCCTAATTCGTTGAGCCGCCCCATAAGCCGGTCGAGATCGATCCGAAGGCTGTTGAGCGCCACGGTCATGGTGCAACCTGGTCCGGTGTCTTGCCGACGATGGCCTCATAGGTCTCGGGATCGGTCGCGCCTTCGGTGCCGAAGACCACCACGCGAGAGGTGCCATTCAAACCAAGGGTTTCCCGCGCGTGGACGTCTGAGGCCGCGGCCAGAAACCCGGCGAGACCCGCAACGCCCGATTCACCTGCCACCAACGGCGTATCGCCGTGCCGGCCTTCAGCCAGCAGCCGCATGGTATCGGCACCGGCTTCATCTTCAAGGGTCATCGCCGCGTCTGTGCCGGGCTTGAGAATCTTCCACGCCAACTGAGACACCTCGCCGCAAGCCAACCCGCCCATGAGCGAGTCCAATTCACCTGAGATGGCAACCGGTTGAGAGGCGCGCAGGCTGGCAAACCAGCACGCCGCGGTTTTTGGCTCCACCAATATGATTTTGGGTTTGCCGGCGCCGAAGCTCTGCCAGAATTGTGCGCAACTCGCAGCTGCCATGCCGCCGACACCGGCCTGCAAGAACACATGCGTCGGAGGGCCGTCATAAGGTAATTGCTCAATGGCTTCTGCGGCCATAACCGCATAGCCCTGGGTCACGTTGCGGGGCGCTTCCACGATGATGCCGTCGGAGGTGTCGGGGATAACATGCCAACTCTCCGATCCGGCGGTTGCAGCAGCTGCGCGCACCGCGTCATCGAAACTGCCGGGGTTGCGGCGAACCTCGGCACCGTAGCCGGCAATCGCTTTTTCCCGGCCTTCACTGACCGCCTCATTAATGAAAATCACGCAGCGGCAACCGAACATCCGTGCGCCCCAGGCAACGGAGCGGCCGTGGTTGCCATCCGTGGCCGCCGTGACGGTTACGCCGGCGGCGATATCCGCAAATTGGCCGGACATAATGGCATCCGGATCAACATCCGAATTGCCTGTTGCCTTGACGATTTCCGCTTCGACGCAGCGGTAGACGGCATAGGCGCCGCCGAGCGGCTTGAAACTTTTCAGGCCGAAACGATGCGCCTCGTTCTTGTAGTGCAGACTGCCGGTATCAGCGGCGGCGGCAATGCCCGGAAGGTCGACAAGTGGCGTTGGGGCGTAGCCGGGCCAACGGCTGATAATTTTTTTGGCCGCCGACAATCCATCAGCATTCAACACCTCGGCCTGTGCCGCACCGTAGACGGTGTTGGAACTGGCGGAAGGGTTGAGCATCAACTCAAAGGAATTGGGGCGTATGGACTGGGTCATGATTTTGATTAGCTTAAAGAAGAAGGAAAGTGGAGGCCGGGAAAGTACAGCCCGACCTCCACAACGTTTAGGGAGAGACGTTTTATTGCGCTTTCTTGATGGCGTCCAACATGGCGTTCAGCATATCGGTACCTTCGGCACCCAGTTTTTCGTCAATCAACTTACGTACAGCAGGCTGTGACATAGCCGCGAATTTTTTCAGTTCGGCCGGTGCAATGGCGTTGATTTTCATCTTCTTGCCGAGTTTCGGCAGGCCTTTGTCGGAGGCTTCGATTACTCGTGACACGCCGCGCCCGGCTTCCGTCGCAACTTCCGACGCCCAATCGACGATGGAACGATGACCCGGCTTCAAACCATCATAAAACTTCTGGTTCATGGTCCAGATGTAGGGAGTGATCACGTGGTTGGTAATCGACAGGTACTTTTGGACCTCATCGAATTTGGCAAAGGCGATGACCGGAATGGGGTTCATCTGGCCATCGGCAACGCCGGTCTGCAACGCGGTATAAACCTCCGCCCAAGGCAATGGCGTCGGTTTGCCGCCAAGCGAGCCAATAGTGGTCTGATGGGTCGGGAGCGTCATGGTCCGGATACGCAGGCCCTTCATGTCATCAACCGTCTTGATCGGCCGTTTCGAGTTGGAGATGGCAAAAAAGCCGCCCGAATCGATCATGCCCAGAACCTTGAGACCGGTTTTAGCGGACAGAGCGCCGGAGAACTTTTTGCCGAAATCGCTGCGTTGATCGATGACCCGGTTGGCAACGGCGATGTTCGGGAAAGCGAAGGGGATATCGAAAACACCCACCGGCGGGAAGTGCTGGGCAATGCCGCCCGACGAGGAAATCGTTGATTCAACGATACCATCGCGGACCTGTTGGATGACTTCGTTATCCTTGCCGAGCTGACCGTTCGGGAAGAGTTTGACTTCGATCTCGCCGCCGGAAGCGGATTCGACCAAGGATTTAAAGATTGTCGTCATCGCGCCCGAGTGGCTTTCGAAAGCCCCTTCAGGGTTGAGGTGGCCGAGGCGAATGGTCACATCGGCGGCACTGGCGGCTGCCGACATCAGGCAGGCAGTCGCCAAGGCGGCTGTCAGATGGGTGGTCTTTTTAACGAAACTCATGTGTAGTCCTCCTAGGTTTTGGTATTTGATTATTGCAGTATGTGTTGTTGCTCTTGGGCCCTCGGCGCGCGGTGCTTCAGGCCGTATCAGTTAATTGTCGAACTCCTGCCTTAAAGTCCAAGCAGTCGCGGCACCGCTAGGGTCAACCCCTCCCAGTACGCAACGACCAACAATACGACGACCTCGACAACCAGAAACGGCCACAGCGAGCGGGCGATGTTTTCAACCGATTCCTTGGTCACTGACGCCAAAACGAACAGGCATGCGCCGACAGGCGGCGTCATGAGCGAAATGTTGAGCGCCAGAATAATCATGATGCCGGCATGCACTGGATCCATCCCGATGCTTACCGTCAACGGCGCCAGAACTGGTGCCAAGATGATCAAGGTGGCGTTGATATCCATGAACAAGCCGATGAACAACAGCAGTGCGATGATCATCCCGATGATCACGTTCGGATTGTCCGAAAGCGCCAAAAACCCGGACGCAATGGCCTGCGGAATTTGGTTGAATGTCATCCACCAACCGAGGATCGAGGCGGACGCGATGATCAGGAAAATAATACCGGTGATCCGGGTGGTGCGGACCAGCATTTCATAGAGATCATTCCAACTTAATCCGCGATATACCAAGCCGCCGACGACCAGTGCATAAAAAACCGCAATAGACGCGGCTTCAGTCGGCGTCGCGATGCCGCCGAGGATCGAGCCCAAAATAAATACCGGCAGCACCAACGCCAGAAAGCTTTCCTTAAAGGCGACGACGATCACCATCAGGCTCGGTCGTTGGTCCGATTTCGGCAGGTTCCAACGCTTCCCCATGGCGGCGATCAACCCCATGCAGGTGGCGCAGATCAACAAACCCGGCACGATGCCGGCGGCGAACAACCCGGCGATGGAAACCCCCATGATCGAGCCGTAAATCACCATCAATGTGGAGGGCGGAATGGTCGGGCCAATGATTGAGCCCGCTGCCGTGACGGCGCACGCAAAGGGCCGCGAATAGCCTTGCTTGACCATGGCCGGCACCAGCGTGTTACCAAACGCGGCCGCATCCGCCGTGGCAGCGCCGGTGATCCCGGCGAACATGACGGAAGCGACCATGTTGGAATGCGCCATGCCACCGCGCAGCCACCCAACCAAGGCATCGGCGAACCGCACCAGGTGCAACGTGATGCCGGACCGGTTCATGATTTCGCCGGCGAGAATGAAAAACGGCATCGCTAAAAATGGAAATAGATCGAGCCCGGCGAACATGCGGTCCGGCGCCATAGCCAGAAACCGCCCGCCACCCATGTCGAATATGCCGACCAATCCAGCAACGCCTAAGATAATGCCGACTGGCATACCGATGGCAAGAAATCCGAAAAACACGACGGCAACCATAGCCATGAGCTCAAACCTCCGCTCGGTCGACCGCGACGGTTACGTCTTCGGCGTAGAAGTCATAAATCATGACCAGGGTCAACTGGATGCATGAAAAAGCCGCTGCCAGCGGCACACCCATAAACGGATACGCTTTTGGAATGCCGTCGATCATGGTGAACCGGCTAAAGCCCCGCTCGACCATGCCCAAGCCGTAAAACAAGATAATCAGGAAAAAACCCAAGGCAATCAGATCAAACAGAACCGCGAGCCATTTACGGACTCGCGGCGGGAATTTCTGGATGATCACCAGGACGCCGATGTGTTCGCGATGTGCAATGCCCGACGAGACCGCCAGTAGCGCCATCCAGATCATCAAATAGCGCGCCAATTCCTCGGTGAAAGTCATTTGAATTGGCAACACATAACGGGCTGCCACGCCAAGCCAGACATCGAGAACCAGCAATACCATAAGCGCGACACAGAATCGCTCGACCAGCCAATTCACTTTCCGGCTGACATCAATCGCGGTGTCGGCAATACGCTGCATTGTTCGGCTTGCTCCCCCTGTAGGCTCATCGAATTTTCATTTAGCAGATTAGCAGTTTGAAATTTTTGTTTCAATATGTCAACTTAAATTGAAACTCTTGTTTTAAATAGAGGTCGCGACATGGGTGAAAAAGAAGGTCCCGGAAACCGAGCCCAACCGTCCAAACGGCGGGGCCCACCAGAATTCTTGCATTCCTTGGAAGATCGCATTCAGGATCACTATGCCAAGCTGCCGACCAGCGAGCGCAAGGTCGCTGATCTCATTCTCGATTTCCCCGGAGAGATCGCCGCCTATTCGGCGACCGAGCTTGCAGGACTGGCAAGCGCCTCGAAGGCGGCTGTAACCCGCCTGATTCGGCGACTTGGTTACGCGAATTTCGAAGAGGCCCGCCGTACCGTGCGCGATGCTCGTAAGTGGGGCTCACCGGTTTACTTGATGAGTAAAGAGGCCGCACCCGGAACCTCCACCACCCGCATTCAAGATCAGATCGAACAAGACGTGGCGGCAATCAATCTGACTTTGGAGGCCTTGGCCCCCGAAGCCTTCGAAGAGACCATTAAGGCCATCACCGGCGCGCGCCGGGTTTGGGTGGCAGGGTTTCGCAACAGTCACTATCTCGCCGGATATGTGCGCATGCAATTTGCCCAGGTCAGGGGTGACGTCCATCTGTTGCCGGCCGCTGGCGAAACCATGGCCGAATACATGGCCGAGATGCGGCCTGAGGATCTGTTGATCGTCATCGGGTTCCGGCGCCGCATTCCCGACGTCGGACGAATTCTCGATAGCGCCCGCATATCCGAAATCCCGACTTTGTATATCACAGACCCGACGGCCCGCCAGGCAGATCGCGCCACCTGGACAATTCGGTGCGAAGTGCGCGGCAATGACATCTTTGATCGCTATACCGGCGCCATGTCTCTCTTGCATCTCCTCACAGTCTCGGTCGCGCGCGAGATGGGTGAGGCCGGTCGGCGACATCTAAAACAGATTGAAACGTTGCACGAAAGCTTCAACGCTTTTGACTAATTGCGGGTCCGTATGCCGCACCTGACGGTGACTGCTTCGGGTCATGAACTGCCGATTCGTCTGGCCAACAAATTCGTCCGCATCGGTGGGAAGACCGGTCGCAAATTTCTGGAGATCTGGCTGCTACACAATAAAGTCCGCTATGCCTTCCAAAGCGGATGGCAACCCATGTAGCAGCTTGCAGAAAGTAGCGTTCAGCTGCTTACCTGGCGCTTATTCGCCCCTTGCAAACATCTGCATTTGTGTTCCCGCCTCTTTGCGGGACGTCACTTACCCTTAGCCCCGCACAGGGAGACATGTGCAATGCCTAGAACCTGCACAATCTGCAATCACCCAGACCGGGAACGTATTGATCAAGCACTTGTCGAAGGTGGAGCATACCGAGTCATAGCGAAGCAATATGGTGTTTCTGCCCCCGCCACGTTTCGGCACAAGCTCAATCATCTTCCGAAAGCCATGGTGCGGGCGCATGAAGCGAAACAAGCGGCAAGTGCCGACAATCTGCTTGCAAATGTTTGCAGCCTACAGAAGCGGGCAAATCGTATCCTTCGAAAGGCAGAAAAGTCAGAAGACCATCGCATAGCCCTATCTGCGATCCGGGAGCTGAGGAACACCGTCGAACTGTTGGCGAGGCTGGCGGGTGAGCTTCAAGAAGGAACGACCGTCAATGTCTTGGTGTCACCGGAGTACCAAGCACTGAGGTCAAAGGTTATTGACGCCTTAGCTCCCTTCCCGGAAGCGCGGGTTGCTGTCGCCGAAGCCTTGAGGGAATAGATCTGTGCTGGCGAACGATCTCAGTTTGGCTTTGGACCCTGCCCTGCTCATGCAGGAGATCGGACTTGTTCCTGATCCATGGCAGAAGGAATTTCTGAGGTCGAACGCCCAGCAGCAAATTCTTTTATGCACGCGGCAAGCCGGCAAAAGCACAGTCACTGCGGTCATGGCACTTCATCACGCGCTCTATAATACAAGCGCTCTGGTTCTGTTGACCTCGCCTTCCCTTCGCCAAAGCCAAGAGCTGATCCGAAAGGTCAAAGATGCACTGAAAGTACATGACACGACATCCATCGCTTTCGAAAGCGCACTTCGCCTCGAATTCATAAACGGAAGCCGGATTCTAAGCCTTCCTGGTAGCGAGGATACCGTCCGTGGGTTTTCGGGCGTCACCCTACTGGTTGTCGATGAATCGGCTTGGGTTCCGGACAGCCTTTACTACTCAGTCCGCCCCATGCTCGCCGTATCCAACGGCCGGTTGGTGTGTCTTTCCACACCGCATGGCAAACAAGGTTTCTTCTTTCGGGAATGGCACAACGGTGAAAACTGGGAACGGATCAAGATCACAGCTGATGAATGCCCGCGTATATCGGAAGACTTTTTGCGGGAAGAACGCCGGTCCATGCCGATTAACGAATACCGCCAAGAATACTTTTGTGAGTTCAACGAAACTGAAGACCAGGTGTTCAGTTTCGATCTCATTGCCAACTCGTTCTCCGGCGAGGTGGAGCCACTGTTTCCAAGAGGTGCGCCATGACCCGCCACCGGCCCACCATCGGCCGTCGGCCTCAGATCAAACGGAAACGCATAAAACGCAAATCCAGAAGTGATCCAGGGCCTCGTTTCCTTGTTGGTTTGGATTTAGGTAAAATGCGGGATTACTCCGCGTTGGTGATCGTCGAGCGCATTCATCCACAAGCACCAGGGGAAACCATCGAATATCATCTTCGACATACGAAGAGGTACCCGCTTGGCACGCCATACCACGACATCGTCGACGACGTTAGCGCTCTGCTCGAAAATCCGCCCCTTGCTGATTGCTCTTCTTTGATCATTGACGGCACCGGCGTTGGAAGCGCGGTCGTTGAGATGTTCAGGGATGCGGGGCTTGCTATTGTTCCTGTCACCATCACTGCTGGAGACCGTGTTCACTACCAAGGGCGGGTTGCGAAAGTCCCGAAGCGAAATCTGATCTCAATTCTTCAGGTTGTGTTTCAAACCGGCCGCCTCAAGATCGCTGAGACCATCGAGTTGCGAGATACGCTGATCAACGAACTCGTGAATTTCAAAGAGAAGATCACGCAGCATGGAAACCTCACATACGGTGCCTGGCGGGAAAGCATCCATGATGATTTGGTTCTCGCCCTTGCCTTCGCTTGTTGGTATGGCGAAGGCCGGTCAAAGCAGCTAAGAACCCAGTTATTTATTGAAGACGTATCGTCAAATCAGTCGCCCAGAGGTTTTCGTCCGGTTAGTGAGGGCAAAGAGACGTGAATCTCCGGTGCCCCGATAGTCCCTTGGTGACCCAAACCGGGCGTGGACACGGCTATTTCACTTCTTACAATTGAGCCAACATGCCCTGTTCGACGAAAAAATTCGTTGGTGAGAAGTCGGAGAAACAGCGTATCGACCCACCTCGGGCATCTACAGCCTCGCGCAAAGCCGCTTCGGCACGGCGAAGGTCTCCGTCTGGACGGGTCATATCCTTGTCCGTATTGTCGAGGTACAACCACCCACCGCGCTTCAATTTCGGCAAGACGGCACGAATGCATCCTTCTCTGTCGGAGCCATCGACCAAAGCAAAATCAAGGGACCAGTCTTCTATGCTGGAAAGGTCAGCGTAATTCTCCGCTGTTCGTAGCTCGTGGCACACATTCATTGTTCCGAGCCCTTGGAGTGCTCGCTGAACATGCTCATACCAATCGGGTACATCTTCAATGCTGAAGAGGTAGCCAACACGGGCGGCAAACCACGGTGTCGAGTTTCCGGAACCGAACTCGATCATGCGAGTATCCGGCCCGAGGAGTGTACCGATTTCACGTCTTGCTCGATACGATATCATTGGGACGCGCGGACGATATTTGAACAATCGTTTCCCCAACGCACTGACAAACGCCGGGATCGCGTAAGGAAGGCCAGCAATATCCACGAAGTTTCCCTTTTCATCGTGAAATCGACTAATTCTATTCTCCGCAGCGAGATAGTGGCGTATCAGTCCCGCCTCCAACACTGCCCATTCCATTTCCACCATATCATTTTCGCGTGCTTTATCACCTTCCTTAGCCGCTTATTTGCTTCGTTCGCTGTTGTCTACACCCGGTCCAATTCAGCTACGACGCACCCCGCAGCGGAAGGCTCTGCGGAGTCATGGTGAGGTCGCCATTTGATCCTCAACAGTCATATCGCATTCCCAAAAAACGAAGTCATCGACTAAGAGAAAAGCCATTCCATGAAAACAAGTGCTCGCAAATAAACTCTCCAACTCGTCTCGAACCCTGAGGAGATGTATGCACGGAATCCCAGAAATCGTTGTCATGGAACTCGAGCTTTTCGGCTAGGTTGATACAAAAGATGTTGTTGCCGGCGCAAAAATCCATAATCGTTTCGTTTTCCGCCCGCACAGAAAAATACAGATCAAGGTCCCCTCGAACCACCCTATTTTGAATCCGATAATGGCCCCAGCTTTGTGTGATGAAAACAGGGATTGATCCGAAATCCGAAATCTTATCTGTCAATGCTTTCAATCGATTGCTTAACGCGCTTAGTTTCTCATAGTTGCGTTCTCGTTCTACGTCTACGCGTTGTTGGAAATCGGGCGTTTCCATAGCAATCATGTACTTGGAATCCTCAGAGAATTGGATGTTAATACGCTCAACACCTGTCTGCCCCTTGAATTCCCCAGGTTTAAACACTCGCCGATCAAAATCTCTCCGTCGGTAGGGCGCAAAACCGAGTCTGTATGCTGCTAGATTTCCTCGAACAATCGCCCAAGCTGCGTAGATGGCGCTGTTCATGTAAATCCATTTTCGGAGAATTTTGAGGCGTGAGATTGGGCGGTCGGACTCGTTGAAGTCTCGGACATCATCTTTATCCGCCAATGCGTGAATACCTCTCTCGTTCACGCCGAAGTAGGCCAAGATATATTTTGGCGCCAATCCAGGGATTTGGTTCAGCCAGATGTCGAAATTCTTGGCATGCCCACGGGTCGTTTGGCCCGTTACTCCAGCGTTTGCCGTACCGATCTTTGTGCCGACCCTTTTCTCCAAACAAGTGTCAAGTGTGTCGGTCCACGTCTCACCTTCGGTAACAAATCGCTCATCTGTTGTGCTGCCACCTAATGTCAGTATATCGACGTCTGTTATCTCACCGTAATTGCCTCTTAGGCCATAATAGTCACGCTTATAGTTGACGACATTGTCACTGGGATATTTATCGTCCGCTGTGTAGGTCCAATCCTTGTTTCGGTATATGCTCAAGCTCCAAAGATTAGGGGCTCGAAACCACGAACCAAATATTGCTTCAATGATAAGAAGCCCGACTAGAATAAGCCCGATATTGGTCGCAAATACCTTACTGCCGAACGCAAATCGCTTTTTCCAACTATTGAACAATCGCACTCTCTTGAAACCATTGAGTTTTGAAATCTCGGAATTCCGAGGGAGAAACTATGGTCGATCATTCTCCAAAACCATAGGCCATTTAACTGCGGGGATATGGAGAAGCCAAGTGTAAATTGGCGCTCGCTACATTCATTCCAATGTCTGCCTATGGCTACACTCGGAAGTTCACACGTTTTTTAGAGATTGGCAGCAATGCTTTGGTAAGCGGACTCTCTGTCTGCTGACCGGCCCGTTTATTCGGAGGGAGGCGGGCCCGGATTAGGTTTCATCCCGCCGATACGGCGAGTGCCCCGCAAGCGCCGCCATCTCATGCTCAAGGGCGCGTTTTTCTTCGCCCAAAAATCGCGCCACGGCGCGGCGGAAGCCGTCGTCAGCGATCCAGTGTGCTGAGTAGGTCGGCGTCGGCAGGTAGCCGCGCTGGATTTTGTGTTGGCCTTGTGCGCCGGCTTCGACCCATGTCAGGCCGTGGCGGATGGCGAATTCGATGGCTTGGTAGTAGCAGGTCTCGAAATGCAGGAACTTGTAATGTCCGTCGCAGCCCCAGTTGCGACCGTATATGGTGTCACCGCCGACCAAGTTCAGCGCGCCGGCGACGACGTTGTCGCCGTCTTCGGCGACGATCAGCACAACCGCATCGCCCAAACGCTCGCTCAGCAACGGAAAGAACGAGCGCGTCAGGTAGTTCGACCCCCACTTTTTGTCGACCGTGTTGCGGTAAAAGCGGTAGAAAGCATGCCAGTGCGCCTCGGTGATTTCAGCGCCCCTGAGTGCTTGGTAGGTAAGGCCGGTGTCGGCGACTTTCTGACGCTCCTTGCGCAGTTGCTTGCGCTTGCGCGAAGCCAGCGCGCCGAGGAAATCGTCGAAAGTTCGGTAGCCTTGGTTCTGCCAATGAAACTGCTGGCCGACGCGCTGCAGGAAACCCATCTCGCCCATCGTCTCCCACTCGGGCTGCTCGGGGAAGGTGACGTGCAGCGACGAGACTTCCAGCTTGTCCGCCAGTTGCACCATGGCGGCGCACAGCGTGCGTTGCAGATCGATATCCAAGGCATCACCGCTGTCGGGGCTGATCAAAAGCCTCGGTCCCGTGGCCGGCGTGAAGGGAACAGAGCATTGCAGTTTCGGGTAATAGTGCCCGCCGGCGCGCTCGTATGCATCGGCCCAGCCCCAGTCGAACACGTATTCACCGTAGGAGTGGTTTTTCAGATACATCGGTACGGCTGCCAGAAGCCCACCGACACCGTCCTCGATGACCATGTGCTGCGCCATCCAGCCGGTCTCGGCGGTGGCCGATCCGCTGTCTTCAAGTGCTGAAAGAAAAGCATGGCGGACGAACGGATTGTCGGTTCCCGCACATGCATCCCAGGCTTGGGCCGACACTTCGGCCAGCGATGAGATGGCTTTCACGGTGATGTGTTCGCGTCCGTCAGGCATATCGGCTTACATATGTTGGTGATTGTTCAAGATTCACGCTATAATTTCCGTAACTTAGAGGAAATCGGGCCGAAATCGAATAGATCATGAACTATCGTCTTCCTCTCATAGCTTGCGCCGCATTGTATGCGTTCGCCTCGTATCCGAGCGCCAACGCAGGCACCAAGGTGCTGGAATATGACAAGTCCGGCAAGGCCAAGGTGCGCTCGCAGGAGTTCAAAGGCAAGGCACGCGGGAAGGGCAAGCAACGGCTCAACTTCACCAATGATCCGAGCGATCCCGTCAATCATTTCCAGCCCGGCGAGTTGGTGGTCCTTAATGCGCCCGCCGGCTTCACCGATGTCATTTCAGGCATGGGCTACCGGGTTCTGGAAGGTTCCAACCTGCAAGGCCTGGGGTTGACCGTGTACCGGGTGCAAATTCCGCGTGGGCGCTCCGTACCTGAAGCTCAGCGCGAGCTTTCGGGCCGCTTTCCAGGCGCGACGGTAGATGCCAATCACCGTTTTGAGGCCCAAGCGCGCAAGGTCATGCATGCGCGCGGCGCCATGGGCTGGCCGCTGGCGCCGGCATCGTGCGGGAAGGGCATCAAGCTGGGGCAAATCGATTCCGGCGTCGACACCAAGCACGCGGCCTTGAAGGGGCAGCGTGTCAAATTCCGTTCGTTCCACGCCAAGGGCGCGCGCCCGGCGCCGAAGATTCACGGCACCGCGGTGGCCGCCATGCTGGTCGGGAAATCGAAATGGGGCGGCCTGCTGCCGGGTGCTGAGCTGTTGGCCGCCAGCATGTTCCAAACGGCCAAGGATGGCCGCAAGGTCGGCACCGCGATGGGTTTGCTGAAATCGCTCAACTGGCTGGCCAAGTCTCGCGTACATGCCATCAACCTGAGCGTCGCCGGCACCGACAACAAGACGCTGCGTCTGGCTTTTGATAAGGCCAGAAAGATCGGTCTCGTTTTGATCGCGGCTGCGGGCAACTGGGGAAGGGCCGACAGGCCGGCTTACCCGGCGGCCTATAAGCACGTGATTGCCGTCACGGCGGTCAGTACATCGAAAAAAATCTATAGCTACGCCAACACCGGCGATTACATCGATTTCGCCGCGCCTGGGGTGAAGATCTACGCCGCCGTGCCGGGCGGGGCCAAACTCATGACCGGCACGTCATTTGCCTCGCCTTATATCACGGCGATGATTGCGGTCGATATTGCGAAGGGGGCGTCGAAGCGCGACTCGGCGATCCGGAAGTCGCTGGGCAAGGAAGCCGATGACCTGGGACAGCGCGGCAAGGATGCCACGTTCGGATATGGGTTTGTGAAAAAACGTCCAGGGTGCTGATTTTCCAAAGCGCATGAAAACCCGCTTTGGATCCAACACCGGAAACTAAATCCTGATCCTTTTATGGACCGCAACGTGCCATTTCCGGACATTTCGTTTCTATTCGATTGGCGTCGGATTATTCTGGCGAGCCAGCGCGGCTTTCCAGCATGAAACCAGCAAAGTTGCCCGCGATCGGCAGAGAAGCACAGCCGGACAGCAGCAATGCCGTGGCAAGG
>JAERTE010000005.1 GCA_016845145.1 Rhodospirillaceae bacterium
GAGCGATAGCGCGGGGAATTGGGTTCGTTCCGTCAAAAAAAAGATAAACATCGATAAAACAATGACTTCCGCGCACCGTTTTGACCCCAGCACGGCCAAATTTGTGACAGGTTGCCCGTTATGCGCCAGGGTCTAAAATGCATGGGTCTGGTGTTAAAATTGAGGGGACGGCAATGATCGAAAATCTGGGTGAGCTGGCCAATGCGGACGCGGCGCTGGTGCGGCGCGGCGGGCATGTTTCCATGGATATCCTGGTCGGCGTGGGGGATGAGGATTTCGTTGTTTCCATCGACAAGGGCCGGGTTGCGGATGTGCTGCCCCGGCGGGTGGCGCTGCAAAGCGGTGTCTTCGCCATCCGCGCCGCCGCTGACGTGTGGGCCGAGCATTGGCGCGCCATGCCGAAACGCGATTACCACGATCTGTTTTCGATGATCTCGGCGGGGCTGGCGCAGGTTGACGGGGATCTTCTGCCGTTGATGCAAAACTTATTGTATTTCAAAGGCCTATTGGAATCACCGCGCGAGGCGGCGGCGACTGCGGCATCCGCATCATCGCCTGCCGACACCGCCTACGAACCCATCGTTGGGCGGTATTTCACGCTCGACGTGGAAGGCCGGGCGCACCGCATTTATGTTGAAGAGGCGGGGCTGGGCATTCCGCTGGTGTGTCTGCATACGGCAGGTTCCGACGGGCGGCAGTTCCGCCATTTAATGACCGACCCGGCGATTACCGACCACTACCGCGTCATCGCCTTCGACATGCCCTGGCACGGCAAATCCAACCCGCCCGTGGGCTGGGAGCACGAGACCTACCAACTGACGACGGACGGCTACAAGAAGACGATCCGCGCGTTTTGTGCCGCCCTGAACTTGGACCGGCCGGCCATCATGGGGTGTTCCATGGGCGGGCGCGTGGTGCTGCACCTGGCGCTTGATCACGCGGAGGAGTTCCGCGCCGTCATTGCATTGGAAGGTGCCGATCGCTTGCAGCCCTATTACGACACGAGCTGGCTCAATCGCCCCGACGTGCACGGCGGCAAGGTGTGTGCGGGCTTCGTATCGGGGCAGGTGGCGCCGCAAAGCCCAGATGAATACCGCTGGGAAACGTTGTGGTCCTATATGCAGTCGGGGCCGGGGATTTTCGGTGGTGATTTGTATTTCTATTGGCAAGATGGCCATTTCGATGACCGCTCGCACTTGATCGATACGTCGAAATGCCCGGTCTATCTGTTGTCGGGCGAGTACGACAGTTCGTGCACGCCGGAACGCTCGGAAGCCACGCACGCGCGCATCAAGGGCTCCAAGCTGAACGTCATGGAGGGCATTGGCCATTTCCCCATGTCAGAAAACCCGGATCTGTTCCGCACGCATATTGCGCCGGTATTGGACGAAATCCGCGCCTAGGCCCATCCGCCTGAAATGGGCACCACGTGCCCGGTGATGAAGCCACAGCGGCTAGAGGCGAAAAAGGCGATGGTCTCGGCCACTTCTTCCGGCTTGCCGAGCCGTTTCGCGGGGATGTTCGATAACATCTTGGTCATGGCTTTTTCGTTGGCCAACAGTTCGGGGGGGAAGTAGGTAGGGTTCTCGATGTAGTTCGGCGCAATGGCATTGACCTGGATATTGTGCGCCGCCAGTTCCAGCGACAGCGACTTCACCATGGCGTTGCCGGCGCCGCGCGCGGTGGCGTACATGGAATAATTGGCAAGCCCGCGGATGGGGGCGGCAGAGGTGATCATCAACACCTTGCCCGAACCTTGGTCTTTCATGCCCGGCACCACGGCGCCGATCAGCCGGTAGGGCCAAGCCACAAGCGATTGCAGAGCGCGATCCATTTCCTCGGGTTCAGCTTCATCGACGGGCGCACGTACGGCGGGATAGGCATCGTTGCAGATCAGCACGTCAATTCGTCCGTGTGCCGCCATGACCTCTGCCGCCAGTGCTTCAGGTTCGGTGGCTTCGGCGGTGGTGACGCCGGGGTGTTGGGCGATAAACGCGCCGCGCGCCCCCGAATCGCTGAAGGTTTCGTCGTGGCAGACGACGTTCGCGCCGTGGCCGGCCAGCACATCGGCGGAGCAAGGCCCGACGAAATGTTTGGCATTGGTTATCAAGATGACAAGATCGTTCAGCATGGGGGAGCCTCGTGTTATTCGGCGGCCTCGGAAAACTCTGAGATCACGCGTAAAAAGCTATCGGCGAATTTTTCCAGTTTTGCCTGACCGACACCATGAATTTCGGCGAACGCGTTGGTGGTCGCTGGCCGGTGACGGGCCATCTCGGCGAGCGTTTTGTCGGGAAACACCGCATAGGCGGGAACACCTTTCTGTTTTGCCAATTCCAGTCTGTGCGCTTTCAGGGCATTGAATAAATCGCCATCCGCCGCCGATAGGTCCGTGGCAGCCGGTGGTGTCTTCTTGCGCGATTTCGCCGAGCTCTGGCGGTGAACCGTATCGGCGCGGTATCGGAATTCTTCCTCGCCGCGTCCCAGTGCGGCGCCTTTCTCGGTAATGCTCAAACCACCGTAACCCTTGACGTCGAGTTGCAGAAAGCCGGCAGCCACCATCTGGCGGATCATCGAGCGCCAGGCGTTTTTGTCCATGTCTTTTCCCGTGCCGTGGCCGGCCAGGCGGTCGTGCCCGAAGGAGCGGATGCGTTCCGTGTCGCCACCGCGCAGGACGTCGATCAAGTGGACGGCGCCGAAGCGTTGCCCGGTATCGTTGACCACGCCCAGAACCTTGCATCCCGCGTCAGAGCCATCCGTCAACTCGGGCGGATCGGTGCAAAGATCGCAATTACCGCAAGGCTCCGCCGTCTCACCAAAATAGTCGAGCAGCATTTGGCGACGGCAGGTCGGCGCTTCGCAATAGGCGATCAGGGTGTCGAGGCGTTTGTGTTCGCGGCGCTTGTGGTCATCGGCCGAGTCTTCCTGGTCGATGAACATACGCCGCATGCGGATATCGTCGAGCCCGTAGAGCATATGCGCCTGAGCCGCCAGGCCATCGCGTCCGGCACGGCCGATTTCCTGGTAATAAGCCTCCATGGTGCCAGGCAGGTCCATGTGGAAGACAAAGCGCACGTCGGGTTTATCGATGCCCATGCCGAACGCAATGGTGGCGACAATCACGGTGCCGGGTTCGGTCATGAAAGCGCCTTGGTGATTGGCGCGGTCGCGGTCGTCCATGCCGGCGTGATAGGCCAGTGCCCGGATGCCCTCGGCGCGCAGGAAGGCGGCTGTTTCCTCGGTTTTTTTGCGCGACAGGCAATAGACGATACCGTTTTCGCCCTCGCGAGTTTTTAGGAAATTCAGCAACTGATGCTTGCCGTTGCCGCGCATCTCGACGCCGAGTAGGATGTTGGGGCGGTCGAAACCGGTGACGACGCTTTCGCCCGGCCCATCGAACAGCTTGGCCATGATGTCGTCGCGGGTTGCGGCGTCGGCGGTCGCCGTCATGGCGGCGATGGGAGTGTCAGGGAAATGCCCGCCCAATTGCCCCAGCGCTTCGTAGTCCGGACGGAACGCCGGTCCCCAGCGCGAGATGCAATGCGCTTCGTCGATGGCGATGAGTGTTACGGGCAAGCGTTTCAGGGCCGACAGCATGCGCTCGGTCATCAATCGTTCCGGCGCGATGTAGAGGATACGCGTTTGGCCGGCGGCGACGCGCCGCCAGCTGTCGGCATTATCTGCGTATGCCCGCGACGAGTTGATGGTTTCCGCCTCAACGCCGGCGAGTTTAAGTGCGGCCACTTGGTCGGTCATCAACGCGACCAGGGGCGAGACGACAACCGTTAAGCCATCAAGCACAAGGGCGGGTATTTGATAGCAGAGCGATTTCCCCGCGCCGGTGGGCATCACCGCCAAAGCGTGTTCGCCCCGCAGCAGGGTCGAAATTACGGGTTCTTGGCCGTGTCGGAAGTCGTCGTAACCGAACGTTTCTTTCAGAATCTGACGGGCGCTGGAAAGCGTGTTCACTATCGTTTCGATCTACCGGCGTTAATAGGATTTTGGCAGTCCCAACACCCGTTCAGCCAGGAAGTTGAGCACCAATTGCTGGCTCACCGGCGCGATGCGGTTGATCATCACTTCGCGCATCAGTCGCTCCACATGGAACTCCTTGGCATAGCCCATGCCACCGTGCGCCAATACGGCGCGTTCGCAGGCGGTGAAGCCCGATTCAGAGCCCAGGTACTTCGCTGCATTGGCTTCCGCCCCGCAGGGCTCGCCGGCGTCGTACAGGCTGGCCGCTTTCAGACACAACAGCCACGCCGCCTCTAATTGCGCCCAGCTTTCGGCCAGGGGATGCTGGATGCCCTGGTTCTGGCCGATGGGGCGACCGAAGACAACGCGTTCCTTGGCGTACTCGGATGCCCGGCGCAAAGCTTCTTGGCCGATGCCGACGGCTTCCGAGCCAATCAGAATGCGTTCGGGGTTCATGGAATACAGAATGTAGCGGAATCCCTTGCCTTCCTCGCCGATGAGATCTTCGGCGGGGACTTTCAAGTTGTCGATAAAGACCTCATTTGAATCGACGGCCTTGCGGCCCATTTTGTCGATTTCCCGCACGTCGCAAGCCGAGCGGTCGAGGTCGGCATAAAACAACGACAGCCCATCTATACCCCGCTCGCAATCTTCCTTGGGCGTGGTGCGGGCCAACAGCAAAATTTTGTCGGCGACTTGCGCGGTCGATGTCCAGACTTTGCGGCCATTGATGACGTAGTCGCCATTGCTGTCTTTCTCGGCGCGGGTGATGATGGACCCGGTATCGAGCCCGGCGTTGGGTTCTGTTACGCCAAAGGCGCTTTTCTGCTCGCCTTTGATGATCGGCGGCAGCCAGCGTTGCTTTTGTTCGTCCGAGCCGAATACGGCGATGGATTTAGGGCCGAACACATTCATGTGGATGGCGCTGGCAGCCGACATGCCGCCCGACGAGCTTGCGATGGCGCGCATCATCACGGCGGCTGACGCTATACCAAGGTTTGCGCCGCCGACCTCTTCGGGGAAGCTGACGCCCAGCCAACCGCCTTCAGCCATGGCGCGGTAAAACTCTTCCGGGAAGCCGCCTTGCTTATCTTTTTCAAGCCAGTAATCGTCGCCGAAGTCGGACATGATCTGACCGATGCCGTCTTCGATGGCGCGTTGTTCCTCGCTCAGCATAAAATCCATGATTCTCCCTCCCGGTCTTTGCAATGTCGGTCAAGATGACCAATCGCAAAGGAAAGGGCAATAGCTCTGAAACGGCTTTTCAGCATGTGAAATGGTAGAGTTCCGGGGCTAAACCGCGCCGTGGCAGCGTTTGTATTTTTTGCCCGACCCGCAAGGGCAGGACGCGTTTCGCGATACCCGTCCCCATGTTTCGGGATTGTCGGGATCGATATCTTCCGATGCCTTGCGCCGGTGCAGCGGCACGGCGGCGAGGGCGCTTTGTTCCTCACCGGCGTCTTCCTGCATGCCGGCAAAAGCCGGGTCTTCGTGGCTTTCAAACATTTCCTGCTCACCACGTCCGAAAACATCTTCGTTTTCCGGGTCGTACATTTGCAGTTCAACCTGGGCCAGAACCTGCGTTACCCGTTCACGCAACGCCGCCAGCATTTCTTCGAACAGCTCAAACGCTTCGTGCTTGTATTCGTTCAGCGGGTCGCGTTGTGCGTAGGCGCGGAGCCCGATGCCCTGGCGCAAGTGGTCGAGAGTCAAAAGGTGCTCTTTCCAAAGCTGATCGAGCAATTGCAGCAGCAGGCTCTTCTCAACGCCGCGCATGGTTTCGGGACCGTAATTGGCGGCTTTCTCGGCCATTTTGCGGTTGATGGCGTCGAGCAGGCGGTGGCGAATTTCGGCGTCTGCGATGCCTTCTTCCTTGGCCCACTCCTGCACCGGCAAGTCCATGTTCAAGATACGTAGAGTTTCCTCGTGTAGACCGTCGACATCCCATTGCTCGGCATAGGCTTTTTCAGGGATCGCGGCGGCAACCATGTTTTCGATCACCTCTTCGCGCATGGACTGGATTTCTTCAGTGACGTCCTCGGTGGACATCAGTTCCTTGCGCTGCTCATAGATGACCTTGCGCTGGTCGTTCATGACGTCATCGAACTTGAGCAGGTTCTTGCGGATTTCGAAGTTCCGCGCCTCGACCTTTTGCTGTGCCTTTTCAAGCGCCTTGTTGACCCATGGGTGGACAATCGCCTCACCGTCTTCCAGGCCGAGCTTTTGCAACATGCCGTCGATACGCTCCGAGCCGAAAATGCGCATCAAATCATCTTGCAGCGAGAGATAAAATTTAGAGCCGCCCAAGTCACCCTGGCGACCGGCGCGGCCACGCAACTGATTGTCGACGCGCCGGCTCTCGTGGCGCTCGGTGCCAAGCATGTAAAGCCCGCCCGCCCCAATGACGACCTCACGGTTGGCGGCGATCTCTTCGGCAATCTTCGCTGTAGCCTTCTCATAGGCGTCGGAACCGGAGTCATCCGAGACTTCGTTCTTGATTCGCATGTCCAGGTTGCCGCCAAGCTGAATATCGGTGCCGCGACCGGCCATGTTGGTAGCTATGGTGACCGCACCCGGCTCACCGGCGCGCGCGACAATCAGCGCTTCTTGCTCGTGGTGGCGGGCGTTGAGAACGTTGTGCGGCACTTTCTTCTTCTTCAGCATATCGGAAATGAACTCGGATTTCTCGATGCTGACGGTACCAACCAAGATCGGCTGCTTGCGCTCATGGCAGTCGGCAACCTGTTCGATGATTGCTTCGTATTTCTCTTCGGTGGTGCGGTAAACCTCGTCGTCCATATCTTCGCGCACGGTATCGACATTGGTGGGCACTTCGACCACGTCGAGCTTGTAAATCTCGCCGAATTCGCCGGCTTCCGTCATCGCCGTGCCGGTCATGCCGGCCAATTTGGGATAGAGCCGGAAGTAGTTCTGGAAAGTGATCGAGGCCAGTGTCTGGTTCTCGTTCTGAATCTGGACGCCTTCCTTGGCTTCCAGCGCCTGATGCAGGCCCTCGGAATAACGTCGACCCTCCATCATGCGGCCCGTGAACTCGTCGATGATGATGACCTGATTGTCTTTGACGATGTAGTCCGTGTCGCGCTCGAACATGTTGTGGGCGCGCAGGGCCTGATTGGCGTGATGCACCAGCGAGACGTTCTGGATGTCGTAAAGCGTGCCTTCTGTCAGCAGGCCCGCTTCGCGCAACAGGTCTTCGATGGTTTCGTTGCCCTGTTCGGTGAAGGTCACGGCGCGGGATTTCTCGTCCTTTTCGAAATCATCAGCGCCGAGCTTCGGGATCAGCAAGTCGATCGCCTTATAGAGGTCGGAGACATCTTCCGTCGGGCCGGAAATGATCAGCGGTGTACGGGCTTCATCAATGAGGATCGAGTCGACCTCATCGACGATGGCGAAGTTGAACTCACGCTGCACCATTTCTTCGAGCGTGAACTTCATGTTGTCGCGCAGGTAGTCGAATCCCAGTTCGTTGTTGGTGGCGTAGGTGACGTCGCAGGCGTATTGCTCGCGCCGACCGTCATCGTCAAGTCCGTGCACGATACAACCGACCGTGAGGCCGAGGAACTTGTAAACCTGCCCCATCCATTCGGAATCGCGCTGTGCCAGGTAGTCGTTGACCGTGACGACGTGCACACCCTTGCCCTCAAGGGCATTCAAATAAACCGCCAATGTGGCGACCAGGGTTTTGCCTTCACCGGTCTTCATTTCGGCGATCTCGCCGCGATGCAAAATGGCGCCGCCCATCAATTGTACATCGAAGTGCCGTTGGCCGAGTGTGCGTTTGCCCGCTTCGCGCACCGTGGCGAAGGCGTCGACGATGACATCGTCCAGGTTTTCACCGTTCGCCAGTCTCTCCCGAAGCCAAGGCGTGCGCGCCTTTAGCGTATCGTCGTCGAGAGCCTCAATTTCGGGCTCGAGCGCGTTGACCGCATCGACGATGGGTTGCAGCTTTTTGATGTATCGGTCGTTGGCACTGCCGAACAGCGATTTGGCGATGGCTTGGAGCATGAATTCTCACTCACGTCGCGCCGGGATTTGCAGGATTTGCAGCCGACACGGACTATCCGCAAACCGGCTTATTTTGGCGCGTGAAAGAGATACGTTCGCGGACCCGATGTGTCAATGCGCGGGGGGCTTAAGAATCAAGCTTCCGGCCGCGTCAGCCAGGCGTCTTTCAGGCGGTTGACCTCTGTGGTGTGATGACGGGCCTGGTTGTTGGTCGGTGGCAAGGCTTCGTCATAGAAGAACGCCGGCAGTTCGTCGTCGTCTTCCGTGAAGCCGGCAGCCTCGTTGAACCGGTCCTCGAGCTTCAGCGTTTCTTGTCCCAATTGGCGCAGGAAGTCATCGGCCAAGCTGGTGCCAAGCGCGTCGTTCAAGGCCTCGACGATCATTGGGTGATTGACGTTGGTGACGCTGCGCCCAAATACGCAAAGCCCCAGCGAATCGCCCGCAGCACAGTTCACTTGCGCATCCATGCTGAGTTCAACCAGTTCCTCGACGTTGTCCTCGCGGCCGGTGTAAGCGGGCAGGTTACCCGTGGTGTGATCCGCACCTTGTGCCGTGGTCATCATGGAAATGCCCGTGACCTCGACAACGCGCGGATCGTAGGCGCTGATGGCCTGTTTCTTGATCACCGGCACGCGTTTGGCGCCATAGTGCTCACCCACACGCGCCGTACCTTGTGCCAAAAGCTTGCCGCGCTCATTGCCCTGGCGGATGTCTTCCAGCGCAGCCGCCATGAACTCAACATCGCCGAACTCAGCCTCTCCGCATTCCATCATCACGGCCAACAATGCGCCGGTTTCGATGGTATCGATGCCGAGATCATTGGCGGTGGCGTTAAGATAGGCCAGCTCATCGGGTTCCTTCAGGCCGCAATTGGTGCCGAGCAAGCCGATGGTTTCGTATTCCAACGGCGAGACGATTTCGTTGCCGTCTTTGTCGGCGTAGATATTCGAGCATTGGATCATGCAGCCGGGCATGCAGGCGTGGGTCGTGTCGCCGCCGCGCTCAAGGTTTTGCTCGCGGATGAAATCGCCCCCCATTTTCATGGTTTCCTTGTCGGTATCGACCAGCCGCCCGACGCTGAAATTGTTCACCGGCAGGCCGCCGGTCAGGTTGGTGATATCGGCGACCATGGCGGTGCCGCGCAGGCTCATGTTCTCAACCGCCGGGTCTTCGCCCAGCAATTGCGTGTATTTGCGGATCTTGCCCATCAAATTTTTGCGGTCATGGAAGGTCGGCATCTTGACCTGATCGGCAACGATGGCCTTGACCTTTTTTGATCCCATGACGGCGCCGACACCGCCGCGCGCCGATATCCGCACCGGGCGGCCTTCGGGGTCGGAGAACGCAATGCCGCCGATCAGGCCCCCGTACTCACCCACCGGCGAACAAATACCAAGGCAGACTTTCTTGCCGTATTTGTCGTACAGCTTCTCGGCGGTATCGAACAAGCCAAGTCCCAGATACTCATCGGCGGGTTCATACGTAATCTCGCCTTCTTTCGGGATGCGGATCACCACCCAGTCGTCCGATGCGCCCTCGAGCGTGAAACCGGCGATTTCCAACTGGCCCATGGCGAAGGCAAAGTTGCCGCCGGCGTTGGATTCCTTGATGCCACCGGTCAGCGGGCTCTTGCATCCGACACTGATACGGTTGGCATTTGAGAAGTTGGTGCCGGCAAAAGGTCCGGCGGAGAAAATCAATGGGTTCTCCGGTGACAGCGGATCGACACCCGCCAGGTTTTTCTCAGTCAGCGTTTTGGCGATCAAATAACGCCCGGCGCGGGCCAGTGTTTCGCCGCTCAATTCTTCCGATTGAACACTCCGGTCGGCCAAGTTGATGTGCAAGTATTTACGCATGTTGTCTCACCTCGCAAAAAACGGTTGAAGAACTCCCGCTGACTGGCGGTTACATAATACTCCAAAGCCTTGGAAACAAGGTTTGCGCCTGCATTCGCCCCCCGTGCAACCTCTTTGATAGAGGCTATTTGGCGGGACTTCGGTGATATTTGTCACACCCGCAAACCTCGCATCTCCCTGTGTGTTGGGATAAGCTCCGGGCATAAATGAACCGGAGAATTGCCGCATGGCCAACCTGAAACGGAAACTGCTGATCTTACCGCCGATATTGATCGCAGCGGCGGTTTTGGCATTCGTGATTTCGCGCAAACAGCCACCCGTCGTTAAGCCGGCGAGCGAACTGGCGCGCGTGGTGCGGGTCGTTGAGGTGCGCGAAACAAACGTGGTGCCGCGCATTACCGGCTTCGGCGCAGTAACGCCCGGCAAGAAATGGTCCGCCGCCAGCCAAGTCGGCGGCGAGGTCGAATTCGTCCATCCAAAGCTAAAAAAAGGCGCCATTTTACCGGCAGGTACTGAGATCATCCGTATCTCGCCGGCCGATTTTAAGCTCAATGTCGCTCAGGCCGAGGCCAATATCCGCGCCAGCGAGGCGCGAATCCGGGAATTTGGCGCGTCTGAAACCAACACCCGTGAGATATTGAAGATCGAGCGCCGCGCGCTTCAGATCGCCGAGGCCGAACTGGATCGTCAAAAGAAACTTCTGGCGCGTGGCAACGTTTCGGAAACTGCCGTCGATACGAAAACCCGAGAAATTCTCTCCCAGCGGAAGATCGTCCAGGATCTGCAAAATACGTTGCGCTTGATTCCGATCCAACGTGATGCCGAGACCGAACAGAAAGCAGTTTATTCAGCGCAACTGAGCTCGGCGCAGTTGGATCTGGCGCGCACGCGCATCGCATTGCCGTTTGCTGCGCGGGTGGTGGATGTTGACGTGGAAGTGGCGCAATTTGCACAAGCAGGACAGACACTCGCCACATTAGATGGCGTGGAAACCGCCGAAGTGGAAGCGCAGATGTCCATCGGGCGGTTTCTCAACATGGCCAAGGCTGTTGCCGGCGATGATATTCCGCACGGTATCAACAGCGGCACGGTCAGCGATATCGTCAATCGTTTGGGTTTTGAGGTTCTGATCGTTTTGAAAACCGGTGACCAGATCACCACCTGGCCGGCGCAGTTTGCGCGAATCAGCGATGCTATTGATCCGAAAACCCGCACCGTCGGCGTCATTGCCGTGGTGGATGGACCTTACGCACAAGCCATTCCCGGCAAGCGGCCGCCCTTGGCCAAGGGATTATTCGTTGAAATGGAGCTCCGCACCAAGTCCGTTGCCGGGCAATTGGTGGTGCCGCGCGCGGCACTGCGTGACGGCAAACTCCATGTTGTCGACACGGACAGCCGGCTTGCTGTCAGGTCGGTCAAAGCGGGGCTTTCCCAGGACGACATCGTCACCATCAGCGACGGTTTGAGGCCGGGCGACAAGGTCGTCGTTTCCGATCTCACCCCGGCTGTTGTCGGTATGTTGCTGAAGCCGCAAGTTGATGCGGAACTCAGTGCAGCCATGCAACGCCAGGCTGGCGCTGGAGAGGTCCCAGGAGCAGATAAGTGATCCGCTTTTTCGCCGACCACCCAACAGCGGCAAACCTGCTGATGATCGGGTTTCTGGTCGTCGGCATGATGGCCTGGCCGACCTTGCAGCGCGAGACCTTTCCGCGGGTTGAGCCGAACAAGGTTGAGGTTCGGGTGATCTATCCGAGCGCCAGACCCGAAGACGTGGAAGAAGCCGTTTGCCAGCGCATCGAAGATGCCATCGATGGCGTCACCAATGTTTTCGAGGTGATCTGCGAAGCCAATGAGGGCACCGGCAAGGCGGTGATCGAAATGGCCGAGGGTGCGGATTTCGACCGCTTTACCAACGATATCAAAACCGAGGTCGAGGCGATTAACGATTTCCCCGACACGGCCGAACCGCCGACGGTTCGTCAGCTTGGCCGCACCGATTTTGTCGCCTCTGTTGCCGTGACGGGGCCAGCCAGCAAGACCGACTTGAAAGCCTACGCGGAAGAAGTAAAGGCGAGGATGCTGCGCTGGGGCGGAATCCCGAAGGTCGATATACGCGGGTTCTCGGATCATCAGGTACGGATTGAGTTGGCCGACGCAACGCTGCGCCAATACGGCATCAGCGTCGCCGATATCGCCGCCACCATTCAACGCCAAAGCGTCGATTTGCCCTCAGGCAGCATCGAGACTTCGGCGCGCGAGTTATTGATCCGTTTCGCCGATGAACGCAAAAAGGTGGCCGATTTCCGGAATCTCGTGGTGGTGTCGAGTGCAGGTGGGGGGCAGGTGCGCCTGGGCGATATCGCCAGCATCTCCGATCGCTTCGATCTGGATGAAGAGAAGACTGTGTTCAACGGCAAACCGGCCGCCATCTTGGATGTTACCAAGACCGAGAGCGAAGATACGCTCGACGTCATTGATGCGGTGAACGACTTCCTGGAGCGCGAACGTCAGACGGCGCCGAAAGCCATTACGCTGCAAATCACGCGCGATATCTCATCCATTGTCCGCGACCGGTTGCAGTTGCTGCTCCGTAACGGCGGGCAGGGGTTGTTTCTGGTGCTGGCGACGCTGTGGATATTCTTCGGCTTTCGCTACTCGTTCTGGGTGGCCATGGGGCTGCCGGTATCGTTCCTGGGCGCCATCGCGATGATGAGTGTCATCGGCTACTCCATCAACATGCTGACCATGGTGGGCCTGTTGATTGTCATTGGCCTGTTGATGGATGATGCCATCGTGATCTCGGAAAACATAGCCAGCCATCGGGCAAAGGGAAAATCACCGCTGGAATCGGCCATCGACGGGGTCAGGCAGGTGATGCCCAGTGTGTTCGCCTCGTTCGTCACCACGGCTTGTATTTTCGGCTCGCTGGCCTTCCTGAAGGGCGATATCGGCAACATCCTGCGTGTCGTGCCGGTGGTGATGCTGTTGGTGTTGATGGTGTCGTTGGTTGAGGCGTTCATCATTTTGCCGCGTCATCTCAATCATGCGCTTGCCCATGGCGCAGAGAAACATGGGCCTGTGCAGCAAGCCATGGATAGATTTATCAGCCGTACCATCGATAAGGTTATCGGCCCGTTGGCGGTGTTGGCCGTGCAGTGGCGATATTTGACCGTCGGCATTGCGCTTGCCTGCCTGCTGTTGACCTTCGCCACCATTGCCGGTGGGCTGTTGAAGTTCTCTGCCTTCCCGGACCTCGATGGTGATGTCATGGAGGCACGGATTTTGTTGCCGCAAGGCACGCCGCTGGCACGCACCGAGCGCGTGGTTGAGCAACTGGATAGGACGCTTGGGCGGGTGAACGAGCGTTTGTCTCGGGCGCAGCCGGATGGGCAGTCTCTGGTCAAGAACGTCACCTACAAGTTCAACCAAAACACCGACGCCTACGAGACCGGCCCGCACGTGGCGACCATCGTCGCCGACCTGTTGGAATCGGAAACACGGACCGTGAAGATTGATGATGTGTTGGGCGAATGGCGCAAGGAGACCGGCGATCTAGCGGACGTGGTGTTTGTGAAATTTACCGAACCCTCGATCGGACCCGGCGGTCTGGATATCGAAATCCGGCTGGAAGGAGACGATCTTGCGCAGTTGCAGGCGGCATCGGCTGAACTCAAAATATGGCTGATGCGTTACCGCGGCGTTATCAACTTGATTGACGACCTGCGGCCCGGCAAACCCGAAGTCCGCTTGCGCCTAAAGGATGGTGCCGCGACGCTAGGGATCGACGGACGCGCCATCGCCGATCAATTGCGCTCGGCGTTCCATGGCACGACCATCAGCGAAATTCAGCGTGGTAAGGAATCCTATGAAATCGATGTGCGCCTGGAGGCGCGCGACCGCGACAGCATGGCGGACCTGGATGATTTCACCATCACATCGGCGGAGGGCAATCAGGTGCCATTGAGCGCCGTCGCCGATTGGTCTTTGGGGCGCGGCTATTCGCGCATTAATCGGATCAACGGGCGGCGTACGGTCACGGTGCAAGGTGATATCGAGCCCGGCCAGGCCAACGCGGCGGAATTGATCGCGGATACACGGGCGAACTTCTTCCCCGATTTGCTGAAGCGCTATCCCGGTGTCAATCTGTCGCTACAAGGGTCCGAGCGCGAGGCCGGCACCACGCGAGCTTCCATGATCCGCGGGTTTTTGCTCGGCCTGATTGGCATCTTCCTGTTGCTGAGCTTTCAGTTCCGCAGCTATGTGGAGCCGTTCGTCGTGATGGTGATTATACCGTTCTCGTTTATTGGTGCCGTCGCCGGGCATTTACTGATGGGCCTGGATTTCACCATGCCCAGCATACTGGGCTTTGCGGCCCTGGCCGGCGTGGTGGTCAACAATTCCATTTTGCTGGTCAACTTTATCAAGCATTACCACGGCGAAGCAAAAAGCGTGATCGAAGCCGCGCCCATGGCCGTGCGGGCGCGTTTTCGCGCGATTTTGATGACCTCGCTGACGACCATCGTCGGGTTGTTGCCGATTTTGTCCGAGACCAGCCTGCAGGCGCAGGTGCTGATCCCGCTGGTGACCAGTCTGGCGTTTGGCTTGCTGGCGGCGACGGTGCTGGTGTTGTTCGTGGTGCCGGCGGCTTATTCCATTTTGGACGACATGGGACTGGCTCGGCTGGACTAAGCAATCAGGCGTTTTCGGCGGGTGGAAATAGCAACGTGATGGAGGTTCCTTCGCCGAGGGCACTCTTCAATGTCAGAGTCCCACCGTGCAGTTCAAGGAACCGCCGGCATAAAGCCAAGCCAATTCCAACTCCAACCCCTTCGTGGGAATGGTCAATACTATCTCGGACTTGGCCGAATTTCTCGAAAATGAGATCATGATGTTCTTTGGCGATGCCTATCCCATTGTCGTGGATTTCGATCGCAATGGCGCCGTCTTTGTTCTCTCGGGCCAGGACCTCAATGATTCCGCCAGCGGAGGTAAATTTCATGGCGTTGTCCATTAAATTGTACAGCACTTGGCGGACACGTAGCATGTCGGCGTGCAAAGGCGGCAGATCATCAGGGGTAGAGAATTTGAGACGAAGCCCAAGTTTATCCGCCCGGTGCGCATACATCCGTTTACAAGAGTCGAAAATGGCGGCAACAGAGACCGGTTCCTTGTGGATTTCGATATCGCCGGTATTGAGCCGCGACAAGTCGAGTACGTCCGAGACCAAATCGAGAAGATGCTGCCCGGATTCATAAATATCGTGTGCGTATTCGCGGTAGCGAGGGTCCGACTCACCAAGCGCGGATGTCCTGATTATATCAGAGAACCCGATGATTGCGTTCAACGGGGTGCGGAGCTCGTGGCTCATATTGGCGAAAATTGGCTTTTCGAACGATTGGCGGTTTCAGCGCTATCTCGGGCCTTCTTCAGGTCCTTGGTGCGTGCTTGAATTTTATCTTCAAGATTGCGATTGGCGGTGTCGATTTTCTGCATGGCGGTATGCAGCGCGTCTTCGGCTTGTTTTCGGTCGGTAATGTCGAAGTTCCAGACCAGCACAGCTTCTCGTCCCTGGTAGGTGAAAGGCTGCCATCCTGACAACGACCACCACACGGACCCATCCAGTCTAAGCCGCCGTTCTTCCGTAGAATCGATCCGGCGATGGATTTCGAAAGTTTTCCAATTCCAGGCCCGCTTTTCTGGGTCGATGTAACTGTCGGATATGTTGGCCGCCATCAGATCGTTGGTCAGGTCACCGGCTAGACTTCCTCCGAACAGGTCCACGAAAGAACGGTTGAAATACTCCCGTTGACGGTTCTCTAGGGACACGATGGAAAACGCGAAGGGAACGCTATCAAGTATATTGAAAAGCTCGCGTTCACGGGGCGAGGTATTCTGCTCGCGATCCCTCAGTCGCAATCTCGTTTCCATATGAGTCCCCCCCATTTTCACGTCGGGATAATAACGATTCCCCGCAAAGGTTGGAAGGGAGAATCATGGTAAACAATATGGCCTAATGATTGGGACGCAGTTCTTTCAATATCTGGCGACCTGCGGATATCGCCGCCTCGCGCGGCATGCCGACCGCGATGCGCGGATCGTAGAGCATCTTCAGCATCCAGCGGTCGTGATCGGTAAGTTCGAAGTGTTGGCTTTTGTCGTTGAAGATGGAGGGGGCGACTTGCGCTGAATCGTTCGGCAGGCCCAACACTTGCGTCAGTTCCTCGACCACGCAGGCCCGCATGTAATTCTTCGGATGTTCGGCCGGAAATACCGAAATCGCCCATTTGATCTCGTTTCCCTTGGTGCCGAATTTGGCGAAACAGGTCGTGATCTTGACCATTTGGCGCACTTGGGTCTCATCGTCGTCGAAGTATTTGGCGACGGCTTTCGGGATGTCCTTGGTCGGCAGGTAGAACAAGATGAAATTGACTTTTGTAGGGTCGAAATCCTTGGCCAGTTTTTTGGCCTTATGCAACGACCAGGAATAATACAACTCGATGGGATGGCCGGTGATCTCCCAGATATCTCGGATGTGCTGTTTGACGAAGGCTTCGAAGTAGGGCGGGTAGTTCTTACCCTGGATGCCGACACGGATCGGTGCCTTCCATTTGCGCACATGTTTGTAGCGCCGGCCTGTGTATTCGTTGCCGAAAGCGACGATATCGAAGTTGCGAATGATCTTGGCGTTGCTGACGGGCTCGGCCCGCACCGGCGATGGCGCCAGCGCGATGAACAGAATCGCGGCAATGATACTCAACATTCGCATGCCGTAAGCCTCAATGATGGGCGTTAATTTTCATTTAAGTGCTGTGTTATGTGTCGGGAAGCTCGAAAAAGTTCGTTTCATTCACCCTATCGTGATTTCTTTGCCGGGCTGCGGGCTCTATACTGCCGCGCTCAAATCGCAAAGGATTATAAATATGACCACGCTCCGCTCCCGCCTGATTGCCGCCGCCCTTGTTAGCGCCATTGCCGTGCCGGCATGGGCCGCAGGAGACGACCCGGTTGTAGCAACCGTCAACAGCCACAAAATCCTGAAATCTCATATCGAAGCAGCGCATCAGCGGTTGCCCAAGCAGTACCAACAGGTCCCGTTCGCGCAGATATTCCCCGCACTCGTGGATAGCGTGATTGATAGCAAGTTGGCGGCTGATGACGCGCGGGCGCGCAAACTGCACGAAGACCCTGATTTCCGCGATCAGATGCGGCAGATTGAAGATCAGCTTTTGCAGCGCACAGTGCTGCAAAAAGAGATGACCCGCGACGTCAGCGCCGAAGCATTGAAAGAACGCTACGACGCCATGGTCGCCGGACTGGGTGAAAAAGAAGAAGTGCACGCCCGTCATATCTTGATGAAGACGGAAAAAGAAGCCAAAGCCGTCATCACGGAGTTGGACAAGGGCGGTGATTTCGCTGAATTGGCAAAAAAGAAATCAACCGGTCCGTCGGGCCCCAACGGCGGCGATCTTGGATATTTCGGCAAAGGCCAGATGGTGCCTGAGTTTGAGACGGCGGCATTCGCCATGGAGAAAGGCAGCCACAGCAAAGCGCCGGTGAAGACGCAGTTTGGTTTTCATGTGATCAAGGTGGAGAACCGCCGCAAGGCCGAAGCGCCGACTTTCGCCAGCGTTGCCGATCAATTGCGGAACGAAATCTCGCAAGAACGCGGCACCGCCTATGTGGAAAATCTGCGCAAGAAATCCAAGATTACCCGCTTCACCCTTGACGGCAAACCGTTGACGGATAAAAAAGCCGAACCGAAAAAATAACTGAGGACCGGCCCGGCGACGGCGCCGGACGGTATTATGAACGCGACAAAACCGGTTTCACCGCTCGCCCCCTCAACCTTTCCCGCGCTTCCCGCCGTTGCCGGCGTGCGGCTGGCGACGGGCGCGTGCGGCGTCAAATACGAGGGCCGCACCGATGTGCTTTTGGCCGAACTGACGCCGGGCACCACGGTCGCCGGAACACTGACCCAATCCAAGACCGCGTCGGCACCGGTCCTATGGTGCAAGGAATGCCTGCCTGAGGGCGAGGCACGTGGTATGGTGGTCAATTCCGGCAATGCCAATGCTTTTACCGGCAGTCACGGGCGCGAGGCTGTGCAAGGTACGGTGCGCGCGGTGGCCGACGTGCTGGCGTGTCGTCCGCACCGGGTTTATGCCGCTTCCACCGGCGTTATCGGCGAGCCTTTGGCTTATGAGCGTATTGTCGAGCATCTGGAGGGCTTGGGCGGCAACCTTGCCGCAGCCGACAATGCCGCCACCTGGGAAGATGCCGCGCGGGCCATCATGACCACCGACACGTTTCCCAAAGGCGCGTCGCGTACAGTGAGCATAGGCGACGCCGAGGTGACCATTGCCGGCTTCTGCAAAGGCTCCGGCATGATCGCGCCGGATATGGCGACGATGCTGGGTTTCGTGTTTACCGATGCCAAGTTGCCCGCTGACGTGTTGCAGGCGGCTTTGTCGCCGGCGGTCGAGCGCTCGTTCAATTCGATCACGGTCGACAGCGACACCTCCACCAGCGATACCGTGTTGTTGTTCGCCACCGGTGCTGGGCCCGCGCATGCGGAGGTCACATCCATTGATGATCCCAATCTGGACGCGTTCAGAACGGCGCTGGAAGAGGTCATGCTCGATCTTGCCCACCAAATTGTGCGCGATGGGGAAGGGGCGACTAAGTTTGTCGCCGTCACTGTCACCGGTGCTGAGGACGACGGCGCGGCCAAACGCATTGGGCTCGCCATCGCCAACTCGCCGTTGGTTAAAACCGCCATCGCCGGCGAGGACGCCAACTGGGGGCGTATCGTCGCGGCGGTCGGCAAAGCGGGAGAAGCGGCGGACCGGGACAAGCTGGCCATTGTTATCGGCGGCGTGCCGGTGGCCGAGGTTGGCGCCGCTGTCGATGGCTTTGACGAAACACCTGTGGCTCAACACATGAAAGGCCAAGAGATCGATATCGCTGTCGATGTCGGTATCGCCGACGGCAGCGCCACGGTCTGGACCTGCGATCTCACCCATGGCTACATCGAAATCAATGCCGATTACCGGTCCTGACCCCGGCTGCTATGACGCCACCGAGCGCGCCGAGGATGGCGCGTTGCCGGTTGTGCTGGTGGCGACTGTGGCGATGGTCGATGTGGACAACCGCGTGTTGCTGCAGCAACGCCCGGAAGGCAAATCCATGGCTGGCCTGTGGGAGTTGCCGGGCGGAAAATTGATGGACGGCGAAAGCCCAGAAGCCGCCCTTGTGCGCGAGCTGAACGAGGAACTGGGCATTGATATCACCCGCAGTTGCCTAGCCCCCCTGACGTTCGCCAGCCACCGCTACGAGGATTTCCAGCTGTTGATGCCGGTCTATGCCTGCCGGGTATGGAAAGGCACGCCGACGGGACTTGAAGGGCAGGCGCTGAAATGGGTGCGGCCCGTGGACATGACGGCACTGCCCATGCCACCCGCCGACCTGCCGCTGATCGCGCTCCTCAGGGACTTCCTTTAAGTATCTGCCTGAATGTCGCTTGATGCGTCGTGCAGAGCCGTCACCGCCGCATCGAAAAAGGTATCGAGCTTGGCGCGCATGTCCGGCGACAGCGAGATCAGCTTGGAGCGCGCATCTGCGGGGTTGTCGGTCTCCACCAAAAAACCATAGGCCAGCGCCGACTCGATGTATTTCCCAGCCGTGTGCGGGCTTTTGACGTTGGTCATGAAACCAAGCGCATCGGTCTTGCGCACCGGTTCGTCGTGGCGCCACACCTCCTTCAGCAGATCCCAATAGGCGGCGGAATAGAACTCGGTGTTGCCGTCGAACACCTCAATCCAGCGCCCACCGACGGCCCCCAAGAAGTCGAGATAACGGTGACGTTGGGCACGAGAGTAGGTCGGGGACACGGCAGGCTCCATTCGAGCGGGGTGAGTGATGAAGTGAATATAAAAAAATACATGCAAAAATGAAATTAAAATTTGACATTAAAAATAGATGCAATTATGCTTATAAAAATGAACATAAAACCTGTGCTCTAGATTTTTTTGATCCATAGCCACTGGAGGCTAACATGATGAAATCGAAATTGCTGATCTCGCTGGGTCTTGCAACAGCGTTGCTGACCGGTTGCGTCACAGACCATGCGGCGAACCCGAAACAATCGGTTGGGACAATTCTCGGCGCCGGGCTCGGTGGCTGGGCCGGCTCCAAGGTCGGTGGCGGCAAGGGGCAGATGGCGGCGGTTGCCGTTGGCGCGCTGGCTGGCGCTTTTTTGGGCGGAAACGTCGGTCAATCGCTTGACCGCGCAGACCGGGCCTATATGGGCCAAGCGCAGGAAAAAGCGCACCAAGCCCCTGTCGGCGAGCGTATCAGCTGGAACAATCCCGATTCTGGTCATAGCGGCACCGTTACGCCGAAACGCGACGGCTACGATCGCCGCACGCAGGCCTACTGCCGCGAATACGAGACCACCATTTATGTCGATGGTCAGCGCGAGACCGGCTATGGCACCGCGTGCCGCCGCGCTGACGGCACATGGGAAATCCGTAATGACAAACCGCAGCGTCACGCGGCCTTGTACTAGCATCGGATGCATTGATTGGGGCGGCCCTGGTGCACCAGGCATCGGGGCCGTTTTCATTCAGGTGGCCGCTTGTTAATGTGGCGCCATGAACGATCATAAATCTGTGACAGCCGCCCTGCTCATTATCGGTAACGAGGTGCTTTCAGGGCGCACCCGCGACGCCAATCTGCAATATCTGGGCGAAAATCTGAACGCCATCGGCATCCGTTTGACGGAAGTGCGCGTGATCCCCGATGTCGAGGCAACCATCGTCTCCGCCGTCAACCAGCTGCGCGCGGAATTCGATTATGTATTCACCACCGGCG
>JAERTE010000006.1 GCA_016845145.1 Rhodospirillaceae bacterium
TGCTTACACCGCGCCCCACGCGGAAGCCATCAAACGAGAGGTTCGCCAATCGGTCTTTGTTGCCGGGCGGATCAACCAGCCGCAGTTGGCAGAGCAGATTTTGTCAGAGGGCCAGGCGGACATGTGCGGCATGACGCGCGCGATGATTTCCGACCCGGAGATGCCCAATAAAGCGAAGGCTGGAAAGGTTGACGACATTCGCGCCTGTATCGGTTGCAACCAGGCCTGTATCGGCCACTATCATATGGGCGTCCGGATTTCCTGTATCCAGAACCCCATCACGGGCCGGGAGCTCACGCTGGGGGCGCACCCGGAGGCAGAAACGACCAAAAAGGTCCTCGTTGCCGGTGGCGGTCCCGGCGGCATGAAAGCCGCTGCCGTGGCTGCTGAACGTGGGCACAATGTGGTTCTGTGCGAAAAATCAGGTCAGTTGGGCGGGCAGGTCTTGCTGGCCCAGACACTCCCCGGCCGCGCAGAATTTGGCGTGCTAGTGGATAACCTGCGTCACGAAATGGAACTCGCCGGTGTTGAAATCCGGCTGAACACGCCCGTTGACCGAGCCCTCGTGGAAGCGGAACAAGCAGACGCGGTGATCGTCGCGACAGGGGCAACGCCCTACCTTCCCCCGAGTGTGGAAATTTCCGAAGACACCCACTCTGTTGACGTCTGGCAGGTTTTGAAGGGCGAAGTTAATCCCGGCGCCTCCGTGATCGTCGCCGACTGGCGGTGCGATTGGGTCGGCACGGGCGTCGCAGAAAAACTAGCGCGGGAAGGCTCCCACGTGCGGTTGTGCGTAGATGGCGAGATGGCAGCGCAGAACCTGCAAAAATACCTGCGCTGGCATTGGGCTGGCGAGTTAAACAAACTGGGTGTCGAGGTCATTCCCTATGCACGGCTGTATGGCGCGGATGGCGACACGGCGTACTTCCAGCACAACACATCCGGCGAGGCCATGGTGTGTGAAGGCATGGATACACTGGTCATTGCGCAGGGGCACCAGCCTGTTACAACTCTGGAAGAGGAATTACAGGGTGCAGAGATTGAACTGCACATGACAGGAGACTGCCTCAGTCCGCGTTCAGCCGAAGAAGCCATCTATGAAGGCATGATGGCTGCTCGAAAAATCTAGGGATACGCACGATGACCGCCAGCACCACCAAACCGTCCCGCCGAAGTGGCGGGCGGTCCGCCCGCGTCGCGCAACGCGAAGCACAGGCAAACGCCGTTGAAACCCTCACCGAGGGCTACCCCGCCGGGCAATATCGAGCCTTGTCAGACGAAGGTGTCAGACGCATCCACGAAGGTGCGCTGCACACGCTGGAAACTGTCGGCATGGGTATCATCGGCGACATGCCCGATGGCGGAAAAGCCATTCTGGAACAGGGCGGCAAACTGAGTGAGCATGATCGCATCCTGATCCCCCGGTCACTGGCAGAAGACGCCATCGCCGCGGCCTGCCGCACGTGGACGCTGCACGGCCTTGATGAGTCGCGCAGCATTGAGATCGCCCCCAACCACCCACATTACGGAACGGCTGGTGGTGCAGTTAGTATCCGGGATTTCCATGACAAGAAATACCGCGAGCCCACCCTGGCGGACCTGTATGACGTGGTGCGGTTGATCGACACGTTACCAAACATCCACTGGTGCTATCGCCCCCTGATCGCGCGTGACATGATGGATGTGGATTCCCTAGACATCAACACGGCCTACGCGCTGATATCAGGAACCAGCAAACCCTGGGGCATCACCATGGGCAGCGTGGAAAATGTTCGTCTGGTTACCGAGATGTTCGACATGGCATTGGGCGGTGAAGGCCGATTCAAGAAAGCGCCATGCTGTCATTCCGTACAGGGTGATGGTGTGCCGCCGCTCCGCTATGCCGCCGAGCGCTGCGCTATCAAGGAAGCATCAATTCGCGCAGGTATGCCGCTGATGATCGCATCCGCACCGCAGGCCGGGGCAACCTCCCCCGCCGCGCTCGCAGGGTCATTGGTGCAGGTGATCGCCGAAGCCATCGCTGGTCTGGTCTATGTCCATGCCATTGCGCCGGGCCATCCGGTTGCCTTCGCGCCCTGGCCGTTTGTTGCTGATCTGCGCACCGGTGCCATGAGCGGCGGCAGCGCCGAGCAGGCCATGCTGTCCGCAGCTTCGGCACAAATGGGTGCTTTCTATAACCTGCCGACCAGTGTTCCGGCGGGCATGGCCGATGCCAAGATTTCCGATGCACAATCAGGTGCCGAGAAGGCCTACACAACATTACTCGCCGGCATGGCCGGTGCCAGCATGGTTCACGAGTCCGCTGGCATGCATGCAAGCCTGTTGGGATGTACGCTGGAAAGCTTCGTGATCGACAACGATATGCTGGGCAATATCCTTCGCGCCATCAAAGGCATCGAAGTCACCGATGAAACGCTGTCGCTGGATGTAATTGCCGACGTGAACCTGAACGGCCCCGGCCACTATCTGGGGCATGGTCAGACCATCAATCTGATGGAACGTGAGTATAATTACCCCGCCCTGGCCGACAGGGCCACGCCGCAGGCATGGGAAGAGGACGGTGCCAAAGACATGGAAGAACGTGCCCGCGATTACGTGAAAGAGACGCTCGCCACGCACTACCCTGAACACATTGATCCAGCCGTGGATGCAAAAATT
>JAERTE010000007.1 GCA_016845145.1 Rhodospirillaceae bacterium
CGCTTCCCCAGGGGCCGCCACCTTGTGAATTCCAGGGCATTCGAAGTCCTTTCGCGAATAAAACTGCGGCAAATTTCACTTGCCGAGCTTGTAAATCAGAAAACTTACGCTACTTCCTATAGCGAAAGCGCCACGCCGTGGCGCGTTATTTGGAATATCGGTCGATCAAGCGGAGTTTGCAAGGCATGGCGGACATCAATGAACAAACGGTCCTGGGCGCTCTCGGGAACGTGAAGGATCCTATCAGCGGTAATGACATCGTGTCGGCGGGCATGGTGCGCGGCCTGCAGATGAAGGACGGCCATGTGGCATTCGCCATCGAGGTCGACCCCGAACAGGGGCCGAAGATGGAACCCTTGCGCAAAGAAGCCGAAAAAACCGTGCATGCGCTGGACGGTGTATTGACCGCGACCGTGGTGCTGACAGCCGAAAAAGCCCAGCAACCTGCGGAACCCGCGCCACAACCCACCAGCCCCGGCTCGACCGGCGCGGCGCCGCAACCAACAGGCAACGCTCTGCCGGGCGTGGCGTCGATCATTGCCGTGGCGTCGGGCAAGGGTGGTGTGGGCAAATCAACCACCGCCGTCAACTTGGCGTTGGGTTTGGCTGCTGCCGGTAAGAAGGTCGGCCTGATGGACGCGGATATTTATGGGCCGTCGATGCCTCGGATGATGGGTATCACCGGCCAGCCGGTCTCCAACGACGGCAAAAATCTGGAAGCCATGGAGAATTACGGCATCAAGGTGATGTCTATCGGGTTCCTGGTCGAGGACGACACGCCGATGATCTGGCGCGGCCCGATGGTGCAGTCGGCGCTTGAGCAGATGATGCGCGACGTGAATTGGGGTGAGCTGGACGTGTTGGTGGTCGACATGCCGCCGGGCACCGGTGACGCGCAGTTGACCATGGCGCAGCGCGTGCCGCTGACGGGTGCGATCATCGTTTCCACACCGCAAGACATTGCGCTGTTGGATGCGCGCAAAGGTCTCAATATGTTCCGTAAAGTGGACGTGCCGGTGTTCGGCATCATCGAGAATATGAGCTATTTCACCTGCCCGCATTGCGGCGAACGCTCGGAGATTTTCGCCCACGGCGGCGCGCGTGAGGAAGCTGATCGGTTGGGCTGTGATTTCCTGGGCGAAATTCCCTTGGATATCGAGATCAGGGTCACGTCTGACGGCGGCTCACCCATCGTGGTCTCGCAGCCGGACGGGGAACATGCGAAATCGTACAAGTCCATCGCCCTTGAAGTGGCCGGGAAAATCGAAACTACCCTGGCGCAGCAGGAAGCCGACGCACCGAAAATCGTTATCCAGTAGCCCGGTTTGGTAAATTCTACATAACCGCTTGGGCGAAAAGCATTTTTCGCCTACCATGCGGCCATGCGGGGGTTGCGGATCATCCTGTTGAGCGTTGCGGCTGCGGTGTTTTTCGCCGCCCCGCCACCCGTGGGCGCGCTACGCTCCCTGCCGGCCAAGGCGCAATTGGTGAAGCCGTTGCCACAGGCCGAGTGCAACGAAGTGCGCCGTGCCGTCGAGGACGGCCTGCCGGTCGGGCCCGGCTTTAGGCGCATGGAGTTCGAGTTTCCACCTAACGAGTTCGGCATCAAGGGCCGCATCTGTCGGTTACTGACTGTCGGCTCAGGCGCCCATTTCGAAGGCCCGCAAATCCGCACACTCGTTGATATGCACGCCCACATCCGTGCCGCACTCACACTGGCGGGTTGGTCCGAGACCCAAGAAACCCGTAAATTTACCGAGCGCAGCGTCGCCGGCCGCGATGTTTTCGCTGTCTATAAAAATAACGCCATCTGCGTCTCCACCATCCTCATTGGCATGGCGCCCGGATTCCAACCCGGCACCGACGTCAAAGGCGATGGACAGATTTATTTGGGCGCGCTCTATCCCTACGAGCGCGAATGGTGGATCGCCATCGATTGTTTCCATCTTTGAAGTGGTCGTGCGATTCCAGCTATTGGCTTGGCGTCGCATCGCAACGGAGGGGGTTCACCAAAATGGAGTCATAAGTGTAACCCGCACCGCTGCCGCTATCGATCAGGGCACCGGGAATGCCGCCGAGCAAGATATTGCCGACCAGACCCTCGTTGAACGACGATGTATGGACGGAGGTCGCCGACAAACCGTCTTTCTCACAAACGACTGTCAGTTTACCGAACGCCCGGTTGACGACCACGAGATCGGGCGACGATGGAACGAAATATGCACCTTCGCTGTTGGTAAGGCGGCAACGGGCCTGATGACATGCCGGCGTATCGACCATCACGGTTTGTCGCTGCTCTTCGACGATCGACGCACAGGCGGCGACACCAAACACAGCGCACGATAAGATGACCAAAACTCGCTTCATCCGTTTTCATGCCTCGTTTCGGCGCCGATCCGCTCATGGAACCATCGCCGGCGTTTCATTTGGTCGGGCAAGCACCCAACGCGTGGAAGTATGCCTCAAATCGTACGGCTGTCGGCGAGTTGGTCAATTGGCGATTGGGCGTGCCGCCAATTCAACAGGCGAAGCCGTCCAGCCGGTAACCCTGATAATACAGCAACGCCGAAAGGTCTCCATGATCAATGCGAGCCGGGGCCATTTCGGCGACCAGGGGTTTGCCGTGGAAGGCGGCGCCCAGCCCGGCGGCTTGGATCATCAACAGGTCGTTGGCGCCATCGCCGATGGCGGTAGTTTCCGCAAGGCTGAGGTTCAATTCTTTGGTTTGAGTCCGCAAATTATCGAGTTTGGCGTGGCGGGTTAGGATCGGGGCGGCGACGTCGCCGGTCAATTTGCCGTTTTCAATGACAAAATCATTGGCGAAATCGAAATGGAAACCACACAGTTTGGCGACGCGGCTGGTGAAATATTTAAACCCGCCCGACACCAGCACGCAGCGCGCACCGTTGGCGGCCATGGTGCGTACCAGTGTTTCCGCGCCCGACGTCAGTTCCACGTCCTCAAACGTGCGCTCCAACAGGCTTTCATCGAGACCCGTCAGCATCCGCACCCGTTCGCGCACCGAAGCTTCGAAATCCAACTCGCCGTTCATGGCGCGCGTGGTGATGGCGGCAACTTGGTCCTTGAGGCCTGCGAAGGCAGCAAGTTCGTCGAGCGTCTCGGAGGTGACGATAGTGGAATCCATATCCGCCAGCAGCAGTTTCTTGCGCCGGCCCTGGGCGGGCCCGGCATGCAGATCGATCGACTTGGCCGCGCCATTAATGGCCTTGCGCACATGGGTGCGGATGCCTTCGATACCATCGGCCGCAAACGGAATGTCACATGCCAATCCCGCAGCCAGCCAGTCCGGCTCGCCGGTCTCATGGTTTTCGGCATTGAGGGAGGCCCTCGCCTCGGCGACAATGGCTTCACTCAAGCCGTCCGGTTCGGCGGCGACAAGGGTGAGGACATGGTTCGTGGAGGGGTTCATGTTAGACTGCGCGCTCATGGCGACCTCAATTAGACGAAGGCGTCGGCGGATGCAAAACCTGACTGTTGCAATGCAGCAAGAAACCGCATGAGCGGCCCTGTCATCATCGTTGCAGGCCCGACGGCGAGCGGTAAGTCCGCTTTGGCCATTGAGATCGCGGAGGCATTCGGCGGTGAGATCGTTAACGCCGATAGCATGCAGGTATACCGTGAGCTTCGTATTCTGACCGCCCGGCCCAGTAGCGAAGACGAAGCCCGCGTGCCGCATCATCTGTACGGCGCGATGAGCGTTGCCGAGGTTTGTTCCGCCGGTGCTTGGCTGGAGATGGTGCTACCGTGCATCGACGCGATCCGTGCGCGCGGACGATTGCCTATCGTCTGCGGCGGTACCGGGCTCTATCTGAAAGTCCTGATGGAGGGGATCGCGCCGGTGCCCCAAGTGGCGCCGGAGATCGTCGAGGAAGCCAAACGGTTGTATGCGAACGAAGGCGGCGACGCGTTTCGGACACGGCTTATGGAAATCGATTCCGAAGCCGCCGAACGTCTGGTCTCAGCCGACAGTCAGCGCATGATCCGGGCCTACGCCGTTGCTAGATCCACGGGTCGTCCGCTGGCGGCGTGGCAAAAGGAACAGCCGACCACCCCGCCCCTGGATGCACAGTTTCTGCGCATCGTTCTGATGCCGGATCGTGATGCCTTGTATGCGCGAATCAACAAACGTTTCGATGCCATGGTCGAATTGGGGGCATTGGATGAGGTGGCGGCGCTGGCGGCCATGGACTTGAACCCCGACCAACCCGCCCTGAAAGCGCTCGGCGTGCCGGATTTCCAGCGCTATGCCGACGGCGAATGCGAACTTGTCGAGGCTATTGAGAAGGCCAAGCAATTGACGCGAAATTTCGCCAAGCGCCAAATGACATGGTTTCGCCATCAGTTGAACGGCGATATCACGATCGAAGATTTCGGCGTGGCCGGTGCGCCACGCGCGCTTCAGGCCGCCGGGGATTTTTTGCGGGAATTTCCTTGATACCGCGTAACCGTGCTAGGGTTTGATGATGGTTAGATATGTACTGATCTTGGTTCTGCTGGCTTTTCCCGCCGGGGCGGCCGAACAACCCAATGCACGGCAATTGACGGCGTTTTTCGAAGACGTTGTGTTCGGCTCCGAGTACGGCTCGAAAGGTTCCGCGGTTATTCAGAAATGGACCGGACCGATCCGCATTCGGGTGTCGGCTATGTCGGGAAACATGGTGGCTAAGGCCGGCGGCGGCAAGGAATTGAAGCTGGCCAAGCGCAGGCCCACCAAGCAAGAAGTCGCGCCGATCCGAAAACACCTGGGCGCCCTGTTAAAGGCCAGCGGCCTTACGGCGGAGGATGCGAAAAAGACTGGCGCGAAACACAATGTGTTTATCCAGTTCGTCCCGAGAATGGCCATGCATGCGCCGTTTTTGGTGCCCAAAGCGCCACCGAAATTGTTGAAGAAACTGGCCCAGCCGGGCGTGTGTTATTTTCTGACCGCGCAATCGCAAGGGCGAATCGTCTGGGCGACGATCGTTGTCAACAACCAGCTCTCCGAGCGCGCGATGGACGCCTGCGTGCTGGAGGAAATGACTCAGATTTTGGGACTTCCCAATGACAGCGACTTGATCAAGCCATCGGTGTTCAACAACAAGAGCCAGCCGACAGCCCTCAATCGCACCGATCAAATCCTGATCCGCACACTCTATGACAAACGCCTCCGACCCGGCATGGAGAGGGGCCGCGCCATGGGAGAGGCCGCGAAAGTCATCGTTGAATTGGATCGGAAGATGAAAAAATAAAATATTATAACCTTGATTATCTATTTTGAGTAATAATCGGAAAGATTGACCTTAAAAAACTTTCCAAAAATTCCGAATTTGGTGTTGACCATCCGGTTGTGAGTGACTAGGTTCCGCCTGCCCGTGGCCGGAAGCTTTTGATTCGGTACGGGATTCAAGTGATGAAACCGGTTCGAACGGCATTCTGGGAAGCCGTGAGGGCCGGTTTTTGGTGACAATACGGAGTTGAGTAAGATGGCCAAGGAACAAATAAGCGGCTCGGAAATCATCCTGAAGGCGTTGGACGAGCAAGGTGTCACCGATATCTTCGGGTATCCGGGCGGCGCCGTATTGCCGATCTACGATGCCATCTTTCAGCAAAACCGAATTCGCCACATTCTTGTGCGCCAGGAAGGCGGCGCGGTGCATGCCGCCGAAGGCTACGCGCGCTCGACGGGCAAGGTCGGCGTGGTGTTGGTGACATCCGGTCCCGGTGCCACCAACGCGGTCACCGGCCTGACCGACGCCTTGATGGATAGCATCCCGATTGTTTGCCTTACCGGCCAGGTGCCGACCCATCTGATCGGCAACGATGCCTTCCAAGAAGCCGATACCACCGGTATCACGCGGCCTTGCACCAAGCACAATTATCTGGTCAAGGATATCGCCGATTTGGGCCGCATCATACACGAGGCTTTTCACGTGGCGCGCAGTGGCCGCCCGGGCCCGGTGGTTGTCGATCTGCCGAAAGACGTGCAGATGGCGCTGGGCGAGTACACGCCGAAATCCAAGGTCAAGATGAAGAGCTACAACCCGCCGACGAAGGGCGATCTGAAGCAGATCAAGGCTGCCGTTGCCGCCATCGCCAAGGCCAAGCGGCCGATCATTTACGCCGGCGGTGGCGTGGTCAATTCGGGGCCCGCCGCATCGCAACTGTTGACGCAATTCGTCAAAATGACCGGCGCGCCCTGCACGTTGACGCTGATGGGGTTGGGTGCGTTTCCGGCATCCGAAAAACAATACCTTGGCATGGTCGGTATGCACGGGACTTACGAATCCAACATGGCCATGCACGCCAGTGACGTCATGGTCTGTATCGGTGCGCGCTTCGACGATCGGGTGACCGGTCGCTTGGATGCCTTCGCGCCCGACGCACTGAAGATCCATGTCGACATCGACCCTTCCTCCATCAACAAGAACGTGCCGGTCGATATCCCCATTGTCGGTGACGTGGGCCACGTGCTGGAAGACATGATCAAGGTCTGGCGTTCGACCCAAGCCAAACCCGAAGCCAAGGCCAACAAGGCCTGGTGGGAACAGATTGAATCCTGGCGGCATGTTGATTGCCTGAAATACAAACAGGGCGAGGATGTGATTAAGCCGCAATACGCCATTGAGCGGCTGTATGAGCTGACCAAAAAACACAAGCAGGACGTCTACATTTCCACCGAGGTCGGCCAGCATCAGATGTGGGCGGCGCAGTACTTCGGCTTCGACAAACCGAACCACTGGATGACATCGGGCGGACTCGGCACCATGGGCTACGGCCTGCCGGCAGCCATGGGCGTGCAGATCGCGCACCCCAAATCGCTGTGTATCGATATCGCCGGCGAGGCGTCATTTTTGATGAACGTACAAGAGCTTTCAACCATCAAGCAATACGGCCTGCCGGTGAAGTCATTCATTCTCAACAACTTCTATATGGGCATGGTGCGCCAATGGCAGGAACTCCTGCATGGCAGCCGCTATTCCGAGAGCTATATGTCGAGCTTGCCGGATTTCAAGAAACTCGCCGAGTCATTCGGCATGGTTGGTCTGCAGGCAACCAAGCCCAGCGAGGTCGATGACGTGATCAAGGAAATGATCAAGATCGACAACGGTGTCATTTGCGACATCCACGTGGAACAGACAGAAAGCTGTTTCCCGATGATTCCGTCGGGCGCGGCGCACAACGAGATGCTGCTCGGACCCAAGGACGAGACCGAAAAACCGGTCTCTGAAGAAGGCATGGTGCTGGTCTAAGTGCCAATTGTACGTACCAGCTGAAAGAAAGATAATCGGGAGCGAAGAACGTGAACGCCCAAATTCAAACGGAAAACACCCATACCATTGCCGTCCTGGTGGACAACGAACCGGGCGTGCTGGCGCGCGTCATCGGTCTGTTTTCGGGCCGCGGTTACAACATCGAAAGCCTGACGGTGGCTGAAGTCGATATTGAAAATGCGCTTTCCAGGATCACCATCGTCACATCCGGCACGCCGATGGTCATCGAACAGATCAAGGCGCAGCTGGGCCGATTGGTGCCGGTGCACCGTGTCAGCGACCTGACGCTGCATGGTGAAAGTGTCGAGCGCGAACTCGCACTTATAAAAGTCGCGAGCGAAGGCGAAAAGCGGGTTGAAAGTTTGAGGATTGCGGATATCTTTCGCGCGCGCGCGGTCGATAGCACCAACGAATCTTTTATTTTCGAGATCGTCGGCAAATCGAGCAAGGTCGATGCTTTTGTTGAACTGATGCGGCCACTGGGGCTCGTCGGTGTCGCAAGGACCGGTGTTGCCGCCATATCGCGCGGCGCGACAAGTATGGAGCAGGGCGGCTAGATAGCCCGGGACGAATTTAGACGAATTTGAACGATCAACCGAGGGGTAAAACCAAATGCGAGTTTATTACGATCGCGATGCGGACGTTAATCTGGTCAAGGACAAGAAAGTCGCCATCGCAGGCTACGGCAGCCAGGGCCACGCCCATGCTTTGAATCTGCGCGACAGTGGCGCCAAGGATGTCGTCATCGTGCTGCGTCCGGGTTCGGGCTCGGCTAAAAAGGCTGAGAACGATGGCTTCACCGTCATGACCGCCGCCGAGGCCGCCAAGGTCTCCGACGTGTTCATGATCCTGACGCCGGATGAAGGCCAGGCGGAACTCTACCGTGAACACTTGGCCGACAACCTGAAGGAAGGCGCCGCGCTTGCATTTGCGCACGGCCTCAACGTGCACTTCGGCCTGATCGAGCCGCGCGCCGATTTGGATGTATTCATGATCGCGCCCAAGGGCCCCGGTCACACGGTGCGCTCCGAATACCAGCGCGGCGCCGGGGTGCCGACGCTCGTTGCCATTGCTCAGGATGCCAGCGGCAACACCATGGACCTGGCCCTTTCCTATGCATCCGGAATTGGCGGTGGCCGCGCCGGCATCGTCGAGACGAGCTTCAAGGAAGAGTGCGAAACCGATCTGTTCGGTGAGCAGGCCGTGCTTTGCGGTGGGCTCAGCGCGCTGATCATGGCCGGTTATGAGACCCTGGTCGAAGCCGGTTATGCGCCGGAGATGGCTTATTTCGAGTGCTGCCACGAAGTGAAACTGATTGTCGACCTGATCTATGAAGGCGGCATCGCCAACATGCGCTATTCAGTTTCCAACACCGCTGAATACGGCGATTACAAATCCGGTCCGCGTGTTGTCACCGATGAAACGAAAGCTCGCATGAAGGACATCTTGGAAGATATCCAGTCGGGCAGGTTCGTTCGCGACTGGATGTTGGAAAATCAGTCCGGTTTGCCGAACTTCAAGGCCGAGCGCCGCCGCGCCGCCGAGCATGGTGTCGAACAAGTGGGTGAACGCCTGCGTGGCATGATGCCGTGGATCGCGGAAAACGCGCTGGTCGACAAAGACAAGAACTAGGCATCCATCGCAAGCTAGCGAACAATTCAGCCTCGCGTTCTCCGGAGCGCGGGGCTTTTTGTATGCGAGCTAGGTATCCAGTTTTGCGAATACGTCGGCGAAGAAATCCGCCAACGGCTGATTGTCGACGGCAGGTTCGAAGTAGTAAATATTGACGCCATGATTGACGTTTTCGCCGTCGTCCGAGAGCGGTAGGCGCAACACCAAGGCATTGCCCAGCAGGCCTCGCTGGTTGCGGAATTCCTTGATTTCCAGGTGCGGCGCCTTGTCGTTCACCAGCCGCCCGCAGCCGCCCGTATTGGCCAGCCCCAGTTGTTTCGGCGGCACCAAGTTCGGCGGCCTGCCGGAATAATCGCCGCCGTGAATTTCGGTCAGTTTCGTGCCCCAGAACCGGTAGACGGAACTCAAGGGTTCGGGCGTAATATCGGTGACGCTGATCATCGGGATGACCGTCGGTGAAAAGTCCATCAGCGAGATATCCGGCCACGCCGGTGCCCAGCGTTCGCCGCGCATTTCATCCCAATAAGCTATGGCGTCTTGATGATAATCAACGGGTGATCGATCCGGCTCCAAATAGGTCCGGACGATATCAATGTCTCCGTCCATGTTGTTCGCACGGGTGTCATTCATGGGTTGAGTATACATGTATGAGTTGCGATTGCCAAAGGGTGCACGTGCCTTGTCCGACACCTCTCAGTTTGTCTTGCCAGCCTGCGGCGTGGTTTCGGTGCAACATTAACCCTTCCGCAACGCCTCCCTGTGCATATTCAGGTTGACAAGTCTTAGGCTAAAGGTGTTTTGTCTCAAGGAGTTTCGGCCATGGCCGAGAAACGTAACAAGGATCGCGCAGCTACAATGATTGACGAACGCTACATTTCGTTGATTGCCGCTGACACCCAGCAGGGTGGCGGATTGCTTGCGCTTGGCCTTGACCTACTGCTTATCGAAGCAGGGGCGCTTCGACTTAGGTGCCCCTGAGCGCAGATTGTGAGCCACCCAAGCGTGGCCGCGTTCAGGGGATCGACCTCAAACTTCTATGAGTCGTTGACCTAAGTTGATCTAAAGGAACATTCAAATGACGAATATTACGGATACGGACCCGAACCGGGTCATCATCTTCGATACAACCTTGCGTGATGGCGAGCAGTCGCCGGGCTGCTCCATGAACCTGGAAGAAAAGCTGCGGGTCGCCAAAATGCTCGAAGCCATGGGCGTCGATGTCATCGAGGCCGGTTTCCCGATCGCGTCGCCCGGTGATTTCGAAGCCGTGAACGAGGTTGCCAAGGTGGTGAAGGACGCCGTCGTGTGCGGTCTGGCCAGGTCCGGTAACATGGATGTCGATGCCGCCGGCGAGGCCTTGAAACCCGCCGCGCAAAAACGCATTCATACCTTCATTTCGACCAGCCCGCTGCATATGAGCGTGAAGTTGCAGATGGAGCCCGAAGAAGTGCACCAGGCCGTCATCGACAGCGTGACGCGCGCACGCGGCTTCTGTGACGACGTGGAATGGTCGGCTGAGGACGGTACGCGGACAGAGCACGACTTCCTGTGCCAATGCATCGAAAGTGCCATCAAGGCGGGTGCAAGCACCATCAATATCCCCGATACGGTGGGATATACGGTGCCCGATGAATATGCCGAGCTGATCAAGATGGTCATGAACCGCGTGCCCAACATTGACAAAGCGCGCCTGTCGGTCCACTGCCATAATGATCTGGGCTTGGCGGTAGCCAACTCGCTCGCAGCCGTCTCCGCAGGGGCACGTCAAGTGGAATGCACCATCAACGGCATCGGCGAGCGCGCCGGCAACGCATCGCTGGAGGAAATCATCATGGCGTTGCGCACACGCCAAGACGTGATGCCTTTCACCAACGATATCGTCACCACCGACATCACCAAGGCATCGCGCCTGGTATCGGGCGTTACCGGGTTCAACGTGCAACCTAACAAGGCCATCGTTGGCGCCAATGCCTTTGCCCACGAAGCGGGTATTCACCAGGACGGCGTTTTGAAAGATGTCCGCACCTACGAAATCATGACACCTGAATCGGTCGGCCTGACCGCCAACAAGCTGGTGCTGGGCAAGCATTCGGGCCGCCATGCGTTCTATGAGAAGCTGGGCGAGCTGGGATACGACCTGGGCGACAATGCGCGTCACGATGCGTTCCGGCGTTTCAAGGAATTGGCCGATCTGAAGAAAGACGTCTTTGATGAAGATATCGTGGCGCTGGTTGATGACGAGGTCATGCATGTCACGGATCGTATTCAGCTGACCTCTCTGGAGATCAAGTGCGGTACCGTGCATCAACCGCCACAGGCCAAGTTGGAACTGATGGTCGACGGCGAGACCAAATCGTGCGAGGCCACCGGCGACGGCCCCGTTGATGCGGCTTTCAACGGCATCAAGAGCTTGTTCCCGCACGAAGCCAAGTTGCAACTCTATCAAGTGCATGCCGTGACGCAGGGTACCGACGCTCAGGCCGAGGTCACGGTGCGGCTCGATGAGAACGGTAAAACCGTCAACGGGTCGGGCGCGGATACCGACACAATGGTGGCTTCCGTAAAGGCGTATGTACATGCGTTGAATAAGTTGCTGGTGAAACGGGAAAAAACCGCGCCGGCGGCGCTTTCGGCCTAGTAACGGGGCCTGCAAACTTTTATAAATGCGGAGTCGCACTGGAAAGTTTCTTTATTTTATTTTCCAGAGCGGCGCCGCATTAATGATTCGTTGACCATTTTTCTTTAACGAGATTCTATGTTTTCGAGACTTTTCGGATTTCTATCCGCCGATATGGCCATCGACCTTGGGACGGCCAATACCCTTGTCTACGTTAAAGGCCGCGGTATTGTCCTGAACGAACCTTCCGTGGTGGCCATCGCCGAGGTCAAGGGCAAGAAGCAAGTCCTGGCCGTCGGAGAGGAAGCCAAGCAGATGCTTGGCCGCACACCTGGCAACATCCGCGCCATTCGCCCACTCCGAGACGGTGTTATCGCCGACTTCGAAGTGGCCGAGGAGATGATCAAGTATTTCATCCGCAAGGTGCACAACCGCCGGAGCTTCGCTGCTCCCGTGGTTGTCGTTTGTGTGCCGTCGGGCTCCACCGCGGTTGAGCGCCGCGCCATTCAAGACTCGGCCGAGAACGCCGGTGCGCGAAAAGTCTACCTGATCGAAGAGCCCATGGCGGCGGCCATTGGTGCGGGGCTACCCGTGACCGAGCCGACCGGCTCCATGGTCGTCGATATCGGCGGCGGCACGACGGAAGTCGCGGTGCTGTCGTTGGGCGGCATCGTCTATTCGCGCTCCGTGCGTGTGGGCGGCGACAAGATGGACGAAGCCATCATCGCCTACATCCGCCGTAACCATAATTTGCTGGTGGGTGAGGGGAGTGCGGCGCGCATCAAGGAAGACATCGGCTCGGCCTGTCCGCCGGAAGACACCGAAGGCCAGACCATGGAGATCAAGGGCCGCGATCTGATGAACGGCGTGCCGAAAGAATTGGTCATCTCGGAGCGCCAGATCGCCGAAAGCCTGGCGGAACCCGTCGGCGCCATCATCGAGGCGGTCAAAGTTGCGCTCGAGCACACTGCGCCCGAATTGGCTGCCGATATCGTCGACAAGGGCATTGTGCTCACTGGCGGCGGCGCTCTGTTGGGCAACATGGATTTCGTGCTCCGACACGCCACGGGCCTACCTGTCTCTATCGCCGACGACCCGCTCAGTTGTGTCGTCTTGGGCACCGGCCGCGCGCTCGAAGAGATGAAGCGCCTCAAGGATGTGCTGACGACGATGTATTAGGGAGCCACCCCGTAATCGTCATTTCCGCAAAGCAGGAATCCAAACAATGTACAATCTGCCCCAGTTCGGGGCCAGTTCGGGGAATGTATCGCACTTTCTCCTAGATTCGTCATGGCCGGACTTGATCCGGCCATCCACGTCTTTGTCTGAACCGCACCAAAGACGTAGGTGCGCGGGTCAAGCCCCTGCATGACCGGCTGCTTTGATATCAAGGGCGGAAATAAAACGGCGACCTAAGAGACTTCAGTAGATAGCCAATATCGGAAATGGTGAGCATAGGATAGTCGCCGCACAACAAACAGAAAAAAGGTCGAAATGGAGAAGCTCTATTGCCATTAGTGATTGAACATTGTTCTTGGAGAAAACACTAAAATGCCTGAAACGATGGCTGTCGAAAGGGTATTGGACATAATTTTGACACTTACGGGCCTTGCCGCCATATACACGGGAGCCAAAGCGAACGATAGTTTTGGGGCGGCTCGTGCAAATCGCAAGACCTCCAAAACTAGGTCGTACGGGCTAGACCTTTTTCAAATCTGGCTTCCAAGTCATTATACTTTGGTCGGTCAGAAGCATCGGGTTGCGTACATATCCCGAATATTTATTGCAATTGTCTTGTTGATTACGTTTTTTTTGATAATGGAAATTCGTTCGGCAAGGTTCTCGCTGCCATAGTGTTCCATGGCTCATAAAACACTTCCATTTTTGGTATTGTTTTATTATTTCCAACGGTCAAGAAATGTCCGCCTTGGGTCTTGGCCGTGTAAGAACGTTTTGGCTGATCTTGCGAGGTGACGGATTGTCGGTCGGTCGGGGCTTCGGCGTTGATTTTGTGACTTCGGCCTGAGAACGGCGCATTTTTCGTCTATGGGGGTTTTG
>JAERTE010000008.1 GCA_016845145.1 Rhodospirillaceae bacterium
CCGTCGCCTTCCAGAATATTGATATTGCCGTCACCGGTAATAATGTCGTCAGCATCGGTACCGACAACGTTTTCAATGCCTTGGAGAGTCGTGGTTTCTTCGGCACTCAGGCGGAACGCCAGATCGCCATCATTGTCGGGAATGCCACTGACCGTCGTTTTCAGGGTGTCCCCATTGGGAATGGTCGGGTCTATGGAATAGATTTGGCCTGAAGAAGACAGCCCAAGGAGTTCACCCGTCACCGGATCGACTGCCAGGCCCGAGTAACCAGAGATATTCGTCAACGGCTGTACGTTACTTGTTAAGCCCGTATCAAGACTGAATTCGGCAATCACATAAGTCGTGGAATCCCAATAGGTGACATGGAAGGTTCCATCTGTTCCGATGGCCAGGGCAGTAATATCGGATAAGGTTCCCGATACAGCTTCGGGTGTCGCGACCACGGATCCGCTGGAAACGTCGATTGAGAATATGGCGCTAAAGCCTGTATCATAGTCAATTCCAACCCATACAGCGCCCCGGCCGGCGACGTGGCGAGGTCCACCATATCTTCAATTTGATTATTATTGTTGTCGAAAACCAGGCCATATTCCTGAAGGACGGCCCCCGTATCGGGTGACATTTCCGCAATCCGTGGCTCGAAATTACCCGAGGAGAAGTTTTCTTCGACGATTAATGCGTAGGCGTTCCCTGTCACGCTATCAAAGGCCAGTCCCTCGATGCCGGCAATGCCGCCGACGGCACCGAAAATTGTCGACGTCGCGCCGTCTGAACTGACGGAACTCAGGCTGCCGACCCTCAGATCACCGCCCGCACCGGCAAACAAAGAGGAAGTTTCAGCAGTTGTCGCAATACCTTGTTCCAGATTGACCGTGACGCCACCGGACGGGCCGTCGAGGTCAAATTCGATGGTGTCAATGCCGTCATCGACCAAGTCGCCGTCGACAAGCGCGCCACCGATAACGGAGTTCTCACCTCTGCCGATAAAGAAGGTATCGTCGCCCGCGCCGCCGGTAAGCGTGTCATCACCACCATTGTCGGCCAGAATATCATTATGAGCACTGCCGATCAGCGTATCGTCGCCGTCACCACCCGCTATCACCGTATCCTGGGTGGCGGTGCTTTGGTCAAAACTACTGGCAACCAGGAAGGTATCCAGTGGCGTCGAATCGTCGTCATCAAAATCAAACTGCAATATGGATAGAGGATTATTGGCGTGGTCTTCGATGGTGACGGAACCCGCCGGATCACCCAGATCATCAGACAAATCAAAGGTTAAATCGCCCGACACCGGATCGAATTAACCACCGGAAATTTCAAGCCCTCCAGCCACCAGAGAGCCATCGACGATCAAGGTGTCAGTGCCGCCGCCGGTGAAGATTTCATCATGGCCTGTGCTTGCGTAGAAAGTATCGTTACCGCCGCCGCCATCCATGAAGTCGTTGCCATCTCCGCCATCCAGGACATCGTTATCCGTACCGCCGAACAGGCTGTCATTTAATATACCGCCGGTCAGAGTATCCGATCCGCCGGCGCCGAATAGCACATCCCCGTAGACGCTCGCCGTTAAGGTTTCTGCCGTCGAGGTGCCGACACGTGCTTTTTCTATGCCGGAGACGTCTGCTGAACCGTTCAAATCGGTGGTGACTTGCAGCGTGCGTTCTTCATGAATTTCGACGTCACCGCCATCAATGACATGATCGATAAAGTTTAGATCCAAATTGGAATTGACGCCGTAATCAATAAGGGTTGTTACGCCGGTTTCACCGGTATCGATATCCTCGGCCGTAACGATCAACGCGCCATCTGAAACCGTGGCATCGATGATTTCGATATCGCCTTCGAAGCGGATGGTATTGGCGCCGTCGCCAAGGGTGACGGTATCCGTACCCATGGAGACGACGAACGTATCGTCTCCGACTCCAAATCCACCGAACAACGTATCGTCATTTGCGCCACCATTCAGGACATCATTTCCTAGGCCGCCATCGATCACGTTTTGGGCGGCATCACCGATGATGACATCGTTATATTCGGAACCGGTGACGTTTTCCACATCGACAATTTCACTGGCAGGGTCATAGCCATAGACTACATAGCCGTAGCTGTAAGGCCCGTCTTGCGTTCCGGTAATTACAATATCAGCGAATTCGTCACCATTGATGTTCGCGCCGCCGGAAACCGAATAACCGGCGTCGTTTCCGCCGATAAGGACGCCGTGATTACCGCCAACGTTTGTAATGTCGATATAGCCATCGGTCACATTATCGGATTGGTCCAACCGGCTTAAATGATCGCCGCCGAAGACCACGTAAACGGAACCATCCAGTGGCCCTTCATCGGAATCGAAACCGGCATATGAATAGGACATGCCGATTACGAAGTCATCGAAGTCGTCGCCATTGAAGTCACCAACCCCGGAAATCGAAGCCTTATAGGGGTTAGTCCCACCGCCACTGTAACCAATGTTCAAGCGGTAGCCGTGATCGCCGTCAACATTTTCAAGGGAAATAAGACCATCTGTAATATTGTCGGCCTCGTCTAGGCTCGAAAGATGGTCGCCGCCGAAGACGACAAATGCATCATAGGTGTAATCACCAGAACCATAATATCCATATGTTGAAATCAGGATATCGTTGAAGCCGTCACCATTAACATCACCGATGGAGACCGCGTCATAAATATAGCTGGACTGGAAGCCAGCTCCTTCTCCGAAGCCAAGAATATAACCATCCGTCCCGTCGGCGCCGATAAGTTCGCCGACGTTATAGCCAAGGACCGTCGTATCGTCGTCCGGATCAGCGCCATCAGGTGCTGCGCCAAGAGACGCGCCGCCAAACACCACGTAGACCTGGCTTGGGAAACCTTCATTATAACTGGTCAGCAACAGATCATCGGCGCCATCGCCACCGATATCACCGCCGCCGGTGACGGTGTAGCCTACATTGTACGCACCCACTGCCATGGCGTTCACGCCGTCCAACAGGCCCAAGTCCATGTATATTAAACCATCGGTATCCGTAGGATTGTCACCATCGTAGGCATCAAGCGCATTGATATGGGCATCGCCGCCAAATAGGATCACCGTCGCGCCATCAACGGTGTACACTTCCTCTAAGTCGTAATCATATACGTAGCC
>JAERTE010000009.1 GCA_016845145.1 Rhodospirillaceae bacterium
TGCCCGACTCGTCCCTGATTGCCCGGAAACTCGCGCCCTTTTCCCGCTCCATCTGTGCCAGCCCTGCGTACTGGGAGAAACACGGCAAGCCAGAGCGTCCGGAGGACCTGCGCCATCACCAGTGTCTGCTCTATACCTACCTGTTGACCGGCGACGACTGGACCTTCACCGGCCCGGAAGGCGAGGTAAAAGTCCGCGTGACCGGCAGCCTGAAGGTGAACAACGGCGATGCCCTGCTGGGTGCGGCGCGGAACGGTCTGGGTGTTTTGAACACGCCCAACTTCATTGCCTATGAGGACCTTCGGAACGGCAAGCTGGAGCCGGTGTTATTGGATTACATGGCGACCGACGCCAACATCTACGCCGTCTATCCCCATAACCGGCACCTGTCGGCCAAGGTCCGCCTGTTCATTGATTTTCTGGTGGAACGCTTCAGGCCCGTGCCCCCCTGGGATGAGTGGGATATGGGGCTTTGAGGGATAAAGGGCTTTGAATGATCTGGTCCGTACCTGCGCAGCAAACTAGACTGAGCCCATGAAACGCGATGACCTATATGAAGTTCAGGAAGCGGGCACGGAACCCACCGGTGTGCTGCAGCCGCATCCGTGGGTAACCGCACCGGAAACCAACGCCGTGTTCGATGCCCTTGAGGCTGGCGGCGCGGAAGCGCGCTTTGTGGGCGGCTGCGTGCGTGACGGGGTTGCCAAGCGCCCGGTCAAGGACATCGACATCGCAACGACGGCACAGCCCGAAGAGACCATGGAGATGCTTCAAAAAGCCGGGATCAAAGTCATTCCCACCGGCATTGATCATGGAACGGTCACCGCCGTGGTGGGCGAGATGTCGTTCGAGGTCACCACCCTTCGCGTTGACCTGAAGACCGATGGCCGCCACGCAGAAGTGGGCTACACCACCAACTGGATCAAGGACGCCCAGCGCCGGGACTTTACCTTCAATGCGCTTTCCGCCACGCGGGATGGCGACGTCTATGACCCCTTCAACGGGATCGCGGATCTGTCCCACGGCCGGGTGTGCTTTATCGGGCGTCCGGCTGATCGCATCGCCGAAGACTACCTGCGGATATTGCGTTACTTCCGGTTTCACGCAACCCACGGCAGGCCGCCGGCGGACCGCGATGCGTTACAGGCCTGTCGCAACAATGTTGAGCACCTGTCAGAACTGTCGGGAGAGCGCATTCGGGGCGAGATGATGAAAATCCTCTCGGCCCCCAATCCGGGCAGCATCCTGCTGCTGATGCGGGGCGAGAAGGTGCTGGATGAAATCCTGCCCGAAGCGGGCGAATTGGGACGCTTGAGGACACTGAACTGGCTGACCACCAAGGCCGTCAACATGGAGACCGTCACCAACGACCCCATACGGAATCTCGCCAGCGTTCTGCCGTCCGAAGACGGCGATCATTCCATTCAGGTCATTGCCCAGCGGTGGCGGCTTTCCAATCACGACTCAGCCCGGTTGGCCGACATGCTTGTGCCGCTCTCGATTGCGCCGGACGCGCCGGAAAACGAGATCAGGCAGGCGCTCTATGCTTCGAATGCTGAGACATTCCGCGACCGGGTTCTGCTGGCGTGGGCCGATGAGGTGGCCATCGATGCCCGGCTGCCGCGTGAGAGGACCGATGCCTGGATCAATTTGCTGGAAATGGCGGATGCGTGGCAAAAACCTGTGTTCCCGCTGCGCGGTGACGATGTGATGGCGCTAGGTATCAAGGCCGGGCCGCAAGTGGGAAAACGTCTTCGCGAGGTCGAGGACTGGTGGACCCGCGAAGGCTTCCCCGATGACCGGGACGCCTGCCTCGAGCATTTGAAGAAGATCGTCAGCGGGTAAAGTCTACGCCCGGGAAAAGCGTTGCGTGAACGGTCTGCCAGGTTTCCGGGTCCGTAGCGCTGAGCATCCCTTTCCGGCCATCGGTGGGACGATAGTGTGATCCGTCCAGACGCCGTATATAACCGCCAGCCTCGGTATAGATCAGCCCGCCAGCAGCGTGATCCCAAGGCAGCGTGCGGTAAAACAGCTTGAAGTGCTTCTCGCCCGACAGCAGCGCGAAGTACTCATGACCCGCGCACATGGTGGTCCAGGTCCGCTCGAACTGTCCGGCAGCGCCCTCCACAATACCGCGCAGATCATCGGGCAGGAATTTTGTCGCCAGCCCGCCCCGCATGTTGGATGGATCGCGCGGCGCGGGTGAAATGGTCAGAGCCTCGCCGTTCACCCGGCAGCCGCCACCCTTTTCCGCGATAGCCATGCGCTCACCCTCTGAATCAGGTTGGGGATCGTATATCCATCCGGCCTGGGTTTCTCCGGCCAAAATCAGCGACACCATGACGGCAAAGGTCGGCTCGCCTGCGGCAAAATTTCCGGTGCCGTCCAGCGGATCAACCACCCACACGGGCGCGTCGCCATCCAATCGGTTGAGCACGCTTTCGTCCGCGTGAACCATTTCCTCGCCTACCACGGTGGAGCCAGCCAACAATTTCGGCAAGCGCTCTGCGATACGCCGCTCAGCCGCCTGATCCGCCACGGTGACCAGATCACCGGGGGATTTTTCCTCAATCTCGGAGGCCTGAAGGCTGCGGTAGTGGGGCAGAATGTCTTCCGCTGCGGTTTCACGCAGCAGTTCCGCCACCGCATCGAAGGGAATGTCAGGGACGCTCACGGCCAGGCAACGTCCGGCGGCATGGACATCAGGATCGCATCCGTGTTGCCGCCTGTTTTCAGGCCAAACAGCGTGCCCCGGTCATAAAGCAGGTTGAACTCAACATAACGACCACGCTTCACGCGCTGGGCCTGTTTCTGCTCATCGGTCCAGGCC
>JAERTE010000010.1 GCA_016845145.1 Rhodospirillaceae bacterium
CAACCAGCCCTTCCGTGATGCAACGTCCAACAACTGCCTCGAACACCCGGCGCAGAACGTCCGCCTCGCGGAAGCGCTCATGGCGGATGCGCGAGAACGCCGAATGATCAGGGACCCGGTCTTCCAGACCCAGCCCACAAAACCAGCGGTAGGCCAGGTTGACCTGGACTTCCGAACACAACTGACGTTCCGAGCGGATGGCGAAGACGTAACCGACAATCAGCATCCGGACCATCAACTCCGGGTCAATCGACGGCCGCCCTGTGTGGCCATAAAGGGCCGCAAGCTCACTGTGAAGCCAACTCAGATCAAGCGCCGCATCAATTCTCCGCACAAGATGTTCCGGCGGCACCAGGTCATCAAGACGCACGTCATAAAACAAACGATCCTGATCACCATTCGAACGACCCATCATCGCAACGCACCCCGTGATTAACCTCAAACAAAGGAATCTCGTGTCAAAAAAATCGGCAATAGGGTTTTGCAACAGAATCGCAATGGAAGCAGTCTTAGTTTGGGCGAAAGCCAATAGTCTGCTGAGTGCCAGGAGGAGAAATACCGGTGCGGCCGACATCATTGGGGAGATTTGTCGAGAAACATCCGTTTGAGCCAAGAGGCCTGCTTCGGTGTCATGCCCAACAGCCCTCCTTCGCGAATGGAGAATTCGTAGGGTGCGCCCAGTTTCCCAATGCGGTATGACGCCCACATGGTGCCGAGCAGGCCCGGCGTTCGGGCGTAAACCAACATCGGGCCATCCACCGCCTTGAGAGCCAACTCGCCGAAACGTTCTCCATACGCACTAGCGACTGGATTCATTCGCACTAACGAGTGGACAGATTTGCACTAACGACTGGACTCATTTGCACTAACGAGTGGACTGATTTGCTTTAATGACTGGACTGAGATCGAGTGTCGGAATCTCTCGTGCCCGAACGAGGTACCGTTGTCAGGTCTAGACGGATGGTGCGCTTGCGCTTTCAATCCAACCGACTGCGTCCGCCCGGCAGATATCGGTAAAGAGTCGCTGGTGAAACCGACAGTCGTTTGGCAACGTCTGCGAACTTGATGCTCTCGTCGGCGAGCATGGCTTTCGCAGCAATCAGGTCCTCATCCGAAAGCGCTCTTGGTCGCCCTCCTACACGTCCACGAACCTTTGCGGCTTCAAGACCAGCCATTGTCCGTTCGCGAATGATGTTTCGCTCGAACTCCGCGAGCGCACCAAAAATGTGAAAGAAAAGCCGGCCGCCGCTTGTTCCCGTATCGATGCTTTCGGTGAGGCTCCGGAACCCAATCCCCCTGCCCTCCAAATTCTCAATCGTACTGATGAGTTGCTTCAATGAACGCGCCAAGCGATCCAACTTCCAGACGACCAATACGTCGCCCGATCGAGTGTAATTGAGTGCAGCCGTCAACTCCGGGCGATCCCGCTGAGCCCCTGACGCTTTTTCAACAAAGATTTTCTCGCAACCTGCCGCCTTCAAGGCATCAAGTTGCAATTCCGGGTTTTGATCTTGGCTCGAGACCCGAGCATAACCAACAAACATGGGCCAAGCTCATTCTCTAAAACCGAGGTTTTTGATAGACAATCAATATGCAAGACCGTTGATCAAAATTGCAGAGAACGCCTATCTCAAAACTGTCTCACGAAACCTATATCTCAAAATGACAAGGTTGGGAACGTTTTTGATAGAGGCTGGATCGTCTGCTTCCCCTCCCCTTACGGTCGGAAAGGCCAATCGAGGAAACCTTCCGAGATGTGCCAGATACAGAACTTCTCTCACATCACACACAAACGGTATATCGATGATCAGCCATCCGTTGATTGTGCCGCCATTGAGCCTTGCCTTCCTGCCATGAGTTCTTGCGCAATTTCGACAGCAACCGACGCATCACGGCAATAAGCATCAGCGCCGATGGATTGCGCGAAGTCTTCGTTGAGCGGCGCGCCGCCCACCAGCACGATATAGTCGTTTCGAATTCCCCTCTCTTTCAAGGTTTCGATAACAACCTGCATGTAAGCCATGGTTGTCGTGAGGAGTGCCGACATGCCGAGGATATCGGGGTTGTGTTCTTCCAACGCCGCCAAATAGTCTTCCACGGCGACATTGACGCCGATATCGACGATATCGAAACCCGCGCCCTCCATCATCATGGTTACCAAGTTTTTGCCAATATCATGGATATCGCCCTTCACCGTTCCGATAACCATTTTGCCCATTGGCGGTGCGCCAGTTTCGGCGAGTAAGGGCCGCAGAATTTCCATGCCCGCTTTCATCGCATTGGCAGCCAGCAAAACCTCCGGCACGAACAGAACGCCGTCGCGAAAATCAATGCCGACAATTCGCATGCCTTCTACCAGCGCCTTGGTGAGAACGTCGTACGGAGTCCAACCGCGCCCCAGGAGAATGTTGACGGCTTCGACGATATCATCGCTTAAGCCATCGTAGAGATCATCGTGCATCTGTTCGACAAGGACTTCATCATCAAGCGCAGCCAGGTCGAGATCGTCATCACTGTCGGCCATTGTTTCACTCCTCCTTTGAGAAACCGTCAGGCGACGATTTTTGCCGGAATTTCTTGCTCGCGACGCGCCACAAATGCCCTTAGTTCTTCATCGATTGCCGGGTCGAGGATCGGTTTGTCGTCCTCGTAGCGCGCCAGCAGTTTTTTAAAACCTTCCCGTCCGCGAGCCTCAGCATCCTTCGAGCCCGTTGCGACCCAAGTCTCATAACGCTCATTATCTTGCAGGTCGGCCAGGAAAGGCGGGTGGGTTCGAGTATGGTCGGTCCCGAGGAAATGCCCTCCCGGCCCCACTTCTTTGATATCATCAAGCACTTGACCGAGATCGTCGAAATCGAGACCGCGCGCCATGACATAAAGGTTCTCAATCTGCTCTGCATCGAGGGGAATTTTCGCAAGATTCAAGGCCAACGAGCCTTCCATGGTGCCGCCGCAATGGGTGGTCCAGTTACATTGGCCGAGAATGGCCGGATAGGTCTTCAGGATGGAATCGTAACCGGCGTAAAGATCAGGGGATTGTGAACCTGTCTTGGTGCCCGAAGAGCGCCAAGGTACTTTGTAGTAACGCGCCATTTGACCGGTGATGTACATCATCAGCGCCACTTCCGGTGAGCCAAACGTCGGTGCACCGCTTTTCATGGAAACACCCATCGGGGCAAGACCAAGGACCGCCGGTGCCCCGGGACGCACGATTTGCGTCATAGCCATGCCGGCCAACGCTTCGGCGATCAGTTGCGCCGTGCCGCCGACCACATGCACCGGCGTGCTGGCGCCGTAAAGCACGAAGGGTGAGCACAACATGCATTGATTGGCGGCAGCGTAAATCCGCATCCCTTCCAGCATGGTGCCATCCCAAACCAAAGGCGAATTGCAGTTGAAAATACCGGCCATAACGACATTGTTATCGACAAAATCGGCGCCGTGGACGATGCGCGCCATCTCAATGCTGTCTTCGGCGGCATTACGAGAGATGACGCCACCCATGAAAGGTTTGTCCGAATACTTCACTGACGCTTGGATCATGTGTAAATGGCGGTGGGCTACCGGCACATCTTGAGGTTCCACATTATAGCCGCCGTTGTATTGATAGATCGGGATCGTTTGGCCCAGCTTGATCAATGTTTCCAAGTCGGCCTGCGTCGCTCTTCGGCGGACACCTTCGAGATCGACAACGGTAGAGGTGCCGTACGCAGGGCCGAAAATCATGTTTCTTCCGCCGACACGCGCATTCCGTTCCGGGTTGCGGGCGTGATACTCCCATTCCTCCGGCACCTGGGCGATCAGCGACATCAGAAGTTCGCGCGGGATACGAACCCGCTGATCTGAAACATCGGCACCAGCGTCGCGCCATAGCGCCAATGACTCTGCCTCGCGGAACTCGCATCCCGTTTCTTCCAAGATGGTCATCGCTGTTTCATGAATCAGCTCAACACGCTCGTCATCAAGAATGTCGTAGACGGGAAGGTTCATTACCAGCGATGGGCGATGAACAATGGGGGCATTGATCCGGGCTTCACGGCGCGCACTACGGCCACGGCGTTTTCGAGTTTCGGTCATTTCGGCATTCTCCCGGCAATGCGCGTAGAGGGGCATTTATGGCAACGAGAATCAGGCAATCGCTGTCACGTCGCAAGTCTGGAAAATCTCACTATTACCGTAACTTCAGGTTTCCATCGACAGCGGCAGTGGTTTTGAGGAGATCGGGTCTTGCGCCAATTCCGCAGTCACCCAATCCATGAAGCTTCGCGCAGCGGGAGAAATAGGTGCTCGAGTTGGCCATACCAAATAATAAGCCTTGAGCCGTAACGGCGTGATATCGAGCGGGCGCACCAACATGCCGTTGTCGTAGAATTGTTGTAGAATCGGCGGCCCCACAAGGGCAATGCCTTGGCCATCAAGCAGGGCCTGCACCAAATTGACGAAGTCAGTAAAGCGGCTCTGACGATGGTCGTTTCGATAGGTCACACCTTGGTCGAAAAACCATTTTTCCCAAGTCGAACCACGATCATAGGCAGTATCGAAATGCAGTAGGTTTTCATCCAAGAGATCATCTGCGTTTTTCATTCTAGCGCGCCCTTTGAAGTAGGCTGCGCTGCAGGTCGGCACCACATTTTGGTACCCGAGGAATGCCGATTCGGTCCCGGTCCAGTCACCACTACCGTAACGGATGGCCAGGTCAATTCCTTCTCGCGCCAGATCGGCGAGTTCAGTGCCCGTGCTGATGCGGAAATCGATCTCCGGGTGCAGCCGCCGGAAATCACCGATTCTGGGCATCAGCCAATAGATTGAGACCCCGGGTGTCGTTGCGAGCGTGATGATGTTGGAGGTGGAGTTCCGCGACAGCTCCTCGGTTATCTCCATGATCTGGTTGAAACTTGCATTGACCACGCGATAAAGGCGTTCGCCGGCGGTGGTCAGCCGCAAGCGGCGTGGTTCGCGAATGAATAACGGAGTGCGAAGATGTTCTTCAAGTAGCTTGATCTGGCGGCTGACGGCCACGCGAGTGACCAAAAGCTCGTCTGCGGCTTTGGTGAAGTTAAGGTTGCGCCCGGCAGCCTCGAAAGCAACCAACGCACGTGAGGGCGGCAGGCGCGGTGTGCTTCCCATTGCAGTGAATTCTCCTATGCTGATGTAGCGTAACATAGGGTTACCTATAAGTAAAAATCAGATGGCTGCACAGATCAGATATCCACCGTTATACTGCCCGCTAATAAGAAACGCTGAGGTAACGAACAGCCAGCCACATAGGGAGGTGTTGGAATGGGTAGCGAACATACGTCGGCAGAGCCGGATGCTGCGGTCGAATGCCGCAATCTGTGGAAGATTTTCGGTGACCGGGAAGCCGAAGCCTTGGCGGCAGCGCGAGAGCGTGGCATGGCGAAGGACGAGATCTTTGCCGAGTTCGGCTGCGTGGTCGGTGTGGCCGACGCCAGCTTTCGCGTGCAGGAGGGAGAGATTTTCTGCATCATGGGTTTGTCCGGCAGCGGCAAATCGACCCTGATCCGGCATATCAATCGCCTCATTGAACCGACTGCCGGTGACGTTATCGTCGAGGGCGTCAAAGTTAACGACCTCAATCAGACGGAACTCAGAAATCTGCGCTCGGGCACCATCGGCATGGTATTCCAGCATATGGCTCTGTGGCCGCATCGGACAATTCGCGACAATGTCTCTTATGGCCTTGAAGTGCGGGGAGTGGACGAGAAAGCCCGAGGTGCGGCGGCAGACAAAGCTCTGGCCCAGGTGAAACTCGACGGTTGGCAAAGCCGCTACCCGGACGAGTTGTCCGGCGGCATGCAGCAACGTGTCGGCTTGGCCCGCGCCATGGCAGCCGACCCGGACATTCTGCTCATGGACGAGCCGTTCAGCGCGCTGGATCCACTCATCCGCCGCGAATTACAGGACGAATTCCTGGAGCTCTCCAAAACCATGAACAAAACCACGCTGTTCATTACCCATGATTTGGATGAAGCGGTGCGCATGGGCCATCACGTCGCCATCATGAAAGACGGTTATATTGTTCAGCAGGGTCGGCCCGAAGACATCGTTACCAAACCGGAAGGCGATTATGTTTCGAAATTCGTCTCCAGTATGTCGACCCTCGGATTTATGACGGCGGGCGACGTTATGACGGATGTCGGAGATGCCGAAGGAGACGCGCCGAAATTCGATGCTCACACCAATATCAAAGACCTGTTGCCGCACCTTGAGGGCAGCCATTCACATGTTTTGGTGAGCAATGACGACGGGCAGCCCATCGGCATGGTGACTCCCGAAACCATCGTCGCCGCCGTACAGTTCGACCTCAACAAAGAACTGGCGTGACGGGATAAAACAATGGAACTCGATGTCTTTCTCGATCCATTCAAGTACCTGCAAATCCCTTTCGGTGCTTGGGCACAGGATGGCCTGGAATGGGCCGTCGGTGTTTTTCGCGGCCCTCTATTGACGGTAAAACAACCGATTCAGGCCCTTTTCCGGTTGTTTGAAGACGGTTTGCGTAGCCTGCCGCCGCAGTTCGGTTTGGTGCTGATTTTTCTGATCGGCTGGCAAAGTGTGGGGCTACGCGGCGGGATATTGTCCGTGGTGGGCTTTGTCATCATTGGCGCCATCGGCGCATGGGTCGATGCCATGACCACGCTTGCCATTGTCATGACGGCATTGGTGCTATGTGCACTTGTCGGGCTGCCGTTGGGCATCGTTGCCGCCAAGAACGATAAGTTCTGGTCTTTCCTGCGCCCTATTCTCGATTTCGCGCAGACCATCCCGTCGTTCGTTTATCTCGTGCCGGTCGCCATGCTTTTTGGCATCGGCAATGTGCCGGGAATTATCGTTACCTGTTTTTATGCCATCTCACCGTTGATCCGGTTAACCAACCTGGGCATCCGCAATGTTCGCACCGATCTGGTTGAGGCGGGCAGCGCGTTCGGCAGTACTCCCATCCAATTGCTGTTCAAGGTCGAACTGCCCTTGGCGCGCCCGACGATTTTGGCCGGGTTCAACCAAACCGTGATGATGTCGCTGAATATGGCCGTCGTGGCGTCGATGATCGCGGTGGCCGGGTTGGGCCGAAATGTTCTTGCCGGAATTGGCCGGCTGGATGTCGGCGAGGCCGCGGTCGGCGGCCTGGGTATTGTATTGCTCGCCATTTTTGTTGATCGCGTGACCCAGGGATTGGGGCTTTCATTACGCGAACGGATGGCGCAGCCATGGTTTGACGCGACGCTGAGTGAATTGATCAGTCGCAAGATCAAAGGGCGTTCGTGATGGAACAGGGCAGTTTTGAGCTTTTTCAGATTATCACTATTCCTTTCGACACCTGGATGACAACCGGTATCGAATGGCTGGTCGACAACTACCGCGGTGTTTTCCAAGCGATCAAGAAACCAATCAAGGTTGTGTTGAAGGGCATTGAGGACGGCATGCGCGGCACGCCGCCGACGATAACCATTGGCTTGTTGGCTTTGCTGGCATGGCAAGTTGCAGGGCGCGGCGTAGCCTGGATCACAGTCGCGGCCATGACCTTCATCGGATTGATTGGCGCCTGGGCGCCGTCGATGACCAGTTTAGCGGTATTGATCACTGCGGTATTATTGGCGGTTATGTTCAGTCTGCCGCTTGGTATCCTGGCGGCAAAGAGTGATCGCTTTTGGGCGCTCTTGCGGCCGTTGGTCGATTTTATGCAGACGATTCCATCGTTTGTCTATCTGGTGCCGGTGATCATGCTATTTGGTATCGGCAATGTGCCGGGCGTGATCGTCACGGCAATGTATGCCTCGCCGCCGTTGATCCGGCTGACCAACCTAGGGATTCGCGAGGTCCGCCGCGATCTCGTGGAGGCCGGTGAAGCTTTCGGCAGTTCGCCGATGCAAACCTTGTTCAAGATCGAATTGCCCTTGGCCCGCCCGACGATCATGGCCGGCTTGAACCAGACAGTCATGCTGTCGCTGGCCATGAGCGTCGTTGCTTCAATGATCTCTGTTGCCGGCTTGGGCCGTATGGTGCTGATCGGTATCGGACAGTTGGACATGGCGCGGGCGTCAGTCGGTGGCGTCGGCATTGTCATGCTGGCTGTCGTCGTGGATAGGATCACCCAAGGTTTTGGGCGTACGCGCCGGGACCGGGGGCAAGTCGACTTTGTCGATGTGGGGCCAATAGGTCTGGCGCGGCGTATCATGAACCGCGGCAAAGCCTGAAAATTCGCATATATTTCCCGATAGGTAACTTGTAATTACCTATATGTAATGATTACTCAGGTTTTCCGCCGTTATATGGTTTCGTAAGATTACGTATTGTAGCTCACTTGAGCGTGCTACAGCGGAATTATGGGAGGCTATCAAATGTCAACATCCGTACTTAAAACAACAATGGCGTCGGCACTTGTCGTTGCCGCCACTTCATTCGGCACATTGGTCGCCGACACGGCAAGCAACGGCGCGGAAGCCGCGCAACCCGGCAAAGGCGTCACTGTACGCCCCATGGGCGTCGGGCGGCCGGATCATCAGATCATCTACGAAGCGCTGTTTATTGGCCTCGAGAAACTCGGCTATACGGTCGGTGAAATGCAGATCGGCACATATCCGACAATCCACTTAAGCCTTGGTCAGGGCGATGCGGACTTTACCGCCGTCCATTGGGACGGGCTGCACCTAGCCTATTATGACAAATCAGGTGGTGATAAAACCTTGCAGCGCCTTGGGCCGATGTACGAGAAGGCCGGACAAGGGTATTACGTCGACAAGAAGACCGCTGACAAACTTAAGGTCACCAATATCAAGCAGATGGAAGATGCGTCGGTTCGCAAAATGTTTGATGCGGATGGCGATGGCAAGGCCAACTTGACTGGGTGTAACCCGGGTTGGGGCTGTGAAAAGGTGATCGAGCATCACATGGATGCTTATAAGATGCGCGACAAAGTTAACCACGACAAAGGCCAGTACTTCGCGCTGATGGCTGACACCATCACACGTTTCAAGGAAGGTAAGCCGATCTTCTATTACACGTGGTCCCCCAACTGGATCGGTGCGGTTCTGCGTCCGGGTCAAGATGTGGTTCAGTTAAGCGTGCCGTTTACGGCACTTCCGGGCGAGCGCAAAGCCAAGGATACGTCCTTGCCGGATGGTTCCAACCCGGGCTTTGCCGCCAACAACAACTTTGTGCTCGCGAACAAAGAGTTCGCCGAGAAAAACCCGGCTGCGGCCAAGTTCTTCAAGATGTTCCGCTTTCCGCTCGGAGAGTTGTCCGCAGCCATGCTGCGTATGAACGAAGAAGGCAAAGAGCCCGCGAAACTCAAACAAATCGCGGCGGATTGGGTAAAAGCCAACCAAGCCAAATTTGATGGCTGGGTGGCGGCTGCCGCCAAGTAATCCGGGGTCTTTCCTCACCCTGTCCGGTGGTGGTGGGTCACAACCAATGCGAAGTGATCCACCACCTTCGAACCCTCCGGAAACATGAGCCCCTCGAATTCAAGGGCCAGGTTTCAATCCCGCCCGCGTCTATTCGGGCGACGTCCACGGGATGAAGCTGATGACTATCGGCGCTTCAAAACGCACGACGCGCATTCTGCCTGACCGCGACGAAGCCAGCGGCTGGTACGAAACGCTAACCAACACACCGCCACCAGCTAAATCTGTCGAAGGCTCGGTCGAGTGTGATTGGGCGATTGTCGGCGCCGGCGCATGTGGATTAGCTGCCGCGCGGCGATTGGCGGAACTGCGCGATCAAGACAGCATTGCCGTGATTGACGCCGACCGGATTGGCCATGGTGCGTCGGGTCGAAATGCCGGATTCATGCTCAACCACAACACCCACGGCGAGGTCAAAAACCTCAATGTGGAACGGCGCAACTCGACGCTTTGCGCCGCCGGCGTGGATTACTTGCGCAATTTGGTTCAAGAGCATCAAATTCAGTGCCACTGGAGTGATTGGGGCCGGCTCTATGTGGCGGCCGAACAGCACAGCAACCATCATCTAACTGAACTATGCAGTAATTATGACACGCTGGGTGTTGGATACGAACGCATCGACCGTGACCGTATGAAAGACATGATCGGCACCGGCTTTTATGTCAGCGGCATGTTCGCCAAAGGCTCTGCGCTGGTTCAGCCTGCGGCCTTGATGCGTGGACTTGGTGATACGCTGCCGATGAATGTGACCACGTTTGAGAACAGTCCCGTCGGCGATATATCGCGCGACGGACGTTTCCGGCTGACCTGTCCGGGCGGTGTTGTCGAAGCGCGGGATCTGATTCTTACGACCAGCGTCTTCATCGAAGAATTCGGCATCGGTAAAATGCGTATCGTGCCCATAGCGACCTATGGCAGCCTGACCCGCCCGCTGACGGACGAGGAACTGTCGCATTTCGGCACAGAGAGCGAGTTCGGATTGCTGCCGGCTGACCCGAATGGCAGCACGGTACGCCTGACCCAAGACCGCCGGCTGTTTATGCGGAATTCCTTCAGTTACGCGCGCTCGAAACACATCGATGCGGAAACGGTGAGATATCTTGAACCTGTCCACCGAGAATCGATCCGGCGGCGCTGGCCAGCATTGGCCGATGTTCCATTTGATAGCACTTGGGGAGGCATGCTGGGCTTCACCCGAAATGACGGAACCTTGTTCGGCCAAGTCGAGGATGGTGTTTACATGGCGATCTCGTCGGACGCGTCACCGGTGTCACGTGGCTCCATCTCCGGCGTTTTGTTGGCCGAGAGTATCTGCGGTCTGCGCAGCGATCTTTTGGACGTTATGCAGTCTATGCCCAAAGCCGGATTGTTACCGCCTGATCCAATTCTCGGCATGGTTGTCAATTATCAATTGCGCAAGATAGAACGCGATGGCGCAAATGAACTGTAATCGTGCTCCTTTAGGGTATAGGAGATAGAGCAAATGGCGGTGTTATTCGCTTGGCCGGAAGGCGACGCGGCATTTTGGCAACGCGAAATGGAGATGATCCTGGGTCCACTGGACTTCCGGACCCCTGCCAGTGTCGGTGATCGCGCCGATATCGAATATGCGTTGGTTTGGCGCCATCCCGAAGGCGATCTTGCGACCTATCCAAATCTGAAGGCGATCTTCTCACTGGGCGCCGGCGTGCCGTTTGTTCTGAAAGACCCCTCGTTACCGGATGTGCCGCTGGTGCGTTTCGCCAATGACGAGCTCAATCGCGACATGACTCACTACGCGGTTTATTGGGTATTGCATTTCCATCGTGACTTTTACCGCTACCAGAGCCAGCAGCCCAACGCGGACTGGACCCGTCACGTCTATCCCGCCAACCAAGACCGCAGGATCGGGGTTCTCGGTCTTGGCCAAATCGGATCCGTGGCGGCTTCGACGTTGGCAGGCATGGGTTTTCCTGTGTCCGGGTGGAGCAACTCACAAAAATCCATCGACGGGGTCAGCTGCTTGGCTGGTATGGAAGCGTTGGACACGGTGCTGGCGCAATCGGATATCTTGCTATCCGTATTGCCGTCCACGGACGCCTTGGCAAATATCCTCGACGCCAAGCGCCTCCGCCAAATGCCGGCAGGCTCGTTTCTCATCAACATGGGCCGTGGCGAGAGCATCATCGACGAAGACCTCGTCGCATGCCTGCGTGACGGCCAAATTGCCGGGGCGGCGCTGGATGTTTTCCACACCGAACCACTGCCTGCCGATGATCCCTATTGGTCTTTGCCAAATGCGCATGTGACGCCGCACGTCGCGGGGCCATCGACCAACGTATGGGCACCGCGTCTGGTGGCCGAGAATATCGCCCGCATGCGCAAGGGTGAAGCGCCGTTCCCCATCATTGACCGAAGCCGGGGCTACTGAAGCAGTCAGTTACCTACGGATAGGAGATTCCTGTTATTTCGACACCCGAACACAGTCGCTCCGCCGAAACGGTATTGGTCACTGGCGACGCCCTTGCTGCGCCCAGTGCACAGGCCATCCGCGATGCCGGATTGAACTTGGTCTTTTGTGAAAATGGCGTCGACCAGCGGAGCATCCTCGACCTGGCCCGTCACTATCGGATCGACGGCATGATCGTCCGGCATGGTGATATCAATCCCGATGTCATAAATGCCTCCGAGCAGCTCCGTGTTATCGCCAATCATGGGGCCGGATACGACAATATTGATGTGGCGGCGGCGTCGCGCATAGGCATTCCAGTGTTTGCCGCCGTTGGCCGCAACGCGGGCGCTGTCGCCGAACATGTTCTTGGCCTCATGCTTTGCCTGAGCAAAAATCTGCTTGGCCGCGACCGTTCTTTGCGGGCAGGCGTCTGGCGCGGCCCCGACGGCCCGACGACCGAGCTTGCGGGAAAGACAATCGGTATTATCGGTTTCGGCGCCATCGGCAAAGCCTTGTCACGTTTTGTGACCGCCTTCGATATGCGTGTTTTGGTTTTTGACCCTTATGCCCGCGACAATTTGCCGGACAACGTTGAGCTGATCGGAGATCTCGACGCCGTTTTGTCTACGTCCGACTTCATCTCACTGCATGTCCCATCAACCAGCGAGACGCGGGGCATGATCAATCGCCGGGCCTTCGAATTAATGAAGTCCGGCACCGTCTTGATCAATACCGCACGCGGCGACATCGTTGAGGAAGACGCCATGTTGGATGCGCTCGGCAACGGAACATTGCGAGGTGCGGGCCTTGACACGTTTGCGGAAGAACCTTTGCCGAAAGCGCATGTTTTCGAAAGCCTCAATAACGTGGTGATCACACCGCACATCGCCGGTGTCACTGAGGAATGTATCGACCGGCTCAGCCAATCGAGTGCTGAGAATATCCTAAGTATATTGCGCGGCGGGCCTGTGAACTATGGCGACTTGGTCAATGCTGGCGCCATACAGAACCTCAATTTGGCAAATTAGCGGAGTGTGAACATGCAGATCAAATCGATTACCCCGCATGAGCGGTTTTTGACGATTGATTGGGTTGAGGGCGGCACAGACAATTTTCACTATGTCTGGCTGCGCGATCATTTGCCGGACACGACGTTCTTCGACACCGACACCGGCGAACGCCTGATCGACGCCCATACCTATCTATTTGATGTGGCTCCCGAAGACGTCTCATCCGACATCAACGGGGACCTCGAAATAACCTGGCCCGGTGCGGATCAGCCATCGTGCTATCTTGCGCACTGGTTGTATGCCAACCGCTATACCAATGACACTCTGGCAGCCCGCGATGCTTTCATCCCTTCACCCGAAGCCTGGCCGTATCAATCTTTTGATGAAGTGCCACGTTACGACTACGCCAAGATATTCGACGAGCCACAAGCCGGATTTGAATTACTGCACAATTTTCGCACCTATGGGTTCGCATTCATTGATGGCGCACCGGCGGCGGTTGGCGTTGTTGAAAATTTTGCGAATTGGCTGGGTTATGTGCGTGAGGTCGTATTTGGCCCAGTTCGCGACATTCGGAGCGAGCCCAATTATGACAATGTTGCTTTCACCAGCCGCGACGTGAAACCGCATATTGATGGCTCGAACTACATTTATCCTTACGAGGTGCAATTCCTTCATTGCATAGAAAATGGCGCGGAAGGTGGCGACAGTGATGTTGTTGACGGATTCGCGGTTGCGGAAAAACTCAAAGCCGTGGACCCGGCGGCCTTTGACGTTCTAACGCGCGTCAAGGTGGCTTACAGAATCGGAGCCGGAGAGCATGACTTGCGCCACAGTGCACCGGTGATTGGATTGGACCGCGAAGGTGAATTGCACATCATCCGGTTTTCCAATCAACAGCGACGGGTGCTGTCCGTGCCCTTCGACGACGTGGAGGCGTTTTACGCTGCCTACGGGTTGTTCAGCCAGATGATCAATGCACCGGAAAACAAAATGCATTTCCGTTTTGCCCCCGGTGAGGTTTTGATGTTCAACAATCATCGAATCTTGCATGCCCGGGATGCCTTCAAGCCCGATACCGGACGGCGTCACATGCAACTGGCAACGGCGGACATGGACATGGTCGATAGCCGCCTTCGACTTCTGGTGCGGCAACTGGGGCGCAATGACGATCTTGATCTAGTTCTCCCGCGAGAGCCGTAGCCATGAACAAAACTCACCCCGTCAAAATAAACGAACAGCTGTTCAGCATTGGGGAGCGCTGAGCCGCTAACTAGAATGTCCGCTAATGGGATGGACCGGCTGCTCCCCTAACGCGGTGGGTTAAACTTTCGAAGTTTTCACCTGCCCAAAGAAGGAGCACCATCCCATGACGAAGCAATCCACTGAGACTATTCCCGTTCTGTCTTCCATCGGCATTGATATCGGCAAGGATGTTTTCCACCTTGTCGGTTTTGATCCGGTTGGCAATCTCGTCCTTCGGCGGAAGATCAAGCGCTTGGCGCTGGTCAGCGAGTTCAAGAAGCTGCCGCGCTGTATTGTTGGCATGGAAGCCTGCCTGAGTGCGCATTTTGTCAGCAGGACATTGCGCAAGCTCGGGTTTGAGCCGCGTATCATTCCGGCCAAGTACACGAAGCCCTTCTTCAAGGGCCAGAAGAACGATTTCAACGATGCCGAGGCTATTGCGGAGGCGGCGCTGCGGCCGAACCTGAAAGTCGTTCAGGAGAAGACCCAGGAGCAATTGGATTTGCAAGCGCTTCACCGTGTTCGCTCACGCTTGGTCTCGCGCCGGACGGCGACGATCAACCAGATCCGCGCCTTCCTGATCGAACAAGGGATCACCGTGCGCACTGGTGCGCGGTCGTTGCGCAATTCACTGTTTGCGATCCTGGACAACCGCAAGGACGAGATATCGCCACGCATGAGCGAAATCATTGTTGGCCTCTATGAGGATTGGCTGTGGTTGGATGAGCGTATCGAGGGTATCACCGATGAAATCGAGACGATCAGTAAACAGGAGGCCAATTGTCTTCGCTTGATGACCGTTCCCGGCATCGGCCCGATCATATCGACGGCCATGGTGGCGGCGATCGGCACGGGAGAGGCTTTTGACAGAGGTCGGGACTTCGGTGCCTGGCTGGGGCTTGTGCCTAGACAATACTCCACCGGCGGCAAGCCGGTCCTGGGAAGGATATCTAAACGAGGCAGCCGATATCTGCGAACACTGTTCGTGCAGGCCGCGCACATCATTCTGATGCGGCCCCACAATTGGAAACGCTTCAGCTTCGGGCCGTGGTTGGAACAGGCATCGCAAAGGATGCACAAAAACAAGCTGGCCGCTGCGCTCGCCAACAAACTGGCGCGGATAGCCTGGAGTTTTCTGAGAAACGCCAAGGCGTTCGATACTAACCGAGTTGAGGTGACAGCGGTTTAAACCGCAACAGCCTCATCCAAGTTCGCGATTGAGATGACTGCATGGAACGGACCAAGAAACGCACCCAAAGTCTGATGACCCTAAGGGCCGCCCAACTCCTACCAAATCGGCCTATCCGCTAATGAGACCAATGGCGCGTGCGTATTCCCATCATGGCCACGGCCCTCGAGCCGATCAAACAGGCCGGATACATATCAGCGACTTCCGATATCCTGCAGATATCCTATTGCGAAATGCAGCCGGTTCTCTAATCGCATCTCCGTTGTCAACGTTTTGTTGCCCAGAGGGTCATGGTTCTCTCCGCGGTCGGCATGGCCGCCGCAACATCCGGGTCGAAGCGCAGTGCTGCAAGGTCCACAACGGGCTAGGTAAGCATGTCCTTCCCATCGGCTCGCTACGCAGTCAACTGCCCCTCGCCCAACGGGCAACTCGCTAAACTTTATGAAACCGTTTGCCGGCCTAGTTGACGATCATGCTGCGACAGATGGCTCGGACCAGCGGAACGGCTCACCGGATCGCCAGATGCTATGGAGAATGACCGCCAGCTTGCGGGCCAATGCAACGCGGGCCTTTCCAGCACCGGACCGGCGGGCTATCGCCAATGCCCAGTCCTTCAATGGGGATGGCCGCTTCACTCGCGTGAGGATGACGACGGCGGCTTCATACATGAGCGTTCGAGCCAGGCTGTCTCCGCATCTCGGTATTCGACCGCTCCGGTCAATCTCTCCCGACTGATACTTTCGCGGGGTCAGACCGAAGTGAGCGCCAACAGCACGGGCATTGCGAAAGCGCTCGGGCTTTTCCACGGCGCTCACATAGGCCAACACGCTCAGCGGACCGATGCCAGGCACACTCATCAACAGACGACAAGTCGGACAGTTCCTAACAACGGTCAGCACAGCTTTGTCAAATACGCGGATCTGCTCGCGCAAGTGACGCCACGTCTCCAAAATAGGGGCTACAATTGGCTCAAGATCAGGGCGTTCAACCAACAGCGCTTCAATGCGACGGTCGAATCGCAACCCACGAACGCGGCCAGGAAGCACGCCAAAGGTCTTCAAAATTCCACGAATATGGTTCGATAACCGCGTCGCCATGCCAACCAATTGCGACCGAGCTCCCAGCAAAGCACGGGCACGATGCGCATCCAGAGACTTCACGTGGACAGAACGATACCAGCCAGTTCGTACGATCTGGGCAAGACCCTCGGCATCATTCTGATCGGTCTTGTTGATCTGCATCTTGAGCGCGGCGCGCGCATGTCGTGCATCGAGACAAACAACACTGAGACCCCGCCCTCGAAGTTCATGCACCAGCCACGGCGTCATTGCACCGGTCTCGACACCAACATGCGCATCATGACCCGCATGGCGGCGGACCGAGGCTTCAATACCAGCGGGATCAGTGGCGCAAACTCCACGCCAGAGGCAGTTGCCATTTACATCGACAACACAAATTGCCGTCGTTTTCTGGGAAACGTCTAAACCAACTGAATGGACCATCGTTATTCCTCCAATAACACAAAAACCACCTAGCTGATGCTCGGATCACAGCATTATCGGAACTTCCGAACCGCGCCGCGATTACCGGATGTCCATACATTGGGTCAAACTCGGACTTCTTGGTACTTGGCTCACGAGGTCTGCTTCGATTTCGAGAGCGGTTGAACTTACCTCCGATAACCATTTTGGTTATCCAAGAAACCGTCTTGAACGGCGCGTTCACGTGACGCGCAATGTTGTCCGGTCTATTAAGGGAAAATTCCGGTCTACTAAGGGTGATTCCGGTTAACCGAATTCAGCCAAGTACTTGAAAACGCGAAAAAGCCTTTCCGGTCAATAAGGTAGAACGACAGCCCCTATCCAAATTTTGCCTTTTTCGCAGCAATCGAACCTGCCATAAATCGGTATCATCATTCCCATCGGAGCACGCGTATGACAACCGACATCAACCGATTGCTCGACATCATGACGACGCTTCGAAACCCTGATGGCGGATGCCCATGGGACGTCGAGCAGACATTTCAAACGATCGCGCCATACACCATCGAAGAAGCGTACGAGGTCGCCGATGCAATCGAACACGGCAGCACAAACGATCTACGCGACGAATTGGGCGATCTTCTGTTCCAAGTCGTGTTCCACGCCGAGATGGCCAAGGAAGACGATCTCTTCAATTTCAACGATGTCGTAAAATCCGTATCGGACAAAATGGTACGGCGCCATCCACACGTGTTCGCCGACAGCGCCATCGAGAGCGCCGACGCCCAGACATCAGCCTGGGAGGAAATGAAAGCCGAAGAACGCCTCGAAAGCGTCCATAAGGACGACCCGAGTGTCCTCGCCGGGGTGCCCGTTGCCCTGCCCGCGCTGACACGCGCAGAGAAGCTGCAAAAGCGCGCTGCGCGTATCGGGTTTGACTGGCCAACGCCCGAACGCGTCATGGACAAGGTGCATGAAGAAGTCGCAGAAGTGGAACACGAACTCGCCAACGGCCAAAACAAAGACCGCCTGACTGACGAAATTGGCGATTTGCTGTTTGTCTGCACTAATCTTGCGCGGAAGCTTGGCATTGATGCGGAAACCGCACTACGCCAAGCCAATAGCAAATTCGAAAAGCGCTTCCGCACCATGGAGGCTGGCTTAAACGGCACCCCGTCTACGCTCGAACAAATGGAAGCCGGCTGGGAAGCCGCAAAACGGGCAGAGCGGCAAGGTTGATGGCAGGAAAAGGATGTTCACGTCGGCTTTCACCGCTAGAATGTGGCACATGATGAATACAAGTACCCTTCTCCGCCGCACGATTCGAAAAACCAGAGTTCCTGCCGTGGTTGCCGCGGCAATGCTGGCCTTGAACGGCTGCTATCTGCCGATCTTCTTCGACGCCGAGATCGAGATCACCCGTGCCGGGTACTTCAAGATGATCTTTGACGGCTATCTGACGAAGGTTGAGTTGTTCGATCAACTGCGCAAGAACGAAATCACCGCTGCCGAGGAAAAAGAACAGGTCGAGGTTATCCGTACCGATTTTACCCGCAGCACGTCGACCAAGGCTTTTGAATACAAGAACAAAGGCCGTTTTCGGGTCAATTGGGTGCGTGAAGGTGATTTGACAAAGGTCAAAACGGTCACGTTCTTTCGGCGCAACGAGAACATGCTCGGAATTTCCTACAACTCCAAAACCGGGCAAATCGGCGTAAACGGACGCTCGATGACCCGTGATGTCCGTCAGCGCCTGGCGGATATGGGGCTCGCCATGCGTGGCGAGGTTCGTGTCATTACCGACGCACCCGTTTTGCGACACAATGCAACCAAAGTGAAGCGGAACCGCTCACGCGGCCCCAACTTCAAGACCTACACCTGGAAAATCGCCAATATCTTCGCGCCCACGCTCTCCATGAGCATCGCGCTCCGCTAGAATGCTTTCGTTATTTGGTCAGGTTGCGTAGCAGGCTAGAGGTATCCCAGCGATTGCCGCCCTGGGCCTGAACGGCAGCGTAGAATTGATCAACCAATGCCGTAACCGGTAGCCGCGCACCGTTGTTGTTGGCTTCCTGCAGGCAAATGCCCAGATCCTTGCGCATCCAATCAACAGCAAACCCGAACTCGAACTGATCATCAATCATCGTGTTGGCGCGGTTTTCCATTTGCCACGATTGCGCCGCCCCCTTGGAAATCACCTCGACGACCTTTTTCATGTCGAGCCCGGCTTTTGTGCCGAAGTTAATACCTTCAGCCAAGCCCTGCACCAGTCCGGCAATGCAGATCTGGTTGACCATCTTGCACAATTGTCCGCTGCCCACCGGCCCCAACAACGTTACCGCCTGAGCGTAACAGTCCATCACCGGCTTGGCATCGTCAAAAGCGCCCTGCTCGCCCCCGCACATCACCGTCAGCACGCCGTTCTCGGCCCCTGCTTGCCCGCCGGAAACCGGCCCGTCAACGAAACGCAGCCCCATCTCTGCAGCCTTTTCGGCAACTTCACGCGCCACATCGGCTGACGCCGTCGTGTGGTCAACAAAAACAGCACCAGCTTTCATACCGGCGAGAATGCCGTCATCGCCGTAGACAACACTTCTCAGGTCATCATCGTTGCCGACGCAGGCACAGACTACGTCCGCACCCGCAGCTGCCGCCGCTGGCGTGTCGGCGGCGCTGCCGCCATGTTCGGTAGCCCATTTCTCGGCCTTTGTGATCGTGCGGTTATAGACCGTGACGTCGTGGCCCTTTGCGGCCATATGTCCAGCCATGGGGTATCCCATCACGCCAAGGCCGATGAATGCTGCTTTTGTCATTTTTGTGTCTCCATTTCGCCCAACGGGCATCAATAAATTCGAGCCGAGTATAAGTATCGCCATTTTGCTGACAAGGCCATTAGACTGGCACCAAAACCGCGTAGAAATTGCCTTCCCAAATTGCCGGTGGCGATGAAACAATTCGTCCCAGAACCCCGTGTAAGATACGCTCCCAACGTTGCCGTGCGGGGCTGCCCAGGCGGTGCGGGTAGGTTTTCGCACACGTAAAACCCGCAGCAATGGCCTGCTGGTTCATGCTTTCCGGTGTATAAGCCGTCTTGTGGGTTAGATCACCATACTGGAACTGCTGTCCCCACGGCGAGCCGGCGTTAGGTACCTTGATGATGATGCGTCCATCGTGGCGCAATATTGCCTTCAAATCGGCCAACAACTTCCGGCCCGTGTCGGCATCGAAGTGCTCCAACACATCAAACAACGCGATACGATCGAATGACGACCCTTGTTCCATAGCGGATTTGATGAACGATTCGGCGTCATGCACCGAAAATGCATCACGCACGGTGTCGGGAACGATATCGCGCAGCATCTCATCACGATCAATGCCCGTGATGTCGCGGACACCTTTCGCATGCAAGTACGCTAGAAACAGCCCCGTCCCGCAACCGATTTCCAATACCGAATGCTCCGGTTGGAAGCCCGCAGGCTCCCAGACTTCACGATCAAACCGCTTGATGTGTTTGGGCCCGACTTTCGGTGTCGTGTAGGCTTTGTAGGTTGCGTATGTGTCGTAATGTTGCACGGCATAAACCTAATTGGCGAAACCGACCGACATTATGGCGGGCGACGCACCATCAGCCAACGGCATTGATAGTCGTTTCTCCGCTTTCGCTAGCCCAATATTGCCGGGTGTGCGATAAAGCGACCCTGAATTGATCGATGAGTGACTGTATCCAATGACCTCCACCATTTCCGTTGAAATCGCTCCCGGCGAGTTGATTGACAAAATCACCATCTTGGAGATCAAACTCGAGCGGATGACAGACGCCGCCAAACTGGCCAACGTACGCATTGAATGGGAGACCCTGACCGGCGCGCGTGACGAGGCTATTGCACCGACCAGCGATCTGGACCGGTTGACGGCGGCACTGAAGGTCGTGAACGAAAAACTGTGGGTAATTGAAGACGACATCCGAGACTGTGAACGAGACGGCGATTTCAGCGAGAAATTCGTCGAACTTGCCCGCGCCGTCTATATCACCAACGACGAACGCGCGCGCCTGAAGCGCGAGATCAACGAACTCCTTGGCTCCCGCTTGGTCGAGGAAAAGTCCTACGCCGCGTACTAGGCATGGCCCGTCTGGCCCGCAGCATAGACGGAATACATCGTTTAAAGCGCCGGTTTCAGCATCTCGCGACGCCGCCGAAAGGTCTATTGCTGATCTCCGCTGGAGGCTTGGGCGATACGGTCTTGTTTTCGCTGGTCGCGGCGCGCTTCGCCGCCCTGGCCGAGCCCGATGAACCCGTGACTATTCTGCTGCGTCGTGACGGCGCCAAAACGGCATTTTGTCTGCCGTCCAACGTCAATGTCGAGACCGTAGACTTTGCCCGCTTTGGGGCGGAACCCGGCTATCGATGGCAAACCATGGAGATGCTTTGGCAAAAGAATTTCCGCATGGCCGTCAGCACCGATTTTTTGCGTCATCCACATCTCGACGAAGCGATGATTGAGGCCACCGATGCGCCTCACAAGGCCGCTATGGTGGCGCGTCCATGGCGCAAATACGACCGCGCACTTGCGGCCAACAGCCGCATGTATTCAACGCTTTTCGAGAGCGGCCCGGTGCGTGTCGACAAAGTTGTTCGATGGACTGACTTTGCCAATCATATTTCGGGTGAAACACTCGCCCCCCCGAAAGTCAGCCTTTCATCCGCATCAATGGTCGCGGAGCCAGCCTCAGAAACTCGAGAAATCATCATTCAACCGTTTTCGGCGGTCGCGGCAAAACAGGTCGATGCGCGAATTTACAACGCGTTACTTGATGCGCTGCCTGCCGATTATGGCGTGCGCATTACCGGGCTGGAAAGCGACCTCGAAAAGAACCCGGAAATACGCCCTTTGCTGAAGCGCCAAAACGTCCAATTCGACAGCTCAACTTTTGCCGAAATATCACCGAGATTGCGCGGCGCGGCGCTGGTCGTCTCTGTCGACACCGCGCTGATGCATCTGGCTGTGGCGCTGGGCGCGCCGACGCTTTGCTTGGCGAGTGCGGCCTATGTCGGAGAAATCGTGCCTTACGATGAACGTGTCCGTCCCGAGAACGTCACGTTTATGTTTGAAAGCATGTCGTGTGAGGGGTGCCTTGGGGATTGTATCCATCC
>JAERTE010000011.1 GCA_016845145.1 Rhodospirillaceae bacterium
GAGGACGGTTGCATCAACGAGTTCGTGCAGCGCGGCACGCATGGCAGCGCCGACGACCAGGCCTTCATTGAAATGGGTGGGCGCGACGTGGAATCGAGCGAGGCGTCGCGCGCAACGGAAGTCGCCATCCGCGGTTTCTGGGACGGCTACCGCCGGATCATGGGGTTCGCCTGATGGATAGGGACGTGCGAGCGAACATCGAAGATTTTTTGGCCGACTACGCGCACGCCATCGACGATGACGAGGTTGAGCGCTGGCCCGAGTTCTTTACAGAAGATGGCGTTTACCAGATCACCACGCGCGAGAACCTGGATGCCGGTTTGCCGTTGGGGATCATGCTGTGCGAAGGGCGCGGCATGATGGCCGACCGCGTTGAGGCATTGCGCAGCGCCAACATTTACGAGGCGCATACCTATTGCCACCTGCTCGGACCGGCGGTGCTGACAAAGAAAGACGATGGCAGCATTTCAGCGCGAAGCAACTTCCAGGTGATCCGCACCATGCAGGACGGCCGCACCGAGATCTTCGCCGTCGGCAAGTATCTCGATACCATCGATATGCATGACGGCAAGCCCTTGCTGGCCGACCGCCGAGTGGTGCTGGAATCGCGGCGTGTCGATATTCTGATGGTCTATCCGCTTTAGACGGCGAGGGTTCTGGGTGCCGGACCTGAAAACGCCGTGCGGTACATTTCGCGGCGAGACCCGGCGTAATCGTTGACCGCATAATGCTGAGTGAACAGATTATCCCAGATGGCCACCGCCCCGGCGCGCCACCGGTAGCGGCAACAGAATTCGGGCTGCATGGCGTGGCGCTGAATGTTGGCCAGTACAGGTTCGCTCTCGGTCTCGCTCATGCCGTCGAGCCGAACCACGTATTGCGGGTTGAGAAACATGCCTTCGCAACCCGTGACAGGGTGGCGGATGACGGCGGGATGGCGCTGTTCCACGTCCGCCGTCGGGTCGCCCCTGCTCATTTGTATGGACGCACCGCTGCGCTCAGCCACGGGCGGCGCCCATTTGACGCCGTAGGGTTTCCCCACATGCATGGCGTCACGCCCGCGCAACTGGTCTTGCAGGCCCGGCGCCAGGTTTTCCCACGCCGCGTGTTGATTGATCCACAGTGTGTCGCCGCCGTGCGTAGGGACGTCGAGGGCGCTCAGCACGGCACCAGCCGGCGGGTGTTCCAGGAACGAGAAATCCTGATGCCATTCGCCGCCGAAAACGCCGCCCTCTTCATCGGCCTCTTTTAGCACCCTGATCACTTCGGGCTTACCTACCATCGGGCTCACGTAAGGCAATTGCATCAACGGCCCGAAGGCTTGGGTCAGTCGCTTTTGCGCATCGATGGAGAGAAATTGCTGTTCGAAAAACAGAACCTGATGGCGCGCCAAGGCGGCACGAAGTTCGCCGGCCAAGGTTTGATCTAACTGCGCGGTCAGGTCGACACCGGATACCTCGGCGCCAATGGTGCCGGTGAGGGGATGGATATTGAGCATCAGCGTGAAAATGCGCGGGTCAGGGGGCTTGTGTCCACCGGCCACACGCCCTTGCCGATGGCGCGGCTCCCCTTGAACACAACATAGCTGCGCCGCCCATAATGCGGCAGGCCGCGAAACAGGGCTTTCAGGGCTTCGGTATCGCGCGCCGCCACGGCGTACACAGGCTGCCCCGATGGGGTTCGGTCGGCCCAGGCGCAAGCGGTGCCTTTGCGGCGTGGCGGCGAGCGAAGGCCGAGTTTCTTAGCCAAGCGGCGCATGTCGGCCTCAAGGCCGATCAGCAGGGCAGGGGCATCATTTCCCGGCAGTTCGCCGGCGGGCAGCAGTTGCGGTGCTGTGTCCGTCAAGCGGCGCATCAGCTCGGCGGCGGTGGCGCGGAATGCGGCGTCTCCGCCAACCACGGCAGCGACAGGATGGCTTGCGAGCGCTACGTCGCGCAGGATCGGCGGGCTTTCGCCCGGCAGCAATCGGCGGAACACCTCGAAGCCTGGGTCGACCCGGAGACGCGACGGGGCAGCATCGATTTCCAAAGCGAAGTCCTGTTCGGGTTCGTTCATGGTGACGGTTAGGCGTCGCACGCCGCTCACGGTATCGAGTTCAAGTGGGATGTTGAGACGGTACCCCGGTGCCGTTTGGCGAAGCCGGACACGTACCTGGTTGCCGTCGAGGTTCGCCGAGAGCAGTTCAACCTTGGGCGCGCCCTTGCGGTCCAGCCATTGGGCGAAGAACCAGCCCAGGTCGCGCCCCGCAGCCGTGGCGAATGCGCGCTCGATATCGCGCCACCCGGCGGTGCTGAAGGCGTGTGATTTGTAGAAATCAGAAACAGCGCGCCGGAATACGGCATCTCCGACTTCGGTCCGCAGCATGTGAAAGATCATCGCCACCTTACCGTACCCGATCACCTGTGCGGCGCGGTGGTTTTTGGTGACGAAGGCGCGCGCGGATGTGTCGCGGTCTTGCGGCAAGGCGGCATAGTCCCTGAGCCAACCCAATCGCATTTCAACCGCTTTGCCGCCGGCACCACCGTTAGCTGCCCCAACATCAACAGCGAGGGCGTGATCGGCCATATAGGTGGTCAACCCTTCGGCCCAATTGCCGGTGGCGTAATCGACGCCAACCGCGTTTCCCCACCAGCTGTGCAGCACTTCGTGCGCCAGTGAGCGCCCGCGCATGAACGGCAGATGCAAGACGCGCCGCCCCACATATGTCAGCGACGGAAACCCCAACCCCACCGGCAGCGGCGCGGAAACGACATGGAAATCGTCATAGGGATACGGGCCGATGTCGCGTTCGAACCCCGCAATGAAGTGTGCCGCCTGGTCCATGTAGGAATCAGCTAGGTCCGCGCCTTCGGCATGCAGATAAGTGCGCAGCCTGACATCGCTTAACCGCCGCTCGCTCACGTGGTAGGGGCCGGCGAAAAGTGACGGTGCCTCCATCGGGCGTTTGGCGGTGACGGTGATCTTATGGCCGTCGGGCGTAGTGGTCTCATCTTGCAGCCATCCGGTGGCAATGGCGCGGAAGGGCGTTTGGGTGGAAACCGCCAGGCGGTAGGTCATGGTTCCGTCGCCGGTATATGCCAGCCAGCCGGTACCGCCCGGCAGGTACAGCCCGTCGTCATTGGCCGCCGCGCCCCGGGTGCGCCGGCCCAACTGCGGGACTTGGCCGTGCATGGCGATATCGATCTGGTGGGGGCCATCACCGGGTAAATCGATGTGGCCGTCATGGAGCGCAATCGACTTCCCGTCCAACTTGACCGAGGAGACCGTCAACCAAGATGCCACCCGCAGCGGAATACGACCGTCACGTGTGACGAGAATCCGATCGATGATCGAAATGGTTCGTGCGTCTGCTTGATAAGTGATTTCGGCGTCGTGGTGTGGTGGCCCCGCACTTGCGCCTGCTGTGGAGAACGCGGCCAGGAAAATGACAATGATTGGAAATAGGCGGGTCATTTTCCAGGTTTCGACGCGGGTGGAAACTTGGCGATGATGTCGTGGTGCGTTTTGCCACGCAACACGTCCAGCGGAAGCCACGTGCCGGATGCTTGGCGACTGATAATCTCAATCAGGTCCGCCGGTTTGGAAACCGGTTCTCCAGCCGCCTTGGTGATCACATCGTCGGCCTTAATGCCGGATTGCTCGGCAATGGAACCTGCGGCCACCTTACTGATCCGAACGCCGCCCTCCGGCGCGGCTTCGATGTAGACGCCAAGCTTCGGCTTCGCCGGCCCGTGAGATTTGGCCCGGGGGGATGGGGCGGGCGTGACGAAAGCAACATCAGCGATGCCCGCAGGCAACTCGGCGCACAGGCGGGATGGCACCGGCAAGGCAACGGCAACATCGCTCAGCCCCAAATCCTTCAGTTGGTGCGGGATGCCGTGGCCGTACTCCGCATGGCCGCGCCCGACGATGCCGATGATGATGGCGTCGGGGTGGCGTTGGGCGGCGTCGAATATGGCTTCGGCCATGGCGCGGTCCCAGGCTTGTTGGGCGGCGACGAAGCGGTTGAAGCCGGGATCGCCGAGCACGTCGGCAAGCGTAATTTCTTTGAACTCAGCATCCTTCGCGCCGTGCGCGCTCTTGGTGCCCACTTCAAGTTTGGCGCGGAACACGCTGGCCAGGGATTTCTGATAGTCAGGCGTCGCGGGGGCGGGGGTGCCGATGCCAAGGCGTTCGCTTTCCGGCACGGCAGACCAGCCCTCTTTGCCGACGCGGCGGATCAGCGCGCGATCCACATTGGCGGCCACCATCGGTACGCCATTGAGACGCGCGAACTGAAACAGGGGCATGTACATATCGGCGCCGAAGCCCCAAACCTTGCTCCACTCGCTTTGTTTTAAGAACTCCGCACCCGTGAGCTCACCGGCCACCCATTTGTCGAGGGTGGGTTGCACGCGCCTGGGAAACATTTCAAACGCCACCACGGCGTGGGGCCGGCGTCCGTGCAGCGCGGCAAGCACCTGCGCTTGCCAGGCATGATGATCGGCGTTGTCGTGGCTTTCGCCCAACAGCACGACACGCTTGTCGGCCAAGCGGGCAAGCACCGCCCCCGATTGCTGTATACGTGCGGTGCCGGGCTCTATCCAGGTGCCTGTCGCCTGGCATGCGCTGGCGGCGGCGGGCGGGGCGTGTTCGCAGGCCGACAACGCAGCGACAAGCAGCGCTGCGATCGGAATTCGGTTCGGGGTTCTGAAGATACGGTTCATTTCATAATCATATGCCTTTCGGGCCGGAATATCCCGCCTTTGTGTCATATTCAAGATGGAAACAGGGTGAATTTCTGGCGGTCGTCTCAGCCAGCTGCCTTGGGCGACTTTTGAACCCTTGTCGTCATTGGTCCGTTTTCAATTTCCGAACAGCGACGGCGAATTGTTGTCGCGCGTTATCTCATGAAAGTTTATTGTGTCCGCATGATTGATGATTCATATCACGGCGTCTTTCCCTATCTCGTTTCCCCGATCGATGATTCGGGAGACGTCATGAAAGATGTTCTGGTGAAGTTGTGCAATGACCTCATCGAGGCTGGCGTTCATGGCCTGACGCCACTCGGCTCAACGGGAGAATTCGCTTATCTGACATGGGATCAGAAGCGGGTTGTCGTTGAGACGGTTGTGGAGGCCGCTGACGGTCGCGTGCCTGTGGTCGCCGGGGTTGCGGCGACGACAATTGTTGAGGCTGAACGACAGGCACGCATGTTCGAAGACATCGGCTGCGATGGAATTCTGGCGATTATGGAAGCCTATTTTCCGGTCGATGATGATGGTGTCTACGCGTATTTTAAAGCGATTGCAGATTCAGTATCGTTGCCAGTTGTTCTCTATACGAATCCGAATTTTCAACGTAGTGATCTCTCGCTGCCGACCATCAGCCGGCTCGCGGCGATTGATAACATCGGCTACATCAAGGATGCGTCGTCCAACACCGGACGCCTGCTTTCAATTATCAATCTTGTCGGCGACCGGATGCGGGTGTTTTCGGCTTCGGCCCATATTCCCGCTTGTGTCATGCTGATAGGCGGCGTTGGTTGGATGGCTGGTCCGGCTTGCCTCATTCCCTCTCAAAGCGTTTCTCTCTACGAACTTTGCAGGCGCGGAGAATGGGACGAGGCCATGGCTGCGCAACGCGAGGTGTGGGCACTCAATCAGTCATTCGCCAAGTACAATCTCGCTGCCTGTATCAAGGGGGGACTGGAACTTCAAGGCTATGACGTCGGTGCGCCATTGCTGCCGCAAGCCCCGCTTTCTTCGGAAGGCCGCGCCGAACTCAAGACAACCCTGCAACGGCTCGGTGCCTTGCGCACGGCTCCGTAGTTTGGTCCGACATTTATTTCAATGACGGGTTACGAACTGCCGGCAGTGTCTTGCTGCCAGGGTTCGCTAGCCGACATTCTCGCGCATGATGATCTCCAGCTTGGTTGCCGGAAATTCCGGCGTGCGTCCCGTCGCCAAATCCGTCAAGGCGGCCAAAGCCGTTTGCGCGGAAACCGCCATATCCTGGTGAATCACCGCATCCAAGGTTCCCTTGAGCAAGGCTTCGCGGGTCAGCGGTGTGAGATTGAAGGCGACATAATTAAGGTCCGAGGCTCTACCGCTTTCGATCAAGGCTTTCTCAATGCCGCGATTGCCGCCGCCGACATTGATCAAACCGACGAGATCGGGGTGATTGCGTAGGATATTCATTGCCAGTTCATAGTTCTTGCGCGGATCATCGAGGCCGACACAGTCATCGAGGATCGATAGATGCGGAAATTCACTGCGGACGATCGTGCGGAAACCGATTTCGCGCTCTTCATGGCTGCGATAAAGCTGTCCGCCGGTAAACACCGCCACCTCGCCGGGCCGACAACACAGGCGCCCCATGAGCAGACCGCCGGTACGGCCCGCGGCGCGGTTGTCGAGGCCGACATAACCCAAAACTTCCGAACCCGGTAGACTGGTCAATATGGTCACCACCGGCACGCCGGCTTCACCGAGGCTGCCGACCATATCGCGCACACTCTGGTGGTCCAGCGCCTGCAAAATCACGCCCGAGCTTTTCCGCACCAGACACGCCTCAAGTGCGTTCACATAGCCCAGCGGCGTCATTTCGCTCGGGTAGATCATATTCAATTTAATGCCGGCCTGTTCGGCGCAATCACGAAATCCTTGTGTCAGCAGGTCATTCGCAAAGCCCGCAAACTTTGAAATCACAACGTCTATCGTCAGACCGGCGGTGAGCGACGGGATGATACGCGGGCGAGATGCGGATGCGCTCAACAGTTCGATTGCATCGTTGACGCGATCAATGGTTTTTTTGCGAACACCGTTGCGGCGGTTCAACACACGGTCGACCGTGGCCGTGCTGACGCCGGCCTGCATGGCGATATCTATAATTCGAGGTTTGGAAACGCGCTGTTGGTTATCCATGATTCAAATTTTGATGCATCATTTCGTATATATGTTGATCAAAATCACAAAATTGTCAAAAACTTGCGGCATCATTTTATAATTGAGATGCGCCCATAGTGGCTTTCCGCCACAATACCGGCCGTTCCAGAGAATGGATTGAGGGGATGAAATGGCGGTCGACGGACCCAACATCGTGGTGGTCGGTGCCGGCGGCATGGGGGCCTTATTCGGCGCAATCCTTACCGAAGGAGGATTGTCGGTCACGCTCTATGACAGCAACGCCGAACACATTGCGGCCATTCAAGAAAGCGGCTTGAAGATTGAAGGGTATGGCGGCGACCGATCATTGGAGATGGCGGCAACAACTGATGCATCAAATCTCCCGCCGGCGGATGTGTTTCTGTTTCAATGCAAGGCACATGCAACCGCGTCGGCCGCCCGTACTGTCCGTCATCTCGTTGCCGATGGCGCGGTATGCATCAGTTTTCAAAACGGCCTGGGCAACGAAGAGATGCTGGCAGAAGTCGTTGGCGCAGAGAACGTCATTGGCGGGTTGAGCACCATGGCCGGTTGCCTCCTCGGTCCTGGCCGAATTCAGGATTTTTCACGCGTGGCGTCGTATATCGGAGAGATGCCCGGGAATGCCAGTGGTGGGATCAGTAATCGCTGCCAAAAGATCGCGGATGCGTTTACCAAAACCGGCTTGGAGACCCACGTCAGCGCCGACATCCGCCACGATATCTGGAAGAAGCTGCTCGGCAACATCGCCATGAGCGCCGTTTCCGGAACGACCAACTTAACCTCCGCCGCATGCCTGAACATCCCCGAGTTGAAGACCACCAGCCTCCGCGCCCTTGACGAAGCTCTCTGCGTGGCGACAAGCCAAGGCATTGTCTTGGATCGCGATGAGGCGCTCGCCGGCATGGCGGCGATATCCGAGCCCGGCGGCACCGGAGACAGCAAGTCGTCGCTTTGCGTTGATATATTGAACGAACGCAAAACCGAGGTCGAATACATCTATGGTTCGGTCATTGCGCTGGGCCGCGAAAACGGCATCGCGACGCCGACACTGGAAACCCTGGCGTCGCTCGTGAAGGGAATTGAAAGCCACTATGTGGGAAGGAACGAAAGTAATGTTTGAAGGTAAATCAGTGTTTATCAGCGGCGGCTCTAAGGGCATTGGTTTGGCCTGCGCTAAAAAGTTTGCCTCCGGAGGCGCGCGGGTGTTTATCGCCGCCTCCAATGCGGATCGCCTTGGCGCCGCCGCCACGACCTTAGAGGGCGGCGGCGCGGGAGAGGTCGGGTTTCACGCCTCGGATCTGCGCACCGTCGACGGCTGCAACGCGGCGGCCGCCGCCGCATTGGCGCAATTTGGCGGTTGCGACATATTCGTTCACTCCGCCGGCGCCACGAAAGGCGGCATTTTCCCCGATCAGCCCGATGAAGACATGATCGACGGCTTCGATCTCAAGTTCCACGCCGCTGTGCGTCTGGCGCGGGCTCTTTGGCCGAGCCTCAAGGACAGCCACGGCACCGTCGTCAACATCGTCGGCGGTTTTGCCCGCACCCCGGCGGCGGATTTCATGGTCGGCGGTGCAGTCAATGCGGCCTTGGCCAACTTTTCCAAAGCCTTGGCCGAGAAAGGATTGCTCGACGATGTCAACGTGAACTGGGTTCATCCCGGCCTGACGGTGACCGAGCGGCTCGATGGTATTTTCGCCGACAAAGCCGAACAACAATCGAAGACCGCGGCCCAGGTTGAGAAAGAAGCCGTCGCCGCCGAAGGCATTCGAAGGCTTGGCCGGCCGGAAGATGTCGCCGAACTGGTGGCCTATCTCTGTTCGCCACCGGCGCGTCATATCCATGGCACCTGCCTTACTATCGATGGCGGTGGCGCCAAAGGCTACTACTGACGTGACTTTGGAATTGAAATGAAAGCAGACAAATTCATATCCGCGGACCAGGTCGCGGGCCTGGTCAACGATGGCGACACGGTCGGGCTGATCGGCGGCGGTGGCGGTCTTGTCGAGGCGTCACTGCTGCATCACGAAATGGAAAAGCGTTTCCTGGCGGAAGGCAAACCCCGCGACCTGACCGTTATTCATGCGCTGGGGATTGGTGACCGGGACCAGCGCGGCGTCAACCGCTTTGCCCACGAGGGTATGGTCAAACGCGTCATCGGTGGGCACTGGGTGTGGTCGCCGACCATGCAGGAACTGGCCCGCGACGAGAAAATCGAGGCCTACGTGCTGCCCGGCGGTGTGGTTATGCAGTTGATGCGTGAGATTGCCGCGAAACGCCCCGGCCTGATCTCCCATGTCGGGCTCGGCACTTTCGTCGATCCTCGCCACGGTGGCGGACGCATGAATAAAGCCGCCAAGGACGACCTGGTTTCGCTCATCGAAATCGACGGACGGGAGTATCTCCGCTACCTGCCGTTCCCCGTCAATGTGGTGTTGCTGAAAGGCTCCTTCGCCGATGACGACGGCAACATCAGCCTCGATCAGGAACCGGCAAACGTCGACATCTATGCCATGGCCGCCGCCGCACACAACAGTGGTGGCAAGGTAATCTTTCAGGTCAAGGAACGGGTTAAGAACGGTAAATTGCCGGCGCGCGCTGTGCGCGTGCCGTCGGCCATTGTCGATGCCATCGTCGTCGATGAAAATCAGCGCCAGGGATATGACTTGGTGTACGATCCGGCGATCTCGGGCGAAGCGTTCGTCGCCGAAGAAAACCCGGAAATGCCGGCCTTCTCCGTGCGCCAGATCATTGCGCGGCGCGCCCATGAGGAACTCCGCGATGGCGCCGTAATCAATTACGGCTTCGGCATTCCCGACGAGGTCGCCAGCATTGTCGCCGCGCGCGGCGATCAAGACCGCTATTACCAAACCATCGAGCACGGGACGTACGGCGGCACGCTACTCACGGGCACCCTGTTCGGCTATGCCCGCAACCCGACCTGCATGATCGATGGTCCCTCGCAGTTCGATTTCTATTCCGGTGGCGGCCTGGACATCGCTTTTTTGGGCTTTGGCGAGATCGACCGCATCGGCAACGTCAACGTCTCAAGGCTGGGCGGACTGACGGTCGGCCCCGGCGGCTTCATCGATATTGCCCAGAACGCCCGGAAGATGATTTTCGTCGGTACCTTCGATGCGAAAGGCGCGAAACTGAACACTGGCGACGGCAGCTTGCGCATCGAAAACCACGGCGCCGTCCAAAAGCTGGTCGACGAGGTGGAGCAGATAACCTTCTCCGGCCAGCAGGCAGTGGCGCAGGGGCAACAGGTCATCTATGTTACCGAACGCTGCGTCTTCAGATTGCAAGCCGACGGTTTGCATCTGTGCGAGGTCGCGCCGGGGATTGACGTCAAGGCCGATATTCTGGACCGCATGGACTTCGCCCCCATTGTCGACGACCCGCTGGCCACAATGTCACCCACTCACTTTATGGAAAATCAAGAATGAATACTGTCAAACTCGCGATCTGCGGCGGCGGCGTTATCGGCCGTCGGCACGCCGGCGCCATTGCCGAAGTGGATGGCGCCGAGCTCGTCGCCATCGCCGATCCCGCGTCCAGCGGCAAGGACCTCGCCGATGACCTAGGAGTCACGCTTTATACCGACCTTCAGACCTTGCTCGACGCCGAGGAAGACGTCCAGGGTGTCATCGTTTCGACGCCAACTGAACACCATTTCGAGCCCGCCATGACGGCCCTGAACGCCGGGCGCCACCTGTTGGTTGAAAAGCCGATCATGCCGACGTTGGAACAGGCTGAGCACATTGTTAAAAAGACAGAAGAGAGCGGCCTCCATGTGCTGGTCGGCCATCACCGCCGCTATTATGGATTGGTCGAAGAAGCCCGGCGCATCATACAGTCGGGCGAGCTCGGCAAGCTGGTCGCCGTCACCGGCATCTGGAACGCTCGCAAGGACGATCCCTATTACAACCCCGATTGGCGCAAGCGCCGCGACGCCGGCCCGGTGCTCACCAACATGATTCACGAAATGGATTCGCTGCGTTACATCTGCGGCGAAGTGGAAAGCATCTCCGCCGAGGTCTCGCACGAGGTCCGGAACTGGGAAAAGGAAGACGCCGCCGCGATGGTGATGCGGTTTTCCAGCGGCGCCATTGGCACCTTCATTGTTTCCGATCAAGCGAACTCGCCTTGGGCCTGGGAGTTCGCCACCGGGGAGACGGTATTCTTCCCGCGTTCGGGCCAGAACGCGGTGCGGTTCATCGGCACCGAAGCGTCGTTGGACTTCCCTAATCTCGTGGTTTGGCACAATGGGGAGCAAACGCCTGATTGGAACCACGTCTTAGAGCCACGAGAGATCAAGCTGGAGTTGGAGAACGCTTTCTACCGCCAGATCAAGCATTTCGCGGCGGTGATTAGCGGCACCGAGGAGCCGGTTATTTCGGCGCGGGATGCGACCGCAACGCTGCGCGCCACCTTGGCCGTGTTCGACGCGTCGAGCACCGGCCAGAGGATCATGCTATGAGCGAAACGAAAGCCATCCGCGTCGAACGCGACGGGCCGGTCATGGTGCTCACCATGGATCGCCCCGAAGTGTTGAACGCCCTCGACCCGCCTGCACACCGTCAACTTGCCGAAGCCCTTGATCAATATGCGGCGGATGATGACCTGCATGTCGCAATTCTCACGGGTGCGGGCGAGAAAGCCTTTTGTGTCGGATCGGATTTGAAAGCCCGGGCCGAGATGGGCGGCGATGATATGCCACGGGCAGGCTTTGGCGGCATCGCCGAGCGCTTCGATCTGATGAAGCCTGTGATCGCCGCCATCAATGGCCATGCCATCGGCGGCGGGATGGAGATGGTTCTGGCCTGTGATCTGGCGCTCGCCGTCCCGACGGCGAAGTTCGGCTTGCCGGAAGTCCGGGTGGGTTTGGCGGCTTCCGGCGGTCTGCATCGGCTGGCGCGTCAGTTGCCCACGAAGCATGCCATGGAAATCGCGCTGTCAGGTGAATTGTTCAGCGCGGAAAGGGCACTTGAGTACGGTCTCATCAACCGGGTTGTGGATGCGGGTGCGCTCATGCAGGCGGCAACCGAACTGGCCAATGGCTTGCTGGCAGGTGCGCCCATGGCGCTTCGCGCGACAAAACAGATGATGTTGGACGGCTTGGGCAAGCCATCTCTGGCCGCGGCCTTCGGCGCCGGGTACTCGGAGTATGAGGCGATGCTGAGCAGTGAAGATGCGATCGAAGGATCGGCGGCGTTTCTTGAACGACGCAAGCCCGTTTGGAAGAACCGATAGAAGGAAACAAGAAAATGTTCGACTTCCACGTCAAGGTCGGTGACGGCTCAAGCTTCACCAAAACCGTATCGGAAAGCGACGTTTACTTGTTTGCCGGCATCACCGGCGACTTGTCGCCCAATCACGTGAATAAAGCCTACATGGAAAAGTCCAGCTACGGCAGATTGATGGCGCACGGCGCGTTGATGGTGGGCTTTATGTCGACGGCATCCACGAAAGCCATTGAACATTGTCGCGACGCCGATGAAACACCCGTATCGCTGGGCTACGACCGTCTGCGGTTCCTGAAGCCTGTGTTTCTGGGTGATACGATCACAGTCGACTACGAATTCACCAGCATCGACACCGAAACGCGGCGATCCGTCGCCGATATCAAGCTCACCAATCAAGATGGTGAGCTGGCAGCCGTTGGCCAGCACATCTTGAAATGGGTACCCAACGAATAGGGGGGCAAATCATGAGCTTCGATCTACAAGACCAAGGCGTAATCGTGACCGGTGCCGCACGTGGGATCGGGTTGGCGGTATGCCATCGGTTCGCGGAACTCGGCGCCAAGGTTTCCGGCTGGGATATCGACTGTGAGCCCATTCAAAACGACCCGGCACTGTCGCATACGATCCAGGTGGATATCACCGATGAGACTGCCGTCAATGAAGCTTTCGCGTCCAGTGCCCGGGCGTTGGGCAAGGTTTCCGTTTTGGTCGCGAATGCCGGCATCAACGGCCCGACAAAACCGACGTGGGAATACTCCCTGGCCGAATGGCAGCGCACGTTGGATGTCGATCTGACCGGCGTTTTTTTGTCGGTTAAACCGGCGATCACCCACATGCGCGAGAACAATTATGGCCGGATTGTCATCATGGCGTCGGTCGCCGGCAAGGAAGGCAACGCGGGCGCTTGCGCATACGGGGCGGCGAAGGCGGGTGTTATCGGGTTTGCCAAAAGCCTGTCGCGGGAATTGCAGCCGTCGAACATCACGGTGAACTGTATCGCGCCGGCGATCACCGAGACCGAGTTGTTCGGTGAAATGACCGAAGATTACATCGCCGAGAAAAAGGGACTGATCCCAATGCAGCGCTTTTGCTCTCTCAATGAGATTGCCGACATGACTGCTTGGGTGGCAAGCCCGCGCTGTTCTTTCACATCGGGCCAGGTGTTCGACGTTACTGGTGGAAGGGCGACCTATTGAAATGACCGTCTCGGAACTCCCGCTAGATCGATTGTCCATTCATCAGGCGACGCTGATGCAGTGCGATTTTCGGGAGTCCATTGAGTGTTTCGCCCGCCACGGAGTCCACCAGACGGCAATCTGGCGCGACAAGCTCGAACAGATCGGCCTCGATGAAGCGGTCCAGGTGCTTCAGGGAAATGACATGAAGGTCAACGCGCTCTGTCCCGGTGGGTTGGTAACGGCGGTTGACGACAAATCATTTAACGCCGCCCTCGATATGAACCGCCGCTGGATAGATCAATCCGCGGCTCTGGGGGCTGACTCATTGGTGATTATTACCGGTGGGCTGCCAGATGGCGAGACGAATTTGACGGTCGCTCACGACCGTGCGTTGGAAGGATTAAGTCGCTTGATCGACCCGGCCCGCGCAGCCGGCATCAGGTTGGCGCTTGAGCCGTTACATCCCATGGTCTGCGGGGGGCGGTCCGTTATTTCCACGGTTGCCGATGCGCTGGACATGCTTGATGATCTTGGTGCGGACGACGTCTTTGGCCTGGCGATCGACAGTTATGCGGTCTGGTGGGATCTGACGTTGCCGTATCAATTGGCCCGCGCCGGATCGCGGTTGCTGCATTTTCATACATCCGATTGGCTGCGAGACACCAAGGACGTGCGGTTTGATCGCGGCATGCCCGGTGATGGCGTAACCGACAATCGGCAAATACGGGGCTGGATGGAACAAGCCGGATTTGCGGGTCCGGTTGAAATCGAGATTTTCTCGGAAAGAGATTGGTGGCAACGCCCCCCGGACGAGGTGGTCGAAACAATACTCGAACGTCGGGAGGCATGGTTATGAGCCTGAGAATCTGGGGCCGGACCAATTCCATTAACGTCCAAAAAGTACTTTGGATTGCCGATGAACTTGCTCTCAATTATGAGCGGATCGATGCCGGGTTGCAGTTTGGCGTTGTCTCGCAGGATTGGTTCGCCGACGTCAATCCGAACCGAACGGTCCCCACCATTGATGACGATGGAACCGTCCTTTGGGAATCCAATGCCATCGTGCGGTATCTGGCGGCCAAGCATTCACCGGGTAAGATGATGCCCGACAACCCGGGAGACCGTGCCGCTGTCGAGATGTGGATGGACTGGCAGCAGACAACCTTGATGCCAGCCCTCGGTCCTCTGTTTCTCGGTCTCGTGCGGACAGCGCCGGAAGATCGCGATCTCGCCGCACTTGATCATGCCGCCGGTGAGGTTGCCGATGGGCTGCGTATTCTCGACGCGCACATGGCAGAGCGGTCATTTGTTGCGGGTGAGCGCTTTAGCGCCGCCGATATTCCACTCGGCTGCGTCGCTTACCGTTGGTACGCCCTCGATGTGGATCACCCAGACATGCCTAACCTCAAGGCATGGTACGAGCGGCTCGTGACGCGACCGGCCTTCTCGGCGCGTGTCATGCTGCCCCTTACTTGAGCAACAAGGATAGGACGCAGGCATGCTGATGTTAACGGGCGGAACGGGCCATGTGGGTGGCAAGATCGTTGAGCGGGCCCAAGCCAACGGCATTGATCTCCTTGCCATCCATCGTGGCGAAGCACCGCCCTTGGCTAGGGTGCAAGGTTCATCCGTCGTTTGGGCGCAATGCGACCTTGCGGATGGCGAAGCCGTCCATGAACTGGCCGCGCGCCATGGTGTAACCTCGTGTATCCATGCCGCCGCCGTTTCCAACGAGGCTTACGCCCGCCCGGATCCCTTGGCCGCGATATCGACAAATATCGGCGCCACGGCGGCGCTCCTCGATACAGCCCGACGTCAGAACTGGCGGCGCTTCATTCTGGTCAGCACTGGGTCGATCTTCCAGAAACGCGTGATCAATGGCGTGCCGATCGCGGAAGATGCGCAGCCGGAACCGGAAAATATCTACAGTACGACAAAGACAGCAGCGGAGATGCTGTGCCGTATGTATCGAACGGAATTTGATGTGTCGGCAAGCGCTGTCCGAATTTCATGGGTATACGGTCCGCCGATTGTCACCCAAGACGCTACGCGCGGCCCCATTCCATCGTTCGTCATACGCGCACTTCGCGGCGATGTCATTGATGAAGGCGGCGCCGACTTCGCTGCGGGGTTCACCTATGTGGAAGATGTCGTCAGCGGCTTGTTGGCGGCTGAATCGGCGAAACAGCTGAGATCGGCCGTCTATCACCTGGGACATGGCGAGAATTTTAAGCTGAGCGACGTCGCCGACGCGATCCATGCCGTCCTACCGAAAGCAGAGATCGCGTTGTCGCCGGGCACCGATCCCTGGACCCGCTACACGGCGCTCAGGGATCCACTCGGCGTTGAAAACATGTATGCCGATACCGGGTTTCAGCCGCGATACTCATTGGCACAAGGCGTCGCCGCGTTTATCAATTGGCTCCGAGAGAATCAGGAGCCGTGGGCATTAGAGCAAACGACCTCCTGAGGAGAATTCGACGATGAGCGACAACCACGAAAACCTTGCCATTCAACTGGCCGATGCCTGGCGGAACGGCACCACGATCGCGTTGCCGGCCACGGGCCCAGCCAGCCGGACAGAGGCCTATGCCGTTCAAGACACCATGGCCGATGCCATCGGAAACCCTGTCGTGGGCTGGAAAGTGGGCGCCGCGGTCAAGGCCGTGCAGTTTTTTGAAGGCCATGATGGACCGTTGCCGGGACGCGTTTTCGAAGATCGTGTGTTCGAGACCAACGGCGAAGTATCCGCCGGGCTTTTTCATGGAGCCAAAGTCGAAAGCGAGTTCGCCATCGAGTTGACCGAAGCATTGCCCGAGAGTAGCGGATCGACAACTGCATCCGACCTCACTGGTAAGGTGGTCTTCCGCCCGGCCATTGAATTGGCGGCAACCCGCTACGCGCCGGGAACCGGCGGCCGCGGCGTAACCACCTTTGACGGCATCGCGGACAACGGAACGGCGGGCGCTGCGGTGATCGGCGCGGCCGTCAAAAACTGGCAAGACCTGGATTTCGAGAATATGGTCATTGAGGCGTGTATCGAAGACAGCCCGCCCATCCAAGCTTATTCAGGCGTTTACCGGCGCCATCCGGTGGATATCATGGCCGAGACGATTAATGATCTGTATCACAGAGGGATCACCTTCGAAGCGGGCATGTTCCTGCTGACCGGCTCGTTGACGCTGCCGTCGCCATTTCGAAAGGGCCAGACCCTGACAGTCCGGCACGGGGACCATCCGCCGCTGTCGCTGAAAATGACATAGAAACACCGCCGCAAATATGACATCAACGCGGACCGAACACCTGTAGGAGCGACACATGAGCAAACCCATTTTTATCCTGAACGGACCGAACCTGAACCTTCTCGGTACCCGCGAACCGGAGATTTACGGCCATACGTCTTTGGCGGACTTGAAAGCCATGTGCGAAGCCCGTGCCGCCAAGCGCGGTCACGAACTGTTCTTTGAACAATCCAACAGCGAGGAGCAAATCATCGATTGGGTCCATGAAGCCATCAATGGCGCCGACGGGCTCATTATCAACCCGGCGGCGTTCACGCACACCTCTGTGGCGATCCTTGATGCTTTGATGAACGTGACGTGTCCGATTATCGAGTTGCACATTTCAAACCCGCACAAGCGTGAACCTTTCCGGCATCACTCCTATACGACATTCGCGGCTCAGGGGTTGATCGCCGGTCTCGGCGTGAACGGCTATATTCATGCGGTTGACGCTATCGCCGACATGTTGGCGGCGGATTAGAAGAGGCCGTTCATGAATTCCTCCACCCGCGCGGCCTGCGTCATTGGCTATCCGGCGAAACATTCCCGTTCACCAAAACTGCATGGTTACTGGATTCAGCGTTATGGGATTGATGGCGAATACCGGATTGAGGAAGTCCCTCCGGAACGGGTTGAAGGCTTCATCAACAACTTGTCTGCGAACGGATATGTCGGCGCCAATGTCACCATGCCGCACAAGGACATCGCGTTTCGCCTTTCCGAACCCGACGAGAAGGCGCGCGCCATTGGTGCGGCCAACACCTTGTGGCTGGATGGTGACGTTCTTCGCGCCACCAATACCGATGGCGATGGTTTCGTGGGGTCGCTTGATGCGGCGGCACATGGCTGGGACGCGCGCACCGATAACGCCGTGGTTCTGGGCGCCGGCGGCGCCAGCCGCTCTATCGTTTACGCGCTGTTGGGCCGGGGCGTCGGCGAGGTGCATGTGGTCAACCGGACGCTCGCCAAGGCCGAAGCCATGCGAGATGCTTACGGAGACGGCGTCAAGCCCGCGCAATGGAGCGACTTGCCGGATTTGATGAAAAGTGCCGAATTGTTGGTCAACACCACATCATTGGGCATGCATGATCAGCCGGAGCTGGACGTCGACCTCACAGCGTTGCCGGGATCGGCGGTTGTTTCCGATATCGTCTATGTGCCCTTGAAGACACGATTGCTTGCGGCCGCCGAAGCACGCGGCCTGACGACATCAAACGGTTTGCAAATGCTACTTCATCAGGCGGTTCGTGGGTTTGAGCTTTGGTTCGGTGTCTGTCCCGAAGTGACGAAAGAACAGTATGAGATGATGGCGGCGGATATTCCCGGATCGTAAACACGTGTTGAATAGAGTGGAGGCCCGGTATGAGTTTGAAGACGCTGAAATCGGCGCTCGAAACCGCATCAGGTGCTTCACCGGACCTGGATAGTCTGGTCGCTGAAACATTGCACGTCCGCGCTCGGGATTATTCATCGTCCGTCGACGATTGTATCGAGTTGATCCACGAACTTTTTCCCGATTCCCATTGGCACCTTGGGCGTGCAGCAAATGGGGTGTCGATGTATGCGACGCTGGAAGAGGGCGGCCACAGAGAGGAACGTGACGGCGGGACGATTCCGTTGGTGCTGTTGTCAGTAATTGTGGCACATCTCGCGAGGCATTGATCCGCGCGTTAGGTAACAGCCGCTGCGCGAGGCGTATCTTCTAATCATCGTTTTGGTGCTGCTCCTGCTCGTGGGCTCGGTCCTGCGGTGTTCGTCCTGCACCCAATGCAAACCAGAGCAGCACGGACCCGATGCAACTGATCGCCACAGCTTCCAGGTACTGCCCTTGTAAGATCGTGAAAATGATCCATCCCAGCAAGCTGGCAATGATGATGACGATGAAAATCTTCGATGGTGTCATGTTGCGTCTTCCAGGTCGCGCAGGGCGCGGATATGCTCCGGTCCGACACCACAGCAGCCACCAATGATGCTGGCCCCCTTGGCTGCCCAATCGTCGGCGAATTGGCGGTAACGTTCCGGCGTCAGGTCGGCGCGGATGGGGCTCATGCCGGTGTTGGCTTCATGCGCGTCGGGCTTCGGCGGGAAGGCGTTGGCATAAACACCGACGGATATACCAGGCCCCAAATCTTGCCGGGCGCGCTCGACAGCGTCAGCCATGACCTCGGGCTGGGAACAATTGAACAAAACCGCATCGACGCTTCGTTCGCGTGCCAGGGCCAGCGCATCGCCGAGGGCTTCTTTCGAGCGCAGTTTCGGGTTGCCGGCCTCGGGGTTGTCGTCTTCTAAGGTCAGCCCCAGCCACACGGGCTTGCCGCAACCGGCGAAGGCGCTCAGGAAAGCGTCCGCCTCGGCGATGGAGGAGGTCGTTTCCGCTAGCGCTATGTCGGCATGCGGTAGTAGATGCGCACGGAACGTCGCCAACATGGCAGGCGCGCGTTCGGGGTCGAAGTTGTCCGGTCTGTAGGAGCCGAACAGCGGCGGCACGCCGGCCGCGACGCGGACACCGCTTTCGCCAGCATCGCGCGCCAACCGGCCGGCCATATCCAAAAGCTCGGCGCCACGTTCCGTGAAGGCATCCTCACCGATATGGAACGGCACCACGGCGTAGGAGTTGGTGATGATGACGTCGGCACCGGATTCGACGAAGTCGCGGTGCGCTTGGGACACGAATTCAGGCGCGTCCATCAGTGTCAGCGCCGACCATTCGGGCTGGCGGAACGGTGCGCCGATGCGTGCCAGTTGGCGGCCCATGCCGCCATCGAGAATAATCATCGAAATTCCTCTCCAGACGACCAGTTCTTATTAGCTCAAAAAGATGATTTTGAATATCCATTGATTGCCGGGGGATTGACCGGGATCAAGGATTTTTTCGCCGATAACCATCATGGTGCGCGGCACACATGGGGGTTATGCGAGGAGTTGAGATCGCGGTATTTGCCGCTAAACTGTTCGTAATGGGAAACAACCGAGCCCGCGCGCCTTCTATGGCGGGGAGGACGGGCCACCAAGCGCCGTACGTGCGGCAACGGGGAGAGACATGACCAACGCATATGATGACGCTCATTCACGTTCGCTCGAAGACCCGGAAGGTTTCTGGGGCGAGGCGGCCAAGGAAATCGACTGGTACAAGCCCTGGGACAAGGTACTGGACGATAGCAACAAGCCGTTTTATCGCTGGTTTTCAGGTGCCGAGTGCAACACCTGCTACAACGCCATCGACCGTCATGTGGATAACGGTCGCGGTGATCAGGCAGCGATCATTTACGACAGCCCGGTCACCGGCGGCACGGTCAGGACCTACACATATGCGCAACTGTTGGACGAGGTATCGCGCTTTGCCGGTGTGCTGAAGGCGCGCGGTATCGGCAAGGGCGATCGCGTTATCGTCTATATGCCGATGGTGCCCGAAGCGGCGATCGCCATGTTGGCCTGTGCGCGGCTGGGCGCCGTTCACTCGGTGGTGTTCGGCGGGTTTGCGTCGAACGAATTGGCGGTGCGCATCGACGATGCGAAGCCAAAAGCCATTATATCGGCGACCTGTGGAATCGAGGTCAATCGTGTGATCGAGTATATGCCGCTGTTGAACGGCGCCATCGATATCGCACGCCACAAGCCCGATACCTGTGTGATTCTCGGCCGGCCCGAGGCCGAAGCCCAATTGACCGAAGGTCGCGACTTGGACTGGGCGACGGCCATGGGAGGTGCCGAGCCCGCTGAGTGTGTCAGCGTGGCGGCGACCGACCCGCTTTATATCCTGTATACGTCGGGCACCACCGGCGAGCCGAAAGGTGTGGTGCGTGATAACGGCGGCCACATGGTGGCACTTAAATGGTCGATGAAGAACATTTACGACGTGGATCCGGGCGATGTGTTTTGGGCGGCGTCGGATGTGGGCTGGGTCGTGGGTCACAGCTACATCGTTTATGCACCGCTGCTGCATGGCGCGACATCTATTTTCTATGAAGGTAAGCCCGTGGGCACGCCGGACGCCGGCGCATTCTGGCGGGTGATTTCCGAGCACAAGGTGAAGAGCCTGTTTACCGCTCCCACCGCGTTCCGCGCCATCAAACGCGAAGACCCGGAAGGCAAGCTGCTGGCCGACTATGACATGTCGAATTACAAAACGCTGTTTTTGGCGGGCGAGCGCCTGGACCCCGATACCCTGCATTGGGCCGAGGACAAACTGGGCGTGCCGGTGATCGATCATTGGTGGCAGACCGAGACCGGATGGCCGATCGCGTCGAACTGCTTAGGCCTGCATGCCTTCGATATCAAACCGGGTTCGCCGACCAAGGCTGTGCCGGGGTGGAACGTGCAGGTGCTGAGCGACGAAGGCGAGCCCGTGGCCGTCGGCGATATCGGCGCTATTGTCGTGAAATTGCCGTTGCCGCCTTCATCACTGCCGACGTTGTGGGAGAAAGACGAGTTGTTCAAGGAAAAGTATCTGGACGAGTTTCCCGGCTACTACTCCACCGCCGACGCCGGCATGATCGACGAAGACGGCTATCTCTACATCATGGCGCGCACCGACGATATCATCAACGTGGCCGGGCACCGGCTGTCGACGGGTGGCATGGAAGAGGTTTTGGCCGAGCATCCGGATGTCGCCGAATGCGCCGTCATCGGTGTTGAGGATCAGCTTAAGGGGCAATTGCCCGTCGGCTTTCTGGTGCTCAACGCAGGCACGGCCAAAGGTGGAGATGAGATTGTCGCCGAGACGGTGCAAATGGTGCGCGAGCGCATCGGCGCCGTGGCGGCCTATCGGACAGCGGTCGTTGTTGAACGGTTGCCGAAGACGCGGTCGGGCAAGATTCTGCGAGGCACCATGCAGAAAATTGCCGACCAACAGGACTACAAAATGCCGGCGACCATTGACGATCCCGCGATCTTGGGCGAGATCGACGATGCGTTGCAGACCATCGGTTACTCCAAAGCCAGGAGTTGAGCGGTGAGCGGCGGGGTTGCGCTGATTGTCGGCGCGGGGGCTGGATTAAGCGCCGCCCTGGCCCGGCGTCTCGCTGCGCGTGGCATGCACGTGGCATTGGCGGCACGCTCTACGGATAAATTGGGGCCGCTGGCGGCGGAGACGCAGGCCAGCGTGCATCAATGCGATGCCAGTGACCCGGCCCAAGTCGCGGCGTTGTTTGCCGCATTGGATACCGGTCCCGGCGCGCTCCAGCTGGTTGTCTACAACCCGAGCTACCGTCAGCGCGCCCCGTTTATCGAGCTTGATGCCGAAGAAGTGCGCAAGACCTTGATGATTACCTGCTATGGCGGTTTTCTGGTGGGGCAGGAGGCGGCCAAGCGAATGCTGAAGGCCGGCGGCGGTGCGATTTTGTTCACCGGCGCTTCGGCAAGCGTTAAGGGCTACAAATTGTCTGCGCCCTTTGCCATGGGCAAGTTCGGTCTCAGAGGCCTGGCGCAGAGCATGGCGCGGGAATTGGCGCCCCAGAACATTCATGTGGCGCATTTCGTCATTGATGGCGGTATCGAGAAAGAGGGCGACCCCAGAAAAGACGCGCGCGGTGAAGATGGCTTGCTCGACCCCGGCGCCATAGCGGATAGCTATCTTCACGTCTACGATCAGCCGCGAAGTGCCTGGACTTGGGAGTTGGAACTCCGGCCCTGGGTGGAAAACTTTTAGAGCTGGAGCGTATCAGAACCGGTAGCCGTAACGCAGGCCCAGCGTATCGAGGCCTTCGTTGGCATCTTGGGTGTAGGCGTTGGAAATATGGTCGAAATAGATCGACATAGCGTGCTTGCCGCCGAACCGGTAGCCGGCCTCCAGCGGGATATGGAACAGCAGCTTCGATCCGAGCGCCTTCATATCATTGGATCTTAAATCGGTATTGCCGTTATGGAGCGCGGCGCCAAGGCCAATACCGAAAAACAGATTTTCCGCGGTTTCATATTGCCACCGAAGTCCGCCGTAAATTTTTGATGTATCGCCGACACTGTTGATTGAGGCGCCTATCGCCGGGCGGACCGTACCGCTCAAAATCTCGGTGCTGGGCGCGAAGATCGCTTCGATATTGATATCTACACCGGATTCGCGCCGGAAACCGCTCCATAGATTGTCGGTATCATGGTGCAGAACGCCGAGTTTGAGCTCGTGCAATAATCCGGAATCTTTGCCATCCCCCGCTTTTGCGGACGTGGAAAAAAGCACGCCAAGAGCAATCAATAGTGTCGCGAGTACCCGCATCGGTTCATCCTTCCGGTCAATATTCGCTTGTAGCATTGAAAGCGTAGGCATGACCAGAGCGTATCTCGGCAATGTGAAATACAACAAATAACAAAATCATTGAAAATGGGACGATACGCACTATATTCCGTTCATTCGCAACGTAATTGATCTTTACTTTATAATTGTTGAATATATAAATTGTGGCCGCAAAAGTGCTGAATGTTGATGCAAGGGCGCAGCAGCACCGGCAGAGCAGGGAGACGAAAATGCTGATTGAGGATGTTCTTGTTTATAAATCCAGTAAATTGGTGTCGATCCAGCCGGATGTGACCATCAGCGAAGCCATCGACGTACTGGCAGAGCATAACATCGGTGCATTGCCAGTTTGTAAAATGGAAAACCGTTTGGTCGGTATTATCTCGGAGCGCGATATCGTGCGATTGCTTTCAGCACGCGGTGAAAGTCTCCTCGGTGCCAAGGTTGCTGACGTTATGACGCGAGATGTATTTACATGCTCGCCTGCTGACGATGTCGAAGACGTCAAAGCCCAGATGAAAACAAAACGGATCCGGCATTTTCCTGTCGTTGAGGATGGCGTGTTGATTGATATCGTCAGTGCACGCGACGCCATGTTTGCCACTCTTGAAGAGTCGCTCAACCATCGCCGTACTCTGGCGACGGCATACGAGTTGGTGCGCTAAAGTTCTTATTCGTCTTTGACAACGCGCGTCGGCGGCAGCGAGATGGTGAATCTCGTGCCGTGGCGGAACCGGCTTTCCACGCCGATGCTGCCACCATGCAGTTCAACGAGAGACTTGACCAGCGAGAGCCCCAGTCCAGTGCCCTCTTGTGTCCGCGAGAAGGCTTCCTCACTTTGCCAGAACGGTTCGAATATATGCGGCAAGTTCCCGGCATCGATGCCAATACCGGTGTCTTCAACCGAAATATTAAGGCCGCCGCTGTCTGAAAGACTGGCTTCAACATTTACGCTGCCGCCCGACGGCGTGAACTTGATCGCATTGGACAACAGGTTCAGGAAAATCTGCTTTAGCCGTGTTTCGTCGGCTCGGACATCCGGTAGATCATCCGGAACCTCGACACTGACGCTCAACTGCGCCGCGGCGGCGCGCTCGCGCACCATGAACATCGACGATGCCATCACGTCGGCAATGCTCAACTCTTCCTCACTCAAATCCAATGCGCCGGCCTCGACCTTTGAAACGTCGAGGATATCGTTGATCAGGTCCAGCAAATGAATGCCGGCCCCTCTGATCAACGCGGGGTATTCCGAGTAACGTTCGTTGCCGATCGGGCCAAAGGCCTCCGACGCCATGATTTCCGTGAAGCCGATCACCGAATTAAGAGGTGTACGCAATTCGTGGCTCATGTTGGCCAGGAATTCGCTTTTCGCTCGGGTTGAGGCCTCCGCTGCCGTTTTTGCATCGATTAAGGTGCGCTCATCGGTTTTTCGTTTGGTGATGTCCGTGCCGGTGCCGCGATAGCCTAAGAACTTACCATTCTTATCATAGAACGGGTTGCCGCTTGTGCTTAACGCCAGAATTTCTCCGTCAAAGCCGTGATAGTGGCACTCAAAATTCTGGAATGGTTCGTGCCGGTCCAAAACATCCAAGTGCGCCAGCCAGGTACTGCGCTCTTCGGGAAAGTCGCCCCGGTAGAGCTCTCGGCGGGTATGGCCTAGAATTGGCTCTACCGGCTTGCCAGTGATTTTGTGGTAATTCTCTGAGATGAGAGTGAACCGAAGTTTATGGTCCATTTCCCAAAACCAATCGGATGCGGCGCCCGCGAAGTCGCGAAAGCGCTGCTCGCTTTCTTGTAACTCGCGCGTACGTTCCTTCACCCGCAACTCCAGTTCCTCTTGGGAACGCCGGAGTGCGGCTTCCGATTCCGTACGACGCGCTATTTCCTTGGACAGTTCGGCGTTGGCGGCCTGTAACGCATCCGGTCTGGGCAAAGCCAAGGCCCTGGGGATGATCGGCCAAATCAAGATCGCCGTTGGGATCGAGCCAATAGCAGTGATGAATTTGAAAATTCCCTGCAGCCCATAATAGGGGTGCCAAAGCACCAGGACGTTGAAGGCATGAGTGACGCCGCAGGCAAAAAATGCCAAACAAAACAGGATGAACAACCACCTGTACTCCAGGTTCTCACGGCATCGGATGAACCACATGAGCGCCAGTGAGATGGAGATGTATCCAATCGCGATCAGCCCGTCGGAAAAGGCATGGAATGCCACTAAGTCCGGTCGCCACGCGAGGCAAACACCATGCGGCATGAACGCCGCCGCCTCGAACAGATAATCGATGATTGCGCTAAGCATCAAAGTCCCTTTCCTGCCTTCGCAAATACGCACTCGATTGTATCAAGATTTTTCCGGGCTATCCGTCATAAATGCAATAACCCACGGTGAACGGCCATCTGGGGCGTGAAACCGATGCCCAAGCGGCGTAAGATGCCACCAGTTAATCGTGGAGGAAATATGCGCTTACAAGACAAAGTATGCCTCGTCACAGGTGCCGCGCGCGGCATTGGTGAAGCTTGCGCACGGCGTTTTGCCGCCGAGGGGGCCAAGGTTGTGATCGGCGATATCAATGCCGAGGGAGCTTTGGCGGTGGCGGCGTCTATCAATGAATCAGGCGGCGATTGCATGGGGCTCGCATGTGACGTCAGTGACAAGAACCAGATCGAAGAGCTTGTTGCAACGGCCGTTGAGGCGCATGGGCGCTTGGACGTGGCGTTAGCCAATGCAGCGCAATTGCATATGTCCGATATTCTGGACACCTCCGAGGACGATTATGATCGCATCATGGCGGTCAATCTGAAGGGATTTTTTCTAACCGATCAAGCGGCTGCCCGCCAGATGGCGGCGCAGACGGCGCGCGGAGAGAAAGGGGGATCGATTATCAACATGTCGTCGATCCAAGTGGACATCACACTGCCCAACATCCTCACTTATTCCATGTCCAAGGGTGGAATTCGTAGCCTGACGATCTCCGCCTCGCTGGCGCTTGCCGATAAGGGGGTCCGGGTCAACGCCATCGCGCCGGGCTCTATCGGAACCGATATGGTGGCACAGTTGATGGTTGACGAGGCGGCGCGGGTGAAGATCATGTCGCGGACCCCGCTGGGACGGTTGGGCGAACCCGACGAAGTTGCGTCCCTGGCGGTATTTTTGGCCAGCGACGAGGCCGCATATATCACTGGAGAAACCATTACCATCGACGGTGGCCGCATGGGTCTCAACTATACCTGTCCGGTACCTGAGTAATACCAAGTTACGATAATAATGACCTATTGATATCGCTTGCGCAGCCCGTCGGGTAGGAGAAATGCCGCAGGCGATGCGGGGCATCGTCAAGGCTTTTCGACGCTCTCCGACGGGCTGCTCAAGCGACCGGGACGGCAGTTTTCCAAGGCTCTCGGTCAGCGTCGTGCACGGCTCGCGATGCCTCGCATCGCCACACCGCACACTCCTAGCCGAAAACCTTGGAAAACCGTCTCAATGCGTCATTATTATCGTAATTTGGTATTTGAGGAAACGATCATGGATATGATGCAATTGGACGCCGACGGATTGGCAAGTGCCCAAGCGGCAGCTGAACAGTCATATGAGACATTACGCGGTCGCAATTTGGCGCTCGACATGACACGCGGCAAGCCCGCGCCCGACCAACTGGACCTTGCCGACGAAATGCTGACCATGGTTGGCGCCGGAGATACCGCTGGTGAAGACGGCACCGACTATCGCAACTACGGCATTTTGGCGGGCATCCCGGAAGCACGCACATTTTTTGCTGAGTATATGGACGTTGATCCCGCCGAGGTCGTGGTTGGCGGCAACTCCAGCTTGACCATGATGTACGACGCCATGGCCGGCGGCATGTTTTTCGGTATGCCGAGAGGGAATGACGATGCCGCCATGCCGTGGCGTGACCAAGGATCCATCAAGTTCATTTGTCCGGTGCCCGGCTATGACCGACACTTTGCCATTTGCGAGCGGTTGGGCGTTGAGATGATTACGGTGGACATGACCCCCGACGGCCCCGACATGGATGCCGTTGAGGCGCTGGTGGCCGATGATGCGTCGATCAAGGGCATGTGGTGCGTACCAAAGTACTCCAACCCGTCGGGCGAGACCTATAGCGACGAAACGGTCGACCGGTTGGCAGCCATGACGGTAGCGGCGCCTGATTTCCGGATTTTCTGGGATAATGCCTATGCCGTGCACCATTTGGGTGCGGGACCGGCGCGGGTAAAAAACCTGCTGGCCGCGTGCAAGGCCGCAGGTAACCCTGATCGCGCCTTGATGTTCGGATCGACTTCCAAGATCACGCACGCAGGCGCCGGCGTTGCGGTGTTGGCCGCAAGTGAGGTCAACGTCACCGACGCGCTTGAAAAGATGTTTTACGCGTCCATTGGGCCCGACAAGATCAACCAACTCCGCCACGTGCGGTTTTTCAAGGATATGGCGGGCCTTCTTTCCCATATGGATAAGCAGGCGGCGTTGCTCGGACCCAAATTCGCCGCCGTTGACGAGGCGCTTGAGCGGCACTTGGCTGGCAAGCGCATCGCGCGCTGGACCAAGCCCGAAGGCGGTTATTTCGTCAGTGTCGATGTATTGGACGGCTGTGCATCGGATATCATTTCCATGGCCGGCAAGGCGGGGGTTAAGCTTACGCCGGCGGGCGCTACCTATCCCTACGGCAAAGACCCACACGACCGTAACATCCGATTGGCGCCAACCATGCCCAGCGTCGATGAGATCAAGACCGCCATGGAAGTGTTTTGCACGTGCGTGGAATTGGTATGTGCGCGGAAACTTTCTGAGCTCACTTGACTAGGGTCAATGAATTGCGTGTAGGGTTGCTTTAGACGGAAATTCCACTCGTGGGTTTTACGAAGGATTTTCCATGACCATCACTGAACGTGTCGACAACATCACCCGCTTACCCGAAGCCTATCGGTTCGCAGCTCCGCCGGCACCGCCAAGCGTCAAGATTGAGTTGACGGCGCGTTGTGATTTCCAATGCTTTTTCTGCGCTTCACACCAGAAGCTGCGTCAAAAACAGGACATGGATTGGGATTTCTATACCCGTATCGTGCGTGAGATGCGCGACGCGGGGGTCGAAGAACTGGGCATGTTCTATTTGGGCGAATCGTTTCTGTTCGTCAGGCTCGCGGAGGCTATTCACTACGCTAAACAGGAAATCGGATATCCCTATATTTTCCTCACCACAAACGGTCGCATGGCGTTGCCGACAAAGTCCAAGGCCTGCATGGCGGCGGGCCTCGATAGCCTGAAGTTCTCGTACAATTTTGCCGGGCCAGAGCAGTGTAAAGAAGTCACCGGCGTCGATGCCTTCGACCAGATCGTCAACAACATCCGCGAAGCACGGCGTGTGCGCGACGAGGTGGAGGCCGAAACCGGGCATCGCTGCGGCCTCTATGCATCGTCAATCCATTACGATGGCGAGCAACAAACCATGATGGAAGAAGCCGTGGCGCTAATTGAGGAATACGTGGATGAGCATTACTGGCTGCCGCTCTATGGCCAGGCCGGGCTCACCGCAGGGGCGCGGGGCACGACGCCGGTCGCCGGCAATGTGGGGCGCGCCGGTGCCATGCGCGAGCCGTTGCCATGCTGGTCGGTCTTCACCGAGGGGCACATCACCTACGATGGAAAGTTGGCAGCGTGTTGTTTCGACCACGATGGCCGGTTCGATATGGGCGACTTGAACGAGATGTCGTTCATGGAGGCGTGGCACAGCGACAAGTTCCAGACATTACGTGCCGCGAACCTGGCCAAGGATGTCACGGGCACAGCGTGCGAGCAGTGCATCGCCTATAAAGATGCCGAGCCCGAAGAGCCCCGCGCCGTCAATTTGAAGTCCGCCGAGAGCCAGCTGTAGCCTTTCCGCAATCCAACGATCGGATCGTGCCGTTCGTAGACGTGCCTTGGCGCGTCGTCGTGCGTTTCAGAGCGTTTGAAAAGATTTTCTATTATATGTAGAATATAAAACGCATATATTCTCAATAATACAGAAGGTTTATTTGCTATGAAGCGCCTTGTCGTCTGCAGTGATGGAACATGGAACAACCCGGAGCAGGAAGACAACGGCATTCCGGCCCCGACAAATGTCTTCAAAATCTATAACGCCATTGCCGATGACGACGGTAGTACGCCGCAACTCCGATATTACCACCCCGGCGTCGGTGGTGAAGGCGGGATTTTCGATAAGGTTGCCGGTGGCGCCCTTGGCATCGGCATTTCGCGACATATCAAAAGCGCTTTTCACTGGCTCGGCACGAATTACCAGGTTGGAGACGAGATATTCCTTTTCGGTTTTAGCCGCGGTGCCTTCACGGCGCGTAGCATTGGCGGATTTCTCGGGCGCGGTTTGCTTGATCTGGGCGGCCTCAATCCCAAGGACGCGTGGCAACGGGTTGATGCTGCCTTTGATGCTTATCGGCAGCCCGGCAGCGACCAGTCATGGGCCGAGAGCGATTGGGCATTCTTCCATGGCGCCGAAGCGACGCCGGTAAAGTTTATCGGCGTGTGGGATACGGTCGGTGCGCTGGGTATTCCGAATGACCTTGAGATTTTGAACATCTTTGAGAGGCCAGGCAAATGGCGGTTTCATGACACCAATCTGGGCACAAATGTTGCCGTTGCGCGTCACGCCATGGCGATTGATGAAGTGCGGTCGAGTTTTACGATTACGCGCTGGGCCAATACCGCCGCCCACGCCGATGCCAAGGAGCGCTGGTTTCCCGGTGTTCATTCCGACATCGGTGGTGGCTATGCCGAGACCGGACTTTCCGATATCGCCTTGCAATGGATGATGGAGGAAAGCGGGGACGCGGGGCTCCATTTCAGGCCGGGGGTCGATGCTGGTCTTAATCCCAATCCAAATGCCGCCATGCACAATTCGTATAAAGGCGCTTTTGCCAAGCTTCGTTCGCGACCCAGGAATGTCGACGCCATGATACCTGGCGAGAATGATGCTTTTCATCCAAGCGCACTGGCCCGTCAACAAGCATCGCCGATTGCCTATCCGGCATACCATCCGACGAGAACGCTCGATGAGGGCGAGTACCATGTGGTGGACGTATTCGCCGACACACGTTGGAATGAGACAGGCCTGTATCTGGAAGCGGGGGCGGAATATACGTTTTCGGCGTCAGGCGAATGGCAAGACAGCAAGGACAGTTGCGATTGGCGCGGTACCGAAGATGGCAAGTTGACCGCCGGAGATGTGGTACGTGCGGCGTCCTCGTTTTTGGGCAAGTTCGAGACGCTGTTCGAAAAAATGTCCGATAATGAATCGACGGATTTCCTCGGCACCAAGCGTTGTGAAAATCTGAATTGGTTCACACTCGTCGGTGCGGTTGCGAACGATTCAGGGCAGGCGTTGGCGGTCAGCAACGACGGCAGCCCGACGCCACACCAATTCGTGGCGCTCGCCGAGCACGAGACGGAGCCTCTTCGAATAGAGAACCCCGGGTATCTGTATTGTTTCCCCAACGATGTTTGGAGTCTCTACGGAAACAACCGCGGTAGCGTCCGGCTCACGATCACTCGGACCGCTTGAATCGCAATCGGTAACCGAGTTGGTCGCCCCTAGTTGGTCGCCCAGGGGTCCTTCGGTATGTCGGAGGCTTCCGGTTCCGCTGGTGCTTCCGGTGCCGGCTCGGGTAGCGGTTGCGGCGCCGGCGGCATGGCGACGGGATGGTCGGACGTCGGTGCCGATTCGGGTTCCGGCGTGTGTACCGGGACAACACCGTCGGGCGCCGTGGCTGCGCCCGGTGCATGCACCTTGCCGGCACGCGCGCGTGCCAATGCGATGGCTTTCTCGAGATCGTCGCCGCTGCAGATGCCCAGACCGACGGGGTTCTGCGGCTTGATGTTGGGCGTGTTCCAGTGCGTACGGTCGCGAATGGCGTTGATGGTCGGTTTCGTTGTGCCGACCAGCTTGGAAATCTGGGCATCCGCCAGTTCGGGGTAATTCTTCAGCAGCCAGGCAATGGCGTTGGGGCGGTCGCCGCGTTTGGAAACCGGCGTGTAGCGTGCCCCCTTGCCGCGCGCCTTGGGCATCGGCGTGTCGGGTTTGGACATCTTCAAGCGCGCGCTCGGATCTTCTTGGCAGCGATCAATCTCGTCCTGGCTCAGCTCGCCGCGTGCGATGGGATCAAGGCCCTGCATGCCGGGTGCCACCTCGCCATCGGCGAGGGCCTGGATTTCCAGCTGATGCAGACCGCAGAATTCAGCGATTTGGTCAAACGTCAGCATGGTGTTGTCGATCAGCCATACAGCGGTGGCTTTGGGCATCAGGGGATGCGCCATGGTCTTCTTCCCTTCCAAAAAATCACCGGCGCCTTTGCATGCGCCGGTTCAAGAAATTCTGAGCCTCTTATAGCGGCTTAGAGGGGGCGCGGTCAAACATACAAAGGGATCGCAACGGATCATACGGTGAGGACGATTTTTCCCGTGTGCGCGGCACTTTCCATTATTCGGTGGGCCTCGGAAGCCTCGGCCAGGGGCAGCGTCGTGCCGACTACGGGCTTCAGCTTGCGAGTGTCAAACAGCGGCCAGACCTTGGCGCGCAACTCATCGGCGATGGCGGTTTTTTGGCTTGCCGGGCGGCTGCGTAAGGTTGAGCCGGTAAACGTCAGGCGCTTCAGCATTACCGGCATCAGATTGACCTCGACCTTGGAACCCATGGCAAAGGCCAATTGGACGATGCGGGCATCGTGTTTCGACGCTTTGATATTGCGTTCGATATTGTCGCCGCCGACGATATCGAGAATGACATCGGCACCGCCGAACTCGTCCCGCACCACGTCGACGAAATTTTCCTGCGTGTAATCGATGACCCGGTCCGCGCCCAGTTCGCGGCAGATCTCACAACGATCAGCAGGGCTGTCGGTGGCCACCACCCGGGCGCCGAAGGCCTTGCCCAGTTGGATCGATGTGGTGCCGAGCCCACCGGCGCCGCCGTGTACCAGATATGTTTCACCGGCCGCCAACTTGGCGGTCATGAAGATGTTGCTCCAGATGGTGAAGTAGGTTTCAGGCAGTGATGCGGCGTCCACCATCGAGAGCCCGGCGGGGACGGGGAGACAATGGCTGGCATCGACGGCGCAGTACTCTGCATAACCGCCGCCGTTGGTCAGCGCACACAATTCGTCGCCAACCTGCCAGTTGGTCACGCCATCGCCGAGCGCCACGACCGTGCCGGCGATTTCTAGGCCCAGTAGGTCGGATGCGCCCTTCGGTGGCGGGTACAGCCCCTTGCGTTGCATCATGTCGGGACCGTTGATGCCGCAAGCTGCGACCCGCACCAGCACTTCGCCCGGTTGGGCTACCGGTTCCGGGCGCTGGGCCGGGGTCAGAACCTCGGGTCCACCGGGTTCACTGATTTCGATGCAGGTCATGGTGCCCGAAGCAGGGGCTATGGACGCAGTCATGATGGCTCTCACGCTTATTGAAAATTGATCCTTACCGTCCGTGTCTAATATGATGGTCGCCAAGAGGCAAGGTGTGGCAAGCCGTGGACGAGGAGCGATGCGCATGAGTTGGGACGAACCCGAACAACCGAAGAAAAAGCCGGAACCGAAAAATCTGGAAATTCTCTCCATAGAAGCGCTTGGCGAGTATATCGAAGAACTTGAAGCCGAGATCGCGCGCGTGCGCGAAACCATAGCTCTCAAGGAGAGTGCGCGAGATGGCGCGGAAGCGGTGTTTAAGATTTAGGTGTTTTCGACGGGCGTATCAGAAATTAATGGAAGGTCGACCCAGAAGGTGCTGCCTTTACCTATTTGGCTTTCGAAACCGATTCGCCCGTTCATTTTCTCTACCAGCATCTTCGACACCGTTAGGCCGATTCCGGTGCCTTCCTGGGCAACCATTGGGTCTGCACCCAATCGATGGAACATGTTGAAGACGCTGGAGAAGTCTTTCTCGTCGATACCGACGCCTGTATCGACCACGGAAATTCGAAGGTACTGTGAATCGATTATGCTGCCTGAAACGGTAACCGTTCCTTTGTCTTTGTTGAATTTTACGGAGTTTGATAGCAGGTTGAGCAACACTTGTTTAAGGCGTAATCGGTCAGTGCGAATACGAATCTGGGGATTGAGGTCGAACTGGTTCTCTATGACGATACCGCGATAATCGCCGAGAGGAGCTGTGAGAGCCACACAGTCTGAGATTTCGCGCGCTATATCCAGCTCTTGGATTCGAAGATCGAGTTGATCTGCTTCGATTTTTGCTAAATCCAAAACCTCGTTAATCAGCGAAAGCAGATGGTTGCCACCTTGTAAAATACTGGAAACATGTTCCACCTGCGCAGAGGAAAGCGGCGCACGAGTGTCGAGTTTGAGCATTTGGGCAAACCCTAGAACCGCGTTGAGGGGCGTGCGGAGTTCATGGCTCATGCTTGCTAGGAATTCACTTTTTGCTTTGTTCGCCTGGGTCGCTTCGTCGCGTGTCGCAGCTAACGCTTCTTCGCGGTTGGTCACTTCTTCGACGAAGTAAACGAAGCTTTGAGCCATGTCCGCGATCTCGTCGTGGCCTTGGTAGTCAACGGGCAAGGGGTGTCCTTCCACATGCGCCCGCATGGCACTTTGCAGGCGCTCAAGGCGTTTGACGATGCGGCGATCTACGTAAAGCGTGATCCCGATAGCCCCCAACAGGCAAATTACCATGATGACTGCCAGCCCACCGGCAAGTGTGTTGATCTGATGTTTGTGCGCGTTAGCGGTTTCATAAGCAGCTTGGCTGAGCGTATTCGAAATGCTTTCTGCTGTTCGGATCAGGCCATTGAGAATGGCGAGGCGGTCCATGGCTGAGGAAACTTTGAGATCCAGCCGAATGCGCTGCAATCGTTTATCGAAAAGATTATTCAGCCCCGTGCCTAGTGAGGCGATTTCGCGGACGAGGTGCCCGATAACAGCATTTTCCAAATCTTGGTCATTCTCGGTACCACGGAACCGGGCCAACTGCGCATGAAATTCTTGTCGTAACGCGACAACGTTTTTAGGCGAGCGTTCGGCAAGTACGGCTAGAAGCTGGTTGACACCATGGTGCAGAAATACGCTAAGTTGATGATTAGTCCGAGTTTCTATCGTCACACCGGCAAGCGCATCATTGACCCGCGTGCTGAGCCGCGCGAGGTCTGCCAAATTGCGAGCGTTGGCGTTGTCTTCTTCATTTCGCAATTCGATCAGGTCTCGCACTTGTTGCAGTGACTCTTCCAGTATCGTCACCTGGTCGCGCAAAAGATGGACTCGTTCGGCAGAAACGACAATTGGATCAAGTCCGTTTACAACTTCGTTCAGTCGATCTGTATCCAGGCGTAATTTGTATGCTGCGCCATCAAGACCGAACCGGTCACGATGGTTGGTCAGATTCCGTGCTTTGCTGTCGATGGATTTGCTTAGCCGCGTGATGGTGATCGCTTTGTCGATCGAGGGCAGGATATTGGTGTTTAATTCCTGCAGGCGCGCGCGCTCCGACCAGAATGCCGGCAGTGCCAGTACGACGGCTAAAAATGTCAAAAAGGCCAAACCGAAAATGCCGGCGCGAAGATACACTGACACGCTGCTTCGAGGACCGGTTGGTTTTGGACTGATTTGCGGGGTTCCTTGACCTGTCATCTCTCATCTGGACTGTCTGTGCGCACCAATGCTTCGTTTTCTCGATACCTGGTGGCGATCAGTTGGCGGGTACCGGACCAAAATCGTGATAAGGACATCCGGTTGCAGGCGTATAGCGTTTGATGACGATCTGCCCGGACATAATCTCGAACCGGATATCGTCCATGCGCGCTTGCATATCTTGATTGATCAGTTTCAGGTTGTGTTCATCCAAGGACCAACCGACACCGTCTTCTTCCAAGCCAATTTGCCTTATGCCCGGTTTTAATCGGCCCGCTTTTGCGTCGCCCAATGCCGTATAAACGGCCACGTCGACGCGCTTGATCATTGACGTCAAAACGGTTCCAGGCGCCAGGCTGTTCTGGTTGCGATCCACGCCAATCGCCAAGATACCAAGATCCTTAGCCGCCGAAATGACACCGTTTCCGGTGCCGCCAGCAGCATGGTAGACGATGTCGGCACCATTCTTTGCGAGACGGCGGGTTATTTCGGCACCTTTTTCCGGATTTCGAAAAGCAAAGCCAGTGGTGCCTGTCATTTCCGCTTGTAGGGTCATACTGGCGTTCTGATGCTTTATTCCTTGCGCGAAGCCGCAGCCAAAGGCACGGATCAATTCACTGTCGCGCCCGCCCACGAATCCGATCTTGCCTGTCTTCGACGCCATCGCCGCCAACACGCCGACCATAAACGACCCCTGTTCTTCCCGAAACAGGATCGATTGTACGTTGGCACCGCTCACCACGGAATCGATCAACACGAAATGCGTACGCGGGTTGGCTGGAGCGACTTTTGAAAGTATCGGCGCGAAGGCGAACCCAACGGCGATGATGGGGTTGCGGTTTTCCTTCAGGGCGCGAAGCATGATCGCGTTCAGGTCTTCTTCCGCCTGCGCCGCGGTTGGGGCCGGCGCTAACCAAGGCACGTTGGCGTTGTTGTGACGTTCGAAAGACGTTAACCCCTCGTGAGCCGCTTTGTTGAACGACTCATCGTCGATATTCGATGCATCGAACAGTACGATCGGGTCGGCCGCAAAAACAGGCGTCGCCAGGATCGATGCAAAAACAAATAACGCGAAAATACGCACGGTTCCCCCCAAGACTCTGGCTGTCAGTATATTAGTCATATCACTTTAGCCCCGCTTTTACTGTATTTTTTCGATTGAATATCTCAAGACAGGCCGATCGGTGCGTTCTATTAACCGGTGATTAACATTGCGTGTGTTAAGGGTAGTATGTGAGTGGTGATAAAACCATTCACGCAACTTCGACGCCTCCCTGTTGAACACTCGCCGCCCCACACTCGGGGCGGCCTTTTTTGAGCGCGATGCATACGGTTTTACTTCTTTACCGACCTAGCCGAATCGCATATTGACCCGTTTTGCTCCCCTGGTTACAGTCCCTCACTCGTAAAACGTGATCAGGCGAGTTTGACAGGTTTGAGGCAAAGAATTTAAAGGGCCGTCCTTCGGGGCGGCCCTAATAATTTGGCCCCGAAAATCCCCACAAATCCCCATGATTCCCACAATTTAGGATACGCCCGCATGACGGAAAGCCGCCGTGAATACCTTCATTTTCGCCCCATTCAAACGCGTTGGAACGACAATGACCTGTACGGCCACGTCAACAATGTCGTTTATTATTCCTACTTCGATACAGCAGTGAACCTCTATCTTGTAGAAGAGGGCGGACTCGATCCGCATGCCAGCACTGTTATCGGCATCAGTCCTGAGACGCACTGCAACTTCCACAGCGCAGTCGCCTATCCAGAACACCTCGAAGCCGGACTTAGGGTCGGGCATTTGGGCAAATCCAGCGTACGCTACGAGATTGGTATTTTCCGTGAGGGTGAGGAGACCGCGGCCGCTACCGGTCATTTCGTGCATGTGTTCGTTGACCGCAAAACCCACCGTCCGGTGCCCATGCCCACGCAAATCCGAAGTGCGCTTGAGCGTTTGCAACCCAATACCGAGACGTCTACCGGCACCAGATGAACAAACACCCGGCGGCCGAAACCGCCGGGCGCTCACCCAAATCACATATGTCTTAGGCGGGGTTTGAGGCTAATCAGGCCGCCTTTTTGTGTTCGATCGTCTTGGTGTTGATGGCGATCTGTTTGGGTTTCTTTTCTTCCGGCACTTCGCGCACAAGCTCGATGTGCAACAGACCATTTGCAAGGTCCGCGCCGGCGACCCGGATATGGTCGGCCAGTTCGAAACGGCGCTCGAACGCGCGGCCCGCGATGCCGCGGTGCAGGTAGGTTGCGTCACCTTCTTCGCGCTCAATCTTGCCGGAGATCACCAGTGTGTTTTCTTTCACGATGACATCCAAATCGCCGTCTCCAAAGCCGGCAACCGCCATGGTGATGACGTAGCCGTCTTCGCCGGTTTGTTCGATGTTATAGGGCGGGTAGGCGGTTTCCGTACCTTCATAGCGAAGGGCCGAATCCACGAGCCGCTGCATGCGATCGAAACCGACGGAGTGACGAAACAGGGGGGAAAAATCAATGGTACGCATAGCCATACTCTCCTTTGAGCCATATGGGTTGTTCGGAGCCCACCACCATGGTCGGACTCTCATGCTGTGATGCCCCGCGTGGGCGGAGCGAAGGCCGGTCCCTTTAATAGGCGACCGGGCTCAAAGCATATTTAGGTTTGTGGATTTGGCTGCGCAAGGGGGCGGGCAGCGGAATATAATCACTCAGCCGCTTGCTGGCCTTCGTTGCCCCACAACACTTCGTAGAGCGTCATCGGGCCTTCGAAGCCCTTCATCTCATAGCCACCCTGGCTCTTGAATTTGTAGCTCTTGCCGGTGCAGATACCGCGAACGATCTCGGAAACGAAAATCTGGTCGGCCTGCGCTTTGTCGACGATACGAGCCGACAACTGCACCACGGTACCGAACAGATCGTTGTCCTCGACAATCGGTTCGCCGGCGTTAAGGCCGATTTTCAGGTGCAGCGGCAGGTCGGGTTGCTGGGCGTTGTGCTGCATCGTTTCCTGTTGCATCTGGATCGAGGCGTCGACGCCGTCTGTGACCTTGGAGAACGACGCCATGATACCGTCGCCCGTATGCTTTACTTCACGGCCATTGAAGGCCGTAAGCGCGGCGCGGACGATACGGTTATGGACACGAACCACTTCCTGTGCCCCGGCATCGCCAAGCGCCTGGGTCATGGCAGTGGAGCCTGCGATATCGGTGAATAGCACGGTAATCGGCCCGGTGGCCGCTTCTTTCTTCTTCGGTTGATTCCACTCGCCCATGGCTGATTCCAGGTGCTTCGCGGATTCATCGGGGTCTTGGAAGTGCGTATTCATGGCGTTGCGGCCGGCTTGGAACATCTGCATATAGCGGGGGTCTTGCAGCAGGTATTCTTCATACTTGTCGGCAAACGTGGACGCGTGGGATTTTTTGAAGCCCATGACGCGCACGCTGTCCGACAACACCTTTGAGCGCGATCGCCCGTCGAGATCGCGCTTCTCCGCCAAAGTTTCGCAGGCGCCGGCCAAGAACAGGTTGACGCCGAACTTGTTGAAGTTGTCCATCTTCTTGTTGTCGGTGCCGACTTTCTTCAACGATTCGCTGAGGAAGTCCATCATGTAGGCTTTTTGCTTTTCGGCATGGGGCGACAGGGTCTCGACACCGGTATCGCCATCGCCTTTGCCATAGGTATCGGCGTCCAGTACGACGCCGCGGCCCTGCGCATCGGCATCATCTCCGCCCTCGTCACCGTGCAGGCTTTTCTTGAGGCGATCACTGGCTTCGGCTTCGGCCTCGTCGGCAAGCTTGAAATCGTCGCTGCCGCTCATGGCGCTGTCGAGCTCCGAGCGTTGCGCCTGTGCTTTGGCGCGGGCGGCTTTCTTTTTATCTGCCTTGGGTGCGGCTTTTTGTGCCAGGGGTTTGGCGGGGCGGTAGCGCGTTCTTTCCTTGCTATCCAGCGTTTCTCCCCGGAAGAACGTGTAAGCCATGGTGGCGGCGCTGAGGAGGAACGTTGCGACGAAAATCAGGAAAACCACCTGACCTTCCCGTTGACCGGTGATGCGATATCCCAAAATGGTCTTGCCGCCAAGAACCTCCGCCGAGATCACAGCGCAAATCGCGGCCAAACAAATACTGAACAAGGTAATCAGCAGCACCTTGACGAAGATGGTGGTCAGTGAGCTCTTACGTGCCGGCCCGGCTTTCTTTTTCGCCTTTTTCCTGGGCTTTGGCTCATCGCCGTAAAATTCTTCCTCGTCATCATCATAGTCGTCATCATCGTCGGCGTCGGCCCAACCGCCGCCGCCGCCGCCGCGTTCGGTCGTATCGGTTTCACCGTCGGAAGCTGAGGCACCTTGGCTTTTATAGATGATATAGTCGCGATGCGTACCTTCCGTGGTGTCGTAGACCTCGCGGACAACCTTGACCGAGCCGACGCCGCCGACATCAAGCTGCTTGGCTTCTTCAACGGCTTGGTCACGCTGCGAGGAATCGAACTGCGCGTGGATGCTCCAGCGCCCATGCTGTTCGACATGGACCTCGTAATGTGTCTGCATCGCCATATCAGTTGAATCCCATCAGCACGTCGTTCCACCCCTGGCCAAGTGCTTTTACGCAAAGATCACTCAAAGCTTATAACGCTTCTCAAGAATCCGGCGCAAATCTAACCTTTCGGGACGCCGAATTACGCCTCGTTCTAGCTTAAGTCTTTATAAGATATCAAACTTCCGGGCGTCGTACAAAACACGGTCGTGAAAATGTGTTACGCCACACAAAAGGCCGCGCCGAAGCCGGCACGGCCATGTCACTGCGTTGCAGCCACAGATTTAGTTTTTGAGGCCGATTCCGGAAAAACGCTTGTTGAACTTTGCCAACTGGCCGCCGGTATCCACCAACCGATGCGCACCGCCGGTCCAGGCCGGGTGCGTGGTCGGGTCGATATCGAGCTTCAACGTGTCGCCGGGTTTGCCCCAGGTCGAGCGCGTTGTGTAGGTGGTGCCGTCGGTCATTTCGACGGTGATCTCATGGTAATCCGGGTGGATATCGTTCTTCATGGGTCAGCTCCAGAATTCAAGGCGCCTTATATAGGGGATGATAGCGGCGGGATCAAGCGCCCGATGATGGGTTTTCGGGGGCGCATTGCGCATTGTCTGCAGCTTCGGCGGCAGGCTGGGAATGGGGAAAGCGTGAGCGTGTTCGAATCGCCCAGATCGTGACGGCCACCATCAATGCCGCGCCGAAGAAATATGGCCAGTCTTTTCCCATGAAGCCGAACAACGCGCCTGCCGCTGCGGGGCCGGCAACGCGAGCCAGCGTCGTCGCGGACCGGGTGACGCCCATGGTGCCGCCTTGGTCTTCCTCGCTCACCTGCAAGGAAATCAAGCTGTTGAGCGCCGGAGATATGACCGAAAAGCCGTATCCCGCAACAGACATTGCAACCAACAGCAAAGGAAGGTTACTGGAAAATGGGATCAGGGCGATACCGATCGCTAGCGCCGCCGCGCCTTGGATGATTAGCTGCGCCTCGCCGAATTTCCGGCGCAACCGCCCAATAAGGCCGCCTTGCACCAAAACGCCGAGGATGCCGACATAGGCGAAAATGTATCCGTTTTGCTCCGGTCCCCAGGCAAACTGACGCTTCGTCCACAAGGCGAACGTGGCTTCGAGGCCGGCGAACGCCACGGTCGCCAAAAATGAAAGACCGATTAACAGTCCGACATTTGGGTGAGTGAGTGCCTTGGTGAACATTTGCCGCCGGGTTTCCTTTGGCCGCGCCGCCAGACGTTCGCGGATCTCAGGCGCCAAGGATTCCTTCAAGAATATCAGCCCCAAAACCCAAGCAACCGCCGACAATCCCGCCGCTGCCAGCGCCGGCGTGCGATAATCGGCGGTGAGCGGGTCGCTGCCCGCCAAGATCCCGCCGATTGCGGGTCCAAAGATAAAACCTAGGCCAAAGGCGGCGCCAATGATGCCCATACCCTTTGCCCGCGTTTCGCGGGTGGTGACATCGGCCACGTACGCAAAGGCCGCTGACAGATTGCCCGCCATGAAGCCGCCCACGGCACGTGCGCCGAACAGCATCCAGATGTTGTCCGCATAGCCCAGCCATACATAGGCCAGTGCCGCGCCGAACAACGAAATCAATAAAATCGGCCGGCGGCCCATGCGGTCGGATGCCCGGCCCCAAAACGGTGCTGCGATAAATTGTGTCAGCGAATAGGTCGCCATAACGAAGCCGACGGTTGTCGGATCGGCGTTCATGACCTCTGCATAGAGCGGCAATAGCGGGATGATGATCCCGAAACCGATCAGGTCGACAACAACGATGAGAAATAAAATGGGCATGCGGTCTGAGCTCAAGAATACAGCGAACTAGCGCTGCGTCAGTTTCAATTCTATGCGGCGGTTGCGGCGTTTTGCGATCTCGTCCTTGCCGACGTCGAGCGGCTGGTATTGGCCGAAGCCGGCCGCGACCAAGCGCTTAGCGGGCAGACCCTGCTCGATAAGCTTCTGCACGACGGCGATGGCGCGCGCCGACGACAGCTCCCAGTTCGACGGGAACTGTTTGGTTCGGATCGGATCGGAGTCGGTATGACCGTCGATACGCAGGACCCAGTCGATGTCCTTGGGAATTTTCAACGAGATATCTTTGAGCGTTGCCGCCAAGGCATTCAGCTGGCTAACACCTGGCGCACCGATGACGGCGGACCCTTTGTCGAACAATACCTCGGATTGGAACACGAAACGGTCGCCGACGATGCGCAGGCCTTGTTGGCGCCCCAGCACTTTGCGCAGGCGGCCGAAAAACTCAGAGCGGTATCGCGACAATTCCTGCACCTTGCTGGCCAATGCCGCGTTCAATCGCTTGCCCAGATTGACGATCTGAGTTTTCTGGGCCGTCGTCAGTTGTTCAGAAGCTTCAAGTGCCGCTTCGATCCGCGACAATTGTGTGCGCAGCGTTGCCATTTGTTTGTTCAGTAGCGCAACCTCGGCCCGCGCGCTTTCGGACAAATCTCTCTCTTCCAGCAGCGCTTTTTTGTTGGACGCCAATTCATCCTCGGTCTTGCCGGCCTTGGCGGCCATCTCCGAGATTTTCTTTTCCATTTCCTCGCGCAAGGCTTTTAGCGCCGCGATGTCACGATTCAGGCCGGCAATTTCCGTCAGTTGTTTTTCCAGCTTTTCGCGGTTTTCGGCACTGGCTTCTTGGCTCAACGCCAATTGCCGCATCAATCCGTCACGGGCTTCGGCGTTGGCCTTATGCGTTGCGCTCAGCTGTGCGTTCAAGCGCGCCTCGGTCTCCTCCGCCGTCATGCGCATGGTGGTGAGAGATGCGCGCAAGTCATCGCGCATGGCGACGCTGGTCTGTAGTTCCGCCGACATCTGCGCGAGATTGTCTTTCAGGTTTTTTTGTGAGCGCCGCTCCAGGGCCAGCAGATCAGCCAGTTCCGTCACTTGGCCGCGCAAGCGATCAAGTGCCGTATCGCGACCCGACAATGCCTGGTTCAGGAAAAACTGCGCCAACACGAAAATCAGCAGCAAGAAGATAATCACCAACAACAACGTCGCCAGGGCATCGACAAAGCCTGGCCAGATGTTGGTAGAGCGGTCGCGGCGTCCCAGTGCAGCCATTTCAGCGCGCCGCCCGCGCTTAGCGCCGGTTGTCGTCGCTGGCCGCGGCCAACGTGCGGGCGAGCAGTTTAATCTCGCTGCGCAATTCCTGCAGCATGCCTTCGCGCCCATTGCGGGCTTCTTCGCGCAAGCCCGAAAGCTGCAGATCCATATTACGGATGTGCGCACGCGTGCCTTCATCCATGCCGCCGCCTTGCCCCGCTGCCGGACCGTTTTCCGCCAATTGCTGCAAGATCGGCCGGATGGCAACCTGGGTTTCGGCTAGGCTTTTCATCAACGCCTGCTCAGTGCGCATCTGGTCGGTCAGGGTTTCCAGCTTCGCCGTCAGGGCATGCATGCTGTCGTCAACCTTGGCGCGGCTGTCTTCGCCGCGGGTCATGGTGCGTTGCAGGTTCTCTAAGCTTTCCGCCGTTTGCTCCAAAAGCGCCTGTACATAAGCCGGCACGGATTGTTCGCCTTCGGCCATCAAGCCGCCCGACGACAGTCGCGTGACGCTCGACAGCCATTCTTCAAGATCGTTATAGAAGCGGTTCTGCGCCTGGCCAGCCTGGAGATCCAGGAAGCCCAGCACCAGCGAGCCCGCAAGCCCGAACAGGGACGACGAGAACGCCGTTCCCATGCCGGCCATGGGGGCTTCCAGGCCGCGTTTCAGGGTGCCGAAGATGGCGCCGGGGTCTCCGCCCTCGACGCTCAGTCCGCTGATGACGCCGCTGATGGAACCAACGGTTTCCAGCAGCCCCCAGAAAGTACCCAGCAGGCCCAAAAAGATCAGCAACCCGATCGTGTAGCGCGACAGATCGCGCGATTCATCGAGGCGCGACGCGATGGAATCGAGGAGCGAGCGCATGGAGAGCGCTGACAGACTGAGTGAATCGCGGTTCGACACCATGGTAGCCATGGGAGCCAGCAATTTCGGGTGAAGCGTCGGGTTAGGCGGCGCGGCGCGAAAAACGTTCTCATCAAGTGTTTGGCGGTAGCTGTCGATCCAGGCCACTTCCGGATACAGTCGGACGACCTGCCGGAAATTGTAAATGATGCCGAGGACCAGGACGCCGACGATCAACCCGTTCAAGGGGGCATTGGCGGAAAAGAATTGGTAAAGCGGCGCCACCAACAACACGCAAACGCCTCCCACGGCGGCAAGGAACAGCAGCATGCGAACGAGATATGTGTGGGGCCGGTTCACGCCAGGTTAGGTCCTGTTTGCTATGTCCGCCGTCGAATGGGATTCAGATTCAGCGTCGGGTCAGATTGATATCGACACGATTGGTCGGCTTCTCCGACGTCTTCGAACCGAGCGCACGGACATCGATCTGGGTGCTGCGTACACCTTTGTCGATCAGAAACGAACGCACCGCGAGCGCGCGCGACAGCGAAATACGGCGCGCCTTCGAGGTGGACAGCCCTTTGGCGCCGGCATAGGCCATCAGTTGCACGCGATAGTCCTTGGTGTCGCGCATGGCGGTGGCCAATTGCCCAAGGCCGGCATCTGCGCCAGCTGGCAATTTGGTAGCGCCCTCCTCAAACACAACGCGCAGCGCTTGGCCCGGTTTAATGTCGATTTTCGCTGGCGCGGCAGCTTCTTGCGTCGGTGTCGGCGCACTTGGCACCGGCGGGGCCTTCGTTGTTTTCGGCATCGGCGGCGGCGCTTTGGTCGTTTTCGGCGCGGAAGGCGGGGCTGGCGGCGCCGGCGCAGGTACGGGGGCCGGTGGCGGAGCCTTGGCAGCCATCTTGGCGGGTTTCGACGCTGGTGCCTTCACAACCGGTTTGCGCGGCGCTGCAGCGGGCGCTTTAGGCGTGGGCGCGGCCTTGGCCATAGCAGGTTTTTTCTTAATGGCTGGCGAACTTGTCGAGGCTTTTTTCGCTGCTGCTTGTTTCGGGACGGGCCTTTTCATCGCCGGCACCGCGCTAAGGCGCTTTTTCGGTTGCACGTACAAGCGCGAACGCACAGTGCTTTTCGGTGGGACTTTGAGGCCACCGGCGCTTGTGGGCGCACCCATCGGTGATACCGATGCCGGACCAACACCACCGTCATTGATGACGCTGAGATCGACGATAACGCCATCAACGTTTTGTGCCGCCGCCGGGTTCGTCGTTAGGACCGCGAGCAAGGGAAGTGCCAGCAAACCAGCGCGTCGGCGCGGAATTGCAAAGCGTTGGTGAATTTTGCCGTTTTGGCGTGCCATGATCGCCTCGGTAACCACTAAATTTCTGACCTTCGCAACTGTCTTTTGCCGCATATTCCATCCGCGAAATTGGCTGCCGCTTGGGCCGCGAACAGAGACGGATTATGTCTGGCGCTCACCATAACCAAGGGTCGGATATCACACAACAGATTTGACTCGTATCCCGCCCGGTGCATACGGGAAGCCTCACAGGAAGCCTCAGGGGATCTTTACCAATTTGCGTAGGGCGTTGTGCGTGACCTCATTTGTCGCAATGACTTCGCCGCGGCTGATCATGCGCGCTCGGTTGGCGAAATCAGTGACCATGCCGCCGGCTTCGCGGACAAGAACGATACCGGCCGCCATGTCCCAGGCATTGAGGCCTTTTTCCCAAAATCCTTCATAACGTCCGGCCGCCACGTAGGCGAGATCAAGCGCCGCCGCGCCGAAGCGTCTGACACCGGCGGAAACCGCCATGACCTGCTCAAGCTGGGCCAGGAACGGCTGGTGGTCTTCGCGGCCCATAAACGGAATGCCGGTGGCAAACACGGATTCTTCCAAGTCCTTGCGCGCCGAAACCCGAAGCCTGCGCCCGTTCAGGAACGCGCCCTGACCCTTTTCCGCCCAGAACATCTGATCGGAAACCGGCTCGTAAATGACACCGGCATACATTTCACCATCACGCTCAAGCGCAATGGAAACCGCAAAATGCGGCAGCCCGTGCAAGAAGTTCAGGGTGCCGTCCAGCGGATCGACGATCCAGCGGTTGGAAATGTCCTCGCCTTCGACGACCCCGCGTTCCTCCATCAGAAAGCCGAATTTGGGACGCGCTTTCGTAAGCGTCTCGAAGATGATCTTCTCGGCCTTCTTATCCGCGTTGGAAACGAAATCCGCAGGCCCCTTTTTGGAGACCTGCAGGTTCTCGATGTCACCGAAGTCGCGTACCAACGAGCGCCCGGCCTTGCCGGCGGCGTCGATCATAACATTGAGCAACGCGGAGCCGCGCGCGCCTGTGCGTGCAGCCGATTTGTTCATGGGGCGTGTTGATCGCAAAATTCAGACGTCCTTAATGCTTGGCCAATTCGGCAGAGATTCAATCTTTGGCCCGTTCGACGTAAGTGCCGTCGGCAGTCCGGACCACCACACGGGTGCCCGTGCCGATGTGCGGCGGCACCAAAATTTTCACACCATTGTCGAGTACGGCGGGTTTGAACGACGACGATGCCGTCTGGCCCTTGACCACGGCGTCGGCCTCGACGACCTCGGCGACGATGGTATCGGGCAGCTGAATGCCGATGGGATTGCCTTCGTGCATTTCGATGCTGACGTTCATGCCGTCCTGCAAGTAAGGGATCTGGTCGTCGCCGATAAATTCGGCTGCCAGTGCCACCTGGTCGTAGGTTTCATTGTCCATGAAGGTGTAGCTGTCGCCATCGGGGTAGAGGTATTGGAAATCCCGCTGTTCGAGCGTTGCGCGCTCGACTTTTTCCGACGAGCGGAAGCGTTCGTTGAGCTTCGTGCCGGTGCGGATTTCCTTCAACTCGACCTGCGCGTAGGCGCCGCCCTTGCCGGGTTGGGTATGCTCGGCCTTCACCGCGCGCCACAACCCGCCTTTATGTTCAATGACCATCCCTGGACGGATGGAGTTGCCGTCGATTTTCATGAGCTTGATACCCGATTTTGTCTCGGAAGAATAAAGTGCGCGGGTTCTATCAGTTTGCCTCGGGGGAGGCAATGGCTCTGGCATGGGATATCAAGTGCTCGCTTCGGCCATCATTGTGTTCATTGCTGCGACCCCAGCCGCCGGGCCGTCGGAGTGGTTCCAGACAGCGCTCACGACCGCCAGGAAATCTGCGCCCGCCCGGACCAGGTCTGCGCCGTTGTCCGCCGTGATACCGCCGATGGCGACGCACGGAATCTGCATCAACTCTTGCCACCATTGCAAAATCTCGGGCGCAGCGCTGAACTTGGCTTCTTTGGTGGCGGTCGGGAAGAAGGCGCCGAAGGCCACATAATCGGCACCGGCTTCGGCGGCCTCAATGGCGAGATGGCGGGAATCGTGGCAGGTAACGCCGATGATGGCGTCGTCGCCCATTTGTTGACGGGCATCGCCATAGGCTGCGTCCTGCTGGCCCACATGTACGCCGTCACACCCCGTGGCTTGTGCCAGATCGGGGCGGTCGTTGAGGATGAACGGCACCCCGCGGGCCTGTGCGATGGGCAGAAGAATCTCCACGGCGCGTTTCACGTCGTCGTCGGGAACGTCTTTCAAACGAAGTTGCAAGGCGCCGACGTCGCCGCCATCGAGCGCGGCGGCGAGATCATCCTTGAAAATCGCCGGGTCGAGCGCCGGCGGCGTAATCAGGTAAAGCCGGCAAGATGGGTTGCTCATGACGGGGTATTCTCCAAGAATTGCGCGACGCTTAAAGTCGTATCGGTGGTGGATGCCAAATCCAACACCGGGACGCCTGGGTTTTCAATGTCGGTTTTTTCAATCACCCGGATGCCGGCAATCGATGCCATCTCCTTGATCGGGGCGGCTGTTTTTGTCGGTAGGTCGATCATGATATCGAAACCACCGCGTCTCAACGCCGCAAGCGCCAACCCGGCCTCATCACCACAATCGAAAACGGCGCCCGCCAGAGCATCCGGATAATCCCGCGCGGCAAGCTCCACCAGTTCCGCGAATGTGCCAGGCCCCATGGCGACGCTGATGTCAGGCGCGCTCATAAGCACCACCGTGCGCCCAAGTGCCGCAGCCTTCTGCATCGCGCCTCGAGCCTGTGCGAGATCGTGAACGATAATCACGGGTTGTTTCATGACGCTATTGTAAGGCGTAGGGCGGCCAAGAAAAAACCCCGCCGAGTGATCACCCGGCGGGGTTTGACCTGAATATGCAGCCCGCTCAGCCGGCGTTGGCCAGCGCTACGGCGGTGTCCGACATACGGTTGGAGAAACCCCATTCGTTGTCATACCACGACAGTACGCGCACGAAGTTGCCGCCCATGACTTGAGTCTGGGTGGCATCGAAGCTGCTCGACGCCGGGTTGTGGTTGAAATCGATCGAGACCAGCGGTGCTTCGTTGTAGCCGAGCACGCCCTTCAAGCGACCCTCTGAGGCTTCCTTGATGGCGGCGTTGATTTCCTCGACCGAGGTATCGCGACCGGCGGTGAAAGTCAGGTCGATCATCGAGACGTTCGGCGTCGGCACGCGCACGGAGGTGCCGTCCAATTTGCCGTTCAGCTCCGGCAACACCAGACCGACGGCTTTCGCCGCACCGGTTGACGTCGGAATCATCGACTGAGCCGCGGCGCGCGCCCGGCGTGGGTCTGAGTGCAGGGTGTCGAGCACCGGCTGGTCACCGGTGAAGGCATGCACCGTGGTCATGAAGCCTTTTTCGATGCCGACGGCTTTGTTCAGCACATCGGCGACAGGCGCCAGGCAGTTGGTGGTGCACGACGCGTTGGAAACCACTTTGTGGTCGGCGGCCAGCGTTTCATGGTTAACGCCATAAACGATGGTGTTGTCGACCTCTTTACCAGGGGCCGAGATCAGCACCTTTTTGGCGCCCGCAGTGATGTGCTTGCCCGCACTTTCGCGGTCGACGAAAATCCCGGTGCATTCGAACGCCACGTCGACGCCCAAATCAGCCCACGGCAGGGCAGCGGGGTCACGCTCGGCGGTGACTTTAATCGGGCCGGCGCCGGCATCCATGATGTCGCCGTCGACGGAAACGTCGTTGGCGAGTACACCGTGGACCGAATCATATTTCAATAGATGACCGTTCATATCGGCGGAGCCGAGGTCGTTGATGCCGACCACCTGAACGTCGTTACGACGCGATTCCAAAATCGCGCGAAGAACCAGCCGGCCAATACGGCCAAAACCATTGATAGCAACACGAACCGCCATTTTTTTCCCTCCATAGGAACGAGTTGAGAAACGAAAGGCTGCGAGGCTTAGCGATGGCGTCCGCAACCATTTATTCAGACCCGAAAAATGGCGTGGTTATATTGCCTGGTTCCGGGCCGGTTCCCTGCGACGGCGGCACCTTCCTTCGTTCGCCGGGATTCGTCAATGAGATTCTGAATTCGGCAATGCGCGGGCCTGTGGATAAATCCGGAAGAGTCTGAAGAATCATATAATTACCCGACAAACTTACGGTTTAAGTTGACGCCGTGGATTCGTTGGGCTTATTGTCGTGGCATACCGATTCGGTCGACGCCGGAGGACTGGGACTTGGCGCTAAATACCGTTCTGCAAAAACCGACACGCGTGCAACAGGCGCAAAGCCGATTGGATAATGCCGTTGCGCGCCTGGAAACCGCTGTTCAGCGTCGCGGGCAAATTGGCGCGGCGCCCGATGAGAGAGTTGTTGCGCTGGAGTCCGAAGTGCAATCGCTGCAGACCCGCAATGAAACGCTGAAGCAGACCAGCGATCAGGTGGGCCGACGGCTTGATGCCGTGATCGCCAATCTCAAGACCACCTTGGAAGGCTGAAAGGCAGGATCCGGCACATGGCACAGGTTTCCGTACAGATTAACGGGCGCGGCTATCAGATCGCATGCGATGACGGCCAGGAAGCGCATCTGAAACGTCTGGGCGATTATATCGACAACAGGGTGCAGGAGCTGACTGCCGCCGTCGGTCAAGTCGGCGATGCGCGCCTGCTGGTGATGGTGTCGCTTCTGATCGCCGACGAACTGTCCGATGCCTATGCGGAACTCAGCGTGGCGCGTAGCGGTGAAGGTGCTGCGGCGCGCATGGACCAGGAAGAAAGCCTGTCTTTGGCCATCGAAGGTTTGGCTGATCGCATCGAAGACATTGCCGAAAGCCTCGAAGCCTCCTAGTTATATACGCAAGGCGGTATGCTGCCATACCCGTTAGGCCTTTGAATCCCGGGGCCAACGATACCTCTTAGGGAGCTGTCCCTGGCCGGCCCGTGGGCCGGACACACGGTGCCCACCTGTTAATCACAGGCCTAGAGGATTGATTACGCCGACGGCTTGGCGGCGCCGCCCGTTTTCTTTTCCCATTTTCTTTTCGTTTAAAGCGCAATCCCCTGACTGATCTGGACCACCATAAACAAGCCTTCCGCGAAACCGCCCGTGAACGCCGGCAAGCGGCGGCTGCGGCTGCCGAGTCGGATGCCGCGCATCGCCTTGCCCGGCACGTTGAGGCCTGTGTCGCCGGTCGTGGCGTGGGGGTGGTCTCCGGTTATCTGCCCATCGCTGATGAAATGAGCCCGCTGCCGGTGATGGCCGCGCTCAGCGAGGCAGGCTGGACGCTGGCGCTGCCTGTAGTGGTCGACAACGGTCAGCCTTTGATTTTCCGCCATTGGCGTGATGGAGATACGCTTGAGCCCGGTCCGCTTCGCACCCGCCATCCGCTCTCGAGCGCGGCGGAAGTGCGGCCCGATGTGGTTCTGGTGCCGATGCTGGCATTCGACGATACAGGTCAGCGCATCGGCTGGGGCGGCGGCTTTTACGACCGGACCTTGGCCCAGTTGCGCGCCGAAAAGGATATCCTGGCGCTCGGTGTTGCGTTTGCCGGACAGCGCGTGGACAAAGTGCCCGCCGGCCCCCATGATGCGCCGCTCGACGCTGTGGTAACGGAAACCGGCGTGCTTAAATTTAAGGATTACTGATGCGCATACTGATTGTCGGTGACGTGGTGGGGAAAAGCGGCCGCAATGCGGTGGCCGAGCATTTACCGGGCCTGCGAGAGCGTTTGAAGTTGGATTTCGTCATCGTCAACGGTGAGAACGCCGCGCACGGGTTCGGCATCACCGACAAAATCTGCCAGCAGTTCTATGCCGCCGGCGCCGACGTCATCACCACCGGCAATCATGTCTGGGACCAGCGCGAGATTATGAACTACATCGATAGCGACCCCAAATTGCTGCGTCCGTTAAACTACCCCGCCGGCACGCCGGGCAAGGGCAGCGCGGTCTACGAAATGGCGGATGGGCGAAACGTGATGGTGGTGCACCCCATGTGCCGATTGTTCATGGACCCGCTCGATGACCCCTTCGCCGGCACCGAGGCGGCGCTTAAAGGCCACCAATTGGGCCAAGACATCGCCGCCATTTTGGTCGATGTACACGGCGAGGCGACCAGCGAGAAACAGTCGCTCGGCCATATCCTGGATGGTCGGGTGTCTGCGGTTGTTGGCACCCACACACATGTCCCCACGGCAGACCATCAGGTCTTGCCCGGCGGCACCGGCTACGTGACGGATCTGGGGATGACCGGCGACTACGACTCGGTCATCGGCATGAAGAAGAAAAACGCCTCAGCCAGATTCGCCACCAAACTTCCGCAAGGAAGGCTCGAGCCCGCCGACGGCGAAGCGACCCTCTGCGCTGCGTTTATCGAGACGGACGACGCGACGGGACTCGCGGTGAACGTCGAGCCGGTAAGGGTTGGGGGGCGGTTGCGGCAGGTGGTGCCTAGTTAGGTACTTAAACTAGCATCCTGTGGGAGAGGCAAAACCGCTGCTCAGCCACATCTTTTCCTTCGAAAACGGAAGAAGTCAGTGGCGGTCCAGCCTTATTGACAAGAGTTCTTTTGTGGCGAAGATCAATTATGGAACTATCAACGGCAGGAAATATACTTCTTGGGGGCGCTGTCGCCCTTGCGTTTATTCTGGCGACACCTCTTTTTTTTATTGCCTTTCCAAGTATGCAAAACCGTTTCGATGATGATTGGCCCGGTTGGGTTACGGCAAATCGATTAAAGTTGGCCTTTGGCACGAAGTATCCGCGAATATATCTGACGTGCAGAATCCTATGGTATATATTTGCGTGTGCCATTATCGTAGCTGTCGTGCTTCTGAAATTGGGGCTTTTTGTCTGAATTTTGTGTGAGGGACTTTTGCCGCCCTCCGTTTCGCGTTCTGGGGACGTATTCAATCAACTACTCCCATCCTTTCCATCCCGTCAAATTGTTGCCATATTGCGCTGCCATTTATGGGGGCACGGATTTCACGGGTTTGGTGGTCTTCGCTTCCAACATATGGTATTTAAACCCCAAATTTTTTCACGATCTAGAGGCATATTGGAATGGCCGGCCATTCAAAGTTTAAGAACATCATGCACCGCAAAGGGCGCCAAGACGCCAAGCGGGCCAAGGTTTTCGCCAAGTTGGGCAAGGAGCTTTCCGTTGCCGCGCGTGGCGGTTCCGACCCGGATTTCAATCCACGCCTCAGGCTGGCAGTGGCCGCCGCCAAGGCGCAGAACATGCCCAACGACAATATCAAACGCGCCATCCAGCGCGCCGAGGCCGGCGACGCGGCGGACTACGAAGAGATTCGCTATGAGGGCTACGGGCCTGGCGGCGTTGCGGTGATCGTCGAAACACTGACGGACAACCGTAACCGCACGGCATCGGAAGTGCGCTCGGCATTTTCCAAGCTCGGCGGCAATTTGGGTGAGACGGGGGCGGTCAGCTTCATGTTCGACCGGGTGGGGTTGATCAACTATGCCGCCAACGTGGCCAGCGCCGATGATATGTTCGAGGCCGCGCTCGAAGGTGGTGCGCAGGATGTGGAATCGTCCGACGACGGCCACGAGATCGTCTGCGACCCGGATGATTTCTCCACCGTGCGCGATGCCTTAGACGAGAAGTTCGGCACCGCCGAAGACGCGCGCCTCGATTGGAAACCGCAAAACACTGTGGCGGTCGACGAAGAGGCAGCCGGCACGTTGCTGAAACTGCTCGATACCCTGGAGGACAACGACGATGTGCAACAGGTGTCGTCGAACTTCGAGGTCGATGACGCGATCCTCGAACGCCTGAGCGCTTAGGGTAGGGAGTGGGGGCCGCATGCGCCTGATCGGCCTTGATCCCGGCTTGCGCCAAACCGGCTGGGGCGTGGTCGCAGTGCTTGATAACCGCCTGAAACACGTTGCCGACGGTGCGGTGGGGTCCGACCCCAAGGCATCATTGGCGGATCGTTTGATGCAATTGCATGATGGTCTGGCGGAAGTCGTCAGCCAATACGCGCCCGACGAGGCGGCAGTGGAAGAGACCTTTGTAAACGCCAATCCGACCTCGACCCTGAAGCTGGGCCAGGCGCGCGGCATTGCGTTGTTGGTGCCGGCAAAGGCCGGAATCCCTGTGCATGAGTACACCCCCAACCAAGTGAAAAAGACCGTTGTCGGTGCCGGTCATGCGGCCAAGGAACAGATTCAGATGATGGTAAAGACGCTGCTGCCGGGGTGTGAACTGGCGACCGCCGACGCCGCCGATGCCTTAGCCGTCGCCATTTGCCACGCGCATCAGCGTCAATCGCAGGGATTGGCCGCAGCGTTGGAGAAAGCTCAATGATTTCGCGCTTAAAAGGCATCATTGACGGCATCGATACAGACAGCGCAATTGTTGATGTGAACGGTGTTGGATACCTGGTGTTTGCCTCTGGCCGCACGTTGGCGCGGCTCTCCCTGGGCGAAGCGGCGACGCTTGAGGTCGAGACGCACGTGCGCGAAGACCATATCCACCTCTACGGTTTTGCCGATACCGCCGAGCGCGATTGGTTCCGGCTCCTCACAACAGTGCAGGGCGTCGGCGCCAAGGTGGCGCTGGCCATGCTGGGGATTTTGTCGCCCGATGAACTGCTGCAGGCCATCGCGGCTGCCGACAAGGCCGCCATCACCCGCGCGCCCGGCGTCGGGCCGAAATTGGCGACGCGGATTTTGACGGAATTGAAGGACAAGGTCGGCAACTTGGCGCTGGGCGCCGTTGCACAGCAACCCTCGGCTGGTGGAACCGTCGCAATGGACGGCACGGCGCCGACAGCCGTCGCGGATGCCGCGTCGGCGTTGGTGAACCTGGGCTATGGCCCGTCCGAGGCCTTGGGCGCGGTGTCGCGCGTCGCCGCCGACTTGGGTGAAGGTGCCGGCGTTGAAGCGCTGATTCAGGGCGGCCTCAAGGAATTGGCGGGGGCATCATGATTGATACCCCCAAGACCGGAGACGACCGCATCGTCAGTCCCAAAGCGGCAAACGGCGAAGTTATGAATGACTTCCCCGACACCAGCCTCAGGCCTTTGGCGTTGGACGATTTCGTCGGCCAGCCCAAGGTGCGTGAAAACTTGCGCGTTTTCGTTGCGGCTGCGCGCGGGCGCGGCGAGGCCATGGACCACGTGCTGTTTCACGGGCCGCCGGGATTGGGCAAGACCACGTTGGCGCAGATCGTGGCGCAGGAATTGGGTGTCGGCTTTCGCGCAACGTCGGGCCCGGTGATTGCCAAGGCCGGTGACCTTGCGGCGATTTTGACCAATCTGCAGCCGCGCGACGTGTTGTTCATCGACGAGATCCACCGTCTCAACCCGGTGGTCGAGGAAATTCTCTATCCGGCCATGGAAGACCGGCAGCTTGATCTGATTATCGGTGAGGGGCCGGCGGCGCGTTCGGTGCGCATTGACCTGCCCGAGTTCACACTGGTGGGTGCGACAACGCGCTCAGGCCTGTTGACGATGCCATTGCGAGAACGCTTCGGCATTCCGTTGCGCGTCGAGTTCTACGACCCCGAGGATCTGCGCCATATCGTCAGCCGGGGGGCACGTTTGTTGGGTTTCGATTTGACGGAAGATGGCGCGCGCGAGATCGCTGGCCGCGCCCGCGGCACGCCGCGCGTGGCGGGACGATTGCTGCGCCGGGTACGCGATTTCGCCGCCGTGGAATTGAATGGGCGTGTCGATGCCGAGGCGGCTGACAAGGCGCTCAACCGTTTGGATGTCGACCGGCGTGGCCTGGATGCCATGGACCGGCGCTATCTGACCTGTATCGCCGAGAGCTACGGCGGCGGGCCGGTTGGGGTGGAGACACTGGCCGCCGCGCTTTCGGAACAGCGCGACACCATCGAAGAGGTCATTGAGCCTTATTTGATTCAACAGGGTTTTCTCATGCGCACGCCACGCGGCCGCGCATTGGCGCGCGACGGCTACAAGCATTTGGGCCTCGATGCACCGGCGAACGTCCAGCAGATGGAGCTTCTGGCGCAAGTGGATGGCGGGGCGGACGCAGGGGACGTTGATGTCTGAATCTGGGATGTCTGAAGATGGAGCAAACAGCTTTCGGCTTCGCGTCTACTATGAGGACACCGATGCCGCCGGTATTGTCTATTACGCCAACTATTTGCGCTACGCCGAACGCGCCCGTACCGAAATTATGCGACAGCTGGGGTTTGCGAGTTCTGAGATTATGGCGCGTGACGGGGTGGCGCTGGGCGTCCGGCGTTGCACGGTGGACTATCAGCGCCCCGCCAAACTCGACGATGAATTGTGTGTCGTGACACGGGTTGGGAACGTCGGCGGGGCGAGCATTGATCTCCGCCAGACTGTATCGCGTGACGCCGAGACATTGGTCGTCATGGAGATAAAACTGGGATGCATGACGATGGATGGCCGCGCCGCGCGCCTGCCCGATGCCGTCCGCCATGCATTTGAAAAACTGACCGAGGATGAGGCCAAGGAATAGGATATGGAAAACCAGATCGTAGATACCGTAACGTTGGGCGGCTCCGTGGCCGACCTGGATTTCAGCCTGATTGCGCTGTTCCTGCGGGCCGATTGGATCGTTAAATCGGTGATCGTTGTGTTGATGCTGGCATCAGTGTGGTGCTGGGCGATCATTTTTCAGAAGTGGTTCTCCATGCGCCGCTTGAACAGCCGTTCGAACGAGTTCGAGAAGGTGTTCTGGTCGGGCAATTCATTGGATGACTTGTTCGACCGCATCAGCCAACAACCTCGCGACCCCATGTCGGCGATTTTTGCCGCCGCCATGCGAGAATGGCGGCGCTCACCGGGCCAAGGCGGCGGCGGGGCCGCGGTGGGCTTGGCGGCGCGCATTGATCGGGTGATGCAGATCACGATGGCGCGCGAGATGGACCGGGCCGAGAGATACATGACATTCCTGGCCACAACCGGCGCCACGGCGCCGTTTATTGGGTTGTTCGGCACCGTGTGGGGCATCATGAACAGTTTCCAATCCATCGCCCTTTCCAAGAACACTTCGCTTGCCGTAGTCGCGCCGGGTATCGCCGAGGCCTTGTTTGCGACGGCACTTGGACTATTGGCCGCCATTCCGGCGGTAATCGCGTACAACAAACTGAGCCGTGACCTGGATCGCTATGCCGGGCGGCTGGAGAGCTTTTCGGGTGAGTTCGGCGCGATTCTGAGCCGCGAACTGGATACCGGAGAATAATCATGGCGGCATCCATTCAATCGCAATCGCGGCGATATGCGCGCCGCCGGGCCCAGCCCATGAGCGAGATCAACGTGACACCGTTTGTTGACGTCATGTTGGTGCTGCTGGTGATTTTCATGGTTACCGCACCGCTGCTGACAGTAGGGGTCAAGGTCGATCTGCCGCAAACCAAGGCGGGCGCCGTCACCGGTAGCGACGAACCCTTGGCGATCAGCGTCAATAAAGAGGGCCAAGTGTTTGTTCAGGATACGGCGACCGAACTCGACGGGCTGGTGCCGAAGCTGATCGCCATTTCCGGCAACAACCCCGATATCCGTATTTTCGTCCGTGGCGACGCGGCAGTGAACTACGGGCGGGTGATGGAGGTGATGGGGCTGGTGAACAATGCCGGGTTCCGCAAGGTCGCATTGATCGCGCGCCAACCTACCAAGAAGGCACGGAAAAAGTAATTCATGCGCGGCGGTATCTTCGGGTCCCTGGTCTTTCATGCGATGGTGATTGCCGTCGCCTATTTCGGCCTGCCTTATACGGAGCATGCGC
>JAERTE010000012.1 GCA_016845145.1 Rhodospirillaceae bacterium
GTTGAACTAAGCCGCTTCGCGGCAGCTTGAGTTTCGAGGGGTTTAGATGGCCGTTCGTCCTGTTTGTGGTCGAGCGGTTTTTCCTTTCTTTGTTCTCGTTGATTGTTCCTCAAGCGGGCAGTGCTGACACTGACATGGTTCGTTCCCGTCGTGGGAGCGGCATTTCACTACCGCCTTGTTCAAAGGAGCAAGCCATGTCACCACTTCGTCAAAAGATGATCCGTGAAGCACAACTACGCCAGTTCTCGCCCCGGACAACCGAAGCCTATGTCTCGGCGGTCAAGGGGCTGGCGGCCTACTACGGCCGCAGGCCGGACCGCATCACCTGGCAGGAGGCGCGATCGTATCTGCATTATTTGCTGACCGAGCGTAAGCTGGCGTCCAGTTCATGCAATCAGCAGGCCGCCGGATTGACGTTCTTCTATCATCACGTTCTGGGCCAGAAGAACGTTGAGTTGAAGATGCGCCGGAGGCGACCCGGGCGTCTGCCCGAAGTGCTCAGTCGCCAGGAAGTCAAACGCCTTATCGATGCAGCGGCCAATCCGCGAGACCGCGCTGTCATGATGACTGCTTACGGCGCCGGTGTGCGAGTCAGCGAACTGGTCAAGCTCAAGATCGGCGACATACACCCCGACCGCATGGTGATTCGAGTCGAGCAGGGCAAGGGACGCAAGGACCGCTACACGCTGCTGACGCCGAACCTGCTGGGCGAACTGCGGGCGTATTGGAGATTGTATCGGCCGGGGCAGTGGCTGTTCTGTGCTCACTGCTATACGCGATCGATCAGCGCCGCCACCGCTCAGAGGATTTACTACAAGGCCAAGAAGACCGCCAACATACAGCGAGGAAGAGGCATTCACACACTTCGTCATTGCTTCGCCACACACTTGCTGGAGGCCGGTGTTGATGTTCGCACTATCCAGGGGTTCCTGGGACACAAGAGCCTTCAGACAACCATGCGGTATCTGCGAGTCGCCCGCAACAACCCCGACCAGCCCGACGGGCGTTTTGACCTCGTTGGTCATTTGAAAATGATAAAGGACTGACCGCCATGAACGCCGCGGCCTGTTGCAAAGCGGCTGCGGGATCAGGAGTTGGCGCCAGACCCGCCGACGGACGCGAACTGGCCGACATCATCAGGCTCTACGGACCGGAGTATCGTCGGAACAATCGGCTCAGCGGCGACCAGAACAAGGCGCTTAACGCCATTGAAGCCTGTCGGACCGCCGCACTCGGCGGACACGCCGACTCGTGCCCGCGCTGCGGATACAAGCGACAGTCCTACAACTCCTGCCGCAACCGCCATTGCCCAAAATGCCAGACGCTGACCAAGGCGCGTTGGATCGAGGACCGCAAGGCCGAACTCCTGCCTGCGCCGTACTTCCACGTGGTCTTCTCGCTGCCGCACGAACTGAACCAACTGGTCCTGTACAACCGTAGGACATTGATCAATCTCCTGTTCAGCGCCGCTTCGCAGACGCTTGCAGACTTCGGCGGCAACAACCTTGGCGGCAGGCTCGGTTTTACGATGATCCTCCACACCTGGGACCAGAAGCTCAATGCACACTTCCATCTGCACTGCCTCATCGCAGGCGGAGCCCTGGTCGGCGACAACGCCGCATCGAAGCGATGGCGCTCGACCGGCGCTAAATTCCTGCTGCCCGTACGCGCGTTGAGCAAAGTGTTCCGAGGCAAGTTCCTCGCCGGCCTGAAGGCCGTCGCAGCCAGGGGCGAACTGACCTTCCCCAAAACGCCGGGCGACTCAGGAGAGTTCAAAGCGATGCTGGACAAGCTCTACCGCAAGGCCTGGAGCCTCTACGCCAAACCGCCGTTCGACGGGCCGGAGCGAACGCTTGAATACCTCGGCCGCTACACCCACCGCGTGGCGATCAGCAATAACCGGATCCTATCGATCGATAACGGAACGATCCGGTTCAAGTATCGCGACCGCCGCGACCGTGACAGGGTCAAGATCATGTCGCTGGGCGCATCTGAGTTCATCCGGCGGTTCTGCCTGCACGTGCTGCCGAGAGGACTGATGAGGATTCGCCACTTCGGCTTCCTGGCCAGCCGATGCAAAACCGCGATGCTCGCCCAGTGCCGCCGAGCCCTCGGAGCCCCTCCGCCCCAGCGGCGACAAGAACCGCCAAAGACCGCCGCTCAATGGATGCTCGCCCTGACGGGAATCGATATCGAAGCATGCCCGCGCTGCGGACATCGCCCGCTGCAAAGCATCGAATTGCCTCCGGTCAACCCGCTCTGCCTGCCGCCTGGACGCGGACCGCCATATCCCGCCGGCGATACCCCCAAACGATGACCACCGACAGCAAAGACAATCTGATCTCCCAAGCCGCACCGCTGGCCGCCACAGCTGGCAACACCACCTCTATGCGCCCCAAACGCCACAGACCGCAACGAAACAGTTGGCCGCCGACGAATCAATCTATATAATCCCCATAGACGCAATCGTCGCATGAGTCAGGGGCAAAGCACAGCATTCGGGCGCCCCGGCCGGCGGCTTACTTCAACAACGTTTTATCCATCGTCGCTACGCGACAACGGATAAAACCCTTTACGTTA
>JAERTE010000013.1 GCA_016845145.1 Rhodospirillaceae bacterium
TCACGGGCTGGTGATAGGCGATGATGGCTAACGTCTCGATGGCGGCCCGCGACAGTTTGCGCGGCACGACGATCTCTTTTTCCAAAAGTGGGCGGATGTCGTCGGCGGTACGGAAAACCCACGATTTGCCGCGCCTGACCAATTGCACGCCGCGTCCCTCGTAATAGGCCTGCAGGGCCGCAAGCAGATCTTTTAAATCAGCGTCTTCGGGCAACCGGGCTGCGAGTTGTTTTTCGCTTAAGGGCTCGGCGGCGGCAAACAGGATGGCTTCCAGCAGCCGTAAATTCTGGCGCTCGATCTTGGTCATGCGTCGTTTCCGTTTTCGTCAGTGTGGTCATCGTCGGCGTCATCGTCGTTTGCGGGCTCGCCGCTCGGTTTTGACGAGCGGACATGAATGGGAGCAAAGGCCTCCGCTTGTTGCAGTTTCAGGCGCCCTTCCTTGGCCATTTCCAGGCTGGCGGCAAAGGTCGACGCCACGGCGGAGCGCAGCATCAAGCCATCGCGCAAGTCTTCCGGCAAGAAGCCCCACAGGCTCTTCCATTCGGGTATCGGGCCCAACAGGCGGCGCAGCCGATGCAGCGCATCCTCGACGGTATAGATTTCAAATGCTTCGATATGCAGCGGGCCGCCGGACTCTTTGCGCTGGCGCTGCTCACCATACGCCTTCAGCAGGTCAAACAAGCTGGCGTCATAGATCGTATTGAAGGTGCGCCGAAATACCTCGGGCTCGCCGCGGGCAAAGAAATCGATGCCTAAGTGGGTGCGCGCCATAAGCTTCTCGCCGGCGTCCTTCATGGATTGCAGGCGTTTCAACTGGAACGCCAGGGCGGCGGCCATTTCCTCGCCTGAAGGCTCGTCCTCGTCGCCCATATCAGGCAGCAATAAGCGCGATTTCATGTAGGCCAGCCAAGCGGCCATCACCAGATAATCGGCGGCGAGTTCCAGGTTGCGACGCCTAGCCTCGGCAACAAAGGCCAGGTATTGCTCGGCCAACGCCACCATGGAGATTTGCGTGATGTCGAGCTTTTGGTCACGCGCCAAGCCAAGCAGCACGTCAATGGGGCCCTCGAAGCCTTCCAGGTCGACAACGAATGCCGCGCCCGAATGCTCGGACGGTGTTTCGAAGGCCTGGCCTTCTTCGAAAGCTTGCGTCTCGGTGCCAGTGGTGTCGGTCGTGTCGCTCATGCGCGCCCTTCTATCACAGGATACCGGACCTACAACAGGCCGGCTGCGGAGAAAATAAACTTCATCAGATACGCTGACGGCTGCCCTACCAACCACTGGAAGATGTCCAAATTATAACCCAGGCGGCTTCCGACGTACGGCAGGATAAAGATGGCGCCAATTAAGATGGCAAAACCCGCGCGTTCCAGGCGTGCCAAACGATATCCCAAGGCCGGCGGTAGCAGGCCCACCGCGACCCGTCCGCCGTCCAGCGGCGGTAGCGGTAACATGTTGAAAACAGCCAGCAAACAGTTGATCCACACGGCGTTTCGCAAGTTGTGGAAAAGCCATTCCTGAACGTCTCCGCTGGTCCATACCAAAGCGTGCATAGCCAGTGCGGAAATAGCGGCTAGAACAAGGTTCGACGCCGGTCCTGCAGCAGCCACCAGTACCATATCTCGCCGCGGACTGTTCAAACGGGAGAAATTGACGGGCACGGGTTTGGCGAATCCGAACATCATGCGCCCACCGGATCCGAGCAGCATAAGGGCGGGCAAAAGAACCGTGCCGAACGGATGTATATGCTTCAAAGGGTTGAAAGTGACCCTTCCCAGCATTTTCGCCGTTGGGTCGCCCAACCGCCATGCCACCCAACCATGCGCCGCCTCATGAAATGTAACGGCGATCATCACCGGTAGCGTCCAGACCGAAGCCACATAGGCGATCTGCTGCCAATCGAAATTCATGTCAGCAGTTCCTCCAGCCGCGCCAATGCCGCTTCGCTCAATACTGGCGAAGAACCGGCGGCGAGGCGCTCGTTCTCGGCGCGTTCGAGGCGCGCCTGGGCGGCAACCGATAACAGTCCTGCTCCTGCGGCGGCGGCTATCATCTCATCCATGTCGCCCGAGCAATGCAGCGCCACGTCACAGCCGGCAGCCAGTGCGCGGCGCGCCCGGGTGCCGAAATCGCCCTCCAGCGCTTTCATGCCGAGATCGTCCGATACCAATACCCCGGCAAAACCGAGTTCTCCTCGGATCACGTCGTGGACGACGGACGCCGAGTTCGTCGCCGCATCGTTGGCATCCAATGCCGTATAAACCACATGTGCCGTCATCGCCCAAGGCATGTCACAGAGGCCTTTGAATGGCGGAAAATCAACCGCTCTCAGGTCCTCAGGCGGCGCATCGACCTCCGGCAATTCCAGATGGCTGTCGGCACGCGCCCGACCATGGCCGGGAATATGCTTGATGACCGGCAGCACGCCCGCCGCCAACAGGCCCTCGCAGACCGCACGGCTCAAATCAACGACGGTCTCAGGGGTCTGGCCATGGGCGCGGTCACCGATGATATCGTGGGCATCGGGTTGCGGGACGTCGACCACGGGTGCGCAATCGATGGTGATGCCGAGATCTGCCAAATCCCGTCCGATCAGCAAGGCATTCAAGAACGCCCCTTCCCGCGCGCCCATCGGATCATCGGCATAACGGTTCGCGAAAACCTTAGCGGGTGGCGCATCACGCCAATGGGGCGGGCGCAGGCGTTGCACACGGCCGCCTTCCTGGTCGATGAGCACCGGTGCGTCGTTGCGTCCGACCGCTGCTCGGAAGTCGTCTACCAAGGCTCGGATTTGGTCTGGAGTCTCACAGTTGCGCTGGAACAGGATCAACCCCAACGGATCGGCATCGCGGAAAAACGACCGTTCGTCGTCGGACAAGGCGATCCCGCTGCAGCCAACAATCAAGGCCGTCGGCCTGGTTTCTCCGGTCATGGATTTGCTCTCAGCGGGGCCGCCATCACGCGCCCGGCTTCACAACCAGGCAGCCAATGCGACGTTTCGCCAGTTCCGCGCAGAGCTTGCGGGCCTGCGCGTCACCCGCCAAGGGGCCGACGCGCAACCGATAGAACACGCCCTTCTTCGGTCCAAGGTCGACCTTGGTCACCGTCAGGCCGAGATCGCCCAGCAGATCGAGATTTTTCCGTCGCACTCGGTCCCACTCCGCGCGTGCACCTTCAGGCGAACGTGATGCGGCCAATTGTACCCGGTAGGTCTTCGACGCATTTGCAGCCTGCGCCTGGGCCGTCACTGAGTTTGCCGCCGGGGTTGGTTTCGGCGCAGCTGTGGGGCGCGGCGCCGGGGTCAGCGGTTGGGCGGCACTCACCTTCCCCGCCGGGCTGGCCGGCGGTGCTGGTGCAGTTGCGGCGGATTTGTTCAACGATAGTGGTTGGCCGCGCTTGCTCAGGCTTAAGGGTGCGCCTGAGCGAGTGGCCGGCGGCTGTGGCGGCACAGGTGGCTTAACGGCCTTTACATCCGAGAGCGCCGGCACCCGCTCGGTCTTGGGTTGAGGCGGTTGTTTCGCGGATGTTTTCGGGGGCAATTCCATGCGTGCGGCAGGCGCGCGCGCCTGTGTGCGGGGTCTAGGTATGGGAAGCGGTGACTCCGCGCGTGGCAACAATCGCTCGACCGGCTGGCTCGGCTCAGAATCGGCGCCGGCAATCCGGTTGTAGACAAGCTTATCGCGGTTTGGGACCTGTAGGCCGCCGGGGTTCTCGGGCCGGACCTTGACGGGGCCTTCTTCAGCCCGGATCAGCGGCACTTCATCACCACCGTTGCCGATCATCGACATCAATGTCTCGCCATACACAAACCAGCCGCCCGCAACGATGCCAACCAAGGCGACGACGGCGACGGTCGTTTTTATTCCACGACGCGACGGCGGCCTAGCCGTGGTTTCGACCGGCTCGAATTCCAGGGCGTCGGAAGCCGTGACTTTGATTTCAGATCTATCACGCGCCATCTGCGCGGGGTACTCCATGAAGAACGTATTCGCGAATCGGGCCTATTATACCATTTGCGGCGGAATCTAAGAGATTCTTGATCTAAGAAATTCTCGCTTGCAGATCGAACAATCGTCGGTGTTCGTCCAAGGCGAAGCGGTCGGTCATGCCGGCGATATAATCACCGACCAACCAGGCGGTTTGCTCGCTGTTCGGCGCGCCTGCGCGTGCGCGCCAATCCGTCGGCAAGCATTCGGGCTCCGCGAGCAACAGTTGGAACAGGTCGCGGACGACGCGCCGGCCTTTTGATGTCATGCGGTTGAGTTTGTAGTGGCGGTACATGTTGGGAAAAAGGAAACCTTTGATCGCCGCATCGTTCTCGCGCATAGCCTCGGAAAATCCTGCGACGGGCTTGTCAAATTGACGGATATCAGCGACATCGCCGGGCTTTAGATCTGAGATGCGTCGCGCAGTTTCCTCAATCAGGTCGTTGGCCATGGCGCCGATGAGGCGGCGCACGGCTTCGTGGATGAGACGCGATTCATCCGCGTCCGGGAACTCCCTCGCCACATCCGCAAAGATCGGTCCCACCAACGGAACGTCGGCTATATCCTTGATCGTAAAAATGCCGGCCCGCAGGCCGTCATCAATGTCGTGATTGTTGTAGGCAATGTCATCGGCGACGGCGGCGATTTGTGCCTCGGCACCGGCGTGGGTGTGAAGTTCCAAATCTTGCAATTCGGCATAGACAGCGGTCGAGCGCGGCAATGGACGATCGATGCCCTCGTGAACCAGGGGGCCATTGTGTTTGACCACGCCTTCCAGGGTTTCCCACGTCAAGTTGAGGCCATCCCACCCCACGTAGCGTGCTTCCGCGCGGGTGATCACGTGCAGCGACTGGGCGTTGTGGTCGAAGCCGCCGAACGGCGCCATCATTTCCTGTAGCGCATCCTCTCCGGCATGGCCGAACGGTGGATGGCCGAGATCATGCGCCAGCGCCAATGCTTCGCCCAGGTCTTCGTTGAGTTTCAAGTAACGGCAAATAGAACGCGCAATCTGCGCGACTTCGAGTGAGTGCGTCAATCGCGTGCGGAAAAAATCACCTTCGTGATTAACGAAAACCTGCGTTTTGTAGGCCAGCCGCCGGAACGCTTCAGAATGGATAATGCGGTCGCGGTCGCGCTGATAGCAGCCGCGTGTGGCGCTTTCGGGCTCCTCATAGAGGCGGCCCCGGCTGCTTTGCTCGTGCGTCGCGTAGGGTGCTAGGTCGCGTGGTGGAAGCCATCCGGTCATGGTCCGACACTAGAACGTTTTTCAGGCGAATCAAACGCTTCCCGACTGCCAGCGGATCAGCTGTTCCACGGGGCCCGGTCGACCGAACATATAGCCTTGCCCGATGTCGCATCCCGCGTCGCGCAGGAAGTCAGCCTGCGCTTGTTCTTCAATCCCTTCGGCCACGAGTTCCAGGTTCAAGTTCCGCCCCAAGGCGATGATCGTCTTGATGATCGATTTCGCTTCATCATCGACAAAGATATCGCGAACGAAAGAGGTGTCGATTTTGAGGATATCGACGGGAAACTTGCGTAGATACGACAGCGACGAAAACCCTGTACCAAAATCGTCAATGGCCAACGTAATGCCGATATCGCTCAATTGCCGCATGGTGTCGACAGCGCGTTCCATGTCATCCATGACCATGCTTTCCGTGATTTCCAACTCCAGCCGGTCTGCAGCCAAGCCTGAATCATTGAGCGCGCCTTTGACATAGGCGAGCAGGTTCTTGTCCTTGAATTGAACCGCCGACAGATTGACGGCAACCCGCAAATCCACCCCTTCACTCCGCAGCGTGCTCGCCCGTTGGCAGGCCTCGACCAGGACCCATTCGCCGATCTGACGGATCAGACCGGTGTCTTCCGCCAAGGGAATGAATTGATCCGGTGCCACGATGCCACGATCCGGATGTTTCCAGCGCACCAAAGCCTCGGTGCCACGTAATGTGCCATCGGCCAAATCCACTTGCGGCTGGAAAGCCAGTTGGAATGCGGCCTGCATGATGGCGTCGCGTAAGTCGTTCTCGAGTTCTTTGCGTTCGCGCACCTTTTCGTCCATGTGACTATCAAAGAAATAATAGGTGCCGCGACCGTTTTCCTTGGCATGGTACAGGGCCAAATCCGCGAACTTGATGACCTTGTCCAACTCGTCGCAATCAGACGGATAGATGGTGATGCCGACGCTGGTTGCAGTATGCACGATCTCGGATTGGATGGGGAACGGTGTACCGATAGAGGTAATAATGCGCCGTGCCAGTTCAACGATGTCGCCGCCGTCATCCAGGTCGCCGCAGATGATAGCGAATTCATCGCCGCCGAGCCGCGCGACTGTATCTGTTTCACGCGCGCAATCGGTTAGGCGTTCGGATACCATCTGCAACAGCGCGTCACCGACGGGATGCCCCAAGGTATCGTTGATGTCTTTGAAGTGATCCAAATCCAGAAACATCAGGGCAAACTGGTTGGCCTCACGGTTGGCTCGGATAATCGCCTGCTCGAGGCGGTCTTGAAACAGCACCCGGTTCGGCAAACCGGTAAGGGCATCGTGATGCGCCATATGGCGGATTTGCGATTCTGCCAACTTGCGTTCCGATATGTCGATCATCGAAATCAGCAGGCCTTCATGCGCGCCATGTTCTTTGAGAGGCGCGCCGGTGACGATCATGTGTTTCTCTTCCAGGGAATCGAAATTCCGAAAAACAATTTCAACCTCCTCCGGATCGCCGCGCCGCCACGCTTCTAAGCCGTCGAGCATTCGTTCTTGATCTGCCGCGTCCAAATGGCTGTCAAATTTCAAACCATCGCCATCATGGTCATCGTCCAATTCAAGCAGGTCACGAGTGGCGGCATTGAGGTATACGAACCGCCCGTCGTCGTCTATGTGGCATATTCCCACGGGCGTGTTGTCGGCTAGAATCCTGTAGCGGCGCTCGCTTTCTTCAGCGTCTTCCTTGGCTTCTCGCAGTTTTAGCATACGACGAATCAGTTCATCGTTGGTCTCGCGCAATCTGAATTCCGTCTGTTTACGGTTGAGCGCGTAATCGACTACTTTTTCGAAAAGCGTCGGCGTCAGGGTATCGAGACCGATAAGATCGTCGGCCCCGGCATCAATAGCTTCTTGATTGCCGTCTACGGGGACCGTCTTGCTGACTAAGATCAGCGGGACCTTAACGTTGATGGTCCGTGCCAAAGAGACGAAAGCCGCGCCGCCTTCGTTGCTGAAATCATCGGTGACGAGGCATGCATCAAGCGTGCTCGCGCCCAAGGCGACGATAGCGTCATCCGAATCTTCTGAAACGCTGATCGAGGCTCGGTCTCCGTAGGTTTCATCCACGACACGCTCAATCCAGGAGCGTGAGCGCCGATCATCCGATGCCAGGAGAATCTTTAATTCCGGTAAACCGCTGTTTTCTGAAACCGTGTCCTCAAGAGGTGCCAATGCATTGATTGCTGATGCCACGCTGTCCGTCCTCCAGATCAGTATATGAGACCAATGGCGATTTCTATTATGCCTTATGTGATATTTCTAACTTAATGTATACTATACTTACGTAAATGTGAATGAGATGATTTAAGTCAATGCGGATTGACAGCGCGCTTTGTGTGCTTACATAAACCATCACAGCATTAACGAACGAGAGGTTCCCCATGCCAGACGGCGCGGCAGCCAATTCAAACGTCCAGTTGAGTGACAGCGCGGCCAAGCGTGTCGCGGAAATTCGTGAATCCGAGGGGAACGCAGCACTGATGCTTCGGCTTGCGGTGCTCGGTGGTGGCTGCTCGGGCTTTCAGTACAAGTTCGACCTGGATGAAACCATCAACGACGACGACCGCATATTCGAGAACGGTGGCGTTAAATTGTTGATTGATGATGTCTCGTTGGGCCTGCTTGAGGGTGCCGTGGTCGACTTCAAGGAAGACTTGGGCGGCAGTTTCTTTGCCGTGGAAAATCCTAACGCCGCAGCCAATTGCGGTTGCGGCGCCTCGTTCTCTCTCTAGGCGCTTTCTAGAACAGCCAATACGTCTTCCGGGTCGGCTCGCACACGGTAGTCGGCGACGACGTAGGCGTATGTCACCACGCCATCTTGGCCGACTATGTAAGTCGCCGGCAGCGGCAGGCGGAAGCTCGCATCGCCGTTCAGCGTCGGTAGGTCGTTACCCAGGCGCTCCAGATACATCTGCTGAATGCGGGCATCAACGACAAACGCCAATCCGAAAGCCTCTGAAACACCACTACCAATGTCACTCAACACAGGAAATTCCAAAGTGTTCTTCTCAGCAATGCTCAGTGAGGCATCAGGCAGCATTGGCGAAATTGCCACCAAAGAGGCATTTGCCGCTTTGATCCGCGCGAGTTGTTGCTGATAGGCACGCAGTTCGAGATTGCAGTACGGGCACCAGCTACCGCGATAAAAATTGAGGATTACCGGCCCTGTCGCCAACAAATCTCGCAAACCGACGTTGTTGCCCAGTTGATCTGGTAGATCGAAGTCCGGAGCCATGCCACCGACTTGAACAGCTTTCGCCGCGATTCCCGTCGCCACGAGGTCAGCGGTGGTAACATCAATCATATCCAATACGTCGCGGTCGTGCGTGCGTTGCTTTTCGGCCTCGAAATCTGCAATTTCCTTCGTCAGCGTCATGACATTCCCCATGCAGTCCCCGGTTACAGTTTACAGTGGGCGTCATCTCCCAGATGATACGTCCATCGCAAGAGATTAGAGGCCGTACATGAAAATCGCCACCTGGAATGTAAACTCGGTTAAGGCTCGCTTACCCCGCGTACTGGAATGGCTTGCCGAATTTCAGCCCGACGTTGCCTTGTTGCAGGAAATCAAATGTGTCGACGAAGGCTTTCCGGCGCTGGAGATCGGCGATGCAGGCTACAATATCGCGACATCCGGCCAAAAGACCTACAATGGCGTCGCGATTTTGTCGAAACACCCGATCGACGTCGAACGGACGTCCCTTCCCGGTGACGATGGCGATGAGCAAGCACGTTACATTGAGGCTCTTATCGGTGATGTGCGGGTGGCCTCGATTTACCTGCCCAACGGTAATCCCACCCGCGACGAAGCCGGTAACGATAGCGAAAAATATCTCTACAAACTGGCTTGGATGGACCGGCTGCGCGCGCATGCGGCGGAACTGCTCAAAACTGAGGACTCCTTTGTGCTCGGCGGTGACTACAACATCTGCCCAACCGACGGCGATGTTTACAATCCGGAAGGCTTTGCCGACGACGCGTTGTGCCGGCCCGAAAGCCGGACGCGTTTTCGCGCTATCATGAACCTAGGCCTGACCAACGCCTTTCGTGTTTTTGAGTCCGCACCTGGGCGTTACAGTTATTGGGATTACAAGGCCGGCGCATGGCAAAAGGACAATGGCGTGCTGATTGATCACCTGTTGTTGTCGCCGCAGGCCGCCGACCGGTTGAAAGATGCCGGCATCGACCGTAAACCGCGCGGCAAGGAAAAGGCATCGGACCACACGCCGGTCTGGTGCCAACTCGGCTAAGCGCGCTCATGTCGAGAGTTGCTTTTTTGGGTACCGGCTTGATGGGCGCTGGAATGGCTCGGCGTCTACTTCACGCTGGGCATGACGTGAGCGTCTACAATCGGTCCGCCGAGAAAACTGCCTCTCTTGCCGATGTCGGCGCGATTGTCGCCCGCACCCCTGGCGAAGCGGCGAAAGGCGCCGAAGCCGTTTTTGCCATGTTGGCCGACGATGGAGCATCGAGAGCAGTGTGGCTGGGGGAACATGGTGTTTTGGCGGGCGCGCCGGCCAAGGGCGCAATCTGCGTTGAGTGCTCCACGTTATCGCACGATTGGGTGCTTGAGTTGGCTGGCGAGGTTCAGTCGCGCGGCCATATTTATGTGGACTGTCCCGTCACTGGTTATCCGCATATGGCCGAGGACGGCACCGTGACGCTTTTCGCAGGCGCGGCGAAAGCCGATTTGGCCGTTGCACGTCCGTTTCTGGAGCCGCTATGCAAGGAAATCATCCACTTTGGCGAAGTCGGCACAGGCACCGCCTATAAACTGATGGTCAATCTCATGGGGGCTGTGCAAATCGCCGCCGTCGCTGAGGGTTTGTTGATAGCCGAGAAAGCCGGGCTTGAGCGCGAACTTGTGGCTGAGGCGATCTCCAAGGGGGCTGCCGCTAGCCCACAGGTTATCCGAAATGCCAAGCGCATGGCAGAAGGCGACCACGAACACGACATCACCTTCACCGGCAAGCTGCGGCTGAAAGATACGCTCTACGCGCTTGAACTTGTTGATAAATTGGAGATTAGCGCTCCATTCGGCCAGGTGGCGGGAGACGCCTTCCGTCGACAAATCGCGTGTGGCCTGGGTGATTTGAGCGAAAGCAAGATCATTGATGTTTTAGCGCAACTGGGGAGGAAGCCATGACCAATGATGAAATAACCCTGGACGGCGGTTGTCTCTGCGGAAAGATTCGTTATCGCATTACGGCGATGCCCATGGTCGTTACCCATTGTCATTGCGCGACCTGTCGGCGGGCAACCGGCGCACCGTTCATTACCTGGATGACCGTAACCCCCGAGACATTTTCTTACGCCACCGATGAACCCACCTACTTTCGCTCGACACGTGACGTGCGCAGAGGGTTTTGTGCGGCCTGCGGCTCCACACTCGCCTATCTCAATGATAAGCATCCCGAAGAACTGGATATCTCCGCTGCGACTTTGGATGATCCGGCCCTGGTCTCACCCGTTGATCACATTTGGTTTGGCGAGAAGCTACCGTGGATTGAGCCCGATGATGGCCTGCCGCAATTGGCCGGCAGTCATTGGACGGACGGCTATCCGTCATTATAGGTGAGAACTTGACGGTGTCGTGATTGACGGTCGAGAAGTGTCGTATCGGCACAGTTACGCCGGCGTCTGGCTGGTGAGAACGGCGATTGGCGGTTCGCTGCCAAACCAATCGTAAACGAGTTTCCGGTTCTCTCTAAAGCTCGGCACCGAGAGTATCGCCGACACGTTGCCTTCTTCGCCGAATGGTAGACGCAGCATTCTGTAGTAGGTCGGCTGTTTTCGTGTATTGGGCTCGGCTGAAAGCATGGTTTCAAAAAGTGCCGGTCGTCCGGTCTCGGCGACGACGGAAAACTCCGACAACACTTTTTCTCGAACCGCCGGAGGTCGAAGCTCTGAAATGGATTGCCCCGTGTAATCTACCCCGTGCAGAACTACACGCTCGGTTCCCCAAAACCGGATGACGAATTCCTGTTCGCCTGAGGTAACATCGACGACGGAACACCAGGGTACAAGTTTTAGCGGTAAATCCATCATATCCATATCCGTTAATGCGGGTATGGAATTTTCGCGTCGAATGAGCTGCCAGTAATCGTGTACGGGTGCAAGCTGGCTATCGGAAGCTGCTGCTTCCAATCCAATGTTCTTGGTTTGGTAATCCATGATTCCCTGCACAAATAGCAGAATTTCCGTCCGCGCCCACCGGCGATCAGAAGTTCAATATTGGAATCACATATACCACGAAAGCGCTAATTCAGCTCATTCTAAATTATAGAATAAGGTATAGCATTATACGTACATGAGTTGTTTAAGTCCTACCTTTTGAGCAATTGCTCAACGTCGCGGACGGCGCCCTTGGAGGCTGATGTCGCCAGCAAGCCGTAGGCCTGCAATGCTTTCGATACCACCCGGTCACGTGACTTAGGCCTCCATGCATTTGCGCCTTTGGCATCCATGGCCGCGCGGCGGCGGGCCAACTCGTCATCATCCACAGCTAATCTGAGTGAGCGCTCAGCAATATTGATCTCGATGCTGTCGCCCTCTTCCACCAAGCCGATTGTTCCACCCTCTGCGGCCTCGGGCGAAATGTGCCCAATGGCGAGGCCGGAAGATCCGCCGGAAAAGCGTCCGTCGGTAATCAGCGCACAATCTTGGCCTAATCCCATGGATTTGATGTAGCTGGTCGGATACAGCATTTCCTGCATGCCGGGGCCGCCTTTAGGTCCCTCATAACGCACCACGACCACGTCACCGGCTTTCACTTCACCGCCGAGAATCTTGGCAATGGCTTCGTCCTGGCTTTCGCAGATGACGGCAGGTCCTGTGAATGTCAGGCAGCTTTCCGGTACACCGGCGGTTTTTACCACGCAGCCGTCTTCGGCGATGTTGCCATACAGCACGCCAAGCCCGCCATCCGGGCTATAGGGGGTGTCGACACTGCGGATACAACCATCTTCGCGGTCCAAATCGAGGCCGTTGTAGCGCTTTGACTGGCTGAATGCCTCTGTGGTGATCACATTGCCCGGTGCTGCCATATAGTATTCGCGGATAGTCGCGTCTTCGGTGCGCCGCACGTCCCACTTGTCGATGGCGTCTCCGATGGTAGCTTCATGAATGGTCGGGCTGTCACGATGGATCAAGCCCGCGCGTTCCAATTCGCCCATGATGCCCATAATGCCTCCGGCGCGATGGAAGTCCTCCATATGATAGACGTTGGTGGATGGCGCCAACTTGGAAAGATGCGGCACTTTGCGGCTGAGTCCATCAATGTCCTCGATATTGAAATCAATCTCGCCCTCTTGTGCCATGGCCATCAGGTGCAGGATGGTGTTGGTAGAGCCACCCATGGCGATGTCCACTGTCATGGCATTTTCAAAACCACGGCGCGAACCGATGGTGCGCGGCAACACACTTTCATCATCTTTCTCATAATAACGTCGACACAAATCCACGATTTTGTTTCCGGCCTGATGGAACAGGTCTTCGCGATCAGCGTGCGTTGCCAGCATGGAGCCGTTGCCGGGTAGCGCCAAACCCATGGCTTCTGCCAGGCAATTCATGGAGTTGGCGGTGAACATGCCCGAGCACGACCCACAGGTCGGGCACGCCGAGCGCTCGTATTTCATCACGTCTTCGTCGGAGACTTCCGGGTTCGCAGCCTGAATCATCGCGTCGATCAGGTCGGCCTTCTGCTCCTTCCCGTCGATGACCATCTTGCCGGCTTCCATGGGGCCGCCGGAAACAAACACAGCCGGGATGTTCAAGCGCATGGCCGCCATCAGCATGCCTGGCGTGATCTTGTCGCAGTTGGAGATACAGACCATGGCGTCGGCGCAATGCGCATTGACCATATATTCCACAGCATCGGCAATCAGTTCACGCGACGGCAGAGAATAGAGCATGCCCTCGTGTCCCATGGCGATGCCATCATCAACGGCAATTGTGTTGAATTCCTTGGCGACACCGCCAGCAGCTTCGATATCGCGTGCGACCAGTTGGCCTAAGTCCTTCAGGTGCACGTGGCCGGGCACGAATTGTGTGAACGAATTGGCGACGGCGATGATGGGTTTGCCAAAGTCCTCGTCGGTCATGCCCGTGGCGCGCCAGAGCCCGCGGGCGCCGGCCATGTTGCGGCCATGGGTCGAGGTGCGTGAACGATACTCGGGCATAGAAATGTCTCCCAGGAAGGAATGGTTCAAAATCGGCCGGAGAATACCCGACCCAGGCGTACGAAACCAGTCTTGGCCTTCTATTTGGTGTCGGTGCCGTCGTCATTCAAGAAAGGTACATACGCCATATCTTCTTTCATGATGTGGCCTGTCAGCCAACCTTTTAGGAAATCGAGGAATTCCTGGTAAGGGAATATCTCCGGCGTGTCCTCATAGTAACTCTTGAAGAACTGTACACTGCCCTCCAAGCGTCGATGCGCCTCAATGTGTGTGGGCAAGTCGGGATAGCCGGCCTCGCGCATGATCCCCTCCTCACGCTCGAAGTGGGCTTCCACATAGCCGACGAGTGCTTCCATGGTGACCGCAATCGAAGAATCGGCCGCTCCCATCTCGATCTTGTCGGACAAGTCGTTGACCAGGGCAAATAACCCCCAGTGTTCATGATCAATGTCGCGGTTTCCGGTCTTGAAATCGTCCGACCATTCAACGAATGCCATTTTTGCTCCCCAAATTCATCTTAGTTGCCTGGGGTGGTGTGTCGCTCACCCCAGGTTTTTAAGCTCGTCAAGACCGGTCCCAATGCTTCGCCTCGCTCACTCAAGAGGTAGTCGGCGCGCGGCGGATGGTCAGAATATACCCGACGTTCAAGGATTCCCGTTTTTTCAAGTTTCTTCAAGCGCGCCGAGAGCGTATTGGGTGCAATTCCTTCAAGCGCATCCTCGAAATCGCGAAAACGCCTGGGGCCGTTGAGGAAAACCTCACGCAATATCAAAATCGTCCATCGCTCGCCTATAATATCGAGGGTACGTGCCACGGGGCATTTCTGATCGTAAGGGCGAGCCATGGGGCATTGTACTTGCCGGTATGAAAATATCTAGTTACTATATTTTTTATAGTTACTTATTTTCTACTGATACAGGAACCTCTGCCATGCCGGTTGTGCCTTTGACGTCACTGTATGCCGGTCTTCTTGCCGGTCTCTATCTCGCATTGGCTTTCACCGTAATCCGGGGGCGCAATCAACTGGGTATTTCGCTTGGTAGCGGCGGTGATGAACGGTTTGAACGCACGATCCGAGCCCACGGTAATTTTGCCGAATACGTGCCATTTGCGTTGTTGCTTATGGCATTAGCTGAACTGAATGGTGCGCCATCCGCTGCTATTCACGCGATTGGAACCTTGTTGATCTGCGGTCGAGTGGCGCACGGTTGGTGTTTTGTTTTCACGACACGGAACCTGAAA
>JAERTE010000014.1 GCA_016845145.1 Rhodospirillaceae bacterium
AGTCCTCGACCACCGCGGCCGGGTCTGCGCCCTCCACGTACATGCGCCCGAATTGCTCCAGCGCCGCCGACGTATCACCGGCCATCACGGCTTCCAGCAACTGAAAGCTCTGCGAGCGGTCCGCAAGGCCCAGCATATCGCGCACTTGACCCTCGGTGATTTCGCCTTCGGCGCGCGAGATGGCCTGGTCCAGCAAGCTCAACCCATCGCGCACGGAGCCGTCAGCGGCACGTGCGATCAGGTGCAAAGCCGTGGCGCTCAGGCTGGCGCCCTCGTTTTCGGCGATGGAACTGAAGTGCGCTTCGAGGGTTTGAATCTCAACGCGGCGCAGATCGAAGCGCTGACAGCGGCTCAATACCGTCACCGGAACCTTGCGGATTTCGGTGGTGGCAAAGATGAACTTCACATGTTCGGGCGGTTCTTCGAGGGTTTTCAGCAATGCGTTGAAGGCGTTTTTCGACAGCATGTGCACTTCATCGATGATGTACACTTTGTAGCGCGCCGAGGTCGGCCGGTAGCGCACACCGTCGATGAGCTCGCGGATATCATCAACGCCGGTGCGGCTGGCGGCGTCCATCTCCAGCACATCGACGTGGCGATCATCGGCGATGGCCTTGCAATGCTCGCATTCGCCGCAAGGCTCGGTGGTGGGCTCGCCGGTGCCGTCAGGTCCGATACAATTGAGCGCGCGCGCGATGATCCGCGCCGTGGTGGTTTTGCCGACACCACGCACGCCGGTCAAAATAAACGCGTGCGCCAGACGGCCTGTCTTGAACGCGTTGGTCAGCGTGCGCACCAGCACGTCTTGGCCGATGAGGCCTGAGAACGCGGTAGGACGGTATTTGCGCGCGAGCACTTGGTAGGGAAGAGAGTCCGAGTCGGGTTCCGGAACGTTTGCGTCGGCGGGCTCGGTATCGCTCATGCGGCGGTATTCTTTTTAAGAACTCCCTGATCGAGGTGGAAGGCTGGACATTGACCCGAACAGAAACTCGTTACGGCTGCTTCCTCTCGGACCTGACCGGGTTGGCGAGAAGTCCGTCCAACGCCAACCTTCCAAGCACACTATATCAGGCGCATGGCGGAGACTCCAACACCGAAGGTCAATTGAAAACAAAGATTATTGATAGCGCACGCCGAACCGTTCCTCGACGATGATCAGACCACTGGCGCCATGAGAAAACATGCCGACCACCGGGATCACGGTATCTTCGAATTCGTAACGACCGTCGCGCGCCGCAACAAGGCGCAGTTCCGCCGATTTGCCGGCCGGAATCTTGATCTTGGCGACGCAGGTATCATCCTGACGCTTGCCGTCGATGGTGATGCGGATCAGCGCCATTTTGGCGAAGAAGTCATCGGCAGCGAACGTGCGGGTGCTGTCGTCGCGGTTGCGGATATGGAACTTATACGGCCAGCCTTGTTTTAGCTGCACGATCATCGGCTCGAACTCACCGTCGCGCACCCGCATGTTGACCTCCGGCACTCGGGTCCAGTTCACCTGGCGCACGTCGGCCTCTTTCACGGTGGCGCAAGTGCGCGCGCCCGAAAGACGGTCGAGAATAGTGAACTCTGGCAACGCGTCCAGGCCGGGCAATGACGGCAGCGACGGGATCATCTCCGTCCAGGTCGCAAATGAACCGCACCCACCCAAGGCGAGCAAGGCTACCAAGGCTGTATGTCGCATAAACCTGAGCGCTGATGGCGGCATTCGAAATCCGGTTCCAGTGGCGGGATTGCCCTGCGAATCGCTTAATTTACCACGAATCCCCTGGTGACAAGTAGTCATGACAATACACACCCGGTTGCCGCCCGCCCTCGGCTGTGCCAATTTGCGATTATGTCCGATCCCAACCTGTCTTCTCTGATATACACCCGCGTGCAACTCGACCGCGCCGGCATCAACCGTAAGGACGAAGCTTGGCTGGCCTTCAAGAAACGTGACGGCCTGGCGCGCATTGTCGCCATGTGGCGCAATCGCAGCCTGATCGTTGACGACACCGAGGGCCCGCGCGCCCTGTTGCCCAGGCGCGAAGACGCGCCCAAATTGGCTAAAGCCGCCGATGAGATGGTGTTCTTAGGATTAGACGACGACAACATTCCGCTGTTCTCGGTCGATGTCAGCCACCTGGATGAACACGACGCCGTGGCACTTGCCGGTGAAGGCGGCTCGTTTGTCGATTTGCGCCAACTGGGCTGGATGATCCCACGCGATGACGCCGGGCTGTTAGCCTATGCGCGCGGCATGGCTTATTGGCACAAGACGCACCGCTATTGCGGCACCTGCGGCTCACCCACCGAAAGCCGCGAAGGCGGGCACATGCGCGAATGCGCCAACCCTCAGTGCGGGCGGCCCAGTTTTCCACGCACCGACCCCGCCGTGATCATGCTGGTTGAGCACCCGGGCGACGCGACCCATCCGCCGCGCTGCCTGCTGGGCCGCAGTGGACGGTGGGAGTTCCCGCTCTATTCGACATTGGCGGGCTTTGTTGAGCCCGGCGAAAGTCTGGAAGAGGCCGTCGCCCGTGAAGTGCTGGAGGAAGCCAATATCGAGGTTCCGGTCGAGAGTGTGCGCTATATGGCATCGCAGCCCTGGCCGTTTCCGTCATCGCTGATGCTGGGTTTCCGTGCGACGGCAACAACGGCGGACATCCAGATCGACCCGCACGAACTTGCCGATGCGCGCTGGTTCACGCCGGACGAGGTTTTGGGCTTTGCCGAATGGGATCAAGCTGCCAGCAATGAACCCCGCTTGCCTCGCCGTGATTCCATCGCGCGATGGCTGTTGCAAAGCTGGCTCAACGACGTCAGCTGAATTCTCTACCTGGAAACTTCCGGCCCCGGCGTATATAGTTGCAACAATGTGAATATGTATGCAACGGCAACACCGGAACCTAAGACATGACGACAGGAACGCCAAACCCACACACTTTTCTGACCACGCCTTGGCACGCCATGGGCCAAACCATGGGCGATTTCGTACGCATCAATGAAACCGCCACCCGTGCGCGCGCCGGCATCCTCAATGCCTTATCGGCAACAACCATCTTTCTGCTGATCGCTTACCCGGAGTTGGATCCCGTCATCTACGTCGGCCCCTACGTGATCTTCGATATGCTGGTCGCCGCGCTTTTTGGCCTCACCCCTCTGAGCCCCGCCGGCGTCCTTGGCACGGCCATTTCATGGAAGTTCCCACCGCAGTGGAAGCCGATCAAGCCGAAGCGCTTTGCCTGGCTGTTGGGCGCCGGCCTGGGTGTCACCTGCCTGGCCTTCCGGCTGTTGGAGATGGACGTCATGTGGATGATCGGCGTCGTCGCCATCTGCTACGTGCTGACGTGGCTGGAAGCGGTGCTGGGCTTTTGCGTCGGGTGTTGGATGTACGGCCTATTGGTGGAGCGCGGTGTCTGCCCCATGGATTAGGCGCCAGCCTTACGCGATCGACACCACCTCGCCACGCGCCGGGTAGTTGACCTCCAATACCCGGTCGATGGCGGCCAAAACTTCCGCGAACGCCGGGCGTGCGAAGGGCATGGTCTGCACGGTGCCGAAATACAGTGTGCCGTCGGCGCGGATCAGATACAGCCCCGGCTCGGCAAACATGTCGGGTTCGACCACGCCGCTGGACGTTTTTCCGTTCGACGTCGAGACATACAGCCCCCACTCGCGTGCCTTCTCAAGGCTAAGGCCGTAAGCCACATCAAGAGCGTCCAAACCCCACTCCGCCTTGGCGGTGGTGCCGCGCTCCTCGTTATCAGACGAAGCGACCAACACGTTGACGCCCTTGTCGGCGAACTTTTGCGCCTTGCGGTTGAGATCGCCCAGGTAACGCGAACAGATCGGGCAATGCAGACCGCGGTAAATCACCACCATGGTGAAATTTTCAGGCTTCTGGTCCGCCATGGACCAGGTGCCGCCGCCGACCAGCGGCAGGTCAAGGGATGGCACGGGTTGGCGGGGAATCAATGAGTTGATCTCGGACATCGGGGGATTACTCCAGTCAGGCGTTTGATGGCGTTGCAGGAAATATGGAACCTATCGGTCCAGAATACTACGCCCTACCCGATCATAATCCCGTGAACAGGTCAGGCGGATCAGCCTCTGTCGCGGGGCAAATGTCACTGACGCCGACACCGATGAGCCGGAAAAACCGACCGTCGGCCTCACGCTCGATCAAGTCAGACGCCTGTTGGAAGATGACGTCCGCCTGCTGCGTCGGGTTCGGCAATTGCCGATTGCGGGTGAGAATTTTGAAATCATGGGTTTTCAGTTTCAGCACCACGGTTCCGCCGGCATGGCCACCGCGCGCCAGGCGCTGCGCCACCCGATCACACAACGGCTTTACGGCAGCCAGCAACTGCGCCGCCTGGTCGGTGTCTTTGGAAAACGTGGTTTCCGCCGAAACGCTTTTCGCCGAGCCGCCGGTGTTGACTTTGCGATCATCCCGACCATGTGCGAACCCGGCCAACTGGCGGCCGAATTTACCGAACCGCCCGATCAACTCGGCCTCCGCCATCTGCTGCAACTGACCGATGGTCTCAATGCCGAAATCGGTCATCTTGCGCGCCGTCACTTCACCGACGCCGTTGATCTTACGCACCGGCAAGGGTGCTAAAAACGATTTCGCCTCCGCCTCACCAATCACCGAATAGCCGCGCGGTTTCTCGAGGTCCGAAGCCAGCTTGGCCAGAAACTTATTATAAGAGAGCCCGATGGAAACGGTTATTCCGACCTCGCGCTCGACCCGTCTCGCCACCTCGGCCAAAGCCATGGCCGGCGGCCCCTCACCTTGCTCACGCGCTTCATCGGACAAATCCATATAGGCCTCGTCCAACGACACCGGCTGAATGATCGGTGTGGCGTCCCTGAAAATAGCTCGGATCTCGTTACTGACAGCCTTGTACTTGGCCATGTTCGGCTGGATCACCACCGCGTGCGGGCACATCTCCATCGCCTTGAACATCGGCATGGCGGAACGCGGGCCGAATTGGCGCGCGATATAACACGCCGTCGTCACCACGCCGCGTCCGCCCGCGTGGCCGACGATCAGCGGCTTGTCGCGCAGGCTGGGGTCATCACGTTTTTCGACGCTGGCATAAAAAGCATCACAATCGATGTGTGCGATTTCCAAGCGGTCGAGTTCCGGGTGCACCACGATCCGCGCCGACCCGCACGCCGGGCAAGCCTCGAAATCACCGCTGGAGAGGTCCAAGCAATCGCGGCACAGTACAATTGATAGCGCTTCGGCCATCCATCACCGACACTCTACTGAAACATCGAAAGTTCTATATTTGTTCTATTCGCAGAATGGCCTGCGGAAGCCTTGCCGTCAAGCGCCCCGGCGACGAAACGGATGCGCCGGGTAGGTGCCCATGATATGCAGCTGATCGGTGAAGAAGGTCAATTCTTCGAGGGCGAGTTTCAGGGGGCGTTGCTCAGGGTGCCCTTCGACGTCGGCGTAAAATTGCGCCACGTTGAATTCACCATCAACGTAGCTCTCCAGTTTGGTCATGTTGACGCCGTTGGTGGCAAATCCGCCCATGGCCTTATAAAGAGCAGCTGGAATATTGCGCACCCCGAACACGAAAGTGGTGATCAAGTCATCGCGCTCAGGCCCAGGACTGTTGGGCTCACGCGCCATGACGACGAAACGCGTGGTATTGTGCTCGGCGTCTTCCACGTCAGTTCGCAGGATATCGAGGCCGTTCAATTCGGCCGCCAACTCCGACGAAATGGCGCCTTGTGTCTTGTCGCCAGCGGCCGCGATATCTTCGGCGGCGCCGGCGGTATCCACATGTACCACCGGCTCAACACCGATCTCGGCAATCAGGTTACGGCACTGGTTGAGCGCATGGACATGACTGTGTACGTGGGTGAGGTCTTCGATTTTGGTACCCGGCACCCCCAACAACTGATGGTTCACGCGCTGGAAATGCTCGCCGACAATGTGCAAGCCCGATTCCGGCATCAGGTGGTGAATATCAGCAACGCGGCCCGCAACGGAATTATCGATTGGGATCATTGCCAGCGCTGCGTCTCTGTTTTCGACCGCCTCGAACGCATCGTCGAACGTCCGGCACGGAAGCGGCGTCATGTCCGGGTAAGCCGAACGGCAAGCTATCATGGAATTGGCACCAAGCATGCCCTGGAAGGAGATCGTGTTTGCGGGATCGCTCATATTCGTTATCCGTCTACAGCCCTCAATTTTCAGATAAAATCCGGCGGGCACGTTCTAAGTCGGCGGGAGTATCGACGCCGAGCGGAACAGTGTCAACGCAGGCCGCTGCGATCACCATGCCGTTCTCCAACGCGCGCAACTGCTCAAGGCGTTCGCGCCGTTCCAGCACCCCCGGCGGGAGCTCGACAAAGCGCCGAAGCGCCGCGCGTCGGTAAGCGTAAATGCCGATGTGATGATAAAGTGGGTCATCACCCTTTTCAGACCACGGCACAGTGGCGCGGCTGAAATACAGCGCGCGACCACTCATCTCCCCCGGCGCCATGGCCAGTACCGCCTTGACCACATTGGGGTTGGTGCGTTCGCCGGCTTCGGTGATTTCGGCCACCAAAGTGGCGATATCAACATCGCCATCGGCCAAAGGCTGCAGCACGGCGCGGGTGACTTCAGGCGCTAAGGTCGGCAGGTCGCCTTGCAAATTGATAACGCCGTCATAACGGCCATCGGGGTCATAGCGCTCCAGCGCCTCATGGATACGGTCGGAACCAGACGGATGGTCGGGGTCGGTCATGACGGCGTCACCACCGGCTTCGTCAATGGCGTCGGCAATCGCCTGTTCGCCGCACGCGACAATGACCGGGCCGCAATCGGCTTCCAGCGCGCGGCGCCAAACCTGGACGATCATCGGCACACCGCCGATATCGGCCAGCGGCTTATCGGGCAGACGGGTCGAGGCCATGCGGGCCGGAATGACGACAATGGGAGTGTTCGGTATACTCATGGCGCGAGATTAATCACATTGTTCAGTGTTTGCACGGGGTTCTGTGATTGCACGCCGGGATACGAAGGGCTAAATTCCCCCAGCTTTTCGACGAGAGGATAAGTCCATGCATTTTGAATGGTATCATAAGCTCAGCCTGGGAATTCTTGCAGCCCTTTGGTTGGCGTACGCCAGCAATTATCTGGGTGACGCGCTGGTCCATGCGAAGACCATGGACAAGCCCGCCTATACTGCCGAGGCCCCTGAAGAAGGCGAGGCGAAAGCCGAAGCCAAAACTGAAACCGCCGCTGCCGAGGATGGCTTGACCCTGCTGGCATCTGCTGACGCCGGCAAGGGTGCGAAACTGTTTGGCAAGTGCAAGGCCTGCCACACCACTGAGAAAGGTGGCAAGAACAAGGTCGGCCCCAATCTTTGGGACGTGGTTGGCCGTGCCAAGGCCGGCGGCGCCGGCTTCAAGTATTCCGGCGCGCTTACGGACATGGGTGGCGATTGGAGCTACGCCGACCTGGACGCTTTCCTGGCCAAGCCGAAAGCTTTCTTGCCGGGCACCAAAATGGCGTTCGCGGGCCTGAAGAAGCCCGCCCAACGTGCCGCCATGCTGGTGTACTTGCGTTCATTGAGCGATTCGCCCAAAGCACTGCCGTAAGCCCCGGCCTTGGATACCTGCCCTGACAGCCTGATCGCCTTCGCGGCGAAATTGGCCGACACCGTACGGCCGATCTCGCGGTCGTACTTCCGCACGCCCGTGACCGCTGAAGTCAAGGGCGATGAAAGCCCGGTTTCGGTTGCTGACCGCGAGGCCGAGGCCGCCATGCGTGAGCTAATTGAGGCCGAACACCCTGAACACGGTATCTACGGAGAGGAATACGGTGCCGTGCGCACCGATGCCGAGTTCGTCTGGGTACTGGACCCCATCGACGGCACCAAGTCGTTCCTCGTGGGCAAGCCATTGTTCGGCACGTTGATCGGGCTGTTGCATCACGGCAACCCGGTGCTCGGCATTATCGATATGCCGGCGCTGGAAGAACGCTGGGTCGGCGCCAAGGGCCACCCATCGACATTCAATGGAGAGACGATCTGCGTCCGGTCATGTGGCGAGCTTTCGAAAGCCTGGATGCTGGTCACCTCGCCTGACATGTTTTTGGGCAGCAACGAGCCCGCCTTCAAGCGCTTGAAAGCCGACGTGCAGTTCCTGCGCTGGGGTACCGATTGCATGGGTTATGGCCTGCTCGCCAATGGCTTCGCCGATGTGGTGTGCGAGGCCAATATGCAACCCTATGACTACGTTGCCCTGGTGCCCGTGGTTGAGGGTGCCGGGGGCATCATGACCGATTGGTACGGTAACCCGCTGGGCTTGGACAATGACGGCACCGTCATCGCCTGCGGAGACAAACGCCTGCACGGCCCGGCCATGGCATCCCTCAAGGGATAATTTTTCTCAAACACGGTCACAAGACCGCCATAAATGCCCGGCATATCTTGATCCCACACCCATTGGCGACCAATATCGGTGCATGATGAAAAAACTGACGCTTTTCGCCCTTGCGGCGCTTCTCTCATTTCCGTCAATGCCTATGGCCGGTACCCTCGACGGCGTCGAGGGCAAACACGGCATCGCCATGCACGGCGACCTCAAATATCCGGCGGATTTCACGCATTTCGACTACGTCAACCCGAATGCACCCAAGGGCGGCAAGGTGCGGATGCATTCCATCGGCACCTATGACAGCTTTAACGGCTTCATCGTCAAGGGCAACGCGGCAGCCGGCATCGGCTTGCTGTACAACACCTTGTTGTCGGGCTCTGCCGACGAGGCGTTCACTCAATACGGCGAATTGGCCGAAGAAGTGTATATGCCCGATGAGCGTTCCTGGGTGGCGTTTAAATTGCGCAAGGATGCGAAATGGCACGATGGTAAACCAGTGACAGTCGACGACGTCATCTGGACATTCAACACACTCGTGAAAGACGGCCAGCCGTTCTATCGCTTCTACTACGGCAGCGTCGCGGAAGTGGTAAAGGTTGGCGCGGACATCGTGCGTTTCAATTTCAAGCCCGGCGAAAACCGCGAACTGCCGTTGATCATTGGTCAGTTGTCAATTTTGCCGAAGCACTATTGGGCGGCACGGGATTTCACGAAAACGACCCTGGAACCGCCACTCGGTTCCGGCCCCTATAAGATCAAAGATTTCGAAGCCGGACGCGCGATCACGTTGGAGCGCGTGAAAGACTACTGGGGCAAGAATTTGCCGGTCAACAAAGGCTTTAGCAATTTCGATGAAATTCGCTACGACTACTACCGCGACTCAACCATCGCCATTGAGGCCTTCAAGGCCGGTGAATACGATTATCGCTCAGAGAATTCATCCAAATCCTGGGCCACGGCCTACGAGATTCCGGCGGTTAAGAACGGCCAGATGAAAAAGGAAGGCATCAATCATAACCGCTCGACGGGCATGCAAGGATTTGTCTTCAACACGCGGCGCGACATGTTCAACGATGCCCGGCTGCGCGCAGCGCTGGCCTATGCGTTCGATTTCGAATGGTCGAACAAAAACCTGTTTTATGGACAGTATGCGCGTTCACGCAGTTACTTCGATAACTCGGAGCTTGCCGCCGAAGGTCTACCGAGCGCTGACGAGCTTAAGTTATTGGATCCGTTACGCGGCAAAATCCCCGATGAGGTGTTCACCCAAACCTATGAGCCCCCCAAAGGCGGCGGCCCCAGGCAGTTGCGTAAAAACCTGCGCGCGGCGGGCAAGCTCTTGGATGCCGCGGGCTGGAAAATCAAAGGCCGTGAGCGCGTGCACGAGGCAACAGGCAAGCCACTCACCTTCGAAGTGATGCTGGTCAGCCCGTTGTTCGAACGCATCGTGCTGCCGTTCGCCAAAAACCTGGAGAAACTGGGCGTCAAAATCACCGTACGCACGGTGGATTCCTCACAGTACCGCCGCCGCTTGGATACCTACGACTTCGACATGATCGTCGGCAGTTACGGCCAATCGCTGTCGCCCGGCAACGAGCAGCGTTCCTTCTGGGGCTCGAAAGCTGCCAAGCTGGAAGGCGGGCGCAACTATATGGGCATCAGCGACCCGGCCATCGACGCGTTGGTCGAAAAGATCATCGCCGCATCCGATCGCAAGGCGCTTGTCACGGCCACCCGCGCCCTCGACCGGGTGTTGCAATGGGGCCATTGGGTCATCCCGCATTGGCACATCAAATACGATCGCATCGCCTACTGGAACAAGTTCGGACGGCCGAAAATCACACCGACCCAAGGCAGCCAGTTCACCGCCTGGTGGGTCGATGCCGCCAAGGCCAAAGCCTTGGCCGGCAAGCTGGCATCCGAGAAAGACTAGGGATCGCACGCCAGCATGTACGCCTACATCCTCCGCCGCTTGTTGCTGATCATCCCGACACTGCTCGGCATCATGATCATCAATTTCGTCGTCGTGCAGTTCGTGCCCGGCGGCCCGGTGGAACAGATGATCGCGCAACTGACCGGCGACGCGGTGTCAGCAACGGCACGTGTCGGCGGCGATGCCGGCAGTGAAATCACCACCACGCAGCCACAAAAGGGACAGGCTTCCAGCTCCGGCGGCGCAACCTCGCGCTACAGGGGCGCACAAGGCCTGCCGCCTGAGTTGATCGAGCAAATCGAAAAGCAATTTGGTTTGGATAAACCCGCGCACGAACGCTTCATCCATATGATGGGCAACTACATCCGCTTCGATTTCGGCGACAGCTACTTCCAGGACCGCTCGGTGATGCAGTTGGTCATCGACAAGATGCCGGTCTCCATCTCGCTCGGACTATGGACGACTATCCTGGTCTACCTGATATCCATCCCGCTTGGCATCGCCAAGGCGGTGCGCGACGGCTCCAAGTTCGATGTCTGGACATCAGGCGTGGTGATCTTCGGCAATGCGGTGCCGAGTTTCCTGTTCGCCATTCTTTTGATCATTCTGTTCGCCGGCGGGCGCTATTTCGATTGGTTTCCGCTGCGCGGCCTGGTATCGCCGGGTTGGGACAATCTTTCATGGATTGATCAGATCACCGATTACTTCTGGCATCTGGCACTGCCGCTTATGAGCATGGTTATCGGCGGCTTTGCCGGACTGACGATGCTGACAAAAAATTCCTTCATCGAAGAGATCAACAAACAGTACGTCGTCACGGCGCGATCAAAAGGTTTGACCGAGCACCGCGTGCTGTACGGCCATGTATTCAGAAACGCCATGCTGATCGTCATTGCCGGCTTCCCGAGCGCATTTATCGGCATACTGTTCACCGGTGCATTGCTGACCGAGGTGATCTTCTCCCTCGACGGGCTCGGCCTGTTGGGTTTCGAGGCGGCGCTGACCCGTGATTATCCGGTGATGTTTGGCACGCTGTTTTTCTTCACGCTGCTGGGCCTGTTGATGGGCATCATCGGCGACATCATGTATCACATAATCGATCCCCGGATCGACTTCGAGGCCAGGGACGTATGATGTGATGTCTGATTTCGACTCCAACCCGCACACGGCCTCGGAAGCGCTCCGCACATCGCGGTTATTGGGCTTTCACGTCACGCCGATCACGCGACGGCGCATTGACAATTTCAAACGCAACCGGCGCGGCTTCTGGTCGTTCTGGATTTTCCTAACCCTGTTCACCATGAGCATGTTCGCCGAACTGGTGGCCAATGATAAACCGCTGCTGGTGGTTTTTGACGGCGCGCTCTATTTCCCGGCCATGACCGTCTATCCCGAGACCACTTTCGGCGGCGAGTTTCAGACCGAGGCCGATTACCGTGATGAGTTCGTCATCGAGCTGATCAACAACAAAGGCTGGATGGTCTGGCCGCCGGTGCGCTTCAGCTACGATACCGTCAACTACAACCTGCCTGTCCCCGCACCCGCGCCACCCAGCGCGGAGAACTGGCTCGGCACCGACGACCAGGGCCGCGACGTGGTCGCGCGGCTGATCTACGGCTTTCGCATTTCCGTGCTGTTCGGGCTGGTGCTTACACTGCTCAGTGCCGCAGTCGGTATATCCGCCGGCGCCTTCCAGGGTTTCTATGGCGGGTTGATCGATTTGTTGGGGCAACGCTTTATCGAGATTTGGGCCGGCATGCCGATCCTGTATTTGCTGATCATCATGGCCAGCGTGATTACGCCGAATTTCTGGTGGCTGCTGGGCTTGATGCTGTTGTTTTCGTGGATGGGGTTTGTCGGCGTGGTACGGGCCGAGTTTCTGCGCGCCCGCAACCTGGATTTCGTCCGTGCAGCCCGCGCGCTGGGTGCATCCGACATGACGCTAATCTACAAACACGTGTTGCCCAATGCCATGGTCGCGACCATCACGTTCATGCCGTTTACGCTGTCGGGCTCGATCACCACTTTGACGGCGCTGGACTTCCTGGGCTTCGGCCTGCCGCCGGGCTCGGCGTCGCTGGGTGAGTTGTTAAATCAGGGCAAGGCCAATTTGCAGGCGCCGTGGTTAGGCATTTCCGGCTTTGTCGTCATTGCCGCGATGCTCAGCCTTTTGGTGTTCATTGGCGAAGCCGTGCGCGACGCGTTCGATCCGAGAAAGGTGTTCCGATGAACCATCTGCTTGAAATCGATGGGCTCTCAACTTCCTTCGGCAAGGACGCCAAGGAGGTCAAGGCCGTGCGCGGCGCGTCGTTCCATATCGACAAGGGCGAGACGGTGGCGCTCGTGGGCGAATCGGGATCGGGAAAATCCGTCACCGCGCTTTCGGCCATGCGGCTGTTGCCCTATCCGCTGGCGCATCACCCGGCGGGTTCGATCCGTTTTAAAAGCGACGAACTACTGACTGCGCCCGAAAGCCGCATGCGCGAGCTGCGTGGTAACGATATGGCGATGATCTTCCAAGAACCGCTGACCAGCCTCAACCCGTTGCATTCCATCGAAAAGCAGATCGCCGAAACCTTGTTGTTGCACAAAGCCATGACACTGGCCGAGGCGCGCAAACGGGTGATCGAACTCTTGAACCTGGTCGGGCTGGAGGCCGCAATAGAGCGCTTGGCGGCACTTCCGCATGAGTTTTCCGGCGGCCAACAGCAGCGCGTGATGATCGCCATGGCCTTGGCCAATGACCCGGACCTGTTGATTGCCGACGAGCCAACCACCGCGCTGGATGTCACGGTGCAGGCGCAGGTATTGAAACTGCTGAAGGACCTGCAGCGCGATCTCGGCATGGCGATCTTGTTCATCACGCACGATCTCGGCATCGTGCGTGGCATGGCGGACCGGGTGTGCGTCATGAACGACGGCGAGATCGTCGAGCAAGGGCCAGTGGCCGACGTATTCGAAAATCCCAAGCACGACTATACCCGCCATCTGTTGGCCGCCGAGCCCAAGGGCAGGCCCGACGCGGCGGCAGCGGATGCGACAGAGATCATGCGCGGCGATGACATCAAGGTTTGGTTCCCCATCAAACGCGGGCTATTGCGGCGCACGGTCGATCACATCAAGGCCGTCGACGGTATTTCCATTGCCATCAAACGCGGCCATACGCTGGGCGTGGTGGGTGAGTCGGGCTCCGGCAAATCGACACTCGGCCGCGCACTGTTGCGGCTTGAGCGCAGCGAAGGCGATATACGGTTCATGGAGACCGGCTTGCAGGGGCTGGGTTTCAAGGAACTCAGGCCACTCCGGCGTGAAATGCAGATCGTCTTCCAAGACCCGTTTGGATCCTTGAGCCCGCGCCTGTCAGTCGGTCAGATCATCGAGGAAGGTCTGCAAGTGCACGACCTGGGCCACAGCTACGAGGAACGGCGCCAATTGATCGGCGAAGCGCTGGTCGAGGTTGGGCTGGAGCCCGCCATGCAAGACCGTTACCCGCACGAGTTTTCCGGCGGCCAGCGCCAACGAATCGCCATTGCGCGCGCCTTGGTGTTGAAGCCCAAGTTCATCGTGCTGGACGAGCCGACCTCCGCACTGGACATGTCGGTGCAGGCTCAGATCACCGAGTTGTTGCGCGAACTGCAAAAGAAACACGACCTCGCCTACATGTTCATCAGCCACGACCTCAAGGTGATCCGCGCACTGGCGCACGAGGTGATCGTCATGAAGGATGGCAAAGTGGTCGAGGCCGGCACCGCCGAGCAGGTCATTGACAACCCCGAAACGCCCTATACCCGCGCGTTGATGGCCGCCGCCTTCGACCTCAAGGCTGACGATACCGGGGCTGTCAGTACGTAAGCCTTATTCAGCCGCTTCCGGTGCGAGCCTGGCCTCGATGGACGGCGACAGATACGCACCCTGTCGCAGCAATTCGCGCTGCACCAAACGCGGATCCAGGTCTTTCGGCTGTACGCCCAAGTCGGCGCATAGTCCCGCCGCAACGCCCGCCGCATGGCCCGTCAGCCAGCACTGCGGGATCTCACGCAAGAACGTGTGCGAACTGGCGTCGCAAGCCACATGCCGCCCGGCGCCCAGCACGCCGTCGATGCCCGCCGGCACCAGAGAGCCATAAGGCACGGAGATATTCGGGAACTTCGGAGACAGGGAGGTAGAAACACCGATCTCGTCCTCCCACACCTTGCCCTCATCCCACTGCGCGCGGGTCACCTTGTTCAGGCCCTGGAAACGGCGGCTATGACGCACGCCGACCTGTGGTGCACCCAGCATCAAGTAGGCGTTCTCAAACCCCGGCGCGTTCTTGCGGTAAACATCCACGTAGCCCACCGCCAACTCGCGCGAGCGCACCTCGACCGCGCTCAAATCCTCAACATGCACGGCGCTGTAGCCCGACAGGCGCGGCCCCATGAACAACGCCACATCGTTGCGCCACGACACGAACGGCTTGTCGAAAAACTTCAACGCCTCGCGGCCCTCGGCCATGAAATCGGCGAAACCCTGTTCGTCATTGACTTTAAAATCGAGCCAACGTTCCATATCAACACCGCCGATCAAAAACGCCGTGTTGATGCAATGATGGATGTTGTTCTCGTCGATATCACTATCCATGGTCATGCCGGCGCGGCACAGCAAGTCGGCATCGCCGGTGCTGTCGATCACCACCTTGGCCAAGATGGCGTGACGGCCTTCCTTACTCTCGAACACAGCGCCCTTCATGACACCATCTTCCATGATCGGTTCCACCGCCCAGGCGTGCAGGGTAAGGCGTACATTTTGCTCCAGCAGCATTCGCATGGAGAGTGTCTTCAATGCTTCCGGATCAAGGGTCGGCGACCAGGTGACGACATCGTGGAACGCCGCTGTGCGCTGCGACCAGTAGGCGGCGGTTGCGGTATCCTTGGAGCCCCAGTCATCCCGCGCCGGCCCCTGGAAGGCCTCAGCCGGCAGGCGGTCGAAAATATCGCACGCCAGCCCCGCGATCACCTGTTTGCCTGACCAGTCGGTCATGCGGTCGATCCACAGCACCAATCCGCCCGTCGACAGCCCGCCCAAGTGGTTGTAGCGCTCCACCAACATAACGTCGGCGCCTGACCGACCGGCCGCAACCGCTGCCGCTGTGCCCGACGGTCCGCCGCCGACGACCAATACGTCGGTCTCAGCGAACACGGGCGTTTCGCGCGCCGCTTCCTTGATGGTTTTAGCCGGGCGTTCGCGGCGCGCAAAAGCGTCGTCGCCGCCGTAAATCCGCGAAGTATAAAAAAGTGTCGATTGGTCTTTGTCCGACATGTCCAACTCACTCGTCCGCGCAGTTATGACAGATGGCCTCTTGAATTCGCATGGGCGCGCGATCCATGGTGATCAGCGCGCGCGTGATCAGATCAAATACGCTGTACCAGCCCGCCGGCGTTTCCAACTTACCGCACGAGCGGCAAAGTTTGAACGGCTTCGGCGCAGGCTCCTGCACCGGCACCTTTTCGCGGACATCCAATTGCCGCGTGCAATAGACAAGGTCATCATTGCCGGCATCCAAAATCGACATTTCCAAATCGCGTTCCAACTCGTGGCTATCACAGGGAAAACGCAAAAATACGGCTCGCCCGGTCGCGCGGACCTCTCGGGCGAGATGCCGATGCAAGATGACATAACCGTCGGATGTGTCCATGAAGTCCCAGATGGTCTTACCGATGTAATCTTCGGCGGCGTGTTGATCGTCGTTCTCAGCAGCAAATACCCGCCACCCTCTGTTGACAAATTGTATGCGGTCTTGCCCATCGATGCGATAAACCACCGGCGGGCTTTCCCCATCCCCATCGTCGCTGCTAGAAATACCAATGATGTCAGCCATGGTATGTTGCCTCCGTGCCTGCCGTCACAGCCCATACGATACTAACCGCAAGCGCTCACAGGGAAAACAGACGTTGAAACTTTTATTTTTATCCGCGGAAGACCGTGCCGACCCTTGGCGCGAGGCATTGGCAGAAGAACTGCCAGAACTGGAATTCAAACTTTGGCCCGATGATGTCGGCGCGCCGGAAGACATCGACTATGCCCTGGTCTGGAAACCGCCGGCGGGAGAACTGAGAAATTTCCCTAATCTAAAAGCGATCCTCAGCCTAGGCGCCGGCATCGACCATTTGGCCGCCGATCCGGAACTGCCGACACATATTCCCACGTCAAGGCTGGTCGACCGCTGCTTGACCCAAGGCATGACCGAATACGTGCTTTACTGGGTTATCCACTATCACCGGCATATGAACGCTTATGCCGACATGCGCGTCCGCCACGAATGGCGCCATATTCCCCAGGTTGATCCCAAGCGCCGGCGGGTTGGGCTGCTGGGCCTTGGCGAACTGGGCAGCGATGCGGCGGAAAAACTGGTAGCCTTGGATTACGATGTGGCGGGCTGGAGCCGCACCGCCAAGGACATCCCCGGCGTTACCTCGTTTCATGGAGCCGATGGTCTGGCACCGTTTCTGGCGCGCACCGATATCTTGGTGTGCCTGCTGCCCATGACAGATCAGACGCGCGCCATCATCAACAAAGACAACCTGGCCCAATTGCCCGAAGCGGCCGTGTTCATCAATTGCGCGCGCGGCGCGCACGTGGTTGATGACGATTTGCTGGCGGCCCTCGACAACGGCCGGTTATCCGCCGCCACCTTGGATGTTTTCCACACCGAACCTTTGCCTGCCGATCACCCCTATTGGTCACACCCGAACGTGGTGGTAACGCCGCATATGGCGAGCCTCACCGTGGCGCACTCCGCCGCCGCCTATATCGCCGACAACATCCGCCGGGTGGAACGCGGCGAGTTGCCGCTCAATACGGTCGATTTTCAGACGGGGTATTGAAGTGCTCGGCTAGCCGATCACGCCGTAGGCAATCGCCAACAAGAACCCGCCGAGCACAATCCGGTAGACGCCGAATATCGTGAACGACGCGCGCCGCAACCAAGCCATCATCAAGGTGATGGCAATCAACGCCGTAAAGAAGGCCAGCCCACAAGCCAGCATGGCGTCGGCCGTGATCTCGGCGTCACCAGCGCGAAAAAGCTCCCAGCCCTTGAGCACCCCGGCACCGGTGATCGCCGGAATACCCAACAACATGGCAAAGCGCGCCGAATCCCGGCGCTCCATACCCATCATCCGACCTGCTGTCATGCAGATGCCCGACCGGCTGGTGCCGGGAATCAACGCCAATGCCTGCACCAGGCCAATGATCAGCACGTCACCAAAGCGCAAATGCTCAATCCGGCGCAAGGTCATGCCAATCTGGTCGGCGACCAACAATAAGACGCCGAAGCCTAATGTCGTCCAGGCGATGACCTCGAACCCACGGATACCGTTCGGCATGTAATGATTGAGCGCATATCCCGCCGCCACCACCGGGATCGTACCTAACACCAAAAACCCGGCCAGCTTGGCGCCCGGATCGCGCCGCCCCTTCATGGCACGGCCCAATCCGCCTACCATGGCCCAGACATCACGCCACAAATAAACAACAACGGCACCCAACGTGCCGACATGCACCGCAACGTCCATCAGCAGTCCTTGGTCGGGAACCTGCATGAATAAGGGCACCAAAACGAGGTGCCCGGACGAACTCACGGGAAGGAATTCCGTGATCCCCTGCACAAGCGCAAGAACCGCAAGATGTATGATGTCCAACCTACCGTCTCCCCAAATCTTGTGAACTATATACCAATGCTCATGGCTTCGCCCAAGCCTTGATGTGCAACAAGTGCCAAAAAGACACCCGAAAATAGCCCCCAAGGGCCCGAAAAGGAATGTGTCCCCAGCCCAGGCCGCAATTGGCACTGGAAACACCGTCCCGTGTTTGCTATCAAGTCGGGCCGTTTTTTCCAAAAGGTGGGAGAGAAAATGCGCCGACCAAATTGGCCAGCGAGCGCGGGGCTGCCTACGGGCAAAACCGCCGGATTACCGAAAGCGCAGGGTCTTTACGACCCCGCCAACGAGCATGACAACTGCGGTATTGGCTTCATTGCCAATATCAAGAACCGCAAAAGCCATGATATCGTGAAACAAGGTATTCAGATTCTCGTCAACCTCGATCACCGGGGCGCGGTGGGTGCTGACCCCTTGGCTGGAGATGGCGCCGGCATTCTGATGCAAATCCCCGACGCGTTCTTCCGAGCCGAGCAGGCGAGCTTGGGCTTCAAGCTGCCGGCTGAGGGCGACTACGGCGTCGGCATGGTATTCTTGCCGCCCGACAAATCCGCAATGGCGGTTTGCCAAGAAGCTATTGAGCGCACCATCCGCGCCGAGGGTCAGATCGTACTTGGCTGGCGCGATGTGCCGGTCAACGAAGATTGGTTGGGCGAAAGTGTCAAACCCATCGCACCGGTGATCCGCCAGGTTTTTGTCGAACGCGATTCCCATTGCGCCGATACAGATGCATTTGAGCGCAAGCTCTACGTCATCCGCAAGCAAGCGCACCATATTGTCTGGGACGCAGATCTGGGCGACATCGGGCAGTTCTACATGCCGTCTATGTCGGCGCGCACCATCGTCTACAAGGGCATGGTACTGGCGCCCAACCTGGCAGAATTCTATCTCGACCTGCAAGACGAACGGGTTGAATCGGCTCTGGCGCTGGTACATCAGCGCTTCTCCACCAATACCTTTCCGTCTTGGCCGCTGGCGCAGCCGTTCCGCTATCTTTGCCACAATGGCGAGATCAATACGGTGCGCGGCAACATCAACTGGATGATGGCACGGCGCCAATCCATGCTGTCGAAGGTGTTGGGCGACGACCTCGAAAAGCTGTGGCCCTTGATCGGTGATGGTGCATCCGATTCCGCCACCTTCGACAATGCACTCGAGCTATTGGTCGCCGGCGGCTATTCCCTGGCGCACGCCATGATGATGATGATCCCGGAAGCCTGGGACGGCAATCCCTTGATGGATGAAGAACGCCGCGCGTTTTACGAATATCATGCCGCCTTGATGGAGCCTTGGGACGGCCCCGCCGCCATTGCCTTCACCGACGGCAAGCAAATCGGTGCGACCCTCGACCGCAACGGGCTGCGCCCAGCACGCTATATCGTCACCGACGATGACCATGTGGTGTTGGGTTCGGAAGTGGGCGTGCTGCCTTATGCTGAGGAAAACATCAAAACCAAGTGGCGCCTGCAGCCGGGTAAAATGTTGCTGATCGATCTGGAAGAAGGCCGCATCGTCGACGACGCCGAGTTGAAAGACACGCTGGCGCAGGCGAAGCCTTATCAGGAATGGCTGAACGAGACGCAGATTCACTTGGAGCATCTGCCGCCCGAGGTTTCGGCCATGCCGCCGGACGCCAAGACGCTTCTGGACCGCCAACAGGCCTTTGGCTACAGCCAGGAAGACATCAAATTCTTCCTGCTGCCCATGGCGGAAAGTGGCCTGGATCCGGTCGGATCCATGGGCCGCGATATTCCGCCGGCGGTGCTTTCGGAGCGCCCCAAGGTTCTGTACGACTATTTCCACCAGAACTTTGCTCAGGTGACCAACCCACCGGTCGACCCGATCCGCGAAGAATCGGTGATGTCCATGGTATCGCTGATCGGCCCCAGGCCGAATCTTTTGGATCTGGAAACCGGCGGCAGCCATAAACGCCTGGAAGTCCGCCAACCCATTCTTTCCAACGGCGATCTTGAAAAGGTGCGCCGCATCGAGAACGTTATCGATGCTGATTTCCACGCCGAAACGTTGAGCATCTGCTATCCGATCAAGGAAGGTGCAGACGGCATGGAACCGGCGCTGGACGCACTCTGTGCCAATGCCAAGCAGGCCGTGCAGGAAGGTCACAATATTCTGGTCCTGTCGGATCGCGGCATCAACGCAGACATGCTGGCTATTCCGGCATTGTTGGCCACCGCTGCCGTGCATCACTTCTTGATCAGGGAAGGTCTGCGCACCGATGTCGGCCTGGTGGTCGAGACCGGCGAGGCCCGCAAGGTGCATGATTTCTGTCTGTTGGCCGGCTATGGCGCGGAAGCCATCAACCCATATCTCGCCATGGATACGCTCTCAGCACTCCGCCATGAACTGGAAGAGCCGCTGAAAGATTGGGAGATCCACGCACGCTATATCAAGGCCGTGTCCAAGGGCATGATGAAGGTGATGTCCAAGATGGGCATATCCACATATCAATCCTATTGCGGCGCACAGATTTTCGACGCCGTCGGCCTGTCCAGCGCCTTCGTCGAGAAATACTTTACTAAAACAGCCACCGCCATTGAAGGCATCGGCTTGGCCGAAGTGGCCGAGGAGGCCGTGAGCCGCCACAAAAGCGCCTTTGGTGATGACCCCGTATTGCAGAACGCCCTGGACGTAGGTGGCGAGTACGCTTTCCGGTTACGCGGCGAAGAACACGTTTGGACGCCCGAAACGGTCGGCGCGCTACAACATGCGGTCCGTGCCGGTGACTACGAAGGCTTCAAGGCGTTTTCCGCCAAGGTGGACGACCAAGGTGCGAAACTGCGCAACCTGCGCGGCTTGTTCAAGCTGAAACGGGCTGGTGTCGCCGTGCCGCTGGAAGAGGTTGAGCCGGCATCCGAAATTGTCAAACGCTTTGCCACCGGCGCCATGTCGTTCGGCTCGATCTCGTGGGAAGCGCATACGACACTCGCCATTGCCATGAACCGATTGGGCGGCAAGTCCAACACCGGTGAGGGCGGCGAGGAAGCAAGCCGATACACAATCGAGGAAAACGGCGACAACATGCGCTCGGCCATCAAGCAGGTCGCTTCGGGGCGTTTTGGCGTTACCACCGAATACCTGGTCAACGCCGATGACATTCAGATCAAGATGGCGCAAGGCGCCAAACCCGGTGAGGGCGGCCAGTTGCCGGGCCACAAAGTGGACCGGGGCATCGCTCGGGTACGGCACTCGACGCCGGGTGTCGGCTTGATTTCGCCGCCACCACACCACGACATCTATTCCATCGAGGATCTGGCGCAGTTGATTCACGACCTGAAGAACGTCAATCCTGGTGCGCGGATTTCCGTCAAGCTGGTCTCGGAGATCGGTGTCGGCACCGTCGCCGCGGGCGTCTCCAAAGCGCACGCAGATCACGTGACCATTTCCGGCAACGATGGCGGTACCGGCGCCAGCCCATTGACGTCGATCATGAACGCCGGTTCGTTCTGGGAATTGGGCCTCGCCGAGACCCACCAGACCTTGGTCCTCAACCAGTTGCGCGGCCGTATCGCCGTACAGGTTGATGGCGGGTTCCGTACCGGCCGCGACGTGGTTATCGGGGCGCTGTTGGGTGCGGACGAATATGGCGTCGCCACGGCGGCGCTGATATCGGCCGGCTGCATCATGATGCGCAAGTGCCATCTCAACACCTGCCCGGCGGGCGTTGCCACGCAAGACCCGGCATTGCGCAAACGCTTCACCGGCAAACCCGAAGATGTCATGAACCTGTTCATGTTCATCGCCGAGGAAGTGCGTGAGATCATGGCAGAGCTTGGCTTCCGCACGATGAACGAAATGATCGGTCGCATGGACCGCCTGGATACGCGCGACGCCATTTCGCATTGGAAGGCACAAGGTCTTGATTTCTCTAAGGTTTTTGAGAAACCCCCGGCCGGCCCCGGCGTGGCTGTGTACAATTGCGAAGAGCAAGACCATGGCCTGGATAAGGCATTGGACAACCAGTTGATCGAAATGGCCATGCCGGCACTTGAGAATAAGACCCCGGTGACCATCGAAAGCCCGGTCCGGAACGTCAACCGCACGGTCGGCGCGATGCTGGGTGGAGAAGTCGCCCGTCGCTACGGTCATGCGGGCCTGGCCGATGATACCATCCACATCAAATTAACCGGCACCGCCGGCCAAAGTTTTGGTGCTTGGGCTGCCAAGGGTATGACGTTGGATTTGGTCGGCGATGCCAACGATTACGTCGGTAAAGGCCTGTCCGGCGGACGCATCGTGGTGCGACCATCGCCTGACAGCCCCGTCGTGCCGGAAGACAACATTATCATCGGCAACACCGTGATGTATGGCGCGATCGCCGGCGAATGTTACTTCCATGGCGTCGGCGGCGAGCGCTTCGCGGTTCGCAATTCAGGCGCGACGGCGGTGGTCGAAGGCGTCGGCGATCATGGTTGCGAATACATGACCGGTGGCTGCGTGGTGGTGCTTGGCGGCACCGGCCGCAATTTTGCCGCCGGCATGTCGGGCGGCATCGCTTATGTGCTGGATGAGACAGATGACTTCGTCAAGCGCTGCAACGGCGAGATGATCCAACTGGAACCCATGAGCGGTGATGCGGGCAGTACCGAAGGCCTGGACGTTGCCGATGTCATGGTCGACATGTTGGGCGACGACGCCAAGCGCCTACGCGTGCTGATAGAGCGCCACCTGCACTATACCGGCAGCGCCAGGGCGCGCGCCATTCTTGATGATTGGGCGAACTACCTGCCGAAGTTCATCAAGGTGATGCCGGTCGACTACAAACGCGCACTTTTGGACTTGCAGGCCGAAGATGCGCCTGAACTCAACGTCGCCGCCGGCGAATAACTTTTGCATTAGGAGAGGATGGGAACGATGGGCAAGCCCACCGGTTTCATGGAGATCGAACGTCAAGAGCGCGGATACGCGCCGGTAGAGAAGCGCGTCAAAAGCTATGACGAGTTCTACGTACCCTTGGGTGACGAAGATGTATCGGCGCAAGGCGCGCGTTGCATGGATTGCGGCATTCCGTTTTGTCACAACGGGTGCCCGGTCAACAACATCATCCCCGAGTGGAATGACTTGGTCTATCACGGTGACTGGCAACAGGCCTTGGACGTTCTGCACTCCACCAACAATTTCCCGGAATTCACCGGCCGTGTTTGCCCTGCCCCCTGTGAGGCCGCCTGCACGCTGAACATCACCGACGAGCCGGTCACCATCAAAACCATTGAGTGTGCGATCGTCGACAAAGGTTGGGAAGAGGGCTGGATTCAGCCGAAAGTCCCGCCGCACGGCACCGGTAAACAGGTCGCCGTAGTTGGCTCCGGCCCGGCCGGTATGGCTTGCGCGCAGCAATTGGCACGCGCCGGGCACCGCGTGATCGTATTTGAGAAAAACGCCAAGATCGGCGGGTTATTGCGCTACGGCATCCCCGACTTCAAGATGAACAAAGGCCTGCTGGATAGGCGCATGGCACAAATGCAGGCCGAAGGCGTGGAGTTCCGCCCCAACAGCCATGTGGGCGACAACGTCAACGCCATGAATTTGTTGATGAATTTCGACGCCATCGCTCTGACCGGCGGTTCTGAAGATCCGCGCGATCTGCCGGTTCCCGGGCGCGATTTGGCTGGTATCGATTTCGCCATGCGGTTTCTCACCCAACAAAACCGCCGCGTTTCCGGCGAGTTGATCTTGGATAGCCAAGACATTACCGCCACCGACAAACATGTGGTGGTGATCGGCGGCGGTGACACGGGCGCGGATTGCGTCGGCACATCAAACCGCCAGGGCGCGGCCTCGATTACCCAAATGGAAATCATGCCGAAACCGCCGGAAGCCGAGAACAAGGCGCTGAGCTGGCCCGATTGGCCGCTGAAACTGCGCACGTCAACCTCGCACGACGAAGGCTGTCAGCGCGAATGGGCCGTGGCGACCAAATCCTTCGAAGGCAAGGACGGGCAAGTGACGGCGCTGAATTGCATTCGCCTTGAGTGGGGCGCGGAAGGCATGAAGGAAATTGCCGGCTCCGAGTTTCAGATCAAGGCCGATCTGGTGTTTCTGGCCATGGGCTTCGTCAACCCGATCCACGAAGGCATGCTCAACAGCTTCGGCGTCGAGTACGACCCGCGCGGCAATGTGCTGGCCGACACCGACAGTTACGCGACAACCATGGACAAAGTGTTCGCCGCCGGTGATATGCGCCGCGGCCAATCGCTTGTCGTTTGGGCGATCCGCGAAGGCCGGCAATGTGCGCGCTCCATCGATCAGTTCCTGATGGGCGAAACCAACCTGCCGCGCTGATCGGGCCCAATCATCATGCGCATCTATGGCGATCTGGTTTCGGGTAATTGTCTTAAGGTCAAATGGACCTGCGATTATCTGCATCTGCCACATGAATGGATCGATATCGACATCATGCAGGGTGAAAGCCGCACACCTGAGTTTTTGGCCAGAAACCCGTTCGGCCAGGTGCCGGTCGTGGAACTCGCGGATGGCCGTCAACTGGCGCAATCCAACGCCATCATCATGTATTTGGCGGAGGCCAGCGGTCTGATACCGAATGATCCATTCGAGCGCGCCAAGGTTATGGAATGGCTGTTTTGGGAGCAATACAGCCACGAGCCCTATGTAGCCGTCTGCCGCTTTCAGATGAAATACCAGGGCAAAAGTGCGGACGAGCTTGACCCCGATAAGGTTGCGCGTGGCACAAAAGCCCTGGAAATCTTGGAAAGCGCGCTGAATGGCCGGGATTTCCTAGTTGGCGACAGCGTAAGCATCGCCGATATCGGGCTCGTCGCATACACCCGCGTCGCCCATGAAGGCGGGTTCGACCTTGCCGCTTTTCCCAATATCGGGAATTGGATCGAGCGCTGCGAAGCCGCTCTCGGATTATCTGAATAGGCGTTCGAACGGGCTTTCACCGGCATTGACCGCTTGCTCGACTTCGCCCCTTACCTTTGCCGCCTCTTCGAGCGTCGATGGCGCTTTCTTGATGGGCGGACGGACCCCCTCGACACTGAACGGCATGCCCACATAAGGCACATCGCTGCCTGGCTCCGGCTGCATAATACCAATCGCCGCAACCTGCTCATCGGTCATCAAGTCCGCCGAGTTCTGGATCGGCACGCAAGGCACCTGTTCCCCGGCCAGCAAGTCAATCCAGTGTGCCTTGGTTTGTGTGCCGACAATCTCAGTGATCAAAGCGTCAATATCGGCTCGGTTCTCAGTGCGATTGGAATTGCTCTGAAATCGCGGGTCTTCGGTCCACTCTGGGTGGCCTAATGCTGCCGCCAACATGGCGAACAAGCTGTCGTTACCCGTGGCGATGATGATCGGCCCATCGGAAGCCTGGTAAGCGCCGTACGGCGAGACCAATTGGTGACTGGCGCCGAAGGGCACCGGTAGTTTTCCATCGACGACGAAGTTGGAAAGATGAACGCCCATCCAACTCATCGCCGTTTCCAGCAGCGAGCCTTGCAACGAGCATCCCTCGTCGGTCACCTGGCGGCGCATCAAAGCCGCCAACACGGCAATGGTCATCCACATGGCGGTACCGAAATCCATGATTGAGGGCCCCGCGCGCATGGGACCAGCCTCAGGCGTGCCTGTCACCGACAAGACGCCACCATAAGCCTGCAGAGCCAGTTCATAGCCCGGACGGTCCTTCAGTGGCCCGACATGGCCGAAAGCGGCGACATCGCCATGAATAAGGCGGGGATTCAAGGCCCGAAGCGTTTGCGCATCAATACCCAATTTCGGCGCAACGCCCGGCCGCAGATTGTGTACAAACACATCCGCTTCTTCGATCAGTTTGTCGAACAGCCGGCGATCGTCCGGATCGCGCACATCCAAGGTAACCGAGGTCTTGTTGCGGTTGATGTAGTGGAACACGCTGGCGGCGCCATCAACGTTCGGTGGCCCCCAGGTGCGGGCGGAATCGCCGGCTGGTGTTTCGATCTTGATCACCTCCGCGCCCAGGTCGGCGAATACGGTGCCGACAAACGGCCCGGCGATGGCTTGGCCCATCTCGACGACCTTAATTCCCGTCAACATCAATGGCGAAGTCATGCATTTGTCCCCACGGTTATTTATTTGGACCAACGTGGCATATAGGATGCCCCATCACAACCAGACCAGGAACATCAGCCATGAACGACAGCAGCCCCATCAATTTTGACGACTACCGCCTTTGCGAAACGGCGTTTTTTGAGGATTTAACCCTCGGACAGAGATTCCCGATCCCGTCACGCACGATGACGGATGCTTTGTTTGCGGCCTTCCAGTTGGCGTCGGGTGATAACCATCCCATTCATTACGATATCGAGTACTGCAAGGCGCATGGCCATCCAGGACTGTTGGCCCATGCCATGCAGGTGATGATCCAATGCGCACCGGGTGCCGGATTGTTCCCGCATGCCGTCGATGCGTCACTGGTGGCCATGCTGGAAATGTCGGGAAAGATGCTTGGGCCGGTCTATTCCGGCGATACCGTGTATCCCATGCTGGAAATTTCGGAGTTAACCGAACAGAACACCACCGGCGTGGTGACGTTACTGTCGACCGTTCACAATCAGAAAGGTGAAAAGGTGTTTGAAGGCATCCAAAAGTGTCTGATCCGAAAACGCCCCGCTGACGCTTAATCGCCAGACGCTTCGATGAACAAGAAGAAAGGGCCATGAGTTTGACTCATGGCCCTTCTTATTTTTCTCAGCACTCGAAGCCGTTGATCAGAACTTCTTGATCATCAGATCCGGCAGCCAGGTGATCACTTCCGGCCACGCCAGGAATACGCCCAGTGTGATCACGTCAGCGATAAAGAACGGCCCGATGCCTTTGAATACCTGCTGCAATGGTATATCCGGTCGAACCCCGGCCACCACGTAACAGTTGAGCCCAATGGGCGGCGTGATGAGACACACCTCGCACATCTTGACGACCACGATACCGAACCAGATCGGATCGTAGCCGAGCGCGATTACCGCTGGGTATACAACCGGCAGGGTCAGCAGCAGCATGCCGATGGCATCCATGAACATGCCGAGGATGACATAGAACAGCAGGATGCAGATCATTGTCACCACCGGTGGGAACGGCAGGCTGACGACCCAATTTGCGAACTCCGCCGGCAATTCGGCAAAGCCCATGAAACGCACGAAAATCAATACGCCCCAAACCAGCGAGAAAATCATCACCGTCAGCCGCGCCGTTTCCAGCAACGCGCCTTTCAGCGTGTTCCACTTCATGCCGCCGATCAGCGCCATGACAAACACCACGAAGGAACCGACGGCGCCGGCTTCTGTCGGCGTTGTGGTGCCGGTGTACATGGAGAAGAAGATGACAAAAATCACGAACAGCACCGGGAATGTGCCCGGGACCGACTTCATCCGGTCGCTCCAGGTAAAGCCTTTTACCGGCGGACCCAATTCCGGATTGCGCATCGCCATAAAGATGATCAGCAAGGCGTAAATGATCGCCGATACGATACCGGGGATGAAACCCGCGACCAGCAAACGCCCGATCGATTCCTCAACGATGATGGCGTAAATCACCAAAATCGCGCTTGGTGGAATCAGCGATGCCAACGTACCGCCCGCCGCGACCACGCCGGCCGCTAGCGAGGGGCTATAGTTGTATCTAAGCATCTCCGGGATGGCGACACGTGCGAACACGGCGGCCGTTGCCGTCGAGGCTCCGGACACCGCTGCGAAGCCGGCCGTCGCGAAAACGGTAGCCACGGCCAAGCCGCCCGGCACCCAGCCGAACCACTTGCGCGCGGCATCGAACAATTTCTCGGTCATGCCGGCGTGATAGGCCAAAAAGCCGATGAGAATGAACATCGGCAGCACCGAAAGGGCATAAATGGTACCCTTGGCGTAGGGAATCATGCCGGCGTTACCCGCCCCCCCTGTCCAACCGATAATGGTGACCAAGCCCAGCAGACCGACCAGCGCACAGGCGTAAACCACGCGCACGCCGATCAAAACTAGGCAGATCAGGAAGCCTGAGCCAATAAGGCCAATTTGAAACTCGTCCATAACTTCCCCCTAGTCCTTCAGCTCGTGCGTTTCGGTATCATCGTCGCCGAAGGTGTCTTCGATTTCCTTGCTCGCGAGTTCTTCTTCCGTGTGCATCAGCGGCACTGCTATCGGGGGGGCGTTCGGATTCGCAATCAGACGCATATAGCCCCAGGTTTGCAGTACCAGCCGTGCGATCAGTACAGCGAACGCAATTGGCACCCACATTTTTGAAGGCCAGGTGGCCAGTTCACGGTCGATCGTCGAATCGCCCAGCTCCCAAGCCCGCATGAACGCGGTCGAGCTGTAGTAAAGCAACACGCACATAATAAAGAGCGCCAGCACAACACCGACGAATTCCGCCAACCACAGTGTGCGGCCGCTCATTTTGCGGACGAACAATTCCATTCGGATATGTCCGCCGACGCGCTGCATGGCGGCGACGGCGAGAAACGAAAAAGCAACCATGAATAAGGTCACCAAATCCGTATAGCCCCACACCGGCATGCTGAAAAATTTACGCCCGATGGCATTCATCGAGCCAAAAATCATTAAACCGAGGATGACGAGCGCCGAAGCGTAACTCAGTCCGTCCTCAATTTTCGTTAATCCCTGGTCAAGCTTGGATAACAAGCTTTCGTCAACATTGGCGTTTTCTGCAGTATTTCCTACCATGAGCTCCCCCTAAGAGACCGTGCCGGAGCTTGGAGCCCCGGCACGGATTTTCTTAGTTTTTCGATCCAAATTGATAGCTACGCGATTACTTCGCGGCGGCCATCATGGCGTCGAACACTGCCTTGGAGTTGAACTTGTCTTTGTTGGCGTTTACCCATTTGTCGTAAACGGGCTTACCGCCAATCTTCTGGAAGTTCGCCAGTTCGGCGTCCGTGTATTTCACCTCTTTCAGGTGCTTACGCCACTTCGGCAGGTTCTCTTTGTCCTTGGAGCTATAGGCTGCCTTGAGAGCCTTGTAGCCTTCCTCACGCGCGTCTTCCATCAGCTTCTTGTACGCGGCAGGAAGCGCGTTCCAGGCGTCCAGGCTGATGATGTTCGGGCAATCGTTGGTGCCCGGCGACAGGTTGGACGTGAACCATTCCGCCACTTCGTCGATCTTGTAAGCGGAGTGTGCGTAGGTGGACGGGAACGACACCGCGTCCGCGGCACCGCGATCCAGCGCCTGATACACTTCCGTAGCCGTCATCGTCGAGATCGAGGAGCCCAAGGCCCGCATGGCATCGGCAATACCACCGAGCGCACGCACCGTCATGCCCTTGAAACCTTCGATCTTCTGAGGCGCATCGCCCCGGCCCATGAACTCGTACTGCGGCAGGTTGGAAGAGGAGAACGCCATCACGTTCCACTTCTTCTTGATCTCGCCGGACGCGATCGGGTTCGAGTGAATGGCTTCAGCCACCTTGCGCTGGTGCTCGAAGCTCTTGATCGGCACGAACGGCAGGTTCAGGACGGTCATCGCCTGGTTTTTGCCCGGGTGATAGGACCAGCAGACTTTCCCAGCTTCGAATACGCCAGCCTTGATGTTGTCAAGGTTCTGCTTCTTACCACCCAACTGATCACCGTAGTAGATCTTGATCTTGAAGTTGCCGCCCGTTTTAGCGGCGACGTGTTTGGACCAAGCCTCGACATCCGCCGTAAAGGCGCGTTTTTTACCCCAGACGTTGAACTTCCACGTCACTTTAGGGCCTTTAACTTCTTGGGCGTTGGCGCTGGATACCGCCGCTGCACCGCTCATAATCGCGGCACCGGCAACAGCCGACACCATCACTTTACCCATCCAAGACATATATCTTTCCTCCCGTTTGGTTTGGGTTTTTACCTTACGTCGCATTAACACTCTCCTTTTTTGATTAGTTGGTCAATGGCTGATTCCCATCGAAGTCTCTCTGTTGGCTGTTGGAACGGTTATCCCGTTTCCCGCACCAGCCAGTGCGTTTTCAATCTCATCCACTGCTTCACGTAGGATTGGTGAATATCGGTCCACCAGTTGCTCCAAGCCCATGGCGTCGGCGATAACAAATACATTCACAGTCGCCAACACCTGCCCGTTGAAAAAGATTGGGAACGCAATTGCACGGGTTGAGCTCATGTATTCCTGGTCGGATGTGGCGAAGCCGCGCGCGCGTATGGTATCGAGCAGCGCATTGGCTTGATCGGGCGTTCGCGCCAAGGCGTCGTAGGGATCATCCGAAACCGCCAAATCCGCCAAAATTCGTTGCCGCGTGGTGGTATCGGTGAACGCGAGGAAACAGCGCCCAATGGCCGTCGCCATGACCGGCACGCGCGAGCCCACGGTGCGGTTGAATGATAGCGTCCCAATGCGGCGGCTGGTCTCAATAATGACCATGGCATTGCGGTCGAATACCGCCAAATCCGACGGCCACACCAGCCGGCCTCGCAGCACATCCAATATGGGTGCGGCTTGGCGGAGCAGATAGTCGTAGGTGTCGAAACCGTTCGAGAGCGCCATACATTTCGCCGTCAAACCATAGCTTTTGGTAGCGCTGATGCGCGAAACAAACCCTGCATGAATCAGCGTTTCCAATATCCGCACCACAGTTGGTTTCGGAATCCGGGTGATCTCATGGATCGCCCCCACACCGCCATCGCCGCCCAACGTGTTCAACGCATGCAGCACGTCGAGCCCACGAACGAGGGCCGTAACAGGTGCATAACTGCTCATATCACCCCCCCCGGGATGTTGTCAGCGAATGCCAAGCACACCAAAAAAAATCCTCCCAAAATCTGTGTTTCGCAGAATGAAACTCGATTTCATTAAAAATATTGCACGACTGCTTCAAGAGTGCAAATTGATTCTTGAATAGCAAATGGGGACCCATCTTATGAACGCACCATCGAACCCGCCGGAGACCGAGCCTGGAACCGTGCCCAATCCACACAGTGGACGGCAGAAAGGGCCTCTGGAGGGCATGCGGATCATTGATTTGACATCCATTTTGTTCGGCCCCATCGCCACGCAATTCCTAGCCAGCATGGGTGCCGAGGTGATTAAGGTTGAGGCACCGGCCGGCGACGTCATGCGCTATGTCCAACCCATGCGTTCGCCCGGCATGGGAGGCGTGTTCATGAATTCCAACCGCGCCAAGCAAAGCATGGCCCTGGATTTGAAAACCGAGGCCGGTTTGCAGGCCTTGAAGCGCCTGGTGGCCACAGGTGACGTCTTTGTGCATTCCATGCGTGGCCAAGCGGCAAAAAAGCTGGGCATCGATTACGACAGCATGAAAGCGGTCAAACCGGACCTCGTTTATTGCTTTGCCTGTGGTTACGATAGCCAGGGTCCGAACGCAGATTTGCCCGCCTACGACGACATAATCCAGGCCGCAACGGGGTTGGCGGCCATCACCACGCTCCCCGACGGCACCCCGCAACTGGTGCGCAGCGTCATGGCCGACAAAATCAGCGCGCTGTACCTCACACAAGCCTTGCTGGCGTCGATCATGACCCAAAAGACCACCGGCCAAGGGCAATATGTTGAAGTGCCCATGTACGAGTGCCTGACGCACTTCATGATGATCGAGCATCTGTTCGGCAGATGCTTCGAGCCACCCATGGACTCTGCGGGCTACACCCGCGTACTTTCCGCCAACCGCCAGACCTATCGCACAAAAGATTCGTATATCGCCGCCCTGCCCTACACCACGGCGCAATGGCAGCGCTTTTTGGCCCTGATCGGCAGAGATGAATTGGCCACGGAAGACTGGGTAAATGACGCCACACAACGCAGCGCCCGGATCGATGAGCTTTACGGCGTCATCGCCGAAGTGACCTCCAGCCGCACGACCGAAGAATGGGTGACGGCGCTCAGGCGTATCGACATTCCGGTCACCGCCGTCAATTCGCTGGAGGACTTGTTTTCCGATCCGCAACTCCAAGCCAGCGGCCTGTTCGAAGAATACGACCATCCGACGGAAGGCCGCCTTAGAGGCACACGCCATCCCATCCGTTCCGCCATGCCGCCATTGCCGGCAGCCAATGCTCCGCATTTGGGCGAGCATACGCGCGCGGTGCTTTCCTCGCTCGGTTACGGTAGCGATCAAATCGACGCAATGATTGATGCAGGTGCAGCCATAGAAACTGCCGAGAAAAACACTTAAGGTGTTATCGGAACCCGGTCGTAAAGGTTACGCATGTCGCAAGGCGAAACACTGATTCACTACGCACCCGTGGCGCGACCGGATACGGAAGCGCTGGATCTGTTCCGCTGCCTGCCGATCTACCGAACCGTGGACGGCCAAGAATTCGGCATGGATGTGGTGCTCGGCCACAAGGGTGACATTGAAAACACCGCGGGGCGCAACGCCGCCATTTTACGGCTGATTTTCAAGGCGCTATTCCGCGCTTATGGCCAAGGGCAATACGTTCAGCTGATCGTGCCTGTCAATTCCATTGCCCTGGCCAACCGTAAGGGCGCCACCATCATCCACGATGTGTTCGCCGAACTGGAACAAGAGTGCCGCGCCGCGCTGAACATTGAAATCTTCAACCTTCCGGAAAAAGTCAGCATCGATTCGCTGTCCGACATTACCATCCCCATGTTGCCCTACACAGACCGGTTTATCGCCCATCCGCACCCCGCCGCCGAGGATTTCACGGTGTTCGCCAACTGCAATTACCGGGGCGTCGCTTATGATATGGCGGCAGCGGAAGGCGACGACGCCAAACAACTCGATGATCTGACCGATTTCTGGGGCGAAGCAACCAAGCGCCGGCTCGGCCTCTGCGTCCAGAACGCGGCCTCTGACAATATCGTCGCTGCGGCGCGGCGCTGGGAAGCGATCCATATCGACGGCCCCCTCATCGCGCCGCCGGTTGAACGTCCAAGTGCAGGGGCATAGGCATGATGGTAGAAGCCCACGCCGAAGACCGCCCGACCATCGGCATCTTGATGGACTACCAGAGTGATGGATCGTTTTCGACCCGCCCTCATTATGCGCTGCGTTGCGGGTACTTCGATGCCGTTTGGCGCGCCGGCGGCCTGCCGGTAGCGTTGCCGTACATAGAAGACGCCGGCGAGGATTATCTGCGCACCTGCGACGGCCTGATTTTGCCGGGCGGCTTCTATCCCTTTCCCGCCAGTCTGTATGGGCGCCGGGCCGAAGCCGGCGAGATGATCCATCCGCGTTTCGCCTTCGAAGATACGTTCGTGCGCCGCGCCATCGATTTGGACTATCCAATGCTGGGCATCTGCGCCGGCATGCAGGTCATCGCCGCCAGCGTCGGCGCGACGATGTACAATGATGTGCGCACGGAGTTGCCGACCAAAATCGATCATCTCAATGCCCAACCCGCCGAAGAAACGGCGCACGATATTCAGATCACACCTGGCAGCCTGCTGGGCCGGACTCTCGGCGTGGAGACGCTAGAGGTCAACACCGCGCACAAGGAAGCTCTGAAAGATGGATTGGGCGGACTTAGCGTCAGCGCAACGGCACCCGATGGGGTGATTGAGGGCATCGAACTCGCGGATCGACGGTTTTGTCTGGGCGTACAATGGCACCCGGAGTTTTTCGCCAATGAAGGCGACCCGAACTTCAATCTGTTTACCGCACTTGTCGCTGCCGCCGGGGACGAAATGGAGCAAGCGTGACAGACACGCATGTCATCGGCGTCGCCGGGTGCGGCGCCATGGGGTTGCCCATGGCCAGGCGATTGCTTGGCGCGGGGCACGAGGTTTGGGGGTTCGATGTTCGACCGCCAAACGAGTTCGGGG
>JAERTE010000015.1 GCA_016845145.1 Rhodospirillaceae bacterium
CGCAGAAAGCAACCCTGCTGAAAACCTGTCCTGTCATGTCAAAACCCCGATACGTTTCACAAGATGTTGTGTGACGATTAATTGCGAATCATACATATACCGTTCCACCATAGGCATCAGCAATGCTCAAGTTACCCAACAGGGTTAAAACCGCCCGCAAAACAGCGATTTCCGGTACATGGAAATATGGTGATTGTGGAACACAATTCCTAAGAGTATGTTACACGGTGAAGCGGTTCGGAAATGGCCGGGTCTGTCAAAGGACGTGGCCAGTTTGTTATCCGACGCTCCCATAAGTTTTTTTGTGACGGAAGTTCCGTCCCCACCTCTGTCCTCCCGACGCCCTGCGGCTTCAGCTACAGGGCATTTATTCGGGAAACAAGGTATTAAGATGCCGGTTGTAGATACACGCGAACTGACCCAGAACCCCACGGCGGCACTGCCTGTTCGTGCGCTTTCCGTCGTCCGCGCCACCGGCCTGATGAAAATATCATCCCCCTCAAACCTATCTGTTGCGCCGGATATGCGCACACGACGATCGGGGGAGAACCGGAGTTCTAGTTTATATGTCAACCAAACGTATGTTAATCGACGCGACGCACGCGGAAGAAACGCGTGTCGTGATCGTCAACGGGAAACGTCTCGAAGACTTTGATGTAGAGGTCGAATCCAAAAGGCAGCTAAAGGGAAACATCTATCTGGCTAAAGTAACAAGGGTTGAACCTTCGTTGCAGGCCGCATTCGTCGATTTCGGTGGAAATCGGCATGGTTTCCTTGCCTTTAACGAAATCCACCCGGATTATTACCAGATTCCCGTCGCGGACCGAGAGGCCTTGATCGCTGAACAGCGTCAAGCCGAGGCCGAGGAAAACGAGACCGGTGAAGAGGATTCGGACGAAGATCCCGTCCAGAATGTAGGCGGTGACGATACGGACGAGGTGGAATCCCGCCGTCCCGTTAATCTGCGCCGCCAGTACAAAATCCAGGAAGTTATCAAGCGCCGCCAGATTTTGCTGGTTCAGGTGGTTAAGGAAGAACGTGGCAACAAGGGCGCTGCCCTTACCACCTATATTTCTCTGCCGGGCCGCTATTGCGTGCTGATGCCCAATACGGCGCGCGGGGGCGGTATTTCGCGCAAGATTTCCAATACCAGCGACCGCCGCAAGCTGAAATCCATCCTGAGTGAGTTTGATATTCCGGAAGGCGTGGCCGTCATTGTAAGAACCGCTGGCTCCAAACGCACCAAAGCGGAAATCAAACGGGATTACGACTATTTGATGCGGCTCTGGAATCAGGTTCGGGAAACCACGCTTGAATCCATTGCACCCTGCCCCGTCTATGAGGAAGGCAACCTGATCAAGCGCGCCATCCGCGATTTGTACTCAAAGGACGTGGAAGAGGTCATTGTCGATGGCAATGACGGATACCGGACAGCCAAAGACTTCATGAAGCTGCTGATCCCCAGCCATTCCAAGCGCGTACAGCCCTATAAGGACGCGACGGTGCCGCTGCTGCATCGCTATCAGGTGGAAAGCCAGCTTGATGCCATGCACGACCCTGAGGTTTCGCTGAAATCAGGCGGTTATATCGTGCTGTCGCAGACGGAAGCCCTGGTCGCCATTGATGTGAACTCAGGGAAGGCAACGCGCGAGCGTAACATTGAAGAAACGGCATTACAGACCAATCTGGAAGCGGCTGAAGAAGTTGCCCGCCAGTTGCGTCTTCGTGACCTTGCAGGTCTGGTCGTGATCGATTTCATCGACATGGAGATCCACCGCAATCAGATCAAGGTCGAGCGCCAGCTGAAAGACGCGATGAAAATCGACCGGGCACGTATCCAGATGGGCCGTATTTCACCATTTGGCCTGATGGAATTGTCCCGCCAGCGCCTGCGCCCAAGCCTGATGGAAACCAGCACGGAACCCTGCCCTCACTGTGCGGGAACGGGCGCGCTGCGTTCCATTGAGTCCGCAGCCCTGAGTGTCATTCGTGCAATTGAGGAAGAAGGCCTGAGAGGCCGTTCGATCTCCATCACGGTTCATGTGGCGACACCTATTGCGCTTTATATCCTCAATCAGAAACGCTCGGCGCTTGCTGAAATTGAGGAGCGCTATGGCTTCACCGTCATGCTTGCCAGCGACGATTCCCTGATCGCGCCTGATCATCGGATTGATCGGGTTAAAGGAACGCCCATTGGTGGCGAGCGAGTCGTCGAGCTGTTTGAAGACGACGATGATGACGAGGAAGAGAAATCCCCTGACAGGGAAGATGGCGCTCCGCGGAAACGCCGCCGTCGCCGGTCGCGTCGTCGCGGACGCCGGAACGAGGAAGAAAGCGGAAACAACAGCGAGTCAGACTCGGAGGACAGTTCCGATTCAAATGGCGATGCCGTCGCGGCCAAGTCAGAAGATGATTCTGATGACGACGCACCGCCCAAGAAGCGTCGCCGCGGACGTCGCGGTGGTCGCAAACGCTCCCGCAACCGTGAAGAGGATACAACTGAGGCTGTTGCCGCAGATGCATCCGACGAGAGCACGGCTGAAGCTGTTTCCGAAGATACCGAGAACACCGCCGATACGGCAGAGGCCGCCGAGGAAAAGCCGAAGCGTTCCCGTCGTCGTCGGAGCAAGAAGGCAGATGATGGTGCTCCCGCTGATGATGCAACAGCGGAAGAAGCAAGTGCTGAGGCTGAGGCTGCGCCCGCTTCTGATGACGAGGAAAAACCCGTCAAACCGAAACGCACACGGCGTCCGCGCAAGAAGAAGTCGGACGATGTGGAGGTCGCTGAGACTGCTGACACCGCTGA
>JAERTE010000016.1 GCA_016845145.1 Rhodospirillaceae bacterium
GATAAACACGGTTTAAATAAACCGTCAGGATTTCATCCTTGGTGAACTTCTGCTCCAGCCACAGGGCGAGCAACAATTCCTGGACCTTTCGCTTGATGGTGCGGTCCGGATTGAGGAACAGGTTCTTTGCCACCTGCTGCGAAATCGTCGAACCGCCCTGTCGGATACGCCCAGCCTGTACATTTACCCACATGGCACGGGCAAGGCCAATCAAATCCACGCCAAAATGGTTGTAAAAACGACGGTCTTCGGTGGCTAGAACAGCCTGCGGGAGTGCCGGTGGCAAGTCCCGTAGAGTTACAGCAGAGCCATACATATCCCCCACGGTCGCCAGTTCCGAACCGTCAGCCGCCAGAACGGTAACTGCTGGCCTACGCGTCGCCGCAAAAGCATCATCGACATCCGGCAGGTCGTAGGCGTAGAAGGCGAGAACGCCGCCGCCCAGCACGCCAATCCAGATGGACGCAACCACACCCCAATACACCAGCGCACCAACCGCGCGGCGAACGATGCCGCGTTCCAGCCGGGCGGATGTTTTGTTCGCCTTTTTGACAGGTGCTTTTTGCTTGGCTGTCTTCTTGCTCATGAGGCCCGTTATGGCCCATAGCGCGTTAGAATTGGGTTAAGGCGGTTGCTAGGCAAATAAGCGGAGAAATCCCGACCCGTAGCGAGAGCGCCTAGCATCCGGATGCCATTAGGCGAGAACGTGCTCTCTCGCACTAACGGCGAACGTACATACGGGCACCCGGAGCGGGCGGAATTCAGAAATCTAGTGAAATACCACTATTGACGCGGAGCGGGCATTCTCACCCTACGGGTGACAATTCTCTAATTATAGGCCAAAGGACAAAGGTCGCTGGTTTCTAAACGTCCAGATTAGCGACTTTAAGGGCATTGTCCTGGATGAATTCCCGGCGCGGCTCAACGATATCCCCCATGAGGGTGGAGAACACTTCCTCCGCATCATCAAGCTGGCTGACTTTCACCTGCAACAAGGCGCGGACATTGGGATCCAGCGTGGTCTCCCAAAGCTGTTCCGGGTTCATTTCACCCAGCCCCTTATAGCGCTGCATGCCAACACCCTTGCGACCCATGTCCATCACTGTATCCACCAGCGATACCGGCCCGGTGATGAGATGTTCTTTATCCTTCACCTGGAAATTCCCATGGCCTAGATAGAGTTTCTGGAGTTGCGGCGCTTCATCCAGCAACCGGCGCGCATCAGCCGACCGCACGACCGCACCATCAATGGCGTGGCGTTCGGTCACGCCTCTGAGCGTCCGTGTAAAGGCGAGGCCACCATCGTCGAGCGGAGCTCCTTCCCAGCCTTTTTCGTGTTGCTCTGCCAGCGCGTTCAATCGCTTGGCGATTTCCGCGGCAGCACCACCAGCCATGTCACCATCGGCAAGGATGCCCGGGTCCAGGGCCCCCAGAACAGCTGCCTGCTCAATAATGGCAAGTGGCACATGCTGCGCCAACCGGGACAAAAGCTGTTTTACCATCCGGGCGCGTTCAATGCAGTCGCGCAGGTCGAGGCCCGCGACCTGTCCACCGTCAAAGGTTGTGAAAACGGCACCTTCGTCGATGGCGGTGTTAAACAGGTAGTCTTCCAGTGCCGGATCGTCTTTCAGGTAGACTTCCGAATTGCCCCGCTTGGCCCGATAGAGCGGCGGCTGCGCAATATAGAGATACCCTTTCTCCACCAATTCTGGCATTTGACGGAAGAAGAACGTCAGCAACAACGTCCGGATATGGCTGCCGTCAACGTCAGCATCCGTCATGATGATAATCTTGTGATACCGGCATTTTTCCGGATCAAAATCATCCCCAATGCCGGTGCCAAGAGCCGTAATCAGTGTCCCGATTTCAGCGGAGCTCAACATCTTGTCTACGCGGGCGCGTTCCACATTCAGAATCTTGCCGCGCAATGGCAGGATGGCCTGATTGGCACGGTTGCGTCCCTGTTTGGCGGAACCACCAGCAGAATCACCCTCCACGATGAACAGTTCAGACAGGGACGGGTCACGTTCCTGACAGTCTGCCAGCTTGCCCGGTAGCGAAGCGAAATCCAGTGCGCCTTTCCGGCGGGTCAAATCGCGGGCCTTGCGAGCAGCTTCGCGGGCAGCGGCGGCCTCAACAATTTTGGATATAACCTTACGCACCTCGTTTGGGTGTTCCTCAAAATAACGATCGAGGGACTCGCCGATGACGCTTTCCACAATGGGCCGAACTTCGGAGCTAACCAGCTTGTCTTTGGTCTGAGACGAGAACTTGGGATCAGGCACTTTCGCCGAAACGATACAGGTCAAGCCTTCACGGGCGTCATCGCCGGTAATATTAACCTTGGCTTTCTTGGCGATGCCGCTCTCGTTAGCGTATTTGTTGATCGCGCGTGTCAGGGCACCCCGAAACCCGGCAAGATGCGTACCGCCGTCACGCTGCGGGATGTTGTTGGTAAAGCACAGCGTAGTTTCGTGATAGCTGTCGTTCCATTGGATAGCG
>JAERTE010000017.1 GCA_016845145.1 Rhodospirillaceae bacterium
GTCTGGCGCGGCTTGCGAGACGGCTGGGCTGGCTGGTCTGGTTTCACGAGATCCAGAAGACTTTGGAAAAACTCTCCCACGGGGCCGAGAGGCTGGGTCGGTTTTTCGGCAACTTCGGTTTTTGAATCGGGTAGAGCATCGGCATCTTCAGCCGCGGGCAGTTCGGCCAGGGCATCCTCTGCATCAGGGCTGCCTTCGAGATCGGGCAGATCTTCATCCAGCATCTTTTCACCGGTGTCGAGGCCAGGCGCTTGCGCGATGCTGACGGCGCTCGGCAACGGTGCCGGCGGTTTGCGCGGCGGCAATTGGAAGCGGCGTTTCGCCAGCCTCTTTGATTTCGCCGATTTCATGGGCGGCGGCGTCAGACCACGCGCACCATCCAAGGCGTCGGCAGCGGAGGAGGCTGGAGCAGGTTTGGGCGGCGGCTTGGCAAACCGGCGCTTGCCTTGCAGGGGCTGACTAACACTTTTGCGCGGTGTCGGCGCGGGCCTTGCGGCGCGCGGTGCCGGCGTCAGGCGTCGTGGCGTTGGTTGGGCCGTCTTGACCGTTTTGCGTTTCGCAGACGGTTGGCGTTGCGACAGCAGAAAATGGGCAATGATGAAGTGCCCGCGGTCGACCGCCAAATCGGCGGCCGTCTTACCGCCGGCGTTTTTAGCCGCCAGGTCGGCACCGGCTGCCAGCGCACGTTTGACGCCCGGCATATCGTTGACCTCAACCGCCGTGAACAATTCCGCCGTTGCGCCGGCCAACGGCAGGCGATCGGTGGTCCGCGCATGCAGCGGAGAGACAGCCAACACCAAGATCAACACCAAGCACACGCCAACCATCGCCCGCCACAACCTGGCGGACGTTCCGAATATGGCCGCGTGGCGCGACCGGATGGGATGCGTGGTGTTGGTCAATTCAATCCTTGGGTCAAACCCATGAAACTGCTCCAGAAACCGCCCACTAATTGGTCACGCATTTTACGCGTTTTCCAGACGCCAAGACAGGCGGCGGCGGATGTTCGTCCACCGTTGCCGCACACCGTAGCGACGAACTATGGCGTATTCGAGGCGCCATAGGGTAAGCTGCGCTGCCGCATGATGCGGGCTGTGCGTGAACGAGAGGAAAAATAGCGATGAAATACAATAACTTAGGGAATAGCGGGTTGCGGGTTTCCCCGCTCTGCCTGGGCACCATGATGTTCGGTCACCGCACAGCGGAAGCCGCTTCAGGCCGTATCATCGCAGCCGCGCGTGATGCCGGAATTAACTTTATCGATACCGCAAATGGCTACGCAAAGGGCGAATCGGAGCGAATCGTCGGCAAGTTCATCCGCCGTCAGCGCGATCACTGGGTGCTGGCGACAAAGGGCGCCAATGCCACAGGGCCGGGCCCCAACGAGCGAGGCTTAAGCCGCAAGTACCTGACAAAGGCCATCGATGACAGCCTTGCACGGCTCAAGACCGACTACATAGATGTTTACTATTTTCACATCGACCACGCGCCGACACCGCTGGAGGAAAGCATCGCCACCGTCGCCGATGCGATCCGCGCCGGCAAGATTCGCTATTGGGGCGTGAGCAATTTCTTGGGCTGGCGCATCGGATTGGCGGCAACCATTGCCGACGCTCTGGGCGCGCCACCACCGGTTGTGTGTCAACCATACTACAATGCCATGAACCGCATGCCCGAGCAGGAGATCTTGCCGGCTTGCGAATACTTCGGTCTTGGCGTCGTTCCCTACAGCCCGCTGGCGCGCGGCGTGCTGACCGGCAAGTACGGTAAATCCATGAAGATGCCGAAAAAGGGCACGCGGGCGTCGGTGAAGGACGAGCGCTTGATGGAAACGGAATGGCGTCAGGAAAACCTCGACATGGCGCAGATCATCAAGAAACACGCCGAAGCGCGCGGCATGACCGCCGGGCAATTTGCGTTGAACTGGGTGCTTAACAATACGCTTGTATCATCGGTTTTAGCAGGCCCCAGAACGCTCGGACAATGGAACGATTACATGGGCGCGTTGAAGCACGATTTCAGCGCCGAGGACGAGGCGCTGATCGATGGTTTGGTGCCCACTGGCCATCCTTCAACGCCCGGTTACTCGGACCCCAAGTATCCTTTCGCTGGTCGTCAACCGTGGAGCGGCTTAGACTGATGCACCTTGGGGAGTGAGGTGAACCAGAATAAGGACAGCGTCATGTCTTCGAAATCGTTCACCCTTTTCACGGGAATTACCCTAATACTGGCGATATTGATCGCCACGCCACCGGCTCTCGCCGCAAACACCTACAGCGTTGAGGAAATCACGGCCAAGGCCAGGGGATTCTTCGGTGACACCACTGAAGGTCTCGCCAAAGCTATCGAAAAGGCTTTCAAGGATCACGGACAGCCCAACGCCTTCATTGTTGGCGAGGAGGTTTCGGGCGCCATCGGTGTCGGATTGCGCTATGGCAACGGAATGCTCAACCGCAAGACGACAGCTCCGCGAAAGGTCTACTGGCAAGGCCCTTCCATCGGATGGGATTTCGGCGGCAATGCATCGAAGGTATTCACGCTGATTTATCATCTGAATGATAACCGCCAGCTGTTCCAGCGCTATCCCGGCGTAGACGGCAGTATCTATATCGCCGCAGGATTCGGGGTCAGCTACCAACAATCGGGGAATGTCGTACTGGCGCCGATTCGCACTGGCGTCGGGTTACGCGCCGGCGCCAACGTAGGATACCTGCACTACAACACGGAGCATTCCTGGTTGCCGTTCTGAGGCTTCAGATGGTCATCAGCAGCGCCGAAGAGCCGAACTGGATGCCGAGCAGGAGCCAGACCAGCAATACGACCAACGCCACGGCAATGGCAATGGCCAGGCCCGATCCAATATCAAAATGTGGCTGCCTGTACATGGCGATCTCCTATCGCGGGGTCTCCGCGAACTCCATGGTTTGAGTCTACGGCAAATTGTTTTGCACCGCCGTGATGCAAGTCAGGCAGCCACCATAGGTTTTATGTGGATAGTGGGGGCGAGCGAACGATTTCCTTAAAGAGTTTGAACGCAAATCAATAACCATTTGCCGAACGAGTGTTGATATTATGGATCGGCTTTTATCTAATCAACTTATGGAAATTCATTGCATAACCGATGTGCGGGCGTCGCTGGGCGAGAGCCCGGTTTGGTCGGAATCGGAGGGGGTTGTCTACTGGATCGATATTCTGGAAAAGCACCTTCACCGGACCGACCCGTCTACACGTGAGACGACGACGTGGAGCCTGCCCAGTCATCCGGGAATGATCGCGCTGCGTGAGGCGGGAGGTTTGGTTATCGCACTGCAAGACGGGCTCTACAGTTTTGACCAGTCTTCTGCGCATCTCGAGTGTCTTGCTCCGCTCGAAGCGGATATTCCTGACAACCGGCCCAATGACGGAAAAGTGGATGCTGACGGCAGGTTGTGGCTTGGAACAATGAATTTGAAAGATGCGTCCAAACCGACGGGTAATCTCTACCGGATCGATCACGAATTGACGGTTGCCCATATAGACTCAGGCTATTGCGTTCCCAACGGCCTTACATGGAGTCCCGACGACAGGGTCATGTACCACACCGACACGCGTTCGGGCATCGTCAACAAATACGCCTTCGATAGAACTTCGGGCCAGCTTACGGACAAGCGAGATTTTTTTCAGTTCGACCGAGGAACCGTTGGTGGCGTTGATGGTGCCTCTATGGACAGCGCAGGCGGTTACTGGGCAGCCTTCTACGGGGGCTGGAAAATCGCACGCATTTCACCTTCGGGAGGTTTGGACGCGGAAATCCTCTTGCCTGTTTCCCAGCCGACGATGCCTACGTTTGGCGGGCCAAATAGAAGTACGATCTTTATAACTTCAGCACGCCAGAAATTGGACAGTGATAGCCTGGTTAAGCAACCGCTTGCGGGGGCTCTATTCGCGGTGACGGTTGAACACCAGGGGCGTCCAGATTTCGCTTTTCGGGGCTGACCACTCAAATGCCCGATCATTTTTTCGTGCCGACGCAAATCGATCGTAGTGAGACGTTCGGCCCGTTTCACACAGATTAATCGCCCCATGTGACACCGCATGGAGAGTTGCTGTTGGACAGTACGGCCCTCTGTCCTAAGCTGGCCTGATCATGACACGGCTATTGGAAATCATCATTGGTATGGGAGTTTTCGTAGTTCTGCTTGCGCCGTTACTGGCCTTGTTCGCCGGCGTTGTTGCGCTTCTCACCGGCATCGCCTTTATCCCCGTGTTCGCACCGCTGACGACGGCATTGGCGATCGGTTTTTTCTTCTGGATGGCGATACGGGAAGCTAAGCGGGAGGCATGGCGCAAAAAGCGCGATCATCGGTAACATTAAAGATCAAGGCCCCAACCGAAGTACGGTTAGGGCCTTGAAATAATTGGCTCCCCTTCGTGGAAGCGTATAGAACCATGTGCGTTGCCCCGTCACCTGATTTCCAGCAGGTGTTGGAAGACGTTCGCCACCTTAAAATCGCGGCCTGATCCAATTACTTCGATAAGCGTTTAGCTTATACTTGACAGTCTGGTGGCGCAGAGTGTAGAGTGACACCTAAACATGAAACGGAGATGTTTATCATGACCAGTGGGAGGAATATGAAGTTTGGTGCGCATATTCGCGCCGTTCGAGAGGAAAGGGAGTTCGGCTTGCGTGAAATGGCGAAGAAGATCGGAGTCAGTCCGACCTACCTTTCCAAAGTCGAACGGGACGAGTTTCCGCCGCCGGCCGAGGACAAGGTCCGGAAGATCGCTGAAATTTTCGAGATCAATGTAGACGAGCTTCTGGCCCTGGCGGGCAAGGTTTCGACCGATCTGTCCGAAATCATCCGGGAGAACCCCCGGGAACTGGCGGCTTTATTGCGGACCACCAAGGGCATGACGAGTGATGATGTGGCCCGCTTGGCCCAAGAGGCAGAAAAATCGAAGAACAAGTGACGGCCGATTCGGCCTACTGATGCAGATGAGGATGAAACATTGATGACCAGGAAAGTTCCCTTTTTAGCCGAAGAGGCCATAGAACGCGACGCGGAGGCCTTGCTCGCTGAGTTTTCCCAAGCGCGCGATGTGGTCATCGAACCCCCCATTCCCATCGAAGACATTGTCGAGAAGCACCTCAAGCTCCGCATCGAGTTCGATGATATGCACGTTCGGCACAATGTTCCCCGGCCTTTGGACGGCGATGCTGACATCCTCGGCGCAATTTACGGCGACGGAAGCATCTTTATCGATCAGAGCCTTGATCCCGATGAAAATCCATCGAAGGAAGGCCGCTATCGTTTTACCGTTGCGCACGAGGGTGGCGGCCATTGGCGATTACACCAGCACCTGATCCGAGGCCATTCCGGACAGTCCTCATTGTTCGACAATGATGGTGACCCCAAGTTTCTCTGCCGATCCAGCCAGAAGCCTCCAGAAGAATGGCAGGCAGATTTCTATGCCTCTTGCCTGCTGATGCCGCGCAAGCTGGTGTTCGCGGCCTGGGATGAGATGTTTCCAGACCGAAAGCGCCGGGTGATTGCGCCGGAGACTAAGATGGAACACCCGTTTGTCGAAGTGCCCCGTATTTCGTGCAGCATCGCTGGACATGATTGGACAGAGAGCGTTGAGGAGGCTCTTGACGGTATCGCACGCCCCTTAGCGGAAAAGTTCCTCGTCTCGCCCATCGCCATGCGCATCCGGTTGGAGAAATTGGGCTTGCTGATGCGTGAGGTTCCGCACCAGCAGATTCTCGGCGCTGATTGACCCCCTTTTTTTGAGGAGAATGTAAAGTGACAACTGGACAGGAAACGATTGGGACAAGGCCGGAGCGTCAGCTGCGCTTTGAAACGCGCGATTTCTATCTCGCCTGTTTCTTGCGCTGTTCGGGGTATCCCCTGCTGGGTCTACGTGCTGAAGGCCGCCGGAAGGTGTTCATGTTTGAGGATCGGCCCGAACGCGAAACCGACGTGCTCTCATTCTACGGCGACCGGGCTCAAGTTCCGCCGCTCGCCTTTTCTTCCACCATCAAAGACATGAAGGCCCTGCTGCACAATGCATGATGACAACGACATCAAATCCGACCCCTGTGGCCCCCAGGCCCGAGACGCTATCAACCGGCTGATCGACGTGGTCCTCGAAGGGTTGCGACACGGACACTTCCGCTGCGCAATCACCAGCGCCATCGGCAAAAACAACAAACGCGACCTCGTGATCGAGGCGGGAAAATCTCACAAGTTCACCATACCGGAGGACGACTTGCCGCGTTAATGCGGCGGCATCGGGTGATCCCTGAGATGGGGACGCCGAATATGCAAATCACGATACGATCCAGTGTTATCGGTGTGAGTCCGAGGCCGGAGATCAGAGGCACGGAGGGGCGAGAAGCCATCCGTGAGATCTTCGGTGAAAGCCAACAAAGCAATTGATGACGACCTGACCGACCGCACCCTGGAAACTTGGCAACCGCGCGTCGATCACCCGCTATCCCGCGACGAGGCCCGCCAGATTATCGAAAACGTCAGCGGTTTCTTTTCCATCCTGGCCGAATGGGCTAAGGCAGACGCCTCGAACGACCATGCTGTCGGCGCGCATGCAAGCGAGGTGCGCCATGACCGCTGAAACCATCGCCAAAGCCCTTGGAGGACGCAAGGCCGGGAGCGGATGGACTGCCCGCTGCCCCGCACATGATGACCGCAATCCCAGCCTGTCTATTTCAACCGGGAAGGACGGCAAGGTCCTCCTGCGCTGCCATGCTGGGTGCGATCAGGCCCAGGTAATTGACGCGCTGCGTGCTCGTGGCCTGTGGGAGAATCCTGAGCGGTATTTTGGCCGGCGTCGGAACGTTAAGACCGCCCACCAGAAGAACGCACAGACAGACCGTAGCGACACGGACAGGACCGAATATGCGCTTCGTATCTGGCAAGCAGCGGTTCCAGCATCGAACACCCTGACCGAAACCTACCTGCAATCACGCGGCCTGCACTTCGTCCTTCCGCCAACCCTGCGTTTCCACGGGAGATTGAAACACCCTGCTGGCGGCCTATGGCCAGCCATGGTGGCACTTGTTTCCCGAGGTCCGGACGATGCTCCGTTAGCTATTCATCGCACATTTCTGGCCCATGACGGTTCCGGAAAGGCTCCGGTCGATCCCCAGAAAATGATGCTGGGTCCCTGTCGTGGCGGAGCTGTTCGGCTTGGAGAACCTGCTGATTTGCTGATGGTCGGCGAAGGTATTGAGACCTGCCTCGCCGCCATGCAGACGACGGGTAATCCCGCCTGGGCGGCTCTTTCGACTTCCGGATTGAAGGCATTGAACCTGCCCGAAACTGCTCGTGAGGTGATCGTCCTGGCCGATGGAGACGATGCCGGAGAGGCCGCCGCACGCAACTGCGCCCTGCGTTGGCAGCGGGAAGGACGGCGCGTTCGTATTGCCCGTCCCCCGCGTGGCCAGGATTTCAACGACATGCTGGCGGGCCTTGCGACCCAGACCGGGGAGGGCCGGAAATGACCATGGACAAGATCGACGATACAGAAATCCCGGAAACCGCTGCGGACATTGCGGTGGACGCAAATGAAAACCCGGTGGCTGCCGCCATCGCCGATGCCGAGGAAATACTCGACCCTCTTGAGGGTTTGGCCGAACGGGTCATTGACGATCCCGGTGCGCCCTTTGAGCCGGAAACAATGGAGGCGATTGTCGCCCTCAAGAAAAGCGACCGGGCCGCGTTCGAAACGCTTCGCAAGAGCCTCAAGGACGCCGGTTGTCGCATGACCGGATTTGATGAGGCCTTGAAAGAATCCGGAGGCGGTGCCGCCCCTGAACCAACCCAGGCCGACATCCTGATCGACCTCGCTGAGGCCGCAGAGTTGTTCCACTCTGCTGACGGTACGGCGTTTGCCGATATCGAAATTGATGGGCACCGGGAAACCTGGCCGGTTCGCGTCAAAGGTTTCAAGCGGTGGCTGGCGCGGCAATTCTTTGAAACCACGGGCGGCGCACCAAACTCAGAAGCCTTAAGTTCCGCGCTCAACGTGATCGAAGCAAAGGCGCACTTTGACGCCCCTGAACTGCCCGTGTTCATTCGCGTCGGCGGGATCGATGACAAGCTCTATCTTGACCTAGGCGACGATGCCTGGCGCGCCGTTGAAATCACCTCGACCGGCTGGCGGGTGGTCAAAGAGCCGCCGGTGCATTTCCGGCGTGCGGCCGGCATGCAACCGCTACCGGACCCGGTGCCCGGTGGGTCGGTCGATGCCTTGCGTTCGTTTCTTAATGTGCAATCGGACACTGACTTCGTGCTCGTCGTCGCTTGGGCGTTGGCGGTGTTGCGCAATCGCGGCCCTTATCCGGTGATCGTGCTGTCGGGCGAACAGAGTTCGGCCAAATCCACCTTTTCGGCCATCCTGCGCGCCTTGCTCGATCCCAATACGGCCCCCTTGCGAGCCTTGCCGCGTGAGGATCGCGACCTGTTCATCGCCGCCAATAACGGCCATGTCCTCGCCTTCGATAACGTCTCGGGCTTGCCATCGTGGATTTCAGACACCCTTTGCCGGTTGGCGACCGGTGGCGGCTTCGCTGTGCGTCAGCTTTACACGGACCAAGACGAGGTGCTGTTCGACGCAGCCCGTCCAGTGATCCTCAATGGCATTGAGGACATCGTGACCAGACCCGATCTTGCTGACCGAGCGGTTTTCCTGACCCTGGAAGCCATCCCAGAGGAACGTCGTCGTCCGGAGGCAGAACTCTGGGCAGCCTTTGAAGCAGAACGCCCAAAAATCCTTGGCATGCTACTCGATGCCGTAGTGATGGGCCTCAAATTGCTGCCCGAAACCAGGCTGGAACGACTTCCACGCATGGCGGATTTCGCCCTATGGGCAACGGCCTGCGAGACGGCCATCTGGCCTTCGGGCACCTTCTGGTCGGCCTATTGCGGTAATCGGGACGAGGCTGTCGAGAACGTGATCGAGGCTGACCCCGTGGCCGCCGCCGTGCGCGCCGTGATGGCGGAGCGGACGGAGTGGACGGGAACTGCCTCGGACCTTCTGGGTGCCCTTTCTGATGCAGCAGGCGAGCGTGTTGCCAAGTCCAAGACTTGGCCTGCCAGTCCTCGGGCATTGTCCGGTCGATTGCGCCGTGCAGCCACTTTCCTGCGAAAGGTCGGTATCGAGATCGACCATATCAAGGAAGGTCGTGCGCGCACCAGGATCATCGTCATCACGGCCAAGGAAGGTTCCACCAACCAGGATTATGGCGGGGCGCAACCGTCCACACCGTCTGCATCGTCCGCGCTCCCGCCGAACGGCAAGGAAACTAACGTTCTTAGCGACACCTCCATGCGGACGGTTGATGGTGTTGCGGACGGTAGGACGGACGCTGGACACGGCGGAACGGGCTCGACCGACCGCGCTAACCCCTTGGAATCCGTCGCTACGGACGGTGCGGACGCAACGGACGCAAAATCACTCTCTCAATCTGAGCCGAAGAAAAGCAAGGATCAAGGCTGGAGGGCAACGCTATGAGCGCAATGGAAGCCCTTCGGGCAGCACGGGTCGCCGGCGTTGAAGTTGTCCTCCGTGGTGATGATCTGACCCTCGAAGCCTCGTCAGCGCCACCGGACGCCGTGCTGGCGGCCCTGAGCGAGAACAAAGCCGGGATCGTCGCACTGCTGCGTCCCGGCAATGAAGGGTGGAATGCCGAAGACTGGCAGGTGTATTTCGACGAACGTGCGGGGATCGCCGAGTTCGATGGTGGATTGTCCCGCGCTGAAGCGGAGGCACAGGCATTTGCCTGCTGCGTTTCCGAATGGATGAACCGGAACCCGCAATCGTCCGCACCCGGTCGATGCCTCGCCTGCGGCGGCGATGACAACGCCAACGATCCGCTGTTGCCGTTTGGGGCCGACACGCATGGCCATGCTTGGCTTCACTCGCGTTGCTGGGACGGTTGGTTCAAGTCCCGAGAGGAAGAGGCCGCATCGGCCCTTATGACCATGGGTCTCGAAATACCAGCCGACTTTCCAAACGATTTCGGAAAAAACAGGAGCGCATAATGGGCGGCATCGGATCAGGACGGCCTTCGGGCCTGGGGCGCAACACGGTGGAAACATGCCGTGCCATCGACGTAAACCGGCTGAATCGGGAAGGCTGTCTGCGACCCGGATGGGCTGGCGGTTGGCAATGGAGCCGGGACGGCGAGAAGGTGGCATCGATCAATCTGCGGGCCGAGGAAGACCGGCTGCATCTGTCATATCGGGTGCGCGTCGCCGGAGGTGACTGGGAGGACGTGGACGAGACCGTCCGCATCGTCCGCGTCCCTTGCCGGTTCGGAGGCACACGGCCCTATTTCATCTGCCCCGGCGTGGTGAACGGCATTTCCTGCGGTCGGCGTGTGGTCAAGCTGCATGGTTCGGGGCGGTATTTTCTCTGCCGTCATTGTTATCGCCTGGCGCACGCCAGCCAGAGCGAAGGCGCATGGGACCGAGCCTTGAGACGTGCCAATAAAATCCGAATGCGTCTTGGTGGCGAACCTGGAATGGCGTCGCCGTTTCCGCCCCGCCCAAAGGGCATGTGGCGGCGCACCTATGAGCGCCTGCGCAATGAAGTCTTCGAGGCCGAGCAACTGGCCGACGAAGCCTTTCTCATCCAAGCCGAAAAACTGCTGACCCGGATCGACAATCCCAAACGGAAAAGGACCTTCTGGCCATGACTGAATCCAATGACATCTTGCCGGTGGAAACCGCCGGAACCGAAGTCACCCGTTTCAACGCCCTCAAACACGGCGTTCTTTCGCGCTACACCGTTCTACCCTGGGAGAACGCCGGCGAATACGATGTCCTAATGGCGTCCCTGGTCGCTGAACACCGTCCGAACGGACCGACCGAGGAGCACCTGGTCGAGGAACTGGCGGGCATCCTGTGGCGCAAACGGCGTCTGCGCCTTGCCGAGGCGGCGGCACATCAGCATGGGCTGGAGAACGCCACCGAACCCTATCGCGGCACTGTCAAGGCGGCGCTGGTGCATCTGGACGGCGGTAAGCAGATCGAGCGCGTTGTCGATGCTATCCGCGCCACGCCCGAGGAGACCGCCGAGGAAACCCGCGATCTGGATGAGGACGAAGGTATGACGAAAAACGCCGTCACTATCCTGGACGCCAACAAGCCGAAAGCCTACGAGCAAGCCGTCGCGGCGCTGCGGGCCGATACCCGTGAATGGTGGGACGACCTGCTCTCCCGTGATCCGGATGAGCTCGATGAGGGCCAAGAGCCGGCCACGCCCAACGCTGACGGCCTGCGCCAGTTTATCGACAGGGACCTGCGACCCTGGTACGCCCAGCGGCGCATGGAGCTGGAAAACCGGCCCCTGATCCGGGCACAGGCATTCGGCCAGTCCCTCGATCCCGACAAGCTGTCACGGTTGGCCCGCTATGAGGTGCATCTGGACCGCAAGCTGGAACGCACCTTGGCCATGCTACTGCGCCTTCAGGACCTGCGGCGGGAAATGGACGGGTCATGATCCGTTTCGCAAAATCGCCCGGTTCCTGTTAGCGCGTTTCGTATGCGGGGACCACGAGCGCATTGCCGCTCCAGCCTGACAACGGGAATTGCCTAAACTCAACAAGAGGCATTTCGTTTGGCGAGGTCTCGGAGTGAACACCTTAAGCAAGGGGCTACGCCGGGTTCAGCCATCTTGGGCGGGGATCAAAGCGAAACGAAATGGCTTTTTCACGGGTGTCGCTGGGCAATCACCGGAGGAAGCCCATCCGGATAGGTCAGTGGCCAGGAAGGACCCGTCCCTCTTGTTTGCGGTTCCTTTCCGGTGAGAAGCGTATGCGGGAGGGCGTGCGGCGGCTTTTCGCTAGTGTCAGGGCTTTATTCTAAGTTGACGCTTTCCGTTTCAAATCATGCTAATTTCTCGTCTCAGAGGTACTAGAGAACATCCAGTTTGTTCCGCAAGTCATGCCGGATGGCACTCAGAATATTTTCATCATCGTCAACGAATAGGATGGGGATGAGAGGCATGGCCAGTTCTCGGGCAGTTCAAAGATCCAGAATTATTCATGGTTCCATCGGCTTTTGAAACCTTTTGTCACCACTTGGGGATATCGGGCGCCCAGCAAGTCGTGTCTATTGTGGCGTAGTTGAATAAACCTACTTCACTAGTGAAGGAAACGCCAATCTCCCAACACCTTCTCGGTTTGGCAGGCGACATACAGGTCATGGCTAAAATTCTAATTGTTGACGATGATGAACATCTACTCGACGCGCTGAAGCGTTGTCTTAGTAAGGCGCGGCCAAAATGGCAGCTGGAGTTTGCTGCGAACGGAACCGATGCAATGGCGAAACTCACCGAGGATAATTTTGACGTGTTGCTAACCGACATTGAGATGCAGGAAATGACAGGTGCAACGCTCCTCTTGGAATGCAGTATTGCCTCGCCAAGTACGATGCGTGTAGCCATGTCAGGACGCTTCGACAATCTCTCCACATATGCGATGACACATTGCTCGCATATGTACCTTGCGAAGCCATTTGAAATCTCTGCACTCGTCGAGATGATCGAACCCGAGTTGATGAAGCATGGCCAGAAACTACGCCGTGCTGCGATCATTTTGGAAGACACTGTTGGCCGGGAAGGCAATACGGATTTGGCCAGTACTCCGCGAAGAGTGCGTCGCAGAATCTACCGAGAGCGGCTGAGAAGAATAGGAATAAGCTTGGGCGCATAAACCCAGCAGATAGGCATTATTAGAAAGGACAGAACAATTGGCTAAACTGTTGTTCATAGACGATGATCCAGAAGTTCTTGCAGGCCTCGAACGTGCATTCCGACCTTGGCGTAAGAAGCACGATTGCTGTTTCGTTTGCGGCGGAGTGGCGGGCGCGAGGAAAATAAAATGCACCCCTTTCGATGTGGCGGTGACCGATATGGCGATGCCCATAGTAAGTGGCAATGAGCTTATCGAACAGGCGCGGCAACACCGGCCCCGCATGGATTTCATCGTTTTCTCAGGTCGATGCGATCAACCCTTGATAGAAAACCTGACGCATAGGGGAATCGTCTATATCGCAAAACCAGCGTCACCCGAATTCCTGATGATGCTAATTCAGGACACATTGGATTGGCAGAACGTAAACCGCAGCAAGTTAGATTTTTTGGATGCCGTCAAGGCCACTTGACGCGTTCCCGCGGCGATGATTGACAAAATGGCGTTACAAGGCTGCTGCCCGTTCACGCCGACTTAGTTTCGCTCTATGTGTTATATGGCGCCATGATTGGGCAGTCCGTGTCCAAAGATTGTTTGGTTCTTCCGGCTAATCTTGAAGAAGATGGTTTCAAATGTAAGGTTGAATTCAGCAGCACTTACTATACTGTTACAACTTCGAAAACCCTATTACCATTTGGGGATAGTGGAACGGTCCTCCGTGGTTGTAAGCAGAGATGTACTGTTTCTCCTCCTATTCTCAGACAAAGGAACCTCACTCTTGCTCCGCTTCATATCTGATTTGTCGCTTGGTATTTTGGCGTTTTCCTTGATTTTGGCACCGCTCGCCGCTGCAGCTTCGAATGAACCACCGCTCGTCATAGGAATCGACGCTGACATGTCTGGAGGGTCCGCACGTTCGGGGCTCGCAATCCAGCGCGGTGCGGAAATCGCAATATCGGAGATCAATGCCCGAGGCGGTGTGCTTGGTCGACCGTTGGAATTGTTGACACTCGACCACCGCGGAAATCCAGAGAGAGGCGCCGAAAACATCAAGAAATTTGCCAAGACGAAAAATCTGATTGGTTTGCTAGCGGGGCTGCACACGCCCGTAGCGTTGCATGAGTTAAAGCTGGTTAATAAGCACGAACTTATTTTCCTGGTCCCCTGGGCGGCCGGAACGCAAGTTGTTGATAACGGCTTCAGTCCGAATTTCGTATTTCGGGTGTCCGTGCGGGACCAATACGCAGGAGAATTCCTGGTAAATCGGGCGCTGAAAGAAGGCCATAAACGTTTGGGGTTGCTGTTGGAGAATACCGGGTGGGGCCGATCCAACGAGAAGGCCATGAGGGCGGCTCTCGGGAGGGCCGGTTTGGTGCCGGCGGGCGTTTCTTGGTTCCATTGGGGTGCTCATAATATGCACCGCACATTAAGAGATTTAATTGACAAGAAGATCGATGCGGTCATCTTAGTCGCCAATGCCCCCGAAGGCACAAAGGTGGTTCATGCCATGTCTTCGCTTCCAAAACCAGATCGACGTCCCATCATCTCCCATTGGGGGATTACTGGCGGTTCATTCTTTGAAACGATTCAGGACGTCAGATCCAATATCGATTTGAGAGTGCTACAGACTTTTTCCTTCATCTACCCAACCTTTCCCGAGCGCGCGAAGCCCGTAATCGAGGCTTATTTGGCGCGTTATACGGACGCACAGACGGCACGGGACATATTTGCCCCCGTCGGAACCGCACATGCATACGACTTGGTCCATCTGCTAGCATTGGCGGTAGAACAAGCGCAGAGCACAAATTCGCGCGCCGTGCGAATTGCCCTCGAAAACCTGCCGCCGCACAGAGGTTTGATAAGGGATTACACTCCTGCATTCACATCCAATAACCACGATGCCTTAACTTCGGATGACTTTAACATTTCCAGATTCGACGTAGATGGCGCCATTGTGCCAATTCGATAAACGTACTGACGGGGAAATCATGTGGGGAAACTCTTCGTTATCGTTACGAGCTTACGCGTTTAAAGTCGTAACTCCGATTGCCGGCTTAATGTTGCTTGTTGTCGCGTTGTCTGAAAATTATTTGATGGATTTAATGGCCAAGCGCTCGCTAGCCACGCAGATTGAAGAGAACTGTCGTTTTGAGGCCAACATCTTGAATTGGCGGATCAAGGGTATTTCTGATTTCGCAGATAGCTTGGCGACAAACGACCTTATCATCAACGGTTTGGTCGACATTGCAGGCCGCGGAAGCTACCTTCCGGCCTTTATCAGGTCTTTGAAACTGCCGGTCCACGGGGATGCTAAAATTTATATCGTTAACTTCAAAGGCAATGTTGTCTTGTCCAGCTCTTCCGAAGAGGATTCGCTCGAACAGCGTTTTGAAGTCCCGATGAAGTCGGGCGTAATTCTGTCAACGTCAACCCTAAAGGTCGTCAGTCCAATTATCCGCTGGGGGCAACCAGAAGGCGCTATCATCGTGCAATATCCGGCGACCTCCTTTAAGGACCTGTTCGCAATTGTGGGCTTGGAAGAATCCCTTGTCGTCACAACTAAGGACAACAAAGTAGCCTATAGTTCGAACCCTACGATGGAGCTGTCTCCGAACAGGACTTTCATCACCGGTTCGTCAGAGTGGGTCCAAGTAAAACGTCAAATTGGTTTCTCAGGGGCCATTCTCATTTGTATGGCTCACGTTGATTCCGCATCCGAAATTTTGGGTGACACTCTATGGATCGAAATTTTTGGGCTGCTGGCCGCACTTGTCTTTTTCATTATTCTTATCTCCCTCTCGATAACTTCTATCGTGCGTCCATTGACCCGGGTCGCGGAACAAATAGCCGCCGTGTCAGATATAGGCAGCCTCGACAACGAGATCGATACTTCGGGACCGCATGAGATCTCGCAAATCGCAAGAACTTATAACACTATGGCCAAGAAATTGAAGGATTCGCATTTTCAGAAAGACAAATTGGCCCAGAGCCTGCGAAAAGCTCAAAAGCTTGAGGCTGTAGGCCAATTGGCTGGAGGCATTGCCCACGAAATAAACACGCCGCTTCAGTATATCGGCGACAATGTCCGTTTTGTTAAAGATGCAAGTCATGATTTAATCTCATTGATTCATCTTTACGAATCGTTGAAGCAGAAAGTTTCCAATCAAGATGGTCTGGCCGCAATGGCTTCTGAGATCGACAGCTTCAGGCATGATATCGACGATATCTACCTACAAGAAGAAGTGCCCGAAGCAATCAATCAAACCCTATCTGGTATTCAGCAGGTGGTTGAAATAGTGTCTGCCATGAAGGAATTTTCTCATCCTGGTAAAAAGACCCCAACCCTCCACAACCTCAACGCTTCTCTAGAAAACACCATCGCTGTTTCCCGCAATGAATGGAAACATATTGCGGAAATTAGAACGGACTTTGATCAGAACCTTCCAGCAGTGATGTGTAACATCGCCGAGATGAACCAGGTTTTTTTGAATGTTTTGGTCAATGCGGCGCACGCTATTGCCTCGGTCAAAGACCGCTCCGGACTCGGAACAATCACTGTTTCAACTGGGGTCGAAGACAAATTTGCCATAGTGCGTATTCAGGATACAGGAACGGGAATCCCCGAGGGTGTCCAGGACCAAGTTTTCAATCCTTTTTTTACGACCAAAGAGGTGGGAGTTGGAACAGGACAAGGCCTTGCGATCGCCTATGACATTGTTGTGCACCGACATAGAGGCTTATTGACGTTTGAGACGGTTCAGGGCGAGGGCACAACTTTCATCATACGATTACCGGTTGGATCGCCTGATTGAGATGATGGAATGAAGCCTCGGATCCTATTTGTCGATGACGAACCGAGAATTCTTTCCGGTGTTCGACGAGCGCTGCGATCGTATCGTAACAATTGGCAACTGGTCTTCGCTAGCTCGGGTAGGGAAGCGATCAAGCTTATCGCAGATAAGCCCTGCAACATTGTAATTTCCGACATGAGAATGCCGGAAATGGATGGTGCGACGCTTCTTGAGTGGGTTCAAGAGTACCACCCTAATACCATTCGGATTATTCTGTCGGGCTTTTCAGACGAAGCGGCGATCATGAGAACAGTCGGCGTCGCCCACCAGTTTCTGGCGAAACCCATCAATGCCAAGAGACTTGTCGATACCATTCTTGAAGGGGTTGAACTGGGCGAACTCATGGACAGTTCGGAGCTGCAAGCTTTATTCGCCGGAATAGAACATCTGCCTGCGATTCCCGATCGGGTTAACCGTTTGATTCAAGTCCTGGACGACGCCAAAGCCAACACGGCGGATATTGCGGAGATCCTGGCAGGTGACATCGCGTTGACCGCCCAAACTCTGAAATTGACGAATTCAGCATATTTCGGCTTGCCCCAAAACGTCGATAATTTGAAATCTGCGACATCACTACTGGGAACCGATTTACTGAAAACACTCGTTATGGCAGCATCGTTTTACCGCATGTTTTCTGGTGATAAATCTCACACCCCAAGATTCGAACGATTGACCAGACGATCGATTGATATTAGCCGTCTGGCTCGGGCGATCGCCGAGATCGAGAATCTTGCAAATTCGGATATCAATATCGCGGGGACGGCGGGAGTATTGGCACATGTCGGAAGTCTTGTGTTTCAATCCGCTTGTCCACAATCTTTTGCAGAAGTCGAAAGATTAATCGATTGTGAAAACATGAGCATCATTGATGCAGAGCGCCAGGTGTTTGGGGCCGCGCATCCGGAAGCCGGTGCTTATCTGCTTGGCCTTTGGGGTTTTCAAACTAAAGTTGTCCGGGCGGTCGCCTGCCATCATGAGCCGAAGGACTTCGTTGGTGACCATATTGATGTATTGGTTTGCGTCCACGCCGCGCAGCAATTGGTGAGGACCGTTAAGGAGGGAAGCAATTTATTGGCGGCTGAAAGCGAAATACAGGCGACTTTGCCCCAATTTGGAGACCGCGCAGGAACTTGGATAAGACTTGCACAAAACGTCATCGAACGTTCAGCCTAGGGAAGGATAAAATGAGCGGAAAAGTTCTTTTTGTCGACGATGATCCAGTCTTGTTGAAGGGTTTGAGCCGACAATTCAGAAAGCGATTCGATCTTCTGATCGCATCCGGCGGCGAGGAGGCTTTGAGGTTTCTCAGTAACCGTGAAGTGATTGCTGTGGCCGTAGTCGATATGATAATGCCCGGAATAGACGGCCTAGAGTTACTTCGTGTTATGCGAGAGATGTCGCCGAACACCATCCGTATTATGCTCACTGGCAATGCAGATCAGCAAACCGCGATAGATGCGATAAACCAGGGCAGCATATTTAGGTTTTATTCTAAGCCTTGTCAGCATCAACAGTTGGGCGATGGGATCGATGCCGCATTGCGTCAGTATGAACTGGAAAAAAGCGAACATGAGCTGTTGGAGAAAACCCTGGCTGGCAGCGTCAAGGTGTTGGTTGACGTCCTGTCCATTTCCGATCCGATCAGCTTTGGGCACACGGAGCGGGTTCGGAACTGGGCAGAGACCGTTGCGAATAAACTAGAAATTAGACAGAGCTGGAAACTGAAGATGGCGGCTACGCTTGCGCAGTTGGGCAATATAGCTATTCCACCCGCTATCATGGATAAACTTACCAATGATGAGGAACTGTCGGCGATCGAACAGGAGATTGTGGATGCCAGTCCTGCTATTGCCCGCGATTTGATCAGCAATATTCCTCGACTTGCTCCAGTCGCCGAGATTGTAGCTCTCCAAAAACGCGGGTTTGACGGGACCGGATTTCCGGAAGACGGCCCGGTAGGCGCGGAACTACCTCTGGAGGCTCGGATATTGAGGATCCTAGTTGATTTGGATCGGCATACCCGCTCAACTGTATCCATTGCCGCCGCGTTCGAGCTATTAAAATCTTCGGCGGCCGCGTACGACCTCGTCTTGCTTAACAACATTCGCGAGGTTCTGATCTCGGAGGTCTCACCACAAGACGCGTGCCTGGCGAAGGATATGAACTTGCCTGTGAGCCTATTACGCCCTGGTGACATCCTTTTGACAGACCTCAAAATGATCAACGGTCGTCTAATTCTCAGCGCAGACAACGCCATAACAACAGCACACCTCCACAAACTGCGGGCAATGGAGAAAATGGAAAAGTTCGAAGAACCAGTGCGGATCCTGCGTACGTAGCATTACGCACCCGGAGATCCAGTGGGTTCCGTATAGGAGCGATCGGGAGCATGATTAGATGAAAAACGAAATGATGCCTAAGGTTCTTGTCGTTGACGACGACCCAAATGTTCGCCATTCGCTAAAACGCGATCTACAGCGAAAAGGTTACAAGGTAGTTTGTGCTAAGGACGGACATGAGGCCTTGAAACGCCTAGAGTTTAATCGTCCGGACATCATTTTAACGGATGTTTTTATGCCTGAGATGGACGGCCTTGAGCTCATTATCAAGATCAAGAAACAGGCTCCTGACACACCCGTGATCGCAATGTCCGGTGGTGGGGCACATACTAATAACCTCGCTTGCATGTTAAGCACCTCAGAGGTCCTCGGCGCCGCCGCTATTCTTCACAAGCCCTTTAGTCAGGAACGACTTAATTCGGTTTTATCGGGTTTATTGATCTGACTATGAACGGAGTTTGAATGCGGCTAGAGCATTGCCGTATTCTCGATAGATATGAAAATCTCGAGTCAATGAGGCAGTGCCAAGATTCTCCAAAAAGGGACGACACAGATACACAAATAAGGAGTTCAAAAGCTGATATGCGACTACCACTGATGCCTAAAACCTACGTGCTCATCATTGACGACGATAAGGAGCTTCTCGCTGGCTTGCGTCGGAATTTACGGCGCGCCAAGGTTGGCTGGGTTTTCTATTTCGCGGATAACGTTGCCGAAGCTATGGAGCTTGTCCAAACGCAAAAGGTCGACGTAGTGCTTTCGGACATGCGAATGCCGGACATGCATGGGGCGGAGTTGTTGGCGCACTTTGCCGCTCGATATCCCGATACGCTTCGAGTGGCTTTCTCTGAGCAATACGACCCCTTGATGACATCAATTCTGACACCCTGCCCACATCATTATGTAAGCAAGCCGGTTCGCATTGATTGGCTCATTCAGGTTGTATCCGACTGGCTGGTCAAACATCGGCAGCAATTGTCCACAGTTGGCTGATCTTTGGCGAAGAGCAGGTCAGGAAAATTGATCCGGCGTTGACATTTCCGCCGAAGCCTTTGCCAAGGCGAACGGCGGACCATGAAATGAGTTCGAATCAATATCTCATTATATATGCGGAAAATTGATTAACCAACTTTATATACTAAGCTTTTTCGGAGGATCAATCGGGCTCGCTGAAGGCCGATGAAAAGCCCTTCAAAATGGGGTTGGCCAGATAGGTGATAATTCGCTTTTCCCCGACCTTCATGTCGGCGCTGGCCAACATGCCGGGGGTGAGGCTGAATTTCGGCGGAAGGGAGGCCAGTTGCTGGGTCGAAATGTCTACCAGCCCCCGGTAGAAGGCCCCTTTGTCGCCCGACAAGGACTCGGTGTAGGTATCCTCGGAAATGTAGACCAGTTTCCCTTTCAGGTCGCCATACTGCTGGAAAGGCAGGGCGTCCAGCTTCACCGAAACGGGAATGTTCAGCTTGACGTCGCTGATGTTCTTCGGGTCCACGTCGACTTCCAAAGTGAGGGGCTGGTTGACCAGAACCAGGGTCACCAGACGGTCGCCTTCCTTGACGATAGAGCCCTCGGAAACCGTCGGAACATCGAGAACGATCCCCTTGGCGGGGGAACGGACCTCGACGTTCTTGACGTTCTGGTCCAACTTTAGACCCTGCTGTTTGAGCTGAGTCATGGCCTCTTCCTCGCCGGCCAGGTTTTCGCTCAGTCCGCTGGACCATTTGGCGACGAACTCGTTTCGGTCGGCAAGCAGGCTGCCGCGATCGGCTTTCTTCGCCGTCAGGGCGGCGATTTTGCCATCAACAGCATTGATTGAGTCGAAGTGGGAGCGCCGCGAGGCCAGGGTGGCATCACGGGCTTGCAGGTAATTCAACAGGGATCCGTGTTTGCTGTCATAAAGCTTCTTACGTGCGGCTTCGATCTGTTCCTTCAGGCGAAACTGTTCTTGGGTGATGTTGACCGTTTCCTGGGCAGAGGAGACCTCTGTCTCCGCCGACGAGATTTCCTTGTTGATCTTGCGAATCTTGGAGGCGAATGAATCGATTTTCGAGCGGTATTGTTCTAGCCGCTTGGTAAGGATGTCCAGGTTGAGAGAGCCCAGACCGTGCCCTACGGGGATTTTCTCTCCGCTCTTGATCAACAGTTGTTCCAGTTTCAGTCGTTTCAGCCGTCCCATGACGGCGGACAGTCTCTCTGTGTTTCCCTTTAGGTCGGCCTTGGCCGCCGTGCTGTCGAGCAGGACCACCAGTTGCCCCTTTTCGATGACGTCACCGCGCTTGACCAGAAGTCTTCGGACGACGGCGCTGGAAGTGGACTGAACCTCCACGTTGGGCATTTTGGTGGTGAACTTGCCCCGTGCGGAAACGGTGGTGTCGACTACAGCCTGATAGGAAAAGCCAAAGGCCATTAGGAACATCAGCAGCAACGTGGCGCCGGTATAGATTAGCGGCCTGGAAGGGGGAGTGTCGTAGATGGCGTCCGTATCATCGACGTCCTGTGGCTGTTGGTTGTCGTCGATGGCGATGCCGGTTCCGGCGCCAACGCCTTCTTCGGTCTTGCCGGCGAGAGACGCCGCTTTATTGGCCTTGCGGATTTCCGTCGACAGGTTCTTCATGATGTTCATGGCCGCCGTCGGATTTTGCTGGATGTAGGCGAGGAAGTCGGACTGGGTGACTTCGGTAATCTTGCTATCATCCCCGGCGCGGGCTCCGGCGCTTCTGGGTTCGCCGTCAATCAGCGCCATTTCCCCAAACAGGGTGTTGGGGTTTTCCAGAACGGCGAGTACCACGTCTCCGTCGATTCCGATCTTAATGATCTCGACGCTGCCACTGTTGAGGACATAGGCGTAGTCGGCGCTCTCTCCCTCTCGGAAGATGAATTCGCCTTTCGGGTAGAACTTCTCTCCGGCCATGGTTCTAACTCTCGGCCCTGGCGTCGGAACCGTCGATCCGTTTTTCCAACCGCCACAGGTCCGAATAAAGAGCACAGTTGGAGACAAGTTCGTGGTGTTTCCCCTGCCCGACCACCTTTCCCTGATCGAGGACTATGATCCAATCATAATCAGGAACGAAGCGCATGTCGTGGGTGGTAGAAATCAGGGTGCGTCCGTTGGAGATCTTGTTCAGGTTGGTCTTGAGATGCACCAAGGCGCGTTTGTCCAGACTGTTGAAGGTCTCATCTAGCAACAACAGGTTCGGTGAACTGGCCATGGCGCGGGCCAGAGCGACCATTATTTTGTGGGCCTGGGACAGATTGCTGGCGGTCTGGTCCACTTGAGTGCTGAGCCCCTCCGGGAGGTTGTCGGACAACAGACCGAGCCCGGAAACTTCAATCACCTCTTCTAGTTCCCTGGCGCTGATGTTGGGGCGGACACGGCGGATGTTCTCATCCAGGGGGCCGGCGAAGAAGCTCGGCTGAAGATCGACCAGGGCCACTTGGCTGCGATAGAAGCTGAGGTCCAGACTGCTCAGGTTGGCGCCGTCTACCTCTATGATGCCCTCACTGGGTTTCAGCAATCCCTGCAGCAGGCGCAGCAAGGTCGATTTACCGCTGGCGGATGGCCCGACGATGACGACCTTGCTACGGGCCGGGATATCCAGGTTGATTTTGTCGAGGACTGCGTGATCATCGAAGCGCACGGTGACGTCGCGAATCTTGAACCCGCCATGGATCACCTGCTGGCTGCCACTGCCGGTGCGTTCCGGGTTGGCGTTCCAGATGGAGCCGATTTGCGCCATGGCGCCGCCGATGATGTGGGTGTCGGCGAAGAAGGTGATTAGGCCCTTGATGGGTGCGACGACCTTGGCCCCCAGCATGTTGCAGGAAATGATGGCACCGGCGGAAAGGCTGCCCGCAAAGACGAGGTTGATGCCGGTGAACACAATCGCCACGGTCATCAGGCTCATCAGGGTCGCGTTAATGCTGCCGGTCAGGTTGGTCAGCTTTGACATTTCCGTATTGCTGCGAATGCTGGCGGCGGCGGCGGAGCGCCACTCACGGCGCTGAATGGGTTCCTGGGAAAGGGATTTCACCGCGTCGATGCCGCCGATGGTTTCCCTGAGGGCCCGGATACGGGACATGTTGGCCTCGCCGATGGCGCTGCGCAGCTTTCTCTGGCGGATTTTCGACGCTAGGTCGATAAAGCCCTGCATGAAGGAAAACAGCACAACGACGAGGGCTAGGATGGGGCTATAGCCGAACAGGATGGGTACGAAGACGAGGATGCCGGTGGCATCATAGAGGTTGGTCAGCACTTGCCGCGCCAGGAACATACGAACAGCGACCACAGACTGCACCTTGCCTTCCATTTCCGCCGGGCTGGTGGTGTGGAAGGTCTGCGCCGGCAGGTTGAGCATTTTGTCGAAGACGTCGCCGGTCAGGCGGGCCTCAATGGTAGTGCAGATATGGTTGATGACATAATCCCGGCCATAGGTCAGCAGGCCGTTGAAGATCAGCGCCAGGGTCACCGCAGCGGTGAGGACGTAAAGCGTCGCCGTCGCCTCGTAGCCGAGGACCTTGTCCAGGGATATCTGGATATAGATGATGGGGGCGATGCCTAGGGCATGCAACAGCAGGGAAATGATGAAGGTCAGGGCCATGACCCCCTTGAACCGGTACAGTTCCGGCAGGAACCACTGCCAGTCGAAGGCACGGTCCGTGGACGGGTTGCCGGAACTGCGGGAAACCAGAACGATTTGCCCGGCCCAGTCCCGGGAAAACTCGGCTGCGACTATCCGCTTCGGCTGCGCCGTCGGGTTCATGGGGTCGATGGCGATGAGTTTGGTCTTGTCCGCCCCCTCCCGGCTGTCGACCCCGGCGAGGATGAAGGACCGCCCGTCCTTCATGATGGCGACACAGGGGTAGATATAGCTCTTCGAGACAAGTTCCTTGACGCTCAGCTTACGCGGCCTGACCAAAATGTCCTGCTTGAAGAAGTAATCGGCGAATTCCTTGGCGTTCGACAGGGTGCCGCTGCTGATGGCGTTTTCGATAGCGTCGACATTGATACGGACGCCGAATTGGCGGGCGATAAAGGCGACGCCGGTAGCTGAGGATCGTAAAGCCCTGGAAGTCATTATAGCCTGATCTGCTGATAGCAAAAACATTGGGAACTCCTAGGAGTTCCCAATGTTCAAGCCTGGATTTTAGGCCATGCCGGCGGTCGGATCATCATCCGGGGCAGGCTCATCCGGCATATCCGCAGGTAGGCCCGTATCGGCCACGGGGGCCGGGTCGGGGGGGCTGCCGGGGGCCGGTCCACCCTGGTCCATGGCACCGTCCATGGCCGCGCCAATGGCCGCATCCGCGGCCGCGCCGGGATCTGTGGGGGGCGGACCAGCCGGCGGCGCGCCGCCCAAGGCTCCGCCCAAGGCATCGGCCGCGCTAGCCATGGCGCCGGCGTCGATCGGAGCAGGGCCGCCAGGCATATGTCCGTCACCCATCATGGTGCCGTCAGGATCAGGGGGAGCCATGGGACCGGGCTCACCGTCCATTGGCGCGTCACCCATCATGGTGCCGTCAGGATCAGGGGGAGCCATGGGACCGGGCTCACCGTCCATTGGCGCGTC
>JAERTE010000018.1 GCA_016845145.1 Rhodospirillaceae bacterium
GGATCGCCGGACCGTTGTCCTTGCGGAAGTCGGCGACTGTCTTGTGATCGGGCACCAGGCGCTCCAGCAGCCACATCATCTCGACATTGCGACCCGCCTCGCGTTCCAGCCGCCGGCTCGACTGAACCCGGTTCAGGTAGCTCATGCGACTTGACCATCTTGTTCCGGGGTAATCTGGAACAGGGTTTGACGCAAAAGGTCCAACGCAGCTTATCGGAAACCATCTTTCCCTCCGATGTGACCGGCGGAGATGGTCATTTGGAGATCGCTCTCTGTTGTGACCGCGGATGAAATAGTGAGGCACCGCTTCGTAACAAATTGACCTGCTGCAAGCGAGAAAGGTTTTGCTCAACAATCCAGAGTGTATTCTCGTTCCCACTGGCTAAGGTGTCTCTTGAACTCGTTCCATTCGTTGTATTTGAGCTTGGCGAAAGCCTTCACCGTCTCATCTCCGAGGCCGGCGCTCAGCACCTTGCTCTTTTCCATGGCGCGGATGGCGTCTAACAGGTTGAGCGGCAATGTCTTGGCGCCGCGCGCCTTGTGGCCTTCGGTGTACATGTCGATGTCTAGACGTTTGCCTGGATCGGTGGCGTTGGCAATGCCGTCGAGGCCCGCGGCGATCACTGCCGCCGGCATCAGATAGGGGTTGGCGGCGCCGTCCGCGAGGCGGAACTCGAACCGTCCCGGATCCGGGATACGCACCATATGGGTGCGGTTGTTACCGCCATAAGTAATGGTGTTCGGTGACCAGGTGGCGCCCGACGTCGTGCGCGGCGCGTTGATCCGTTTGTAGCTGTTTACGGTCGGGTTGGTGATGGCGCATAGAGCGGAGGCATGGGCCAGCATGCCGCCGAGGAAGTGATAGCTGAGCGCCGACATGCCGAGCTCACCCTTCTTGTCCTCGAACAGGTTCTTCTTGCCGGTTTTGTTCCACGCACTGACATGCATGTGACAGCCGTTGCCGGTCAGGTTGGCGAAGGGTTTCGGCATGAATGTGGCACGAGCCCCGTGCTTCTCGGCGATGGATTTGACCATGTATTTGAAGAAGGCGTGCCGGTCGGCGGTAACGAGTACATCATCGTATTCCCAGTTCATCTCGAACTGTCCGTTGGCGTCTTCGTGGTCGTTTTGATAAGGCCCCCAACCCATGGCTTGCATGGCGTCACAGATTTCGCGGATGACATCGTAGCGGCGCATCAAGGCCGAGATGTCGTAACATGGCTTGGCTTGCGTATCCTGGTCGTCGGAAATCGCCTCGCCGTCCGGTGAAATCAGGAAATACTCGCATTCGACCCCATGCTTGAACCGGTAGCCCTGTTTTTGGCTCTCGGCCAACACGCGTCTGAGGGTGTTTCTAGGGGCATGTTCGACCTCCTTGCCGTTCATCCAAAGATCGGCGGCCAGCCAAGCGACTTCCGGTTGCCACGGTAGTTGAACGAGGCTGTCGGGATCGGGCACAGCGAACATATCGGCGTCGGCCGGGGTCAGGTCCAGCCAGGCGGCGAAACCCGCGAAGCCCGCACCGTCCTTCTGCATACCGCCGATGGCCGATGCCGGCACCAGTTTCGCCCGCATAACGCCAAATAGATCAACGAACGAGACTTGGAAGTACTCGATACCCTTTTTCTTGGCGATCTCCGCCAGATTCTTCGTCATATGCCTGCTCCCCATTCCGTTGTTATCAATATCCGCCTTGGCCTGGAATCCACCCTGTGCCGGCCAGCGGCACACGTGCCATAGCCGCTGCCTCAACCGTCAGCGCGACCAAGTCTTCCGGCTCCAGATTGCGCACGTCGGACTTACCGCAAGCCCGCGCCAGAGTTTGGCACTCTAAGGTCATGACGTTCAGGTAGTTGGACAAACGCCGGCCCGCCGCGACCGGATCCAAGCGTTTTGCCAATTCGTCATCCTGGGTGGTGATGCCGGCTGGATCGCGGCCTTCATGCCAGTCGTCATAGGCGCCGGCGGTGGTGCCGAGTTTCTCGTATTCGGATTCCCAACGGGGATCATTGTCGCCGAGGGCGACCAGGGCGGCGGTGCCGATAGACACAGCGTCGGCGCCAAGTGCCAGGCATTTGGCGACATCAGCGCCGTTCCGAATACCGCCGGAAACGATCAGCTGTACTTTGCGGTGCATGCCGAGTTCCGTCAGCGCCTGCACAGCGGGACGGATGGCCGCGAGCGTTGGGATGCCCACGTGCTCAATGAATACATCTTGGGTGGCTGCCGTGCCGCCCTGCATGCCGTCGAGCACGACAACATCCGCACCGGCCTTCACCGCCAATGCGGTGTCATAATAGGGACGTGACGCCCCGATCTTGACGAAGATCGGCTTTTCCCAATCGGTGATCTCGCGCAGTTCGGAAATCTTGATCTCCAGATCATCAGGGCCGGTCCAATCCGGGTGGCGGCACGCCGAGCGCTGATCGATGCCTTTCGGCAAAGTGCGCATCTCAGCAACGCGGTCAGTAATCTTCTGGCCCAACAGCATACCGCCGCCGCCGGGCTTGGCGCCTTGGCCGATAACCACCTCGATGGCGTCGCCCTTGCGCAGATCGTCCGGATTCATACCGTAGCGGCTGGGCAGGTATTGGTAGACCAGGGTTTTCGAATGACCGCGTTCCTCCGGCGTCATGCCGCCGTCGCCGGTGGTTGTCGAGGTGCCGGCCGCGTTGGCGCCACGGCCCAATGCTTCCTTGGCCTGAGCCGAAAGGGAGCCGAAGCTCATGCCGGCGATGGTAATGGGGATTTTCAAGTCAAGCGGCTTGGAAGCGAATCGGTCGCCCAGCACCACGCGGGTGTTACAGGTTTCGCGGTAGCCCTCCAGCGGGTAGCGCGAAACGGAGGCGCCGAGGAACAAGAGATCGTCGAAATGCGGGACCTTGCGTTTGGCCCCGCCGCCGCGAATATCATAAAGCCCAGTCGCAGCCGCGCGGCGGATTTCGGACAGCGTGTAGGGATCGTAAGTCGCCGATAGGCGTGGCAAAGTGTTGGGAGTGCTATCGTGTTTGGTCATCTTCGGCGTCCCGTCCTGTTGTCTTTAACCCCGTTGGCCAGCTTTCAATAGGCATCGATATTGTCAATTTTGAAATTGTAGAGTTTCCGTGCCGAACCATAGCGCCGGAAGCCACCGACGTCGGCGTCAATGCCGGCGCGTTTCAACAGCTCGGCCAATTCCTTATGGTGCTCGTCGCCCATCTCTTTCTCGATACAATCGGCACCGAGGCTCGCCACCTTTCCGCCGACGTAGAGACGCGCCTCGTAAATGGAGTCGCCCAGGGCGTCGCCGGCGTCACCCATCACGACCATACGGCCTGCTTGCGCCATGAACGCCGACATATGGCCGACCGAGCCGCCGACGACGATGTCGGCGCCCTTTAGCGAGATGCCGCAGCGAGCCGATGCATCGCCCTCGATGACCAATAGCCCACCGTGCGCAGTGGCGCCTGCGGATTGGCTGACGTCGCCTTTCACGCGGACCGTGCCGGACATCATGTTTTCGGCAACGCCAGTGCCTGCATTGCCGTCGATAACGATGTTCGCGGCCTTGTTCATGCCCGCGCAGTAGTACCCGGCATGGCCTCGAATATCCACTTGAATGGGGTTTTCCAGGCCGCAGGCGAGAGCGTGCGCGCCGTTCGGGTGGAGGACTTCAAACTCACCGTTATCTGCGGATTTCAGCGCCTGATTGACATCGCGCACGGAGAGTTGCGAAAGGTCCAGGGCGGCGTTGCGGATCAACACATCGTTCATGCGGCGTGACTCCAACTATAAACAACGGCGGGCGTTGGCTCCCAAATCTCGGCGTTGGCGACATCGGGCAGCGTAGCGATGGCGCGAAATTCCGATGCCATGGCCACCCAGTCGTCGGTCTCGGCGACCACGGCCGGCTTGCAGGCGATGGGGTCGCGCAATACGGCGAAACCGTCGCGCGTGCCGATGGCGAACGTGAAGAAACCATCGAGATCGGTTAGCGCGTGTTTCAATGCGGTGTCCAGATCGTCGCCCTCGCGCATGCGCCAAGCTAAGAAGCCGGCAGCGACCTCGGAATCATTTTGCGTCTGGAAGCTTTCTCCGGCCGCGCGAAGTTTCTCGCGCAACCGATTGTGATTGGAGAGCGATCCATTGTGAACCAGGCAGGTATCGGCGCCGGTGGCGAACGGATGCGAACCGCTGGTGGTGACGGCGCTTTCCGTCGCCATGCGGGTGTGTGCAATAGCGTGTGTGCCGGTGCGCCCCGCGAGATTGAATCGTTCCGCCACGGCATCAGGATCGCCGACGCCCTTGAAGACCTCGAGCGCATGACCCTCAGATAGAACGGTCACATCAGGTGCATTTTCGATCAACCATCGCCGGGCCTCACGACCATGACCGTCAATCCGTAGCACGGCATGGTCACTGATCGGCAGTGCCTCAGCCTCTATGCTTAATGCCTTGCCCATAGCGACGACCAACTGTTCCCAATCGGTCTCACCGGTGGTCGAAAGCAACACCAACTTATCGGTCGCTTCGGCAGCGCCATAGACCGCGAATCCTGCGCTGTCGGGCCCGCGCTCGCGCATCTCGTGCAGCATTCCAGCGGTTAACCGGCCAAGCTCATCACCATGTTTCGGTGTTTTCAAATACAGACCCACAATTCCGCACATCGGCACTGTCTCCATCATCGCAATGGTGCCAATCTAGCAAAATGAAACTTGCTTCAAAAGAAAAAAATTTTATTTTTAAGAAAATATCTTATTCATCGGTAGATGCGATTGCCGCCAAATAAGTGCATGGGAACGAAAGAATTTCCAATGGGCCATGTGGGGCTTGCGCGTCGAAAAACAGGCTGTCGCCGGTACCGAGGGAATAATCCTTGTCGGCGTGTCGGTACACCAACTCGCCTTCCAACATATAAATGAATTCGACGCCTGGGTGTTGGAACAATGGATAGGTGTCCGAGTCCTTCGTCAGGGTGATCAGGTAGGGTTCCATCTTGACCCGATTGCGGAGCGGCGCCCCCAACAGCTGATAGATATGTCCGGACCGCGTACCCCGCCGTTCGATGACCAAACCTTCTCCCGCTTTCACGAGGCTCGCTTCCCGGGCGACCTCGAATTTTTGGAAGAAACTGGAAATTGGGATATTGAGCGACTCAGCAAGCGACTGAAGCGTGGAGAGCGAAGGCGAAATTTGGCCATTCTCAATTTTGGAAAGCATGCCGACGGATACTGATGCCGCCTTTGAAAGATCGGTCATGGTCATGCCCAGCGCCGTGCGAATGGATTTGAGCTGTAAACCGATGGAGGCTTCCAGGGTGTTTTCGGTTCCCTTCTCGGTCATCAATGCCCCTTGTGTCTACGGTCTCGGTTCCAATGATTGACGTTGGCACGTTTTTGCCACGCTTGGCAAACCGCACTCGACAGAGCATCCCGCTGCCGACGATCACGATCCGTTTTACTTGGTGCTGGGAATACCCGTGATGCGCAGACCGGCGCCGTCACTCTTGTAGTGACCATTGATAAAGATGAGCGCTGACGTCATGGCTTCGGCGACGGCAGAGTTATCGATGCGCCCGGCGTGCCAGGCCTGCATACCGGCATCAGCAGCCAACTCAATCACAGTCCCGCGTGCCTCGCGGTCGTTGCCGCAGACCAAGACATCGCAATCGATGTCGTGAGCGGGATCAGCCAAATGCGCGGCGGCGACATTTTGAAAAGCCGAAACCACACGGACGTTCTCGCCAAGGCTCATTTGCGCCGCCTTCGCCGCCGAGCCCTCGGCCGGTAATTGCACAGTGCGCACTTTCGGTGGCATCAAGGGGACCGTGATATCGATGACGATTTTTCCGTCCACGTGCGGGCGAATGGTATCCAGGGTCGCGCCATGGTTGGCGTAGGGAACCGTGAGCGCCACAATATCTCCGGCTTGCGCCGCTGCGGCATTCTCCAATCCCCGGATGGATTTACCCGCTTTTTCGGCGAATTCCCGAGCCATGGTCTCAGCCTTTTTGGCGCCGCGTGAACCGATGATGATTTCATGGCCGGCCTGCGCCCAACGAATTGCCAAACCTGACCCCAAAGCGCCGGTGCCGCCAATGATTGCGATTCTCTTTTTGCTGTTTTCCATGCGTGGGGACTCCTAAACGCGGGTGTCAATATGATTGGGGGGCGCGGTAATCGGTGAGGCGCTGTTTCGGGGTTCGGTCAATGGAGCGGATCAATGCCCACATCTCGTCAGACCGTAGCTCCTGCCCATGGTCGGCGCCCGCGGCACGTGAGATGCTCTCGTTCATCAAGACGCCGCCAAGATCATTACAACCGGCTTGCAAGCAGGCCTTGGCGCCTTCCAGCCCCATTTTCACCCAAGACGTCTGGATGTTTTCGATGTACGGATGCAGCACGATCCGCGCCACCGCGTGCAGTAAGATGGCTTCGCGATAGGTTGGCCCCTTGCGTGCCCGGTTCTTCAAAGCGATGGGCGATTCCATATGAACGAAGGGCAGCGGCACAAATTCGGTAAAGCCGCCGGTGCGGATCTGCAGATCACGAATTTGCACCAAATGCCGGGCCACGTGGACGGGCTGCTCTATATGACCGAACATGATTGTCGCTGTGGTCGGAATACCCACGCCGTGCGCCGTCTCAATGATGTCGAGCCACTCGGCGGCACCTAATTTATCGGGGCAGATGACGGCGCGGACATCGTCGTCGAGAATCTCAGCCGCTGTGCCGGGCAGGCTGCGCAAGCCCGCATGCTTCAACCGCGTCAAGAATTCCTTGATCGAAATCTCCAAGGTGTCGGCTCCATGGCGGACCTCCAGCGGCGAGAAGCCGTGAATGTGCAATTCGGGAAAGGCGTCATGGATGGCCCGGGCATGGCCGAGATAGGTTTCGCCTGTGTATTCCGGGTGGATACCGCCTTGCAAACAAACTTCCGTGGCGCCGCGATCGACGGCTTCGGCGGCCATGGCGACGACCTCGTCAACCGGGCGATTATATGGTTTTTCCGTCAGGTCGTCGCGCCGCTTACCTTTCGAAAAAGCGCAAAACGCGCAGTGATAGGTACAGATGTTGGTGTAGTTGATGTTACGGTTGATGACGTAGGTGATGTCGTCACCTACCGTTTGGGCACGCAGTTCGTTGGCGAACGCGCAGATACGTTGGATTTCGTCTCCGCGCGCATCAAGAAGCCGGACGACCTCATCCTCCGCCAGTAGAGAACTGTTTTCCGCCTGCGATAAGATCGTTTCGAGCTTGCCGTCGCCATGAACAGCAGGGGCGTCGCCACCAGCCAAAAACGGTGGCGTCTGGTTGCTGGCTCCGGCGTACCAGGTGTCGGCGCGCGCAAAACCGCTTGCGTCACGGGCCCGGAGCGCAGCGCCGGCCAGATTTTCGTCGATCCAATGACCACCGTCTGAAAGATGCGACGGGTAGACAGCCAGACGTTCGACCAGAACCTTGCCGGCGGCCGCTGTTTGAGTCGATAGATCAAACAGTTCCGGCCAAGGGGCTTCCGGGTTGACGTAATCATGGGTCACAGGCGAGACGCCGCCCCAGTCGTTGATGCCGGCAGCGATCACCCGCGCCCGGTCCCGCGCCACCAAATTGGGCGGCGCCTGGATGTTCATGTGCGGCCCAAAAATCAGCCGCGCCACAGCGATGGTCCAGAGCAATTCTTCAAGCGGCGGGGCCTTGGCATCTGCCATTTTGGTGCCGGGTTTCGGCTTGAAGTTCTGGATGATGATTTCTTGGAGGTGGCCGAAACGGTCATGCAGTTCCTGGAGCGCGCTCAGTGCCTCGATTCGTTCTGCGCGAGTTTCGCCAATGCCGATCAGGATGCCGCTGGTGGTTGGCACATTGTTGGCTCCGAAGAGGCGCAGTGTCTCGAGCCGGCGCGCGGGATGCTTGTCAGGCGAGCCAAAATGTGGCCCGCCGCGCTCACAGAGCCGTTCGGCTGCACTTTCCAGCATCAGACCTTGCGAAACCGAGACTTGCCGTAGGCGCTGGATATCCTCGTCACCGATAACGCCTGGATTGACGTGCGCCAGCAGTCCGGTTTCCTTCGTCGTCAGGGCGGCAATTTCGACCAGGTAGGATATGGTCGAGTCGTGGCCCAGTTCGCTCAGTTCTTGCCGCGCCCGTGCGTAACGCAGTTCCGGCTTATCGCCGAGCGTAAACAGCGCTTCCGTACAGCCAACCGCCGCGGCGGCGTGGGCTGTTTCCAATACCTCGTCGGGACTGAGAAAGACCGCCCGACCGTCGCTCGGTGTTTCCGCGAAAGTGCAATAGTGGCAAACATCACGACATAATTGTGTCAGCGGGATGAATACATTCTTGGCATAACTGATGAGCGAGCCATGTCCCTGGTCGCGCAATTCAGCCGCTAGCGACATCAGAACTTCGAGACCCGCCCCCTTTGCATCGAGCCATTTTCGAGGATCGGCATCAGGCGGGAGTTCCAAAGGCAGAAGGGATTTGCGGTCAAGATGGTTCATGCCACACCCCGTTGAGTGAATAGGTTGAAGGTCTGATACAAGCACGACGTAAGGGTAGGGGCATGCCATGCGTGCAACGCCGCGAGGTCGTTGGCATCGTCAATATCCAGACCAATCCCCGGCGCCTCAATGACTGCCAACGCCGCGCCGCGCCGCGCCGCCAATTGCTGATGCCGTGCATGGCTTTTGCCATCGAAACAAAGCGCGATGACATCAGCTGGCGAGCAGACCGCAGCGTTACAACCCAGTCCATTGCGCGCCGGCGCCAATGTCACGGCCGGTTCATCACCGTGGCCCGAGAGCATCTGAGTCAGTTCCTCGCTGCTTGCCAAGGGCACGTCCGCCATGATTGCCATCATGCTGGCGCGTGATTTCTGGGTCAGATATTCAGCCACCATTGCGATGGCGGCACTGGGGCCGGTCTCGACCGGGTCCTCTAAGGCATCGGCGCCGTATTCTGCGGCCATGCGGTGGGCTAGGGGATCGGCGCTGATCACAACAGCACCGGCCAGCCCATCAGTCCGTTCGACGGCACCGAGAACGTCACGCAGCATGGTTTGCGAAAGCTGCCGACGTTGGCGAGCGTCGAGGATGCCGGCTAGTCGGTTTTTGGCCTGGTCGAATCGCTTCACGGGAATGACAGCGTAAACTTCCGAAAGGCTCATTCAGCGCGCTCCTAACGAAACAGATCTTGTTCAGTGGGGCGAAGGAGGTCGACGGCACAGCTTTCATCGTCACGCGCCCGCAATCCGCGGATGACGACGACCGGTTGCCCCTCGTCGGCCTGCCCCATAAGCAAAGACGCCGCCGCCGCCAACTCATCTGCAATGCCGATGGTTGTCGCCTGTAGCGGTCGACCGTCCAGGTCTGGATGATCGCACATATCTATAATGCCCGGTACGCCCGCAACGCCGATGGCGAAACCAACAGTGCCAAGGCGCCACGCCCGACCCCAAGAATCGGTGATGATGACACTGATGTCGGCACCGGTTACGGCTTTTATTGATTGCCTTAATTGCCGAGCGGTTTCGTCCGGTGCGGCAGGCAGCAAGATGACTTGGTCCTCGCCACCGGCATTGGAGGCATCAATGCCGGCGTTGGCCAAGACGAACCCGAGCCGGTGCTCGACGATCATTAATCCAGGCTCAGCGCGGATGACATTGGCGGACTCTTGCAGCACAAGCTCAACGACTCGAGGATCTTTGCCAGTTGTATGCGATAGCTCAAGCGCGCGGGGTGAGGGGGAGACTGTTGAAAGCGTAACGATGCGGCCTTCGGCCTTGGATATAACTTTTTGTGCAACGACGATGATATCGTCGGGTTTGGGTCCATATGCGGCAATCATTGACGCCAGGTTATCGCCGGGCTGAATCGTCGGCATTCCGGGCAATGCGAAAATCTCGAGACGGGCTGGCATCACCGTTTTATCCCGTTTCTCTCACATCAATGGAAAGCCCGTCGGCAAAATCTAGCACGGCCCGGGCGAGATTTTCGCGGTCAGTGATATCTTTCATAACGGTGGGTGCAACAAATGCCGGAACGTCGAGGCTTTCGGCCAGATCCATGTCAACGGAATCAATCACCGCGCCCGACAGAAAATCCCGGTAGTTGTCGAAGACCGATCGAGCATTTGCGGATTGCCCTAGTTCCGTCATCATCTTGACAAGCGGACCCTTGATCGCGGCGCCTCCGACGATCGGACTGACAGCAACAACCGGCGCACGACAAGATCGCAGCGCATCGCGCACACCCGGAATGGCGAGGATAGGATTGATGCTGACAAAAGGATTGGATGGACAAATAACGACAGCTCGCAGATTGCCGTCGTTCAGAGCCGCGATAAGCTCGGCGTTGGGGCTTGCGTGGTCCGCGCCGACATATGAAAAACCGCGCACTTCAGGGGCACATTTTTCGCCAACGAAATAGTTTTGAAATGGCAACCGGCGCCCATCCGCCGTGGCGATCATGGTGCGCACTGGATCGTCGCTCGCCGGCCAGGCATGGGCCTGTATGCCGAATGACGCATAGAAGCGCGATGTAATGGCGCCGAGGCCCAATCCGTCGTCAAGCAATTGGCGTCGGCGCATATGAACAGCGAGATCGCCGTCTCCCAAATTGAACCAGTCTTCACCACCTAGGCGGCTGAACTGTTGCATAAAATTCCAACTTTCGCCGATCCGCCCCCAACCCAGCTCGGTATTATTCTCACCGGCCAGGGTATACATGACGGTGTCGACGTCGGGCGCGATATGTAGACCGAGGTGGGTGAAATCGTCACCGGTGTTGATGGCGACGGCAAGCTCCCACGGCGCTAAAACGCGATAAAGACCCAGTGCCAACTTGGCACCGCCGATACCCCCGCTAAGCGCCAATACCGTGGGCGGCGTACTCGGTGCTTGCAACGCGCTCATATTTCCCTCGCCTGCCGGTCAGCCTGCATTGTCTGCCGCTCTGCGATCTCCGGCTTCGGGGCGGGAGCTTTCCAGCGATTGTTCAAAAAACGCCGCGAACCAAATATCCGTTACGATTCGAGTGGCTTCGTCCAACGTCGGCGGTACGTCGTTTTTCTTACCCTGGGCAAACCATGCATAGGCGCTCATTTCAACCATTGAGCATATGGCCTCGCAGCGCCGCAAGGCCTCCTGCTCGGACAGGCCACAATAGTTATGATGGCGCGTAATCGCCGCCATGAACCGTCGTATATGGCGTTGGCGCATTTCCCACCAAATGTCGCGAAAGCGTGTATCAACGGTCATTACTTCCATCAACACCCGCAGGACGTCGCGGTTCTCGAAGTAGAGTTCAAGGTAACCTCGGTTACTGGCATATAAGGCTTCATATGGGTGCGCGGCAAAATCCAAGCCGCCACCCTTGGAGGCCTGATACAAGTCTTCATGGGTGTTGCCGATCAAATTGTCGAAGATGTCCTCCTTGTTGTCGAAGTAACGGTAGAGGGCACCTAACGACAGGCCTGCCTCCTGGGCTACATCCGACATCCGCATGGTGACATAGCCGGTCAACGCCAACACGGTTCTGGCCGCTGTTAGGATGCGCTGCTGGGTTCGCCGTCCCTTGGGTGTGATAGGTTCTGCCAACATCTGTTTTCCTTTAGTGCTCTCAGCCAAAATAGGGGCAACCAACGACATTGGCAATAAAAATGATGTAACTTTTACAAAAAAGTGAAATCAATATTGCTTTTTTAAATTCGACCTGTCAGTATGCCGTCAAATCGGGAGGCAAAGCTGATTTCAAGATGAATGCGATTGGGCGAGAGTGGGAAACATCGGCAGATGATGTCGTGAATGCGCGGGAGAGTGTTTACCGCCAGCGCGGCTGGTGGCCGGACCGCAGCCTGATCGACCGCTATGACGACGTAGTTCGGGCGCGCCCCAATGATTTGGCCCTTGTTGATGATCGCGGCGCACGCTTCACACACCAAACCTTGTGGTCCACAGCCGAGCAGTTGGCCGATAGTTTCCTCGCTCACGGAGTCAGCGCGGGCGATGTCGTGCTGATCGTGTTGCCCAATTGGGCGGATTGGCATATTGCGCATTTGGCTGTCCGCCAACTCGGTGCCATCCCCGCGAACATACCGATCCGAACCGACGCGCCGATGATGGCGTATGCAATCAACCTTGTTTCCGCACGTTGCCTGGTCGGCGCAGCAAACTTTGGCGGATTTGAAACCGGCGACGTTCTTAGAGAATCAGCCGGGTCAGCCGAACATCGTATCGACATCTTGCTTATCGACCATGAAGGCGCGCAAACATGGTTCGACAATGCCAAATCCGAGGCTGCAACCGGCCCGGACGTGCCCGATTTGGACCATCTGATGTTTACATCGAGTACGACCGGCATGCCGAAAGCGGTGATGCATTCATCGAACAGTTTGGCGTCGTTCAACATCACCATTGCAGAAAGGTTCGACCTTTCCGCCGATACGCCGATCTTCATGGCCTCGCCGCTGGGTCACTCTGTCGGCGCCATTCACGGCAGCTTATTGGCGTTTGCCTTGGGTGCGCCACTCGTGTTGCAGGAAAAGTGGATTCCGGTGGCGGCGCTTCATCTGATTGAGGAGTACGGATGCGATTTCACGGCCGCAGCGACGCCGTTCCTGAAGGACCTGCTGGATGCCGATTGGTCGGGCGATCGGCCGAAGCTCGCGGCAATGCGGTCGTTTTTGTGCGGCGGTGCGCAAGTGCCGCCGACGCTGCTGGAACACGCCGAACAGCAGTTCCCAAATACCTTTGTTACTGTCCTTTGGGGTATGACCGAGGGTGGCGTTACCACTTGCGTGCCACGGTCATGCGCCAGGGAAAAACGCCTGGAGACCGCCGGTCGGCCGACGTCGGGTCTTGAAATGAAAGTAATTGACGACAATGGAGTGGATCAGCCCCCGTTGACGGAAGGTGAACTTTTGGTGCGTGGGCCGAATATGTTCATGGGGTATATGGGTCAGGATGATCTCAACGCCGAACTCATCGATGCTGATGGGTTTTTCGATACCGGCGACCGGGCGGTTGTTGACGCAGACGGGTATCTGCGGATTACCGGCCGTTCGAAAGATCTTATCATCCGAGGTGGTGTCAATATTTCGCCGGTTCCCATTGAGGATACCATCGCCGCTCATCCCGACATCAAGACCGTAGCCGTGGTCGGCTTGCCCGATCCGCGCCTCGGCGAACGTATATGTGCCGTCCTGGGACCATCAAGCCGCCGGTTCGAAAAAGAAGATCTGGTGGCCTTTGTAGCGGAGAAGGGTCTCGACAAGAAACATTGGCCGGAAGCCGTATATCACATCAACGAAATGCCGACGACGCCGGCGGGGAAAATTCGCAAGAATGACGTCCGAGAATGGCTGCGGTCGCAATTGGAATCTGAAGGGACGGCATCTTGAGAGTGACCCTTAACGATATCGACGCAGCGTACACGGTCACTGGCGATGGCCCCAACTGCGTCATGATCCACGGGCTAGCCGAGGATCGACGGAGCTGGGAAGACGTTCAGAACCGCCTGAGTGGATTTCGCAGCTATGCCTATGATTTCCGGGGGCACGGCGAAACCACCCTTGGAGATGCCGACGGCACCTTGGCGCAGTTAGGCGGCGACCTGATCGCTTTCCTGGAAACTGTCACCGGGCCGGCGCCTTGTATCGGTTACTCATTAGGGGGGACCATCGTTCTTTGGGCGGCGGCGCAACGGCCAGACTTAATTCCGCAGATCATTGTTAGCGGTACGTCGTCCATCGTCGGGCGTACGGCAGCGGAATTTTTCGTGCAGCGGATTGAAATGGTGCAGAACGATTTCGACGGTTTCACCGCGTCGCTCATGGACGATACCGCGCTGCAGCTTGTCAGTCCCGATGCGAACTTGGATGCGATCAGCCAACGCCGGGTCGAGGCTGTCGGCGAAGGCGGCGGCTATATCAATGCCGCACGGGCCATGGCGGGATTGCGTGAGACGCCATTGACGCCGCACCTGGAACGAATCACCACGCCTGTAGATGTAATCGGCGCAGACCAAGACCAATTTTGTCCGCGCAAGGCCGCTGACATTCTGTGCGATGCACTCGGCGAGACCACTTATCACGAGATTCCCGATGCCGGGCATCTAATGAGTATCGACCAACCGGCGCTCTACGCATCGGCCATAGAAAACGCGCTAAAAAGGAGACAATAATGGTTCAAAGATTTGGTATTTCCCGCGGCGTCAGCCCGCGCGAACCGCTGGCGAATGTCGGCCCCATGGCGAAAAAGATCGAAGACCTGGGCTTCGAACACATCTGGTACATTGACCACCAGCTTGGCATGAAAGAGATTTACACGACCATGACCCTGACGGCCATGGCCACTGAAAAGTTACAGATCGGCACCGCCGTTACCAACTTGAAAACCCGCCATCCGACAGTCACGGCCAGCGGCCACGCAGCGCTCGATGAGATTTCGAATGGCCGTGCCCAGGTGGGACTCGGCGCTGGCTGGATTGCCGTTAATTCAATCGGAATCAGGCCGTCCAAAATCGCTGAATTGCGCGACGGGATCGTGGCGATGAAAGCTTGGTTTCGAGGTGAAAGTGCTGAGTTTGAAGGCAATGACCTGCGCTTGGCCGTCGCCAACCGAGAAATCCCGATTTACTTGGCTGTTACGCAGCCGAGAATCCTGAAGCTGGCGGGCGAGGTTGCCGACGGCGTCATTCTCATGGGCGCGGCGGACAATGATCTGATCAAATGGCAGTTGGACTTCGTTTATGAGGGCCTCGAAAAAGCGGGTCGCAAACGCGAAGACATCGATATTGATTTCATGTGCACCACCAGTGTGCAGGAAGATCAGCGTAAAGCGCTCAATGACGTGCGTTCCTGGGCGGCAACGCAGGCTGCGACGTTCACCGAATGGAAGGTCGTGCCACCGCAGTGGGAGAAGTACCGCACGTTGTGGGACGAGATCATGGCTGACTACCATTTCGAGTCGCATCTGTCGTTGCATACCGATCACCAGAGCAAGGTCACAGATGAGTGGTGTCAGACCGTTGCCATCGCCGGTGATGTTGATTACTGCGTTGGCCGCATCAATGAGGTCTCTAAGTGCGACATTGACCGGATTACTTTCCCGCTGCACTCGGGTGGCCGTGAGCGCCGGCTCGAAACTTTCGCCAACGATGTCATCCCGCAAGTCCGCGGTTGAGTGCGTAAGGAGAAACCAAGGAATGTCAGATCAAAAGGTAGCTTTGGTTACGGCGGCAGCCGGTGTTGGAATCGGCGGCGCCATTGCCAGACAGTTGGCGCTGGACGGCATGACGGTCGTTGTCACCGACGCGCACGAGCGCCGCTGCGGTGAGTATGCCGACAAGATTGCCGACGAGACGGGCCAGAAAACACTCGCCATGCCGCTTGACGTTACCGACGCCGAGCGGGTCGAGCAGGTCATGAACGACGTCGTTGATCAATGCGGTCGGCTGGATGTGTTGGTCAATAATGCCGGCTTTAACAAGATCGAGCCTGTCTCCGAGATGTCCCTGGAAACTTGGCACAAGAGCCTAGATATCGACCTCAATGGCACCTTTTATTGCATGCGTTTCGCGTTGCCCCACATGATCAAGCAAGGGGCTGGAAATGTCGTCAATATCTCGTCGATAGGTGCGTGGGAATGCTCCAAGGAACACGGTTCAGCCTATGCGGCGGCGAAGGCTGCGGTGATGGCGCTGACCCGCGTGGCGGCTGCGGAGAACGGACCCTTGGGGGTTCGTGTCAATGCGGTGGCACCGGGCCTCATCTACAACGATTTCTTGCGCAAAATCTATCCGACTGAGTTCTTTGAAGGGTATGCCAAAGACCGGTCTTATGTTGGACGCGTAGGCGAGCCTCAAGATGTCGCCGATCTTGTGTCTTTTCTGGCCAGCGACAAGGCCGGTTACATCACGGGTGAAACATATGGCATCAGCGGGGGTGTATTCCCACATGGCTAATCTCCCTGATGCCGGCGACAGCCCCCTGTTCTGGCCTGTCCACCGATTGCTTGCGGCATATCGGTCGGGTGCGCTGTCGCCGGTTGAGGTGACCAACGAGGTGCTTGCCCGGATTGATATGTTCAATCCGGCACTCAACGCCTATCTCACCCGCATGGACGAGATGGCGCGCAAGCAGGCCAAGCAGGCGGAGCAGGCGTACCGCAAAGGTGAGGCCAGCCCATTGTGCGGGGTGCCGATATCTATCAAGGACACTTTTGCAGTGGCCGGAGTACGCACGACCTACGGCTCGTATTTTTTTCAAGACAATGTCAGCGACGCTGACAGCGGCCTGATCGCACGTCTACGCGCATCTGGCGCAGTGTTTACCGGCAAAACCAATACGGCCGAGTTCGGGCAATCAGCGACCACCGATAACCGCCTCGGTCCCGACGCCGGCAACGCGTGGGACGAAACTCGCACACCGGGTGGCTCCAGCGGCGGTGCGGCATCGTCGGTGGCGGCGGGGCTTGCGTCTGTCGGCTTGGGTGCCGACGGTGGCGGCTCAATCCGCATCCCTGCGGCGTTCACGGGACTGTTCGGTTTCAAGCCCACGCACGGTCTGTGCGCTGACGAGAACGGCTGCGTCGCGATGACGGAGTTCGTTTGCCCAGGGCCGCTTGCGCGCACGGTCGATGATGGCAGGCGGTTTATGGAGGTTATTGCCGAGAGCCGGTTTGAACGCCGAAGTGTTGCAAAGGGACTAAGAATTGCCTGGTCTGCTGCGCCGGAGGGCCGGCCCGTCGACCCGGCGGTGGCCAGCGTTATTGAAGGCGCGCTCGCGAAGATTTCCGACATGGGCCATGAGATCATCGACGCGGCACCGCCAATTGACGATTGGAAGACAATTTTCGGTCCCCTGGTACTATCGGTCGAACATCAAGAGCGCGGCGATTTATTGGAGCGCGGTGCGGAAAATCTAACCGACTACGAGCGCGAGACCTTGCAAGCTGGGCGACTTATCGGTCCCGAGGAGGTGGCGACGGCAAAGGCTGATCTTGATGTCTATCGCCTGCGGATCGATGAGTTTTTTGACGAGTATGACGTCATCGTCACGCCGACGACCGCCACAACAGCGTTCACGCACGGCGAGCGGCCGACCGTTGTCGATGGCCGGGAAGTTAGCGAATTGTGGGGAGCCTTTCCGTTTACGCCGCAGTACAATGTTGCGGGCACACCAGGGGCATCCCTGCCCTGTGGTTTGAGTGACGGCCTGCCAGTGGGGCTCCAGGTTATTGCCAAGCGCACCAACGATCATTTTCTTTTCGATCTTTCTGCCGATCTGGAAGAGGTCCTCGCGTTCGATAATTCTGCGATGCGGCAAAAATGGTTGGCTCCTGAGATGCGGAGTGAAGCGTCCTGATGGCCGGGTCATTAAAATTCTGGGATGAAGGACCCGCTCGGCACATTGTAATGGGCCGGCCCGAGCAGAAGAACGCGCTGTCTTCGGTACTCCTGCAAGATCTCGTATCGGCATTTGCATCGCCGCTTGAGGGCGGGCCGAAAATTGCGTTTCTGAGCGGTCAGGGTAGCTCTTTCAGCGCCGGCGCAGATCTCAACGAGATATCAGGCGGTGAAGTCGATGCCGAATATGACGATCAAGTCACGGGCGTCACCGACGCGATCGCCGCGTTTCCAGGATTGGTCGTCGCAATAATCGAGGGTCCTTGCGTGGGGGCAGCGGTTCATCTGGCATTGGCCTGCGATATTCGGATCGCCGAGGAAAAGGCAGTCATCAATATACCAGCAACGCGGCTCGGCTTGCTCTACAATCCAGAGGCGATTGCACGCATTCAGCACAAGGTACCGGCAGAAACTCTGACGCGCTTATTGGTTGTGGGTGAGCGATTTTCGGCTAACGATGCCCGGGATGCTGGTTTGGTCAGCGAGGTCCTGAAACGCGACCAGCTTGAGGAACGCAAAAACCAGTTGACCGAACAAATGGCGGCGAACGATGCAAATGCCGTCGCGTTGACCAAATCATTCCTTCGGGAACTCGGCCAAGGAAATGCCGACCTGACGCAATGGAGACAGACCTATTTGGCGTTGCTGGGAACCGAGTCAAGAGCCGAAGCGGTGGCAAAGGCGAAAGCCAAGTTGGGGCTTTCAAATGCCGATGCAGCCAAGCGGGCGGCAGGCTAGCGCCAGAACTCAACGATTTAACAAGCAGACAACAGGACTGGAAATGGATCTCAAATCACTCATCGGACAAGACCTCGGAGCGCAGATCGTTTCCTATGACGAATTGGATGCCATCTTGTATGCGCTCGCCGTCGGCGCGCCGCCGGATCGCACGGATTTGATATACGAGCGTGATCTTCGGGTCTTGCCAAGCTACGGATGCGCGCTTGGTCTGTGGGCAGTGGAAGCCTGTGGCGCCACGGGGGCGTACGACCCTCATCGTTCCTTACATGCGAGCCAGGGGTTAACTGTCAATCGGCCGATGCCGAAGAAAGCCGAGTTCGAGATGACGGGCCGAGTCGCGGCGGTTTGGGATAAAGGCAAGGCTTCGATGGTCGATATTGCGGCGGAATGCGAGTTTTTCGAGGTTACTTACTCGATCTTTTTGCCAGGTGTCGGAGATTGGGGCGGAGAACGCGGTCCGTCGGCAGAAAAGAAGGAAATGCAGGCGCCCAGTTGGACCGCTAGTTTCCAAACGAATCCGAACCAGGCCGTGTTGTATCGGCTGACCGGCGATTTACACCCGATTCATGTCGATCCTGAGGTCGCGAAGGCCAACACATTCGACCGACCGATCCTACACGGACTGTGTACGCTGGGAATTGCGGCTCGCGAGGCAGCCTCTGCGGTAGGGGCGCACCCTAGCGATTTGAAATCCCTTAAGGCACGATTGGCGGCGCCGGTATTGCCAGGCGCTGCTATCGATATGAGTGCCGCCACTGATGGTAATGTTGTCGATTTTGAGGTCCACGTCGGCGACAGCGCCGTATTGAAGGCGGCACAGGCCGAGTATGGATGATCGAACCAAAGAAACATTTTACGACAGAGGAGAATCGATGACGACCTTCAAGAGCGAAAACCTCGACACCGATCATCTCTTAGGTAAAGAGAAGCATTGCAGCCCGAATGAAAGTTTGTTTGTATACAAATGGATTTTGCGCTTTGCGTAACCTGAGGGTCAACGCTTTCCTGAGAAGATGCGAGTGAGGTGTCTACAGCCTAGCAGAACGTAAAAATTTTCTACCCACGGAACACAATGGAGATTGGAGGAGAATATCCCATGAAGTTTAAAACCATCATTCCAGGCGTGGCGGTCATTGCCGCCGCGTTTACGACCCAAACTTTTGCCGCCGACACCATCAAGATCGGTGACATCAATAGCTACAAGCGTCTACCGGCGCATACCATTCCCTACAAACAGGGAGCGCAGCTGGCGATTGAGCATATCAATGCCAAGGGCGGCGTTCTCGGCAAGAAACTGGAATTAATTTCTCGTGATGACCAAGGCAAGCCAGGCGAGGCCGTCAAGATTGCCGAGGAATTGTTCACGCGCGATGGTGTTGCACTTGTTTCGGGCTCACTGTTCAGTCATATCGGGTTGGCATTGACATCCTATGCCGGCCAGAAGAAACGCCTGTACCTTGCGGCCGAACCGCTAGCCGATGCATTGGTCTGGGCGAAAGGCAATCGCTACACGTTCCGTCTGCGCCCTTCGACATACATGCAGGCTGCGATGCTCGCGGAAGCTGCCGCGGGCGACAAGAAAATCAAACGCTGGGCCACCATTGCACCCAACTACGCGTACGGTAAGGACGCCGTTGCGGCATTTAAAAAGGTTTTGAAGGCCAAACGCCCAGATGTGGAGTTCGTCACTGAACAATGGCCAGGCCTGTTCAAGATTGATGCCGGCGCCGAAGTGCAGGCCATCGAGGCGGCAAAGCCTGATGCGATTTACAACGTCACTTTCGGTGGCGATCTGGCCAAGTTCGTTCGTGAAGGCAGCTTGCGCGGCCTATTCGACAAGCGCCTCGTGTTGGGCCTGTTGACTGGCGAGCCGGAATACCTGGACCCGCTGAAGGGCGACGCACCGGACGGTTGGGTTGTTACCGGCTATCCCTGGTATACGATCGACAAGCCTTCCCATACCGCATTTGTCCAGGCTTATGATGCCAAATGGAAAGACTATCCGCGCATCGGCTCGATCGTCGGCTACAACACAATGATGTCGATTGCCGCCGCGATCAAGAAAGCCGGATCGACCGACACGGAGAAAATGGTCGATGCCTTCGAAGGTCTGGACGTTGCGACACCGGTCGGAAAGATCCACTACCGCAAGATCGACCATCAATCCACGATGGGTGCGTGGGTCGGTAAGACCGCCGTCAAGAACGGCAGGGGCGTCATGGTGGATTGGGCCTACAAGAACGGTGCCGATTATCTGCCTTCGGATGCAGAAGTTATGAAACTGCGTCCGGCCGCGAAGTAATGCCTTAAACCTCGGGCGGGCGTCCGGTTATCGGCGTCCGCCCGTCCTTTTCGATTTTGTTTGTAACTTTCTGGCGACAGGACTTCATTAATGGCGTTCTATTTTGCCCAATTTTTAACTGGCCTCTCGAACGCAGCGGCGTTGTTCTTGGTTGCGTCAGGGCTTTCGATCATTTTCGGCGTCACACGGGTTGTGAATTTTTCGCACGGCTCGCTCTATATGCTGGGGGCATATATCGCCTATACGGCAATCGAATTGCTGCCCGGCGCGTTCGGGTTTTGGACAAGTATCCTCTTCGCTGGCATTGCCGTCGGCTTGATCGGTGTTGTCATCGAAGTTTGCGTCCTCAAACCGATCTACAAAGCCCCTGAGCTTTTCCAACTGGTCGCGACGTTCGGTGTCATCTTGGTCATTCAGGATCTTACGTTGTTGATTTTCGGCGCCGAGGATTTGTTCGGGCAACGCGCGCCGGGCTTTGAGGGGATTGTTCGGATATTCGGCGAGCCAGTTCCCACCTACGACCTCGTATTGATTGTTCTCTCGATCGTGGTCTTGATCGCGCTTTGGTTTCTGTTTTCTAAGACGCGGATTGGCGTTCTGGTGCGCGCCGCCACCCAGGACCGCGAAATGGTCTCAGCGTTGGGGGTCAATCAGGCTGTCCTGTTTTCCGGCGTATTTTTTCTAGGCGCCTTTCTGGCCGGTATTGGTGGCGCCGCGCAACTGCCCAAAGGCAGTGCCAACCTGCTCATGGACTTTGGCATCCTGGCACCAATTTTCGTCGTCGTGGTGACTGGCGGCATGGGGTCAATCTTCGGCGCTTACGTAGCGGCAGTTTTGATATCGGTGCTTCAGGTCTATGGCATTCGCTTGCTGCCTGATAGCACGCTTGTCTTGATGTTTGCGGTCATGGCAATCGTATTGGTCATTAGACCCTGGGGCTTATTCGGAAAACCAGAAATGGCCGGCGATCACGGCTCACAAGGTCCGCCCCCGAAACCTTTCCGTGAACTCGAGCGAAACGGTAAAATCTTGGTGGCTGCTATCATCGTGGCCCTGGCGGCGATCCCATTGACCGGCGTCAACTTTCTCACGGTCCTGTTCGCCGACGTCATCATCTTCTGCCTGTTTGCGGCGAGCTTGCATTACATCCTTGGCGTCGGAGGCTTGGTTTCATTCGGTCACGCAGCGTTTTACGGTGGCGGTGCCTATGTGGCGGCGCTGTTCGTTCACTATGCCGGAACACCAATGGAGTTGGCGCTAATGTTGGCGCCCCTGGGCGCCGGTTTTGCGGCTTTCATCATCGGCTGGTTCTGCGTGCGCCTAACGGGCGTCTATTTCGCCATGCTGACCCTGGCTTGCGCGCAGGTGTTGTGGTCGATCGTCTTCCAGTGGCAAGAGTTTACCGGCGGTGACGACGGCATGCTCAATATCTGGCCCTCCGAATGGGCGAGCGACCCAAGCGTCTACTTCTACCTGGTCCTGGTTGTGGGTGTCGGTGGCATCATGGTGCTCCGGGCCATGGCCCATACACCGTTTGGCTACGCGCTCCGCGGCACGCGGGATTCGGCGCTACGGACTGAGGCAATCGGCATGAACGTCAAGCTGATCCAGTGGATGTCCTTTGTCTTTGCCGGCGCCATGGCCGGATTGGCTGGCGGGCTGTTTGTGTTCGCAAAAGGCAGCATCTTCCCGACGGAAATGGAAATTGCCACGTCGTTCGACGCCTTGATCATGGTGTTCCTGGGCGGGGTGCAGTCTCTGACCGGCCCCATCGCGGGCGCCAGTGTGTTTACCTTGTTGCAAGATTGGCTGTCGCGGTTCGAGTATTGGCGCTTGTTGTTGGGATTGTTGATCATCTTCATTGCCATTCTTTTGCCAGGCGGTTTGGCCGGCGCCGCGGAACAGATAAAAGCATTGATCAGACGCCTGTCTATGCGGGGGAGCGGCTCATGAGTTTTCTCCAAGTCAAAAACCTGAGCAAATCGTTTGGCGGCAACCGCGCTGTACACAATGTTTCTTTCGAACTTAAGAAAGGTGAGTTGCTGGCGCTTATCGGACCTAACGGTGCAGGGAAATCCACCTGTTTCAATATGCTCTACGGCATCCTTTCGCCGGATGAAGGATCGGTTCAGTTGGGTGGCAAGGAATTGATTGGCATGAAGCCGCGCGATATTTGGCGGCTTGGCGTTGGGCGGACATTTCAAATTACCGCTGTCTATAACTCCATGTCGGTCATTGAAAACGTCCAGATGGCCTTTATCTCCCACCATCACAAAGCCTTCTCCACGTTCAGTCGCGCGGCTAGGCTCTATCGCGATGATGCTATGCGTCTGCTTGAATTGATATCCATGGCCGACCAGGCCGACCGGGCCGCGAATATTCTGGCCTACGGTGATCTCAAGCGTTTGGAACTGGCGGTCGCCTTGGCGCACGATCCAGACTTGCTGTTGATGGACGAGCCAACCGCCGGCATGGCGCCGACCGAACGGCGCGCCTTGATGAAACTGGCGGCGGACATCGTTGCCGATCGCGGTGTCAGCGTGTTGTTCACCGAACATGACATGGACGTCGTGTTCGAAAATGCCCACCGTCTTTTGGTCCTGAACCGCGGTGAGTTGTTGGCCGAAGGGTCAGTCGACGAGGTTCGAGCCAACGCACAAGTCCAGGAAGTGTATCTCGGTGGTGGCGCGACATTCGCGTCGGGAGGTTCTGAACATGCTTGAAGTGTCGGAAATCAATTCTTTCTACGGCGGCGCGCATATTCTTCACGATGTCTCGCTCAAGGTGGCGGCCGGTGAGGTCGTCGCGTTACTCGGTCGAAACGGTGCTGGAAAAACCACGACGATGAAAAGTATCAACGGCTTGGTTCGTCCGAAGTCGGGTCGGGTCGAATTCACCGGGACCGAAACGACGAGCCTACCGCCCTATCGGATTTGCAGGCTCGGCGTGGGCTATGTACCCGAGGAGCGACGCATTTTTTCAGATTTGACAGTCGTGGAAAACATGGAGGTCGGTCGGCGGCAGGCTTCGGGGAGTGGCCACGCGTGGACATTCGACAACTTGTTTGAGCTTTTCCCAAACTTGGCCGAACGCCGAACCAACCTGGGCGGGCAGTTATCTGGCGGCGAACAGCAGATGCTGACCATCGCGCGTACGCTCATGGGCAACCCGAAGATGATTCTTCTCGACGAGCCATCGGAAGGCATTGCACCAGTGATTGTGGAGAAGATGGCGGAAACGATCATTGAGCTGAAAAACACCGGTCTCACCGTCCTGATCTCGGAACAGAACCTGCATTTCGCCAAGTTGGTCTCAGACCGCGCCTACATTATCGAAAGCGGCGAGATGCGCTACGAAGGGACTATTGCCGACTTGGAAGGCACCCCAGAGGTCCGCGAGAAATACTTAGCCGTTTGAATCGCGCTCGGCGCAACGGTGGCATTCGCTGGCCATTTGCTGGGTAAAACTGTTGTGCCGTTTCATCCCGCATGATCTGAAAACACGAGGTTACCAATATGACCGACAAGAACGCTTTCAACTGGGAAGATCCATTCCTCATGGACTCTCAATTGAACGAAGAAGAGCGGATGATCAGAGATACAGCGCACGGATATGCTCAAGATAACCTTGCGCCTCGCGTACAGCAGGCGTTCCGTCGCCAAGAAACAGACCCGGCGATCTTTGCCGAAATGGGGAATCTCGGGTTGTTGGCCGTGACGGTACCAGAAGAGTATGGCGGCACCGGTGCCGGGTATGTTTCGTACGGCTTAGTCACCCGTGAGATCGAGCGTGTTGATTCCGGTTTCCGCTCGATGATGAGTGTGCAATCAAGCCTCGTGATGTACCCGATCCAAGCTTACGGATCAGAAGAACAGCGACAGAAGTACCTGCCGAAGTTGGCCAGTGGCGAGTGGATTGGATGCTTCGGTCTGACTGAACCCGATTCCGGTTCCGATCCAGGCGGGATGAAAACCCGAGCGGAAAAGATCGATGGCGGCTATCGCCTGAACGGCACCAAGATGTGGATTTCCAATAGCCCGTTTGCCGACGTGTTCGTCGTCTGGGCGAAATCCGCGGCCCATGACGGCAGGATTCGAGGGTTCATCTTGGAGAAAGGTATGAAAGGTCTGTCGGCACCGAAGATCGAAGGCAAGCTTTCGCTGTGCACCTCCGTAACCGGGGAGATCGTCATGGATGGTGTTGAGGTTAGTGAAGATGCACTGCTGCCAAATGCCGATGGACTGTCGGGGCCGTTCGGTTGTTTGAACCGAGCACGTTACGGTATTGCTTGGGGGGCGCTGGGCGCGGCGGAAGCCTGCTGGCATGCGTCCCGGCAGTACGGCTTGGATCGAAAACAATTCGGACGGCCATTGGCCAACAACCAACTTTACCAGCAGAAATTAACATTCATGCTGACAGAGATTTCACTCGGCTTGCAAAGTTGCCTGCGCGTCGGCCGGCTGTTTGAAGACGGGCGGATGACGCCGGAGATGATCAGCGTCATCAAACGTAACAATTGCGGAAAGGCATTGGACATCGCCCGAATGGCCCGCGACATGCATGGCGGCAACGGCATTTCGGACGAATTTCCTGTAATGCGCCACGTTGTAAACCTCGAGGCAGTCAACACCTACGAAGGCACCTATGACGTTCACACGTTGATCATCGGTCGCGCGCAAACGGGACTGCAGGCGTTTTTCTGATTGGATTGATTGGGCGATCAGCGTTTTCCTCCCGCACTATGCGGAAAGTGGCTGTTGATCAGATCAAGCCAATGCCTGACAAGGCACACTTTCAAAAAGCCTCGACAAAAGCTGTAACTCCTAATTTATCATGGAACTGCAGACGCTAGCCATCGACACCGTGAACACCCGTCAAGTTCGAGCAGCAGCGAATACTGAAGATGCAGAGTGTCTAGAGAATCGGCGGCACCTCACCTTTCCATAGAAAAAACCGGACTCTTTCTATGAATGGAGGGAAGATGGAGCTCAGGTCAATCTTCAGCAATCAGCTTCCGATAAAGCCAATGGGCATACTGACCGCCCCTCGGCCAGGACAGAGAGGAGTTCCGCCTCGAAACGATCCAACGTTGAGCGTAGAATCACTCCGGAGGAAGTTTCTGCTCCAACGCCATTATGCGAGCCTCTTGCATTCCGGCGATGGTTTTCCAAAGCCATCCGTCGCCTTTGTTCCGGGCACGTTCCCCTATGTAACTGATATCCAATCCGCTCAACTTCGTGAACTCTCGAGCGACAGAGTAGTTCCCATCTGCGATATGCATGCGCGCGAGGGCCCGGTTCAATTTCGAGCGTTCCAAGGCCAGACAGAGCTTTATGCGCGCATTCCAACCCATGCCAAGGACGATCGCCTCGGCTCGGGTGAGAAATGACCTAGCCGTTCCTAAACTCTCTTTCTGATTGTTATCGGTTGAAAGCAGTCGAAGCATGGTGGCTTCAATAATGAGCATTGATGCTCGTTCGCGGGGATAGCGGAATAGATGTCTGGCGAGGGCGTCGGTATTTCGACGGGAATATCTCGCGAAGGCACTTGTTTTCTCGATTCCTTCGACGTCATTGAAAAATAGTTTACGCGCCATGACTTCCAATTTAAGGCCAATTCTAATCATTTGGCGCGTTGCGTGTCCGCTGGCAAAAAACTCAGCTGATAGCGGCGCGCTTCGGAAGATGGAAAGTCTGAGTTCGTCGGCGATACGAAAGATGCTAAGACTTTGGCAGAATGTCCCGAGAACTTCGAACGGTTCTTCTATCTTGGAGACCGAGAGAATATCCCTTTTTTCCCAGGTCCCGCTACGAAGTTGATCGTAGTAGTCTGGATTGTTCCCCTGTATTGCACCGTCCTTGATATCCGCATGTACGGCAATTCTGTACATGATATCAACAACATTCGATATATCTTTGATCTGCAATTTTTCCCGACAGATTTGGACGATACGTTGGGCCAACTCCACGTGGTCGAAGTCCCAATCGACTTCTGCGTCAAAGCACGATCCAGTTTGTGTGATCTTAATGAGCTCCACAGTTTCTTCGTAGACATCATTGGATATCTGATCGAGGACCTCCCCCAGAATGTTTTTGAATAAGACGTCCAAAGATGCGAACCCAAAGGTCAATTTCTGGTCAATGGGATTCCCTACGCGGAACCGGCTTACGTCCTCTTCGAGGAGCGATACGTCGAGAGCCCGTTTGACCAGAGTCAAATGTTCGCGGATCTCCGTCGAATCATCGAACTCGCCGTTATTCGGTGGATTGATAGTGCCGCCAATTCGCCGAAATAAATCTTTCGATATGTGGATTTTTCCGTTTGCAGAATTGCATTGCGACCATGCTAGATAGAAGTCGCGATAGACATCTGATGGCTGTCCGGTTACCGAGGGGGGTAAGTTGTTCAAACAAACCGTGCCGATCGCTCGTGGGCACGAACCGGCCTCGAGCCATTTTCTTGGGCCATAGCCTCAACGGTTGATCGAACAGCTGAAGAAGTTCGGACTTCAAGTTGTCAAGGCCATAAAAGCGCGAGAGGTTCCAAGCGGGAGGGCGTTCCAGGATTCTGCGATACAAGAACAAATATATCCAGCTCCAATACGCCGAAAACTCGATTGGCGAGGTCAGTGCCGAGCACTTGAATTTAATCTCGGATTTGTGCGGGTCGCCGTTGTTGGAAAACTCAATCGGTATGCTTTGCAAGCCATGGAAGAACACATTTAGCATGCGCCGCCAAGGTCGGATGGAGTGCATGCTCGACACATCCATGTGCCGGAGTGCGATGGTCTGTTGATTTAGGGCATCCTCGGCCAACAGCCTATGTATTAAATGATACTGTGTCGCGTTCTCCGCGCTCGATGCAACTTCCCGGAACTGCTGGCGCACCTGGGGCAGGGAGAAGCAGAACGGAAAATCCTGGTTGTTGTCGTCCTGCCTCAGCGTTTGCTGATCGCCAAATTCGAGTGGGTGCTGCGCCTCATCGGTGCCGTCGAAACGATCACTTCCGAGACGTGAAATCAATTCCGGCGCAAGCGACACAAGTTCGTTGAGTTCTTGCTCCAGGTTCCAGACAGTCAACTTTTTGAATGGGCGTAACTTTGCGGGCTCAATTGATGCGGCATAGCTCAGTAGGTGCTTCATTGTTTGCAACCTGAGCCCATCGGGGGCTGCCGATAATAGCGTAAGGAGTTCAATCCACTCTGGCTTCCGACAGGTGTTCAAGAGAACTCCAATGAGCGCGCTGAGTACTTTTTTCCCGTTTCGGCTCAAATTCAATCGATGAAAGCTTGGCGTCAAGTGCGTCCGGCGTGGCTTATGATCAGCTTGTTTGTATTTTGAATTCGATTTCGAAAAATGCATTAATTGAGTATGAATTCAAACCACATTCCCGATATTGGCGCCCGCCATCTGGCAGCTGTGCTGGCTGTCGCCGAGTATCGCAGTTTCATCGCCGCCGCCGCGGCCTTGCATACCTCGCAACCGGCATTGACGCGTTCGATCAAGCGGGTTGAGGACATCCTCGGCGTGCAGTTGTTCGAGCGCACCACGCGAACGGTGCGCGTCACCGAGGCGGGGCGCGAGTTTATCGCCGTCGCACAGCGTATTTCCAACGACCTTCGCATAACGGTTGAAAGCATGCGAGAGCTGGCCGAGCAGAAGCGCGGGCAAGTCATTGTCAGTAGCATCCTTTCCATCGCCAACGGCGTGTTGCCGGATGCCATCGCCGCCTACCGCAAGGACCGGCCCGGCATCGAGATCCAAATTCGCGACGGCATCCATGGCGACGTCATAGAGGACGTCAAGAGTGGCGTTGCCGATTTTGGATTGAACTATCTGAAAGACATACCCGATACCTTTGATGCGCTACGGCTGGGCCAGGGTTATTTCGATCTGATCGCCAGCCCAGCCCAGGTTTTCGGCAAGTCGGGCCGTAAGCGGGTCCGGTTCGATGAGTTGGCTGGCGTGCCGTTGATCTCGATGCCGCCCGAATCTCAGACCCGGCGGATGTTGGATACCACGGCGGCGGTCAGGGGTATCGAATTGCAACATGCGGTGGTGGTGTCGCAGATTCCGACACTGCTGAGCTTCGTGCGTGCCGGTGTCGGTGTGGGGTTGGTGCCATCGGCGTCGATTTCCGGCAGCCTCGGCGACGACCTCGTGCGCCTCACTGTTCATGAGCCGAAGATTTCCTTGGATATCGGCATTGTCCGCCTCAAAGACCGCAGTCTCTCGCCCGCCGCCGAAGGCCTCCTAGCGGAGATTCGCTCGCACTGGCCTGATAATTAATGCGAAAAATGGAATAATAATTGTAAATGGAATAATTTTGTAATTACTGTGTATTGGCCGCTATGCTTCCCTTCGAACACGTTATCGAAAGGGAGATCGCCGTGAGCACCGCCGAAACACTGCGCATCCAAGACACCGACATCACTACCTCGCCGGACACCGATCTGGTCGAAGCCTATTTTGAGCGCGGCTGGACGGATGGCCTTCCTGTGGTGCCGCCGACCCGCGAGAAGATAGATGCCTGCATCTCAGCCCTTGGTGGCGGTGCTGATGTGCTCGAGTGTAAGGTTGCGCCGCGCTGGGGTGCGCTGACGCGCGAAGTGTTGGCGATCAACATGGTCATGGCCGGCTGCAAGCCGGAATACGCACCTGTCGTGCGCGCCGCCATGCTGGCGCTGACCGACCGGCCCTTCAACTTGAATGGCGTCCAGGCGACAACACATATGGCCTCGCCGTTGATCATCGTCAACGGACCAATTGCACGCGAGATCGGCATGAACGGCGGCGCCAATGCCTTCGGTTCGGGCAACCGGGCCAATGCCACCATCGGGCGCGCCATTCGCTTGATCATGTTGAACGTCGGCGGCGGCCGTGCGCCAGACCTGGACAAGTGCACGCTGGGCAATCCGGCCAAGTACACCTACGCCATTTGCGAGCATGAAGAGGCCAGCCCCTTCGCGCCTTACCATGTGGAGCAGGGCTATGACCCAGATGTTTCGACGGTGTTCGCCATCGCCGCCGAAGCACCGCACAGCGTTACCGACCATCAGTGTAACGACCCGGAAGGCATTCTGGACACCGTGTGTTCGGCGATGAGCACAATTGCGTCCAACACGTCGGTGTTGAGCGGGCATTGCACCATGGCACTTGGGCTCGAGCATGCGCGGACCATCGCCAAGCACGGCTGGGGCCGCAACGACATCAAGAGTTATCTCTGGATGCATTCGGGCAATCGCTTCGAGGAGCATTCCCGCGAACACCGTTACGGCCGTGTCTATAACCGCAATCTGCCGAAATGGTACAAGCGTGGACCGGACAGTTGGATTCCCATCGTTGAAAGCCCCGAGCGGATTCACCTGTTTATCATCGGTGGTGATGCAGGGCGTTTTTCCGCGTTTATCCCCGGATGGGGGCACATGAATACGCCGGTGCTGCGGCCCATCGACGACGGCCAAGCCCTGGATCCCAATGACTGCGACGACGGCGTCTGCAAGCTATAGCGCAAGGAGAGCAACAATGCTGGACAATCCCACTCAACCGACCTTCGAGATATTCGATCCCTGCGGTGTCGTCGACCTGGATTCGCGACCGATTGCGGATCGCAAACCAGCGCTGCAAGGCCTGCGCCTCGGCATCCTCGACAATTCGAAATGGAACGCCAACAAACTGCTTCGGGGCGCATCGGAAGTGCTTTCACAAGACATCGATTTTGCGACCGTGAACTATTATGTTAAAAAGCACGGCTTCTCGACGGACGCCCCGCCAGAACTGATCGAGCAGATTGCGAGGGAAAACGACATTGTGCTCACCGCCATCGGCGATTGCGGGTCATGCTGTTCGTGCTGTATACGCGATTCCGTCGCGCTCGAAGATCTGGGCATCCCCACGGCGCCGATCATCACAACCGAATTCGTCAACGAGACCCGGCTCACGCGGGTCGCTATTGGCATGCCGGACTTGCGTCCGATCGTCATCGATCACCCGGTCAGTTCGATCACCGACGACGAAGTCCTTCAGCGCGTTGCCGTCATCAAGGCCCAGGCGCAAGAGGTGTGGCTCGGTACACGAGCAGACATCTGAAAAGGACACTCATTGACGGGCGATGCGCCGACTCGATGCTTACCTCGATAGCGGATCGTTGGCGCCCAACTGGTCATCGACGATCTCCACCGTCTCGTCGATATCAGCGTTGGACATGCCGAGTTCCTGGGCGATCAGTTTGACCAGCACATCCACCCGTTCAATGAACGGCGCTCCGGCGGCGATTGCACGCGCGGCCGACGAGGGTTTCAACAGGCTCTCCGCCGCCTTGGCGTATTTCTCGAACGGCACCGCGTCCGCCGCATCGGCGCCCAGACGCTGCGCCAACTGGTCGACGAATGCATAGATCTCTTGCGATTTCGCCACGTCGTCATGCACGGCATCGCGGATGGCGCGGGGCTCGCTTCTGGTAATGCAGCGATAGTTGCCCGTCAGCAGCATGCTCCATTTTGCCAGCGGCACGAAAACCGAGTCGTAAACCCGAAGCTTCACCGGCACGTCGTTGCCGTCCAGCGTGATACCGGCTATATCGGTTTCCAGTTGCTTCAAGAGATTGTTGGCGGCCTCATCGGCGAAGCCAGCGGCCTTGAAATTCGTCGGCAGGCCGACATGCAGCACGTTTGCCGCCTCTTCCGGTGGGCGGAAGGCCTGCGGATCGGGGCTGCACAGCGTCATCACGTCAGGGTTGAAGCGATCCCACACGCTTGGATCGGTGTAACTGGCGCCGAGCTTCGTCGTATCCAAGCCGGGAATGCGTTTCAAGAACGTCAGCGGCGGCATGTTCATGATTGATAGACACGGGATGCGTTCCTCGGCGATGCGGATCAGCACCGTGCGCAGCGTGTGATGTGCGTACTGGGGCTCCTGCATGGCGAGGCCGACCATATCGTAGTCGGTTGCGGTGACCTGTTGCGGCGTGCAGGCATTGAGAGTGCCGGGCAAGTCCTTGGAGAAAATGGAGCGGTGCGCTTCCTCGCCTTTCAGCTTGATCCGCACTTCGGTGCCGTCCGCGTTGATCAACTCAGCGGTTTTGCGTCGGCAAACGAGCGTCACGTCGTGCCCCGCCATCAAAAGCTTAGTGCCGAGAAGAGAGCCGTAGGACGCGCCGAGAATCAAAATTTTGTTGGCCATGGTTTCCCCCATTTACCGGAAATCATCGAACTGAAGCATCATATTCATTTTCGCGAATACGAATGCAAGTCTATTTTTCGTTGTTGCTATAGCGGCTCCAAATCTCCGCCTGCCTGTTCGGCAGCGAATAGAGCCGCGAAGGCATCCATAGCGCCCGCCGCGATGGCTTCACGCATGGCTGCCATAAGTTCCTGGTAGTAATGCAGGTTGTGCCATGTCAGCAGCATGGCCGCCAGGATTTCCTTCGCCATGACCAGGTGGTTAATATAGCCGCGCGAATAGTGCCTGCAGGCGTAGCAGCTGCAATCGGGATCGATGGGGCGGGGATCGTCCTTGTGCCGCGCGTTTCGCATGTTCAAGGTGCCGCGCCGGGTGAAGGCTTGGTCGGTGCGCCCAGAGCGGGTCGGCAATACGCAGTCGAACATATCGATGCCGCGCCGGACCGCACCCACTAAGTCATCGGGCTTGCCCACACCCATCAGGTAGCGCGGACGTTCGCGGGGCAAATGCGGCTCGGTGACATCCAGGGTCTGGAACATCAACTCTTGGCCCTCACCGACGGCCAAACCGCCGACCGCGTACCCGTCAAACTCGATATCGATCAGCGCCTTCGCCGATTGCTCGCGCAGCTCACCATAAACACCACCTTGCACAATGCCGAATAAGCCGTAACCCGGGCGTTGGCGGAAGGCCTTTTTCGAGCGCACTGCCCAACGCATGGACAATTGCATAGAGCTTTCGGCCTCTTCCTCTGTCGCCGGGAAGGGCGTGCATTCATCCAGAGCCATGGTGATGTCGGCATCCAGCAGGTGCTGGATTTGCATGGATCGCTCAGGCGTCAGTTTGTGGTAGGCGCCGTCAATGTGTGAGCGGAACGTTACGCCTTCTTCTTCGAGCTTGCGCAGCTTGGCCAGGCTCATCACCTGATAGCCGCCTGAATCGGTCAGGATTGGTCCCGGCCAGTTCATAAACTCGTGCAGGCCGCCAAATCGATCGATGCGCTCCGCGGTGGGACGCAGCATCAGATGGTAGGTGTTGCCAAGGATAATCTGCGCGCCGGTTTCCTTCACGGCTTCGGGCGTCATGGCCTTCACCGTCGCCGCCGTACCAACCGGCATGAAGGCTGGCGTGTCGATGGGGCCGTGTGCGGTCATCAGCGTGCCTAAGCGCGCACGGCCGTCGGTCTTGATCAGATCGAAAGTCAGGCCGCTCAAAACAACGCCCCTCTCGCCGCCACCGGCCACACGTGCTCGACGCGGGCGTCCGGCGTGTGGAGTGCGCGCACACCCACATACCAGTCGTGCAGATTAATGGTCGGGTCGCAGTGGCCGGGGATCAAAAGCACAGCATCGCCGCGCTCGGGTTTTTCGTTGACAGTGGTGATGTCAATAACGCCGTGCTCGTCCGACATACCGGTCATGTCCGCGCCCGCCATGGCCCATGGCACCGGTAGACCGCTGTCAATGGCGCACGCCTTGTGGCCGGCGTCGACGACGGCGGATTGCTCGCTGGGGCGGCTCATGACGGCGGCGCGCACGAACAAGGCGTGTTCGAAGGTGTCGAAAGGTTCGCCATTGGCAACTTTGTTTCTCGCATAGTCGGCATCCATGAACGCATAAGAGCCGCATTGCAGTTCGTTAAAAACGCCGCTGGCGGCTTCAAGTTCAAACGTACCGGTGCCCGCACCGCCGACAATAGCGCAGTTGAGATCATTGTCGGCCAGCAGCTTGACCGTTTCCGCTGTGCCTTCAATGGCGCCGTCGATGGCAGTCTTGCGTTGTTCCGGTGTGCGCAAGTGCTGGGCCGAGCCGTGATAGGCCTGCAAGCCGCCGAACGTGAGATGCGGGGCGCCGGCGATGGCCTGGGCGAGGGCAAGCGCGGCACCACCGGGCATCACCCCGCAGCGCCCTGCACCCACATCGATCTCCACCAAGGTATCGATGACTACGCCCTCTGCATTCGCGGCGGCGGATATCTCGGCGACCGCATCGATATGGTCGATGCAGACTCGGACAATTGCTTCGTGGTTCAGTTTCGCCAGCTTCGCCAACTTCTGCGCGCCAACAACTTGATTTGAAACCAATACGTCGCTCACGCCGCCCGCAACCATGACCTCGGCTTCAGATACTTTCTGGCAGCAGACCCCGACCGCGCCGCGCTCGATCTGCCGCAGCGCGACCCAGGGGCTTTTGTGCATTTTCGCATGCGGGCGCAGCTTCACACCTGCGTCCGCCACCGTGGCAGCCAACAAGTCGAGGTTGCGCTCGAAGGCATCTAGGTCGACCACCAAGGCTGGTGTATCGACTTCCGAGAGCGGCGCTCCCGTTACAGCCGGCGGGTTCATGCCCATGATCTCATTCTCCCCAAGTATCGCGGTCGGGCTCCAGCAGGCAGGCATCACCGTAGGAATAGAACCGATATCCGCTTTCAATAGCATGCGCGTACGCCCGCTGCATGCGCTCAAGGCCTGAAAACGCCGAGACCAGCATGAACAGCGTCGAGCGCGGCAGGTGGAAATTGGTCAGCATCAGATCGACAGCCTTGAATCGGTAGCCCGGCGTGATGAAAATATCCGTCTCACCCCGGAACGGCATGATCCGACCGTCGTCATTGGCGCCGCTTTCCAAGAGCCGCATGGAGGTCGAGCCCACGGCGAGCACGCGTTTGCCGGCATTGCGCGCGGTATTGACGGCGTCGGCGGTGGCTTCGGGCAACTCACCCCATTCTGCGTGCATGGGATGGTCCTTGGTATCATCTACTTTGACCGGCAAAAATGTGCCGGCGCCCACATGCAGGGTAACCTTGGCGACGTGCACGCCGCGCGCCGCCAGTGCGTCCATCAGTTCGGGCGTGAAATGCAACCCGGCGGTGGGAGCTGCTGCGGCGCCTGGTTGGGCGGCAAATAGGGTTTGGTAGCTTTGGCGGTCATCGTCGTCGCCAGCACTTTCTCGTTTGATATACGGCGGCAGCGGCATCACGCCGTGTGATTCTAGCGCCTCAAGAAGCTTCGGTCCGGAGACATTGAAGTGCAGCATCACCTCGCCGCCGTCGAGCTTGTCGCGGACGATAGCGTGAAAGCCGGGCGCGAAGGCAATCATGTCGCCGGTACGGAGCTTGCGGCCAGGACGCGCGAAGGCAAGCCAAGTGTCCGGTGTGCGAGGTTTGTGCAGCGTCACCTCCACCTTGGCGCCGCCGGTGGGCGGGCCGGGGCGTGTGGCGTCACCACGCATGCCGGTCAGGCGGCAGGGCAGAACTCGGGTGTCGTTGACCACCATCACGTCGCCGGGCTCAAGTAGCGTGGGCAGCTCCGGGATGCCGAGGTCTGCCAGCGTGTTGCCCACATGCAACAGCTTCGCCGCGTCCCGGGGCTCGGCCGGCGTCTGGGCGATGCACTCTTGCGGTAGCTCGAAATCAAACAAATCAACACGCATGGCCGTTACCTAACGGAGCATCTCGGTTGGAGCAATCATATTGGAGTGACTAGCGGGCAGGTGGCAGCGGCAGCGCAGTGGTGGATTTGATCTCTTCCATGGCGAAACTGGACGACACGTCGCTCAGCGGCACGCGGGCGATCAGGCGTTTGTAGAACTCGTCGTAGGCAGTGATATCGGCGACAACGACCTTCAGTAAGTAATCGATATCGCCGCTCATGCGGTGAAACTCGACCACTTCCTCAAATTCGTTGACCGCCTTGGCGAAAGCATCGAGCCAATCCTCAGTGTGTTCGCGGGTACGCACGGCGACAAACACCGTGGTCCCGAGGCCCAATGCGTGCCGGTCCAACAGCGCCACGCGGCCCTTGACCACACCGGCTTTCTCCAAATTGCGGATGCGCCGCCAGCATGGCGTTGCGGACAACCCGACCTGCTCGGCAACATCCGCCACTGATTGTCCGGCATCGTGTTGCAGGCAGGAGAGAATTTTCCGATCAAATTCGTCCATGTGAAAATTTCCTACACTATCGAATAATCATAGATTAAATTTACGCAATTGTGCCGAATGAATGGAAGTTTCACAAATTTTTCACAACAAAGATCGTCTAGTCTATTTCTCAACAGACGGACAAATCCAGCGGAGCACAAACCAATGTTGAGCAAACTCTTGACCGAACACCCCGAGAGCGTTGGTGAAACCTACGGCGAGCACATGGCCGCGGCTGGCAGTTTTTCTTGGAATCTATTCATCGCTGCATTGGTTTGCGCGGTGCATGCATTTTTGCCGTTCATGTTCGAGAAAACCGGCAGCCGGCGCGTCGAGATGCTGTATCAGCGCATGGTGACGCACCGCGACAAGCGCGTTGGCGAGCCGGATGGCCTGGAGACTCAGGTTGCTTAAACGTTAACGGCTTCGCCTGTCTCAGCGGAGCGTACGATGGCCTCCAACAACGCCGCGCCGTGAACGGCTTCGGCCACCGGCAACGGATAGGGCGCGCCGCCGGTGACGGCTTCGGCGAAGGCCTCCAACTCAGCGCGTTCCGAACTGATCGGCTCGAAGGTTTCCAGCGTCTCTTTCTCGTCGTCGCGCCGAAGCAAGGCGATCTTCTCATAGCCCCGCATGACAGCCCATCCCTGGTCCCCCATGACCCGGATGAACCAGATTTTCGGCGTTACGGTGACGGTCGACATGTAGCCCGTCGCATCGCTGGCGAAGCGCATGGTCATGAACGTCACATCGTCGATGTTGCCGCTCAGCGTGCGGCGCTCGGACGTGGCGCGGACTTCCGTCACCGGCCCCATGAATGAAATCAGCGCATCCGCCATGTGCACGCCCAGTGCGGTCATGCCGCCGGCGGGGCTTTCGGTTGCGTCGTTTCGCCAATGTTCGGCGGGGTGGCGCCCGCCAGTGGGGACGGAAATATTGGACTCCACATGCAAGGGCGTGCCGATTTCACCATTCGCCACAATCTCACGCAGGCGTTTCATAGCCGGAAAAAAACGCCGGTTGTGGCCGAGCGCGCAGACTAGCCCGGCTTCGGTCAGCGCGGCGGCGGCGCGCTCGGCGCTTTCGCCCGACATGGTAAACGGCTTCTCCACAAACACATGCTTGCCGGCGCGCGCGCATTGGATCATCTGCTCAGCATGCTGGCCGTGCGGCGTGGCGAGCACGATGGCGTCCAGATCCGGATCACCGAGTAGATCGTCGAGTGAGTCGCGCAGATCGATATTGTGCTTGGTGCAGAATTCGCGCGCGCGATCCTTGCGCCCGGTGCAACCGGCGGGGAATGTGATGGCGTCGCTTTCGGTGATGGCCTCGGTCAGAACCTGGCCCCAGCGGCCTAATCCGGCGATGCCGGCGCGAACAGTCATGGCAGTACTCCCTGAAATTGTCGTCCCGTGCTAAACATAGGGGCTGGGAAGTATCGAATAAAGAGTGGGCCAAATAAACAATGGGGAGAGCGGCATGGACGCCAAGGATTTTGTGCACGACTATCTGGAGCGCAACGCCGACGCCCTGAACGACGTCATCGATGCGCTGTTCTGGTATGGTGAGCCGGCCATGCAGGAAGTGCGCTCGGCAGCATTGCTGACGGGAATTCTGGAGGACGGCGGCTTCAACGTCGAGCGTGGCATCTCGGGCTTTCCCACCGGCTTCATGGCGACGTATGGCTCGGGCGGACCCGTGGTCGCCGTGCATGCGGAATACGACGGCGCGCCCGATAACTCACAAGCGCCCGGCGTTGCCGAGCACCAGGCGATTATTCCGGGTGCGCCAGGCCATTGTGAGGGCCACAACGTTAATGCGGCGGTCTTGGTCGCTACCGCGCGCGCCGTCAGCCGTGCTATGCGTGAGCACAGGATCAAAGGGACTTTGAAAATCTTCGGGGCACCGGCGGAGGAACTGGTGTTGGCGCGGCCCTACTACGTGCGCGACGGTTATTTCGACGACGTGGACGTGGCTTTTCATCCGCACCTGCGTGAACGCCTGTCAACTGAATACGGTGTCTTGCAGCGCGCCGTGGTGTCTGCGGAGTTTGTTTTTCATGGTGAGACAGCACATGCCGCCATGTCGCCGTGGAAAGGCCGCAATGCGCTGGACGCGGCGCTGTTGATGGATAGCGGCATGGCGCAATACCGCGAGCACCTGAGCCCGGGCATGAACATGCACCGCGTCGTCACCGACGGCGGCAACCAGCCCAACGTGATCCCTGCGCGCGCCGCGATCTGGTGGTTTTTCCGCGATCATACGGCAGACGGCGCCAAAGGGCTGTTTGAGCAAGCCCGCAAGGTCGCCGCAGGGGCGGCACAAATGACCAACACGGAGCTGGAAGTAATCGTGAAAACCGCCGTATGGCCGGTGCGCGGGAACGAAGCCCTGGCGATAGCCCTGCAGCGCAATATCGAAGCGGTCGGCATGCCGGCCTGGAGCAACGCCGAGCATGACCTCGCCAATCGCTTGCAGGCCGCCAATGGTGCGGATGAAGAGGGGCTCCGGACGGAGGTGGATACTCTTGACGGTCCGTCACAGTCCATCGCTGCCGCCAACGATTGCGGCGATGTGTCATGGAAGGTGCCCATGGGGCGGTTGTGGTTCCCGGCCAATGTGCCGGGCGTGACGTTTCATCATTGGTCAGCAGGTTCGGCGCTAGCCACATCCATCGCGCATAAGGGCGGGCTGGTCGGTGCACGCACCTTGGCGGGAACATTGATCGATTGCCTCACAGACCCCGACATCATCGCCGAAGCGAAAGCGACGTTTGCCGAGGAGACCAAGGGCGTTGACTATGCACCGATGATTCCCGACGCGAATACGCCACCGTTGGATACTAACCGGCAGTTGATGGAAAAATTCCGGCCATCGATGGAATCGCGGTATGTGGAACCCCAGCACCGATTCGAATGACACTTTGAGACTGAAACTTGCAGAAACCTGAAGGTAAATAGCTAAGCTATTGAAAAACAATAAAAATAAAAATTCACTTGTGTGACCATCGTCACTGATAATTGGACCGAATAAGACCATATTAGTTGTGTAAGGAGCGCACCTCCCTGAGTATCCTCCCCCCAACTCCCCAGCGTTCCTTACATCCTCCCTGTCAAACTTGCCGGCCCGAAAGGGCCGGCATCTTTGTTTTAAGGGACAAATGTGGATGTGTTTTCTACAATGAGGCGCCATGCCACCCAATCCGAATGAGCCACGTGAGACACATGAGCGAATCTGAGATACCAAAGATTTTTCATGAGCAAATGCCGCTCCTGGACCTCGATGCAATCAAGGATGCAGGCCTGCGTGACATGGTGCTCTGCTGGCAGGCCATGTTTGATCGCAACGGAGACATACCCGTCTGGGACATGACATTCGCCATGGAGTTTCCAAGCCTCGCCGATCGATGCTTTCTGTATGAATTGAATGGTGAAAACGTGGTCACCAAATTCGTGGGAGAGCAAAGCCGCAAATATATCGACCTCGAGCGTACGAGCGGAGATCTGTTCGATCTAATCCCCGAGGTCAACGCGCTTGATATGCACGCGCGTATCCTGAAGTGTGCCGAACAGCGGCGGCCTAATTATTGTCAGAAGTCCATGTCCTGGAACAAAGACCGCAGCCACTTGAATTATGAGGTCGTGTTCCTGCCATTCCGCAAGAGTGACGATGCTTCATGCCGTGTCGTCTACTCTCCGATGTCATTCTATCGGCACGAAGTTTGACGAGAGCACGATGCGGCGCAGACGGCCTGATTTTATGGTTTCTTGGAAACCTTGTTCGGGCACGTTTCGGATCATGTGTAACGGTTGACGTAGGCGCCGTTCTGGTGACGATGGGGTGAGACAGGAGCGGGAGTCCAACGATGCAACAAAGCCTCTATTTTTCCGAAGAACTCGAAATGCTGCGCGATCAGATCAAGCGTTTCGTCGCTGAGAAGATCGTGCCGCATGGCGAGGCCTGGGAAGCGGACGGCATGGTGCCGAGGGACGTGCTCAGGGAAATGGGCGAGCTTGGATTTTTCGGCATCCGATACCCCGAACAATACGGCGGTTCGGAACTAGATACCCTGGCAACCGTGGTGCTGGCTGAGGAATTGGGCCGCTCGACCTTTTCCGGCTTCGCGGTCACGGTGCTGGTACATACCGACATGGCCTCGCCGCACCTGGCCAATGCAGGCAACGAAGCTCAGCAGGCGAAATATCTGCCGGGTGTCATCCAGGGCAACCTGATCACCGCCGTTGCCGTGACCGAGCCCGATGTCGGATCCGACGTGGCCAACCTTAAGACCCGCGCGGTGAAGGATGGCAGCGATTGGGTGATTAACGGCGCCAAGATGTTCATTACGAACGGCGTGCACGGCGATCTGTATTTCGTCGCGGCGCGTACCGACCCTGACGCCAAAGGCTCGCGCGGTATCACCATGTTCATCGTCGAGAAAGGCACACCAGGGTTCAGCGTCGGGCGCGCGCTGGATAAAATGGGTTGGCGCTGTTCGGATACGGCGGAGTTGGTGTTCGACAATGTGCGCGTGCCGGATGAAAATATTTTGGGTGAAGCCAATCGCGGCTTCTACGCCATCATGAACAACTTCCAGAACGAGCGCACGGTGATCGGCGCCATGGCCATGGGCGAAGCGCAAACCGCCATCGACCTGACCCTCGATTACGTAAAGGGCCGCAAAGCTTTCGGCGCGCCGCTTTGGGACAAGCAGGCGATCCGCCAGCGTCTTGCACGGCTGCAAGGCGAGGTCGAGGCCGGCCGGCAGTTGGTCTATCATGCCGCCTGGCTCGATGCGCAGGGCGTCGACTGCGTCAAGGAGGTGTCCATGGTGAAGGCCTATTGCGGCGATCTGGTGAACCGTGTCATGTACGACTGTCAGCAATTCCACGGCGGTTTCGGTTACATGCGCGAAGCCACCATCGAGCGCATGGTCCGCGATGCCCGCGTACAGGCTATCGGCGGCGGGGCGTCGGAAGTGATGCTGGAGGAAGTCGCCAAGCGGCTTTGATCCGATTTTTCATCGAACTTTCACAAGATGGGGGGCTTTCTTCGCGCAAGGCGGTTGGCTATGGTTGCCCGCTGTAGCGAGAATTTGAAGCGGGAGCACCCCATATCGTGAGCGAATTGAATTACGAGGCCCCGGATACATTGGATGCGGCCATCGGTCTATTGGCCGGCGACGAGACGGCGCGGGTTTTTGCCGGTGGTACGGATTTGTTGGTCCAGTTGAAGGAAGATTTGCGCGAACCCGGCCTGTTGGTCGATATCAAACGCATCCAAGAAGTGCGAGAGATTTCCATCGGTGACGCGGACGTGCGCATCGGCGCTGCGGTAACGGGTGCTGAACTGGGTGAACACGACGTGCTGAAGGCCTTGTGGCCGGGCGTTGTCGAGGCGGTCAACCTGATCGGCTCCGACCAAGTGCAAGGCCGCGCCACCATCGGCGGCAACCTATGCAATGCATCGCCCGCCGCCGACAGCGTGCCGGCCATGGTTGCTGCAGGCGCTAAAGCTGCGATCAGCGGACCGGACGGTAACCGCGAGGTCGCCATCGATGACTTGATGACGGGCCCTGGCCAGACGACGCTCGGGCGCGGTGAGCTGGTGACGGCGATTGTCCTACCGAAACCGCCGGCGCGGTCCGGTGATGCCTATCTGCGGTTCATCCCGCGCACCGAGATGGACATCGCCGTGGTCGGTGCCGGTATTTCCGTGACATTGAACGACGATGGCACTTGTGTCGCTGCCCGATTGGCGCTGGGCGCGGTCGGGCCGACGGTGAAGCTGGTGGATGCTGCATGCACTGCACTTGTCGGCAACACGCTTGATGAAGCTACCCTGGAAGCGCTGACGCAAGCGGCTCGCGCGGCTTGTTCACCCATCGACGACAAACGCGGCACGGCTGAGTTTCGCACGAATGTGGCTGGTGTTCTGGCCCGGCGCGTGGCGGCCATCGCCTGGCAAAGAGCGGAGAACAGCTAATGCCCAAACATGTCATTACCGCCACCGTCAATGGTGACGAAGTGGATTTCACCTGCCGCACGGATCAAACATTGCTCGACGTGCTGCGCGACGAGCTCTACCTGACCGGCACCAAAAACGGCTGCGGCACCGGCGATTGCGGTGCCTGCACCGTGATCCTCAATGGTCGGCCCATCAATGCCTGCCTTGTGCTGGGAGCTGAGCTTGAAGGTGCAGAAATCCAAACCATCGAGGGTATGTCCGACGGCAACGCGCTGCATCCCTTGCAGCAGAAGTTCCTGGACCACGCGGCGCTGCAATGCGGCGTGTGCACACCGGGTCTCTTGAACATGGCCAAAGCCTTTTTGGAGAAAAACCCGGACCCGACGGAAACCGAAGTGCGGTTTGCCTTGGCCGGCAACCTGTGCCGCTGTACGGGGTATGACAAAATCATCCGCGCCGTCATGGATGCTGCGGCTGAGATGAGAGGGAGCGCACCATGAACGAGGAAAGCAGAGGCCGCCCAGGGGCCAACCAATCAGGCAGCAATTATAAGTGGGTCGGCAAGAACACCCGCCGCCCCGATGGCGTTGATAAGGTCACGGGCCGCGCGCGTTACGGCGACGACATGAAATTGCCTGGCTTGTTGCATGCCAAGGTTCTCAGAAGCCCGCACGCGCATGCCAAAATCATCTCCATCGATACCTCCAAGGCAGAAGCTTTGAAGGGCGTCAAAGGCGTGGTGACCAGCGCTGATATCCCGGACCATCCTGAGATGGAGCCGCCCTATCCACCGATCATCAATGATTTCCATGACATCTCACGCAACGTCATGGCGCGCGAAAAGGTGCTCTACGACGGCCACGCCGTTGCCGCCGTCGCCGCCACCACGGAAGCCATCGCCAAGCGCGCACTGAAACTGATCGAAGTGGAATACGAAGTTCTGCCGCATGTACTCGATCCGATCGACGCCGCCAAGCCTGATGCTCCTGTGCTGCACGAAGATTTGTTTACCTACGGCGTCGAACCAAAGCCCGAAAAACCGTCGAACCTATTCCGCAGCGTCAATGGCGGGCGCGGCGACGTGGAGGCGGGCTTCGCAGACGCCGATGTGATCGTCGAGCGCGCGTTCTCATCCGAACCCATTCACCAGGGTTATATCGAGCCGCTGGCCTGCGTCGCCAGTGCTTCGGAAGACGGCTCTGTCGAGCTCTGGACGTCCACCCAGGGTGCCTTTGTCGCCCGTGCGCTGTGCGCCAAGCTGTTGAAGATGGATATTGCCTTGTTGCGCGTCACGCCGTCTGAAATCGGCGGGGGCTTCGGCGGCAAGACCACCATCTACGGTGAGCCTGTGGCGATCCGTTTGTCACAGAAGACAGGCCGGCCCGTGCGCATGGTGATGTCGCGCTCCGAGCTATTCCGCGCATCGGGCCCGACGTTGGGTTCGCGCTCACGCATTAAGATCGGCGCTAAGAAGGATGGCACCGTGGTTGCCGCTGATGCCGAGCTTTGGCATCAATCCGGCGCGTTCAAAGGCTCGCCCACGGGCCGGGCAATGGATACGTTTTTCTCGTCCTATACCTTCGAGAACGCCCGCGTAACAGTGCACGATGTCTGCGTGAACCGCCCCAAGGTAGCGGCCTACCGCGCGCCTGGCGCACCCATGGCGGCGTTTCCCGTCGAAATGGCGCTGAACGAACTGGCTGAGAAGATCGGCATGGACCCCATTGACCTGCGCCGCAAGAACGCCGTGCAGGATGGTGGTGAAAGCCTGATGGGCACCAAATACGGCCGCATCGGTCTCAATGAAGTATTGGATGCGGTGAAAAATCATCCGCATTATTCCGCACCCTTGGGGCCGAACCAGGGGCGCGGTTTTGCGCTCGGTTACTGGATGCACGGCGGGGGCTTGAGCAGTGCTGCCGTGAATTTGCAGGACGACGGCACGCTTTCCGTCGCTACCGGCAACCCCGATATCGGCGGTTCACGATCCTCCATGCGCGCCATGGCGGCAGAAGAATTGGGCATCGACATCGAAGCCGTCAAACCCATCGTCGCCGATACCGGGTCCTTGGGCTACAGCCATCTGACGGCGGGCAGCCGCACCACCTTCGCCACCGGCATGGCGGTGATCAACTGCGTGCGCGAGATCATGGAGAAGCTTTGTGCCTTGGCGGCCAAGAAGTGGGAAATCCCGGCCGAGGATGTGCGCTGGGATTCGGGCCAGGCCATCGCCGCTGATAACCATGACTTGAAACCGCTCAGCCTCAAGGAACTGGCCGGTATGGCCACCAAAATGGGCGGCCCCATCGCCGGCCATTCGGAAATCAACGCCGGCGGCGCCGGCGCCGCGTTCTCGGCGCAGTTGGTGGATGTCGAGGTTGATCCCGAAACCGGTTTCGTCAGCCCCAAACGCTACACCGTGGTGCAAGATGTCGGCCGCGCCATCTCGCCGGACTACGTGGAAGGCCAGATGCAGGGCGGCGCGGTGCAGGGCATCGGCTGGGCCTTGAACGAGGAATACGTCTACGGCGAGGACGGGCGGTTGCAAAATAACGGCTTTTTGGACTACCGCATGCCGGTGGCTTCCGACGTGCCGATGATCGACACCGTGATGATCGAGGTGCCGAACCCGAACCATCCCTACGGCGTACGTGGCGTCGGTGAGCCCTGCCTGGTACCCGCACCGGCAGCGGTCGCCAACGCGGTAGAGAACGCCGTGGGTGTAAAAATGGGTTCGCTACCGATGTCGCCACCAAAGGTATTGAAAGCGTTGCAGGAGAGCGGCTGAGGCATTTTTTCGAGGACAGATTCTAACGGCTTGGCGTCTCAAAACTTGCCGTTGGAATTCTTCCACTCACTCTTGGGTGCGATCTTTTCGGTGGTATCCCAATGCTCCACCAGTTTGCCTTCAGCCACTCGGAACAAGTCGTAGAAAGCTGAGTGGACACCGGCCAAGCTCCCCTCGCTGACGCACAGCACAAAACTCCCCTCGGCCAGAACGCGATGGACCCGGTGATAATCGATGTGTCTGAATTCGCCGTCCATCGTCCCCAAATCCTTGCGCAGTGCAGATGCGCCGTCGGCAAGATGCGGGTTGTGTTCAGCGTAGTTATCTTCGGCGATATAATCTGTTAATTGGTCGAGCCGCCGTTCGACCAGGATGGTTTCAGCAAACGATTGCACCAAAGCGCGGTTGCGTTCCGTCAGATCGTGGTCAAGAGCTTCGGTAGGCCCGTCCACCATGGAGCGGCCCGATGCATTGGGGCCTTTGCGTTCTTGGATATTGTCCCAGTGCTCCACCGCACGCCCGTCTTCAAAGCGGAACACTTCAAATCCGATATTCCGGCGCGAAAAGTCATATTCGGTATGGGCGAAGACAAAATCCCCATCCTCGAAGGCACGCACAATATTGACCCTAGGTGAGGTCTTGGACAGGCGCAGGAAAAGCGCTGCCAAACCCTCGCTTCCTTCGTGGGTTTGCGGATTGTGTTGAATGTATTTCTCTTCGTTGACGACGGCCACGGGCCCAGGGTCGCCGGTCTCGATGCTTTTCAGCAAGGCGCGGATGCGATCTTTATTTGCCATGGTCATCGATGGATCACCAGTTCGATTTGAATGACACACGCCGTGACTGTAGGAACCGGCAGGCAGGAGCCTAGCGGCGAATGATCAAGCCTGCACGCTTCTTCTTGGCCACTTGCGAAGATGCGACGCCTGCTCGACGAGTTTAGTGAAATCGAAAAGCATGCCACCGTGGATATTGAAAACCGAAAGCTCTAAGAGAACGAATTGTATATTGTACCAACAACGCGAGATTTGGGGCCTTGCGTTGAGCTCGAACGAACTGGCCAGCGGCTTATTCTCGCGGATTTTACCCTAGATAAATAGCTCGTAATCAACCCTCCCATGATTTAAGTCTTTCATGCCGAGACGCCAAAGAATCCGGTTCCAATTTCCCAGTTTATGCAGCTTTCTGTTGAGCGGATTCTCGGCATCTGTGAAGGTCTGTTCACTGTGTTACGCGAAAAGAGTATTGCAGAGATTGAAAGCGTATTTCTGCATTTTGTTGTCTCATATGCGGAAGACGAACGGCCACATGGATATCTCCGATATAGTTATGCCTTGGAGATTGATCGCCAGCTAGCCCCACTACTCTAATCCCACCGCCTCTTCACTCGCAGACGGCCGGTACTCAGAATCCGCTGTTACCCAGAAGCAAAAAAGGAGTTAGCCCTAATCGGCTAACTCCTTGACTTTATTGGTAGCGGAGGAGGGACTCGAACCCCCGACACGCGGATTATGATTCCGCTGCTCTAACCAGCTGAGCTACTCCGCCCCAAGGTCTTTGGTGCGTGGCCGTTGGTACGGCCCGGACCCGCGTCATAGAACCACCGTCCGGGACTGTCAAGGGCCCTTGCCGAGAGCACTGCGTGTTTATTTAGGGGCGACAATTGAGCTTAGGAACGCCTCGGTGCCTGGTGTATTGATGTCGCCATTGACCAACCGTGTCCCTGCCAAGATTTCACGCTCGCTGGCGATCCGTTGAGCGGAGGCAGCATCATGATTGGGGGCCCCCGGAATCCACGGTCTGTCGGCTAAATCGCCTTGCGGTTGGGCGCGCGGTAAGGGTTCGGGATCCTTGGCCCAGTAATTAACCGGTTCCGGCGCAAACAATTTTTGCGCCGGAGGTTGGGCGGGTCGTTCGTATCGTTTTGGCGCCGGGCCGAAATAATTCACGATGCGCCGCTCATCTCGGAAATTCGGCTTCTCATGGCAGACCACCCCAGCCAATGACTGATAACAATAGACCGGCTCCCGGTCTTCGACGGCTGCTTCATAAGCTGACTTTTGCGCGCAGGCGCCAAGCGCCGCCCCAGACATCACGACCATCATTGCCGTCAGAACTCTCTTCAACATCTTCTATCTCCAACCATTCCAGTCGGGCGCACTGCGCCTCCGGATATATACATTGCAGATTCGATGCCAAATCAAAGGCCGTTCCGAATTTCTCCGAAACGGCCTTTTGTATCAGCGGGTTAACGATCCAATGCGTGATTAAGATTTATCCGTTTACATCAATCACCGTGCGCCCACGCACCTGACCTTGGAGGATTTTGCCGGCCAGGTCCGGCAACTGGGCAAGAGATGCCTCGTTTGTCACGGCATCGAGTTTGTCGAGCGGCAAGTCTTTGGCCAACCGTCCCCAAGCTGCGATACGGCGTTCCTTCGGACAGGTGTTGGAATCGATGCCGCATAGATTAACGCCACGCAACAGGAACGGCAGCACATTGGCGGAGAACTCGATCCCACCGGCGTTGCCGACCGATGCCACCGTGCCCCAATAGGCCACGGACGGCAAAATATTGCCCAGCATGGCACCACCTACGTTATCGATGCAACCGGCCCAACGCTCACCACCAAGGGGACCGCGCGGTGCTTCCATCAACTCGTCGCGGCCAACCAGGGTGGTGGCACCAAGATCGCGCAAGTACGCGTGCGTTTCTTCACGCCCGGTGCCAGCAGCCACTTTATAGCCGAGGTTTGCAAGGATGCTGACAGCGACGGATCCAACACCGCCTGCGGCACCGGTTACCAGAACGTCATTTTCTGAATCCGTCGTTAGACCATGCTCTTCCAAGGTCATGATCGCCAGCATGGCGGTAAAACCCGCCGTGCCGATCGCCATGGTTTGCTTCAGTGACAACCCGTCGGGCACCGGCACCAACCACTCGCTTTTCACCCGCGCGCGCTGGGAGAAACCGCCCCAATGGATTTCACCGACCCGCCAGCCGGTCAAAATCACTTCGTCTCCAGGCTTATAGTCGGGAGAGTCCGACTGTTCGACAACGCCGCAGAAGTCGATACCGGGCACGTGAGGATAATTGCGCACCAAACGCCCGATCCCGTTGATGATCATGCCATCCTTGTAGTTGAGCGTGGAATACTTTACGGCCACCGTCACATCGCCCTCGGGCAGACGGTCATTGGACAATGTCTGAATGGAATTTGTGACCTTTTTGTCCTCGCCTTGCTCCAATAGAAGGCATGTAAATTGATCGTCGCTCATGACAGGCATCTCCTGAGAAACTGTTTCGTTTGAATTGCTGCGGCCAATATACGGGCCGCCCGCCACAGGTCAACGTGCTGCGTTGCAGTGCAGCAGTGTTTTTCCCCCCACGAGAATTTGAAAAATTACATATGGCGAGGCCCAATGATCTAGCGCTACCATAGTGCTCGATGCATTCAAAGAGGGCACTCGTGGAACACCGCCATTCATCGCCGTCGCCACGCCAGACACTGTTTACCGACAGTGAGCGGACCACACTGACCGATACACTGCGTTTTGTCGCCGAACGCGCATGGCGGGTGTCAGGCACCGGCTTCTTTATTGAGTTGGTCTCTTATCTGGGTGAAACCCTGGATGTGGCCTTCGCATTCTGCGATATGATCGATCCAAAGGACGATATGACGGTGCAAACGTTGGCGTTGTACGCTCACGGCGAAATTTCAGAAAACATAAGCTATAGCCTCAAAGACACGCCGTGCGAAAACGTCGTCGGTAGTGAATTTTGCTGGTATGGAGAAGACGTCCAGCGGCTGTTTCCGAATGACGAATTGCTGGTCGAAATGAATGCCGAGAGTTATGCCGGCATACCGCTGTGGACTGCTCACGGAACACCACTCGGCCTCATCGCCGTTATGGACGACAAACCGTTGAAGTCGAGGGAATTGGTACAGACCGTTCTGCAAATTGTTGCGGTACGCGCCGGCGCCGAACTGGAGCGACTGCAGGACGTCACTAGATTGCAATCCAGCCAGCAGCGTTTCTTGGATTTCGCCACCGTCAGTTCGGATTGGTTTTGGGAGACCGACGCTGACCTTCGATTTTCATATTTTTCCGATCGTTTTGAAGATGTAACCGGGGTTCCGCCGTCGCAACTTCTTGGCAAGACCCGAGAAGAAGTCGGCGCACCTGGCGCGAGCATCGGTGCCTTCGAGCAGTTATTGGAGGACCTGAGAGAACATCGATCATTTCGGGATTTTCAACATCATCGTATCAAACCGAATGGCGAAAAGGCCTACCTGTCTATCAGCGGGCAGCCCGCCGTAGACGAAAACGGTGTTTTCATTGGCTTTCGCGGTGTCGGGCGGGAAATCTCAGATCAAAAACTGGTTGAGCGTGAGTTGATTGAGAGCCGGGATGCGGCTCGGCGGGCTAACGAAGCGAAGTCGGAATTTCTGGCGAGCATGAGCCATGAACTGCGGACGCCGCTAAATGCCGTGCTCGGGTTTGCTCAAATGATGTTGCACGATCCGAAACAGGCGCTTTCAAAACCGCAGATCGAACATGTGGAATGTATTTTGACGGGTGGCGGTCATCTACTCGACCTGGTTAACGATATATTGGATCTGGCTCGGATTGAAGCGGATCAAATCGCCCTTTCCGTCGAGGATGTCACTGCAAATGACGTCGTGCGGACCTGTGTCAGCCAGTCCAGAGCTCTTGGTAAACAACGCGCGATCAAAATCACTGATCGTTTTAGTGCTGAGATGCCGGTGATTTTGCGCACCGATCGGGTGAGGCTGAAACAGATCCTTCTTAACCTTCTTTCCAATGCCATAAAATTCAATCGCGATGAAGGAACCGTGACGCTGGAAGGCAAGATCATCGACCAGAGGTTTCTGCGTATAACTGTCACAGACACCGGTATCGGCATCAACGATGACGAAAAACACAACGTCTTTCAGATGTTTCATCGACTCGACGCAGACGCCATGTTAGCGCGCGAGGGCACGGGTATCGGTCTAACGGTCACGAAATTCCTGATTGAACGAATGGGCGGCAGTATCGATTTTCAGAGCCGCGAAGGCGTCGGGAGTACGTTCTCAATCGATCTCCCGCTGAGCACAAACCGGGAAATTTTGATATGGACCAACGATCTGCGGGTAGGCGTCGACGCCATAGATAAAGATCATCAGGTGATCGTTACTCTGTTGAACAGAATGGCGCATGAAGATGTTGGCACCAAAGTCGCGAATAAATCCGTCGAGGAAATGATCAGTTACACGCATTATCACTTCCTCAGGGAGGAAGCGATCATGGAAATTATCGACTACCCAGAACTCGAACCCCATCGGAAACGGCACCGCGATCTCGTCAGCCAGATCCAAGGAATGTCTGACTCCTGGACCACTGAAAACGATGAACCGGCGCGAATTGAGTTACGTCGGTTCCTTCGCGATTGGTGGACACACCACAACTTGAACGTGGATATGGAAATCGCCCGTTTCACCTCCGGCAAGGAGCAGAAAATCAGCGAGGCTTTGAGCCGAATTGGATAGGCCGTTTCAGAAGGTTTCTTAAGCGCCTGCTCGCAAGCGTTCCCGAAACATCGTGTATAAACCGCTCAAAACGATGACCCCAGCGCCGACAAGGGTGAGCAGGTCGGGAAGCTCATCAAAGAGAAAGAAACCCAAAAGGATCGCCCAAACGATCAAAAAATAATTGAGAGGCTGCAATGATGAAGCAGACGCGTGCTCCAAGGCCAATATCAGTAGTAAATGCGCGAACAATCCCATGACGGCGAGCACACCCATCAACACCCAGGCTTCTTGCGTGGGCGGTTTCCAGGCCTCAATGCCAAACGGCGTCACTGAGATGGCACCGACCCACCCTACGTAGAATAAACTCGTTGCAGAAGAATCCTGGCGGCTGGCGAGGCGGGTCAGAACATTGTAGAGCGCGAACATTAACGCTGCCAGGAGCGGAATCAACGCAGCTGGCTGGAACACGCCAACACCCGGTCGAATAATGATGAGCGTGCCAAAAAAGCCTACCGCGACTGCACTCCAGCGCCTCCAGCCAACCTGCTCTCCTAGTACGAACGGGGCGAACATCGTAACCATCAATGGAAACGCTGCAAGTATCGCATGCATGTCCGCAAGACCCATATAGCGAAGGCCAATGGAAAACAACGCGATCTCGAGAATCATCAAAATCGACCGAAATATTTGCAGCACCGGCCGCCTGGAATGGAAACTTCTCCGCCAACCGGCTTTTCTGATCGCGTACCCCGTGGCGAACACCGCGAAAACCCAAAACCGGATCATGATGAACTGTGCCGGGTCGTAATCTTCCACGAGCACCTTGGTCACGGCATCTTGAGACGAGAATAGAAACATCGCACCAAGGCACAATGTCATTCCCAGCTTATTGGACTCGGCCAAATGCTATGCCAATCGCCACGACATCTGTTCACCGCCGCCAAACACCTGGATCACTTCGCCATCAGATGTGGTAACAGCTTCGGGGAACGACGACGGGCTCCGCTCCAGGGTGACTGTGCCGGTGTTTGCCGCCAATCCGTAAAACGTGGGGCCATTGAGTGACGCAAAAGGTTCGAGCTTATCCAGTGCGCCTTCTTCGTCGAACACCTGCGTGTAGGTCTCCAGTGCCGACGGCGCGGTGAAGATGCCGGCGCACCCGCAAGCCGTCTCTTTTGCGCTGCGGCCATGCGGCGCGGTGTCGGTGCCTAGAAAGAACGCCGCCTCGCCTGACGTGGCCGCGTCGCGTAAGGCCAAACGATGTGTCTCGCGTTTGGCGATCGGCAGACAATAGAGATGCGGGCGGATGCCGCCCTTGAAGATATCCGTGCGATTGATCACCAGGTGATGCGCGGTCACTGTAGCCCCCAGCCTTCCAGGTGTTTCTGCCCAGCGGGCGCGAACGAAATCCACCGCGTTCTTGGTGGTGACGTGCTCGAACACAATCTTGAGCTCCGGGAAATCGCTGATTAGCGGCGTCAGCACATTTTCAATATAGATGGCCTCGCGATCAAAAATATCAACACTGGGGTCGGTGACTTCGCCGTGGACCAACAACGGCATGCCGATTTCTTGCATGCGCTCCAGTGTCCCATAAACATTCTTCACGTCGCTGACACCAGAGTCGGAATTGGTGGTGGCGCCGGCGGGGTAAAACTTAACCGCAGCGAATACACCCTCATCATAGCCACGCGCGATTTCGTTCGGATCGGCCGTGTCGGTCAGATAGCAGGTCATCAGCGGCGCGAAATCACTATCGGCGGGTAGCGCCGCGACAATTCGTTCACGGTAGGCATTGGCGGCGGCGATGGTGGTCACCGGCGGCACCAGGTTGGGCATGACGATGGCGCGCGCAAATTGCCGCGCTGTATGCGGCACAACAGCCGCCAGCATGGTGTCGTCACGGAAATGCACGTGCCAGTCATCTGGCCTACGTATCGTCAATTGATCAATGCTCATGACGTCTCCCATACCTCGCCGCTGCCGGGCACTCAAGCCGCCAGCATCTCGAAAGCGTCGCCTTCGGCTTGTTTCCCGACAATATGATGCTGATGCCACAGTGCGTAGAACAACAACACCCACTGCGCTTGCGCCTCGCGTTTGCCTTTCGCCCGAAATAAAGCGGCAGTTGATTCCTTGCGGCATAACTGTTGGATGCCAGCTTGATCGGCAACCAGCGGTCCCAGGCGATGCCCTTTGCTCTCCAACCATGGCCCGATGGGCACCGTGAAACCGCGCTTCTTGGAAAATGGCTGGCTTTCGGGCAAGGCCGTCTCAAGCCATTTGCGTAACAGCCATTTGCCTTTGCGGCCGCGTACTTTCAATTTGTCGGGCAGCGGAAACGCGAAGGCCGCCAATTCGCGGTCGAGAAACGGCACACGGCCTTCGATACCATGCGCCATCAAACAGCGATCCACTTTCATCAGCAAATCGTTCGGCAGCCAGTCGGCGCAATCCAAAGCCTGCGCACGTTGCAATCCGCTCAGACCGTCTGGCAACGCTTTTTCCGCCAGCCGCATGCCGTCGCGCCAATCCTCGTTGTCTTCGTGCAATACACCCAGCCCGCTCAGGATTCCCTGGTTGCGCATCGGTCGCCCGCCCAGCAGCCTTGAACGGGCTGCGCGCCGGTAGCGCCCGTAGCCCGCGAACATCTCGTCGCCGCCTTCGCCGCTCAAGATCACCTTCAATCCCGCATCGCGTACCGCCGCCGCCATCTTGAACGTCGGCAGCACGGCATAATCGGCAACCGGATCATCCATCGCCGCCGCCGCTTTCGGCAGCAATTCCCAGAAATCGCTTTCTCCAAAAAAAACTTCATGGTGCTCAGCGTGTGCCGCCTTGGCGACAGCTTGGGCGTGGGCGCGTTCATCGGGCACTTTGGTGCCGTCGCCAAACCCAATGGTAAAGGCCTGCACGGGTTTGTCATTCAGCCGATCCATCATGGCAATGAGCGCCGATGAATCGATGCCACCGGATAAAAACATGCCATAGGGCACATCCGAGCGCTGATGCATCTCAACGCTGCCTTGAAGCACCGACATCATCGCATTCAACGCCTGATCGGGCGTGGTCGAATGGCGTCCGGCACTTGGCAAAGGGCTCAATCGGCGGCGCTCGATAATCCGGCCCGCCCGAACGACGAGCGTTTCACCAGGCAACACCCGCTCTATGCCGGCAAACGGCGTTTCCGCACCGGTGGTAAATTGCAATTGCAACAGCTCCTGCGCCTTTGCCTGATCGAGCGTCGGCGTCACCACCCCCGCCTGTACCATAGCTTGTGCCTCGGAGGCAAAAGCGAAAAATTGCGGCGTTTCGACGAAATACAGTGGTTTGATCCCAAACGGGTCGCGGCTCAGAACCAGTCGGTCGGTTTGCGGGTCGTGAATGGCAATGGCGTACATACCGCGCAAATTTCGCGCAAAATCGACGCCGTCGCGCAGATAGAGATGCAATGGCGTCTCGCAATCGGACTCGGTAACAAATGAAGCTGCATTGAATTCCTGGCGCAGTTCTCGGTAGTTATAAATCTCACCGTTGGCGACCAGCGAAATCAGGCCGCCGCTTGGTCCGCGCGCACGCAACGGCTGATCTCCGGTTTTCAGATCAATGATCGCCAGCCGCGTCTGCAACAATCCCGTATCGCCATCCACTTGTCGCCCACTGCCGTCCGGTCCCCGGTGCGCTAGCGCCTTCTCAAGCGTATCAAGAACGGCAGCACCGGGTTTCGAGCCGTCCCGCATGACGATGCCGGCGATGCCGCACATCAGCCGGCAATCCTCTGGAAAAACGCCATGTACTGATCAACCACGCTGTTTTCGGTGAAATGCTCGGAATAGACCTCGTGTCCGCGCCGCGCGATACGTGCGCGCAGGTCGTTGTCGTCGATGACCATACGTATGGCCTTGGCCAGCATGACGGGGTCCTCCGTCGGCACCAAGACACCTGATTCCAAATGCTCGATCAGTGTGCCGGGGCCGTAGCTGTCGGCGGCGACGATCGGTCGGCCATGCGCCCAGGCTTCAAGCACCACATTCCCCAGGGGTTCATGTCGCGACGGACAGGCGTACACGTCGCATGTTGCAAGTAACGCCGCCACATCATCGCGCCAACCCAAAAAACGAACCCGCGGTTTGACGGCCATTTTCTCCGCCATTTTCTCCAGCTCTTCCCTGAGCGGTCCCTCCCCCGCAATCCAGAGATAGGCATTCGGTACCCGGCTCAATGCCTCAAGCATCACGTCGAAGCCCTTGTTTTCATGCAGCCGGCCCATGGTCAGGATCAACGGCACGCTATCGGGCGTATAAAACGCCTGACGTGACAACGGCTCAGCGGGTTCGGCGGACACGAAATTGGGCAGGTAATGAGCTTTTTCGGCCGGCCAGCCTTCTTTGACCAGATAGCTGACGATGTCTTCGGTGTTGCCGACCAGATGGTCGCAGTTCTGATAATATTTCAGATCGTAATAGCCACCCAGCCGGGCCACGTGGGTAAAATCACCCTTCGGGCACATGCCGGTGGCGCGGTTCATCCATGTCAGCACGATATCAGGCGTGAACGCCTTGATCTCTTTTTTCAATGCACGCGGTGTCTGCCAATCCAAACTGCCTCCGAATTTAAGCTGTATGGGCTCAATACCCTCGGCCCGCAGCATATCGGCCCTGGCCGGATTCTGGCGGATGACCACGCGCTGTTCCAGCCCGGCGCGGTGCAGCGCGCAGGCCAGCCGCACGAAGAACGCTTCCGCACCGCCAAACTCGGCGCCGGCCATGGCTTGCAGCACTCGCATACTAGATTTGCCTCACTCTATCAGCGCTTCAAATGCACGCGCTGCGTCGGGCCATCGCCAGGCGCGTTGCTGGTTCAGAGCCGAGTTGTGTTGGCGTTGCCACAATGCCTCGTCGCTCAGCAACTCAACCGCCGCGTCCGCGAAACCCGTATCCGTGGGCCGGACGAACCCGGTCTCGCCATCGACCACGCGTTCGACGACCGATCCCAAATCCTGTACCACCGCCGGTACGCCCATAGCTTGCGCCTCTCCCACCGCCAGACAAAAAGTCTCGTTGATATCGCCACGGTACAGCATACAACGCGCAGAACGAAATTCTTCGATCAACGCCGCCTTGGTCACCGGCCCACGTACAACCACCCCTTTGTCAGCCATGGCTTCCGCCTGCGCTATGACGCGCCCCATGGGATTGGCCTTATCGACGCCGACCGACCCGTAGGTCGCAGCTCCCGTGAACAGATGGAACTCGGCATCCGGGACGCGCGAATGGATTTCCTGCGCCCAAAGACCAAGTAGCCAATCCAACGAACGAAGCGGGTTGGAGGTAAAGACCGCACGCGCAGGCGGCGGTTGGGTCGCGGGTTCGGCGGCGCAGAAATCATCCGACATGCCATAGGGAATGACGATGCGCTCACCCCCCGGCGCCCAGGCCGGATACGTGGTTGCGTGGACATGCCCGATAAAGATAATCGCCGGTTTGTAACGCCAAAGCTTCGACAAGTAGCGCCACTTCATCAGATAGCGCGCCGGATTATGAATCCAAAACACGGTGCGTTTTGCGCTCGGCATCAGGTCGATCAGCTTATCGCCCCTGTTGGCAATGTAGAGATCGACGTTCGCTGGCCAATCGTTCGATGTAATTGGCCGCCATGTCACCCCCTCATGGTCCAAGGCGGCGCGACAATTGTTGCGTACTTGCACGTCATGCCCGCGGCGCGCCAGTTCCGCCACCAGATTGATGATCGATGATTCGACACCGCCGAGCGGCCCGCGCTCCAGGCTTTGGCCATCGAATTCGATGCCGTCGTCGGCCAGTAGGATGTGCGCCATTTAGTCCGACCCCGGTTCCAATTTGGCTTTGAGATGCGACAGTAACGGATAAAGGCCGGCGCAAAGTGCGATAACCAATCCGTATCCACCCTCGCGGTACCCCTTGCGCATCACATAGCATTTGAAAAACCGCGAAACCAGCCGCCGGACATTGTTGGTGGTGGAACCAATTTCACCCGACTCGCGCATATCCTTGGCCCTCGCCGTGGAGTAGCTATCAAGACGCCGAAGCATATCGGAGATATCGCGGTCAACGTAGTGCACCAAGCGCGCGGTCAACATTTTGCCCTTGCCGCCGGTCCAGACCAGCGATGGATGCACACGCTGATCGCCCCAAATCTTCACGCCTTTGCGGAACAGCCCCGGGTACGCCGCCTTGCCAAACGAGGCTCCCCAGCCCCAACGTACGAGTTTTTCACCGATGTAATTATCGACAAGAATTTCGTGCCAGTCGTCCTGCGTCGTCTCAACGGTTTCGCGGATTTCCAGGGCCAAATCCGCCGGTACGCGCTCGTCGGCATCGATTTCAAAAATCCATTCGCCGGAACATGCCGCGATGCCGGCATTGCGGCGCTGCCCTTCGGTGGGCCAGTTGCCATGAATGATTCGGTCCGTAGTTTGGCGGGCGATATCCTCAGAGCTATCGGTGCACTTGTCGAGCAGCACGACAATCTCGTCGGCAAAGCTAAGCGTCGCCAGACAATCAGCCAGCTGACGCTCCTCGTTATAGACACTGATCACTGCCGAAAGCTTCACGCCGCCGCCCCCTTTGCGCGCTCCGCCAATGTTGTAAGCGCATCGTAAACGTGATCAACGCCAAGGCCATCCATCAAGGAATCGGAGGTGCGATGATCGAAACCGTCAGGATGGATATCGTCAAAAGATTGCGGTGTACGTACGCTGTCGGAAAGCGGACCGCAGGGTCCGTAAAGTTCCTCGCGGCTAGGTCCGAACAACCCCAATGTCGGCACACCGGCAGCGGCAGCAATATGCATGAGACCTGAATCATTGCCGACATAGAATGCGCATCGCTTCAGGCACGCATGGATATCGAGCAGACTGACCTGACCCAATAGATCAATCCGCCGCTCAACCGGGATAGACTCGATCAAACCAATCGCCTCCGGGCGCTCTTGCGGTGCACCGAATAAAGCGACACGCCCCCCCGGCAACAACCCATCAGTTGCCGTGACCCGCTCACATAGCTCGGCGAATCTCTCCGCCCTCCAGGTCTTGGCTCGCCAGTTGGCCGTCGGGCCAATGGCCAAGATCGGCGTACCATCGGGGATTAATTCCAGGGCACGCCGGTCATGGGCGTTGTCACTCCACAGCTTCGGCAGCGGTGGATCTTCCTGCAAACCCATCACCCCTGCCAATTGGCGAATTCGGTGCCCATCATGCTTGTGTTTGTGCATATGAGTCTGCCGTTTTGCGGCCAGCAGATAGGTCAACGGCGCGCTACGCAGATCGACAACCAAATCCCAAAACTTACCCACGGAAAGCGCCCACAACCGCAACCAATGTAGCGATGCGACCATTTTCTCCATGACGATCACGCGCTCCAGCCCAGGCACTGTTTCAAACAGCTCTGCGGCAGCAGGTCCGCAGGCGACACTGATCCGCGCGCCGGGATGGCTCTCAACCAGATGCCCGAGCAATCCCGTGGAAAGCACCGCGTCGCCGATGCGTGTGGCCGAAACAAACAGAATGCGCATGCGCCGTTATACGACTGCACCTATGGCATTTCCAGTAGCATTAGCAGTTGTTCGGCGAGCTTCGGGGCCTTGCATCAAACGGTAAAACACCCCACCTTTCATCTCAGGATTTGAGGGATAGATATGAGCCAACGATTTTTCGCGATTCTTGAGCAACGCGGCGTTATTCGGATCACCGGCGATGATGCCCGCGAGTTCCTGCAAGGACTGATTTCCAACGACATCAACCGGGTCGGCCCGGCGCAGGCCATCTATGCCGCTCTATTGACACCGCAGGGCAAATATCTGTTCGATTTCTTTATTGCCGAGCACGACGGCGCTTTGTTGCTGGAGACCGAGAAGTCCCGCATCGCCGATCTGATCAAACGGCTCACGATGTATAAACTGCGCGCCAAAGCTAAATTGGAAGACGTGTCGGACAAATGGCGTGTGGCCGCCGTTTGGGGTGAGCAGTCACTCGAAACGTTGGGACTGCCGCGTGACCCGGGTGCGAGCATCGCCTGCGCTGACGGCGTCGCCTATACCGACCCTAGATTGTATGATGCCGGGGCGAGAGTGCTTCTGGGGGCGTCAGACCCCATGCCGGACGCTACTGAGAGTGATGCCGAAGCATATGATGCGCATCGGCTGGCATTAGGGTTGCCCGACGGCAGCCGGGACCTGATCTTGGACAAGTCCATTCTGCTGGAAAGCGGCTTCGATGAATTGCACGGCGTTGATTGGCACAAGGGCTGCTACATGGGCCAGGAATTGACCGCCCGTACCAAGTATCGGGGATTGGTCAAAAAACGCTTGGTACCGGTCAGCATCGACGGCCCACTACCTGAACCCGGCACCGATGTGACGGCCGGCGGCAAAACGGTCGGTGAAATCCGCTCCGGTTTGGCAGGGCACGCCTTGGCCTTGATCAGGCTAGAGGCTTTGGAGAACGAAACCGAGACCATGCATGCGGGAGACGCCGCCGTAACACCGCGCCGCCCGTCTTGGGCAGAATTTTGAGCGGAAACGGGATGTGACTTCGCGGGACGACATTTTTAAACGATCCCCGGAACTGCTGACACCCGTCGCTTTGGCCTACGAGCGCCGCTTGAAACGTTACGGCGACACACCCAAGGGCGTGTTCTGGAAGAACGCTTTGTGGCAGCGCCGCCGCTATGAAATTCTAATTCGTGTTTTCGACGATGCCGCCAACGCCGGCGGGCTTACGATTCACGATTTTGGCTGCGGATACGGCGCCTTGTTCGATTTCCTGGCCGACCACCCGGCTATGCGATCGAGTTGTTATATCGGCACGGACATGTGCGCGGGCATGATCGAGACCGCCAGTGTGCGCATTGATGATCCGCGTGCCTTGTTTGTCCGTCACCTGACGGCAACCGAAACCGCCGACTACACTTTCGTCTCAGGCACTTTCAACATGCATATGGGGGCGGATACGACTGAATGGTCGACGTACGTTCAAGAAAGCTTGCTACGGCTTTGGAAACGCACGCGGCGCGGACTTGCCTTCAATCTGCTCAATGTTGCCGCATCGGAAAAGTATGACGGGCTCTATTACGCCGCTCCGGATGACTATCTGGCATTCGCCCACAAGCATATGGATTCGGACGCCGAGTTAATTGTCGAACCGCCATTGCCGGATTTCACCATCTTTGCCCGGCGACGCGACGATTAAATAGATCGGTTCTCGTCAGCAATATTCCGCCGACACCGGCACTTTTCCAATGAAAGCAGATAGAAATAAATATTGTATACGATTGTATACAATGCCATTCTCGATGCATTGAGCATTCGGAGGTAAAATGGAAAGTCTCTCGAAATCATATGACATTATTGTCATTGGCGGCGGTAACGCAGCCTTATGTGCCGCCATTACCGCGGCGGAGACAGGCGCGAAAGTCCTGATCTTGGAGGGGGCGCCAAAAGAGTATCGCGGTGGCAATTCACGTCATACCCGGAACTTCCGTTGCATGCACCAAGGACCGCTCTCGGTACTGACCGATGCCTACGCCGAGGACGAGTATTTCGACGATCTCTTAAAAGTCACCGCGGGAAAGACCGATGAACGGCTGGCACGGCTAGCCATCCGCACCTCGGAGGAGTGCTTGCCTTGGATGGAAGCGCACGGTGTGCGGTTCCAACCCTCGCTGTCGGGCACACTGTCATTGTCCAGAACCAACGCATTTTTCCTGGGCGGCGGCAAAGCCTTGGTTAACGCCTATTATCGAACAGCGGATGGTCTGGGTGTTGATGTGATGTATGAGGCGCAGGTCACGCATGTGGCGATTGACGGCGACCGTGTTTCCGGCGTCGAGGTGAATTATCAGGGCGAAAGCCATCGGATGAATGCCAAAGCCGTCGTCGTTGGCTCGGGTGGGTTTCAAAGCGATACGGATTGGCTGGCCCGCGCCTGGGGGCCGGCGGCCAAGAATTTTCTCATTCGTGGCACGCCATTCAACAAAGGCGTGGTGCTGCGCGACCTGCTCGACCAAGGTGCGCAATCAGTCGGAGACCCCACCCAGTGCCACGCAGTTGCGATTGACGGGCGGGCGCCTAAATTCGACGGCGGCATCGTCACACGCCTCGACTGTGTGCCGTTCTCTATCGTCGTCAATAAGAACGCCAAGCGTTTTTACGACGAAGGCGAAGATGTCTGGCCGAAACGATACGCGATCTGGGGCCGCTTGGTCGCAGCGCAGCCCGATCAGGTCGGATATTCGATTATTGATTCCAAGTCTCTAGAACTTTTCATGCCATCCGTTTTTCCGCCCGTGAAGGCTGACAGCATTGAGGGGTTAGCCACCGAACTGGGCTTACCGGCAACTGCGCTGAAAGATACCATCGAGCGTTTTAATGCCGCCTGCCATGAAGGCGATTTTCACCCAACCGAACTGGATGGATTGTCGACCCAAGGGCTGGAGCCAGCCAAAACCAACTGGGCACGTCCGATCACCAAGCCACCATTCTACGGATACTCTCTCAGGCCCGGCGTCACCTTCACCTATCTGGGCCTCAAGGTCGACGAAAATGCCCAAGTGCAGGCCGAAAAAGGCCCCGTGGAGAATCTTTGGGCGGCGGGCGAAACCATGGCTGGTTCCATTTTAGGGCAAGGTTATCTAGCAGGTTTCGGCATGACCATCGGAACCGTCTTCGGGCGTATCGCAGGACGGGAGGCCGCTGCTTATGTCAAGTGAACCCATCATCGAAGCCCGGCGTCAGCTTCAAATCTGTAATGCCTGCCGTTACTGCGAAGGTTATTGCTCGGTGTTTCCCGCTGTCCATCGCGAACGCGCATACTCCGATGGCGATGTGTCGCAGCTGGCCAACCTGTGCCACAACTGCCGTGGATGTTATTACGCATGTCAATATACGGAGCCGCATGAGTTCGCTCTCAACCTGCCGAAGGTATTGGCCGAAGTGCGCGAGGAGAGCTGGGAAAACCATGCGCAGCCCGCCCGATTGGCGAAAGCGTTCCAAAGAAGCGGTGTCGCTATTGCCGCGGCCGTTATCGGTTGTTTTGCCTTGATGATCTGGGCCGCCCGCAGCATCGGCAGTGGCGGGGGCGACGGGTTTTATGCGGTGTTGTCGCACAACGCCATGGTCGCGATTTTCGTGCCGGCTTTTATTCTGCCGCTAATCTTGGTCGCCTCCAGCCTGCGCAGCTATTGGCGGGCAATCGGCGGCGGTCCTTTTGGTGTTCAAGATATTGTTTCCGCTCTCGCTTCAGCGGCGCAAATGCGGAATTTGGCCGGCGGCCATGGAGACGGCTGCAATTTCGAGGATGAGGACCGCTTTTCGAATGCCCGACGTTGGTACCATCAGGCGGTTATGTATGGCTTCCTGTTGTGCTTTGCCGCGACAAGCGTTGCGACTTTCATGCATTACCTATTGGATCTGCCGGCACCGTATGGACCGTTCTCCTTGCCCAAACTGCTTGGTGTGTCGGGTGGAGTTCTGCTCAGCCTTGGCACATTGGGGCTCGCGTTGTTGAAGCTGAAAGGCAAGCGCCATTTGTCGGATGTCCGTGTCTGGGGCGGAGAAATGGCATTCATCGTGTTGCTGTTTTTCGTCAGTACGACGGGCTTGGTGCTTTACGCACTCGGCAACAGCGAATGGCTGAATGAATTGCTGTCGGTTCACCTGGGGTCTGTGCTCGCGTTCTTCTTGTTGACACCTTATTCCAAGATGGTGCACGGATTTTTCAGGCTCGCCGCCCTGACGAAGGAAGCGCGAAATCTTGCCGCTCAGAAACTGGATTGAATTTCCAATAAAAATCTTTCTGAGGCACCGGACGCTGTGATTTCCGGCATTCAATTCGCAAACCATCGTGCTCGAAAACATGGCGAAGCGGGCGTAGGCTGCGTGACGCTAGGAATAATGATGTTTCTTCGGCAGTAATCTTTTCTGGGCGGCAATGCGGATTTTGGCATTCATGGCGCCATAACCACCATAACCGCCACGGCGTTCGACGACTTCGAAGAAAAATCCGGAACCGAAAGTTCGGCTGTAAAGTTGGAAATATTCACCACCGTCTTTGTCGCGATCATACAGTAGATTACTGTCGCGCAACCGGTCTGACAGGTCAGCTTCTAACCCGAATCGGGCCTCAAGATCATCGTAGTAATTTCGGGAGACTTCCAGGGTTTGAAATCCGTTCTTCCGCAACCGCTGAGCCGTCGCGAAAATATCTGCTGAGAGAAATGCAACATGCTGAACCGCCGATCCGGCACTCTCCTCCGCAAATTGGCCGGCGAGGGTTTTGCCGCTTTCGACACCGTTCATGGTGATCCGAACGTCACCGTTTCGTCCTTCGATTGCCTGGGAACGAACAAGGCCTCCCGGATCGATGACGTCGAACATGGCGGCGCGGTCAGTCTCGAAGATCGATGCATAAAACAACGCCCAACTGGCCATCTGATCGTTACCCATGGTCTGGGCAAGGTGATCAATTTTGAGTAGACCGGCGTGCCGGTTCGCATCCTCATCTGCCAAGGCATTAAACTCAATATCCCAGACATCATGCAGATTGGTTTTCTGATCAAGGAAATGCAAAACACTGCCCCCGACCCCCCGGATCGCGGGAATCTTCAACTCTCCGGGGCCTGTTTCCTGTTTGAAGGACTGGACGTCCAGTGCCGTTGCACGCGCAATGGCGGCATCGGCATCATCGACCATCATCCCAATGTCGCAGACCGAGGTGCCGCGAAGAACGTAGGAAGAATGGGCGAAACTCTGTTTTTCCTTGTTGATGACAAGATTGATTCCTCCTTGTCGCCATACTGTGACGTCTTTGGCAATATGCTTGCCGGCAGGCGAAAACCCCAGCGTCTGGAATAAGTCTGCAAGATCGGCCTCGCCCTCGTCACTAGCTGCAAATTCTACAAATTCAACGCCGTGCATGACTGCCTTCGGCGGCATTGATGACAGCGCGATATTGCTGCCCGGTTCCGTTTTGTCTACCTCGTCCATCAGGTTAACCAGCGCCCGACATCCGTCCACGGCAATCGCTTTCGCAAACCCGCCCCGGAATTGGTCATTGAAGATTTCCAATGAAACCGGGCCATCGTATCCCGTCGCCACGACGGCACGCATGAAATCCGTTAGCGGCATATCACCTTCACCGGGCATATTGCGAAAATGCCGAGACCAATACAGCAGGTCCATGTCGATCATTGGCGCGTCCGCCAGTTGCACGAAGAAAATCCGGTCGGCGGGGATGGCGCGGATCGGTGCTACGTCCAGGCGCCGCGACAGGATATGAAAGCTATCAAGGATGATGCCGACGTTAGGGTGATCGGCGCGCCGCACGATTTCCCAGGAGTCTCGGTAATCATTGATATGGCGACCCCAGGCCAATGCTTCATACCCGATCCGCAAACCGCGAGCGGCGGCTCGATCACCCAACTCACGCAGATCGTCGGCTGCCCGGTCGATGCCGCCAACCGACACCTCAGATAAATTTGAGCAGATCAGTATGAGGTCCGTGCCCAGTTCCTTCATGACGTCGAATTTCCGCTCTGCACGGTCGAAAGCCCGGGTGCGGTGGGGCTCGGGCATGCCTTCGAAGTCGCGGAACGGCTGAAACAGGGAGATATCCATGCCGAAATCGCGGACGATATTGCCCAATTCTTCGGGCGTGCCGTCAAAAGCGAGAAAATCATCCTCGAAAATTTCCACGCCGTCGAAGCCAGCAGCCGATATGGCATCGAGTTTCTCACTCATGGTGCCGCTCAAAGAAACGGTGGCAATTGACTTATACATGCGTTCTTGCTCCTGACATCAGGCGTTCTGGCATTGGGGTTGGCCATCCATCAGCATGTTCTTCAATGGAATTTCTGGGTTGGTGCGCACATCAATTTCTACTGCAATGATATTGCCAGCATCGCCAAAGAGCAGGGGGCACTCCCATGCCATTTAGGCTAACTCGATGAACACGGTACCGTTCTCTACTTTTACCGGATAGGTGATCAACGCAACGCATACCGGTGCGCCTTTGGCCTCGCCAGTCTGGTAGTCGAAACGGCCATTGTGTTTCGGACATTCAATAATTTCATCCATCACCAGGCCGTCAGCCAGATGGACCTGCTTATGCGTGCAGAGCCCGTCGGTCGCGAAAAACTCGCCGTCCGGCGAGCGATAGATAGCGAACGTCCGCCCCTCGTGATCAAATCGAATGACATCTTCTTCTTCGATGTCGTCGGCGTCGCACGCCTTAACCCATTGTGTCATATCTCTCGTTATCCATCGTGATTGGCGTAGGTTGAATAACCGTCTCCAGCCAAATGCTAAAGGCGCGCCGTTTTGGAACCAAGATGTGGCGAGCATCTATATTGATAGGTTTTCATCAGTCTCGGCGTTGCTCGAAATTGATCGCTGAGTCACGGTTCTGCGCAAATGGTCAAACACGACAGATGAAAAGGACGGCAAATGAAACGCGTATATACATGGGCGGCTCAGCCGGCGGAGCGAACGGTAACTATTGGTGACATGCGGGCGGAGAAGGGCAAACGCAAGTGGACCCAGGTGACCGCCAACACAGCTGATGAAGCGGCGGCGGCCGGGCAAGCCGGCCTCGATATGATCATCTGTAATTCGCAAAACACAGAGGTCGTCCGCCAAGGCAATAACACGCTTTTTCTGACGGCGGCCATTACCCTTGATGCTTATCCGACGGAAACGGATATCTTGCGCGAAGCCTTCCGGGTCCTTTCCTTGGGCGCCGATGCGGTGATGACGCCGCGCAGCATGGATGTCGTCACTATGCTTGCGAAGGAAGATGTGCCGGTGATGGGGCATCTGGGGTTGGTGCCGCGAAAGTCCACGTGGGTTGGCGGTTTGCGGGCGATCGGCAAGACGGCTGAAGAGGCGTACGAGCTCTATGAACGGTTCCGCCGTCTGGAGGATGCCGGTGCGGTGATGGTCGAAGCCGAAGTCATACCCGGACCGGTGATGGAGGAGATATCAAAACGTACCGGTCTGATAACCGTGTCACTCGGGTCCGGCACGGGTGGTGACGTCATGTATTTGTTCATGGAAGATGTTTGCGGCGAGAAGGACACGCCACCGCGTCATGCACGTGCCTTTGGTGACTTAGCTCGCCTGCACTGGCAAATTCAAGAAGAACGCGTGGCCGCTCTGGCAGCCTTCCGCCGGGCGTCGACAGACGGCACATTCCCGTCCTCGGCGGAAACACCGGATGTGGCCGTCGATGAGTTCAAGCGGTTTCAAGAAAAATTGAGTGGCTAGATCAAGCGAAAGCCATTTTCATGACGAAAAGTTACGTCGGGGCGACGAGGTTCTCTTTACAGTAAATCCGAAATTCAGTCTGAGCTGTGATCGATTTGTGGTCGATGATGCCATGGATGTGCAACAGCATTTCCAATGCGCGTAAAGCTTGCTGATCGGGATCTTGATCTATGACGAAGTTCAACACGCCGTCCCTCATGAGCTCAACGTTATCTTCAGTCATTTCATGACCAACATGGAGTATCTCGCTGGCTTTGTCTTCGGCGACAATGGCGGCGGCAACGGCGTCGGTGTAAATCCCGGCAACGACGGAATCATCGTAGACTCCGGCGTTATACAGCGCGACCAAATTCGGTGTTTTGCGGATAAGCCGGCGTGTGAAATCATAACAAGCCTCAGTTGTCGCCGGCTCAATGACATGGGTAGACACGCGGTCACCTAGGTGATGTTCACGCATGAACGCCTCAAATCCGATTGCCCGATCACCCTGACTGGCGAAGGCGGGGCCAAGGCAAAGCACCGCTCCGTGCATCCCTGTGTTCATCACCGGTGAACAGAGATAGGCAGCCGTTCGGCCGGCTTTGATATTGTTGATGCCGACGAAAGCATGCCGGGCATCGTCATCGACGTCAGTGGCAATGGTGATCACGGGTAGCATGGGGCTGATTTCGCGTATCGCCATGCGCACTTCGGCTGTATTCACCGGTAGAACGATGACGCCGTCATACTTTCCGATACATCCGGTGATTTCACGTTCCAACGTTGCGCCGTCGTCTTCGTCGACGAAACTGCGTTCCAAAGTCATGGGTTTTGCAAAGGTGCTGGCACATTTGATGAAGGCTTGGTTCAATCTTTCGGCAAACCCAAAACGGCGGCGCGCTAAAATAACCTTGTATCGCAACTGTTTGCGGTACGGTGAAGGCACTAGGCGATTGATCCTTAACTCGCGGGCCGCCTGAACAACCTTCAAGGCTGTTGTCGGTGATACATTGCCGCGATCATTGAGCACCCGGTCGACTGTCGCGATGCCAACACCGGCTTTTGCGGCAATATCGCTGAACCGTGCCCCTTTTTTGCGCGTCTTTGGCATTGTCTGACCATACAAGGAGTTGATGTTTTTTCATCATCTCGCTCATGGCTCGGCATTTCAACCTGGTTTAGCATTTTCTAACCCAGCCACGACCGCCCACGAAGGAATGGAAGTAGATGTCTGATCTGGAACCCGATTGGGTCATTAACGAAGTCTCGCGCAAGGACCTCAAGCAACTCATGCGGCGAGACAACAGAACCGGGCTCATGTGGTTCGCCGGATGGCTGTCGCTGTTGGGCGCCAGTGGGTATGTGGCTTGGCTCAGCCTCGGTAGTTGGTGGGCCGTACCGGCTTTCTTTATTTACGGTACGATTTACTGTTTCGCAGAGCCAATTGCGCATGAGTGTTCCCATGGAACACCGTTTAGAGATCGCCGATTGAATGAAACAATCCATTTCCTGGTTGGCCTGATCCTGTTTAAGGAACGCCACTATCATCGATGGATGCACGCCAGGCATCATTCGCACACGATCATTACAGGCGAAGATCCAGAAATTCAGTATCCGCGGCCGACCAATCTGTGGGTTTTCTTCGTGTTGGAACCCTTCAAGATCATGAATGCTAAACAGTTTGTCGGGACGTTGATTTCACATGCATTCAGCCGTCCCACGAAGAACGCTGAAAAATGGGTGCCGGCATCAGAGCACACCAAATTGTTTTTTTGGTCTCGGGTTCATCTGGCAATCTACGTATTGCTTATTGGCGCAGTGGTATGGGTTCAGGCCTGGGTCGTCTTTTTATTTGTGCTTGGGCCGCGGCTCTATGGCGGGTTCATTCACAATCTATTCTCGTCGATGCAGCATGCTGGCCTTTGCGATAACGTCTACGATCACCGGTTGAATTCACGGACGGTGATCTTATCGCCGTTATCAAGCTTTCTTTATTGGAACATGAACTACCATCTGGAGCATCACATGTTTCCGCTGGTTCCGTTTCACGCCTTGCCAGCGCTGCATGCATTGACGCGTGAACAAAACCCGCGTCCTTACAACGGTTTGTATGAAACCTACCGAGAGATATTGCCGACGTTCTTCCGCCAACAGACGGATCCGGATTATGTCGTCGTTCCCGTATTGCCACGGCCTGAATGATGGACCGAAAGCCAGCTATGAACTAACAATGGCTTTCGCGACGTAGATCTGACATGAGGCGACGATGAAGATCACCAAACTTGAAACCATACGCGTTGAAGATCGCCCTAACTTGCTTTGGGTACAGGTGCACACGGACGAAGGCCTGATCGGGTTGGGCGAAACCTTCTTCGGGGCGGAGGCGGTCGAGGCGTATCTCCATGAAACCGTGGTGCCCATCGTCATCGAGCGAGACCCGCTGGAGATCGACAAACTTTCGGCGGATTTGGTTGGCTATCTCGGATATCGCTCAACCGGGGTTGAGTCACGTGGTAATTCGGCATTCGACATCGCGTTGTGGGATTTGTTCGGCAAGGCAACCAGCCAGCCAATTGCACAACTTCTGGGTGGCTTCACGCGGCGCGATATCCGCACCTACAATACATGCGCCGGGATCGAGTACATCAAGAAAGCCACCGGCCAGAATACCGACAACTACGCGCTGAACGCTGAGGGGAAACTCGAATACGACGATCTCAATGCATTCATGAATTGCGCCGACGAGCTGGCGGTTTCGCTACTGGAAGAAGATATCACGGCGATGAAAATCTGGCCCTTTGATCTGGCGGCTGAGAAAACACGCGGCCAATATATCGAAACAGCTGACCTCCGGGCCGCTCTGGTGCCGTTCGAGAAGATCCGCAGTGCCGTCGGTGACAAAATGGACATTATGGTCGAACTGCATTTGATGTGGCAGCTCTTGCCCGCCATCGAGATCGCCAAGGCGTTGCAGCCGTTTGATACGTTCTGGCACGAAGACCCGATCAAGATGGACAGCCTGTCGAGCCTGAAACGATATGCCGACGCCTCGCCGGCGCCCATCGCAGCGTCTGAAACCCTCGGTTCGCGAGGCGCGTTCCGCGATCTGATCGAAACCGGTGTAGCCGGGGTATTTAACCTTGATATCAGTTGGTGCGGCGGGCTGTCGGAGGCACGTAAGATCGCCGCCATGGCGGAGGCCTGGCATCTGCCGGTTGCACCGCATGACTGTACGGGCCCCGTGGTGTTGTGCGCGTCGACACATTTATCACTCAATGCGCCAAACGCCCTGATCCAGGAAAGTGTGCGCGCGTTCTATCGGACATGGTACCGTGATTTGGTGACGGCATTGCCGGAGGTCCACAAAGGCCGCATCACCGTGCCGCCGGGGCCTGGGCTCGGGATGGAATTGAACCCGGAATTGGACCGTGCCTTCACCACGTACCGAAGAATCTCTGATGCGTCGTGCATATGATCGGGCCGTTGAAACTCATAGATTTTGAGCTCAAGGGGGGGATGTGAGCGTGCGGGAAAAACTTTCTGAGGAACAGGTTGAGTGTTACCGTAATGACGGTTATGTGGTCGTTGAAGACTGTGTTCCACCCCATATCGTGAGTGCTCTTCGCCAGGAGGTGGCGCGTTTCCAGGAAGAGGCGCGCGGCATGACGGAGTCCAACGACCGCCTCGACCTGGAAGACAGTCACACGCCAGAGTTTCCTCGGGTGCGCCGGATCAAATTGCCGCACACGATTAGTGACATTGTCCGTGAGCTTCTGTATTCCGACCATGTCTTGGCGCCGGCACGCGATCTTCTGGGGCCGGATGTCCGGCTTCACACCACCAAACTCAATTTGAAAAGCAGTGGTTACGGCGCGCCAGTCGAATGGCACCAGGACTTCGCGTTTTATCCTCATACCAATGACGATGTGTTGGCTATCGGCGTGATGATTGATGACATGCGTGAAGAAAACGGCCCATTGATGGTGTTTCCGGGCAGCCACCGGGACCCCATTTATGATCATCATAACGAAGGTGTTTTTGTTGGCGCCATGGACTTCACCGCTTCCGGGTTGGATATGAAAAATGCAGTGAAGTTGACCGCGCCGGCGGGATCCATTTCCATTCACCATGGTCGTATCGTGCACGGATCGGCAACCAATGTCTCGGATCGGGACCGCCGTCTGCTGCTTTTCGAATTGATTGCAGCCGATGCTTTCCCGGTGATGGGGGCGATGACAAAGTTCGATAACATCGAGAGTTTCAATGATCGAATGCTTTGTGGATTGCCGACGCTGGAGCCACGCCTCCAACCGATTCCGGTGAGAATCCCGCAACCACAACCTGACCGAAACAAATCAATTTATGAAGTTCAAGCCGGTGTCCGGCAGCGGGCTTTCGAACCAGCTGTTAACTAGGGAGAGAAGTATGTCGAAACCAAACATCGGTTTTATCGGATTGGGCCTCATGGGCGCGGCCATGGTCAGTCGATTGCAAGATCAAGGATATGCGCTGCAGGTGCTGGGCAACCGCACGCGCACCCGGTTGGACGTTGCGATTTCCCGCGGTGCCGTCGAAGCGCCGAGTGGACGCGCGCTTGCCGAGGCCAGTGACATCGTGATGTTGTGCGTCGATACCTCGGCTTCGGTCGAGGCGCGGATGCTTGGCGACGACGGTGTGATCGCGGGATTGAGTGACGGCATGGTGGTGGTTGATTTCGGCACGTCCTTGCCCGAATCGACTAAGCGCCTGGGCGCCGCCGTTGCGGAGAAGGGCGGTGCCATGCTGGATGCGCCGCTTGGCCGTACGCCGGAGCACGCCAAGGACGGTTTGCTAAATATTATGGGGTCCGGCGACAAGGCCGCATACGACCAGGTTGAGCCGGTCTTGAAAGATCTGGGGGAAAATGTTTTTCATCTCGGTCCCTTGGGCTCCGGCCACACGATCAAGCTGATCAACAATTTCTTCGGCATGACGGTGGCGAATGCCATGTGTGAAGCCTTTGCCATGGCGGACAAGGCTGGAGTGGATCGGCGCAACCTCTATGACGTTATGGCCGCTGGACCGCTTCGTTCGGGGATGATGGACTTCGTTGCCGCTTACGGCTTGGATGGGGACCGCGAGAAGTTGGAGTTTTCTATCAGTAATGCGCACAAAGATGTCGGTTATTACCGGCAAATGGCGGAAGACGCAGGCTTCTCAACCATCATGTCGGCGTGTACGCATGCAGCACTCGATGAAGCCAAAGAAGCGGGTATGGGGGATCAATTCGTTTCGCAGTTGATCGATTTCTACGCCAAGCCTGACCGTTAAATAAATCCTAGGTCAGGCATTATGATATGAGATCTTCGCCCGCTGAGGCCCGTGCGGAAAAGCCGTATCTCGGTTTTGTACTGATTCTTCTGACCTATCTGTTTTTTTCCTTCGTTGATGCCAGTGTGAAGTGGCTTTCTGTCGCAGGTATACCGGCGTTGCAATTGGCGTTTGTGCGTTATGCCGGTCATGTCGCCGTTTCCACGGGTATTGAGGTTTCAGGCGGTGTTTTCGGGTCTTCGTTTCAAACGCATCGATTGGCGTTGGTGATGTTGCGTGGCGCGCTGTTGGCGGCGGCAACGGTGCTCAACTTTATCTCCTTGAAAACCCTGTCTCTGACATTGACGTCGACCATCATGTTTCTGTCACCGGTGATTGTCTGCGCATTGTCAGGACCGTTCTTGGGTGAGCGGGTCGGGGCGGTGCGATCATTCGCCGTGGTGTTGGGATTTGCAGGAATCTTGGTCGCCATCCGACCGTTCAGCGAAGACTTCCAGTTTGCCGTGGTGTACTCATTCTCGGCGGCAGTCATCTTTGCGTTCTACCTAATATTGACGCGCGTACTCGCGGGCGAAGCGTCGACGGGGTCGATGCAGTTTTTCGCGGGACTTGTCGGTGCGGTCGCGTTTTTTCCCGCAGCGCTATGGGTTTGGCAAAGTCCGGACAATCCTGTTGACTGGGTTGTGCTGATCGCCATTGGGCCAATTGCATGGTTGGGGCATGAATTCATGACCCGTGCCTACCGGTACACGGAAGTGAGTAACCTGGTGCCGTTTGGTTACACCTTTATCATCTATCTCGCGATCTGGAGTTGGTTGCTGTTTGACCATGTTCCCGATATCTGGAACGTCTGGGGAGCTTTGATGGTGACAGCGGCCGGTCTCATCATTTGGGCGCGCGAAGTACGACGGACGCGCACGCACCTAACATAACGTTACTCGGCTTTGTCGTCGGGTATCCAGGGCCCGTGAAACGTTCCGTGACGATCCGTACGTTCGAAGCCGTGGGCGCCGAAAAAGTCACGCTGGGCCTGGATCATGTTGGCGCTGGTACGGGCTGATCGCAACGTATCAAAATAACAAAGTGCCGCCGACAATGCCGGCACCGGAGTGCCGTTTTGCAGCGCGGCCATGACAGTCTGGCGGAGTTTAGGAGCGCTGTTTATCAACACATTGGCAAAAGACGGTGCGAAACACAGATTATTCTGATCGGCACTCTCCAGCGCGTTGGCCATATCGTTCAGCATACCTGAGCGGATGATGCAGCCGTTGCGCCATAGTTTGGCAATGCCGGGCAGCGGCAATTTCCACTTAAACTCTTCACTGGCCTTCATCAACATGTCGAAGCCTTGCGCATAACAAATGATCTTGCCGGCAATCAGGGCATGCTCAAGATCGTTACTTGTTAAGTCGGCCTCCGGCCAATTTCCTGATGCACCTGCAAAAAGTTCGGCTCCCCGGATGCGTTGAGGTAGCGCCGCTGACATATTTCGCGCGGCCACCGCAGCCTCAATGACGGATACATTTGCACCGAGGTGTTGGGCCTCGATCAACGTCCAGCGACCGGTGCCTTTTTGGCCTGCTTTGTCCAAAATGACATCGAGAATAGGCCGGTCCGTTTCTGGGTCCATCGTCGAGGATATCTTGGCGGTGATCTCGATCAGGTAGGATGCCAACGGGCCTTGGTTCCATTCATGAAATATCTCAGAAACCTGTGTTCGGGGGATGCGCAGTCCGTCATGCATGATGGCGTGGACTTCAGCGATCATCTGCATGTCGGCATATTCGATGCCGTTGTGGACGCTTTTGACGAAATGGCCGGCGCCGTCAGGACCGAGCCACGCAGCGCAGGTCTCGCCTTCGTAAGTGGCGGAAATTGCGGTCATGATCGGCGCAACCCGGCCCCACGAATCGGCCTCGCCACCTGCCATCATGGCGGGGCCGAAACGTGCGCCTTCCGCCCCGCCAGAGATGCCGACGCCAAGAAATCGCACGCCGTCGCTACGCATTGCCGCACACCGCCGTTGGGTATCGCGGAAGTTGGAATTGCCGGCATCGATAATGGTATCGCCGCTATCCAGCAGCGGGATCAGTTCGCCGATCAGATCGTCCACTGCCTGCCCGGCTGGCACGAGGAGAAGGACAGAGCGCGGCGCAGTCAGTGATTGCACCAGGTCTGCGAGGCTTGCGCAGGCTCGAATTGATGAAGCCAGCGATCCGGCCGAAGCCTTGAGGCGATCTGCTGCACCTTCGGACGCGTCGACGGCCGCCACCGTGAACCCATGATCCGCGATGTTGAGCGCCAGCATCCCGCCCATAGTCCCCAATCCGATCAAGCCGATATCGGCATGTGCCATCGGGGTATCCTCTCTATCAAACGTGTTGTCAGGCTGCCGCAAAGTCGATTTGAATTTTCAACGCTTGAGAGCGGTCGTTAGCGGTTTCAAAGGCTTTGTGCGCATCGGCGAGCGGGAATGTATGGGTCAAGACCGGCGTCACATCCACCAGTTTCGATTGCATCAGCTTCACTGCGGTTGAAAACTCTTCATGGAAACGGAAGGAGCCCCGAAGCTCCAATTCTTTGGCAGTCAGCTCCATCATCGGCACCGACATGTCACCACCCAATCCCAGTTGCATGATAATCCCGCGCGGGGCCAAAGCTGAGATCGCGGCTTTGAGTGCGGCCGGCGAACCTGAACATTCGTAGTGGACATTGAAATAGCCTTTATCGGCTGAATAGCCGGCCAGGGCATCGGGCTCTGCGCCGATGTTGATTGTTTTGTCGACGCCGATTTGTCGTGCCTTTTCCAAAGCATAACCGGCAAGGTCTGTCGCAACGATTTCTTCCGCGCCGGCCCGGCGCGCGGCAATGGCTGCCAACAAGCCGATCGGGCCACAGCCGGTTATCAGTACCCGTTTGCCCAGCATATCGCCGGCGCGCCGCGTGGCGTGCAGGCCCACCGAAAGGGGTTCCGCCATGGCTGCCTCCGCGGCACTCAACCCGTCCGCGACTACGCACTGTGAACGGTCGACGACCAGCACTTCACTGAACGCTCCTTGGATGTGGGGAAACGGCATGGCACTGCCGTAAAAGCGCATATTCAAACAATGATTAGGCAGGCCTGAGAGGCAATGCTTGCATTGCCAGCACGGGCGCGACGGACTGATGGCGACAAACTGTCCGACAGTGAGGTCGCTAACACCCGCGCCCAGCGCCGCCACTTCGCCAGAAACCTCATGGCCCAAAACCATCGGTTCTTTTATACGCACAGTGCCGAAGCCGCCGTTGTTGTAGTAGTGCAGGTCCGAGCCGCAGATGCCGCCTCTGGCGAGTTTGATCTGCACTTCTCCGGGGCCGGGCTCAGGAGCAACGTGCTCGTCGAGCCTCAGATCCTTCGGCGCGTGAATAACAACAGACTTCATATCTCTTTCCTTACAGAACCGGTGTCAAAAGACCATGACCGGCGAAATGGGATTCCAGGTTGTCTCGGACAAGCTGTCCCATGGCCATTCGGGTTTCCGTAGTCGCTGATCCATGATGTGGCTGAAGGAGCACGTTTTCCAACTCAACAAATCGGGGGTTGAGAGTCGGTTCGCCTTCGAATACATCAAGCGCTGCATTGCCGAGCCTACCATCCTCAAGCGCATCCAGTAGGGCTTCTTCGTCAATCACGGATGCACGGGCAACATTGATCAATGTCCCGTTTGCGCCCAAGGCTTCGATCACTGTCTTGTCGACAATGTGGCGGGTTTCCGAGTTGGCGGAAATGGTGAGGAACAGGAAATCCGCCCATTCAGCCAGTTCCACGGCATCGGGAATGAATGCCCAGTCGCCGGGGGTGTCTTTCTTTGCACGTGAACTGTAGGCGATATCCATTTTGAAAGCTGCCAGCCGATCCGCTACCGCACGACCGATATGGCCGAGACCAAGCACGCCTGCCCTTTTGCCGTATGCTCGTCGCGACAACGGATAGGCGCCGCTGTCAGCCCAATTCCCATTCCTGACCCAAGCTTCGGCTCCAACCATGCTCCGGGCTTGGACGAGCATCATGGCGACGGCAAAATCCGCAACTTCTTCGGTCAACACGCCTGGCGTGTTGGAGACATGAATGCCGCGTTCACGGCAGACATCCAAATTGACGGCATCGTACCCAACGCCATAAACGGAGATAACTTCCAGGTTTGGCAGGCTGTTGATTAACTCGGCACTGGCGCCGAATTCAGCGCGTGTCGCCATGCCTCTGATAGATGGCCCGTGTGCGGCGACAACCGATGCAATCTCATCGAGCTTGGAAACGCGTTGAACGATGTATTCCCGCTCCAGTGGCTCTTGGTCCCAGTCGGGCAGGAGTCCGATTTGCAGTAATTTGGTTTTGGTCATATTGATTGCTCCATCCGATCACCTATTGTGTAAACGGTATCACCGAGAAATGCGCAAGGTTTTATCGCGATCTGGAAAGGAATTTCGTTTGAACACAGGACTGAGTTTATTTGATTTGACCGGCAAGGCGGCGTTGGTCACGGGATCGTCCCAAGGCATTGGGTTTGCTTTGGCGGAAGGGCTTCTGGCCGTCGGCGCAAGTGTAATTCTGAACGGTCGCGACCTGGCGAAGCTGACACGCGCGCGGGAGGCGCTTTCGGTGAATGGCGCGAAGGTGAGTACAATGGCCGTGGACGTGACGGATCATGGTGCCGTCCGCGAAGCCGTCGATGAATACGAGGCATCCTCGGGTCCGATCGATATTCTGGTCAACAATGCCGGCATGCAACACCGTGGACCGCTGGAAGACTTTCCCGAAGATGCGTTCAATCGCTTGCTCCAGGTCAACATTGCGAGTGTTTTCAATGTCGGTCAGGCCGTTGCCCGGCACATGATTTCAAGGAAAGCCGGCAAAGTGATCAACATCGCCTCCGTCCAGACGTCTCTGGCGCGACCCGGTATTGCGCCGTATACGGCGACCAAGGGGGCTGTGGGCAATTTGACCAAGGGCATGGCCACCGATTGGGCCGCGCACGGCTTGCAATGTAATGCCATTGCGCCCGGGTATTTCGACACTCCATTGAATGCGGCCTTGGTCGCAGATTCGGAGTTCTCCGCGTGGCTCGAAAAGCGCACGCCCGCGGGTCGGTGGGGGAAAGTCGAAGAACTGGTTGGCGCTTGCGTGTTTCTGGCTTCCGACGCTTCTAGCTTCGTGAACGGACATACCCTCTATGTTGACGGCGGGATCACAGCCTCCCTTTAGGGGGGCAAGATTGGTTGTGGTGATGGGGGTTGCCGGTTGCGGCAAGTCGACCGTCGGCGCCGAGTTAGGCCATCAAATCGGCGCCGTATATCTCGACGGTGATACATTTCACCCCAAGAGCAACATTGGAAAGATGGAAGCGAACGTTCCGCTGGAAGATGATGACCGTTGGCCTTGGCTTGACCGGATCGGTTCCGAGATGGCGGGGCACGGCGGACAGCTTATTGTGGGGTGTTCGGCGTTGAAGCGTGCTTATCGCGATCGTCTCCGTTGTGCTTGTGGAGAAGACATAACTTTTATCCATTTGACCGCATCGCGTGAGGTGATTGCAGATCGGATGAGCGAGCGCACTGGGCATTTTATGCCCTTGGGATTGCTGGATAATCAGTTCGACGTCTTGGAGCCACCAATGGCCGATGAACGTGCAATATCTGTAGATATCGATAAGCCGGTTTCAGCCATCGTCGGCGAAATCATAGAGCGAATGGGAGATGAAGAAGATGAGTGAGCGAATTGGTTTGATCGGCGCCGGAGTCATGGGGCAAGCCATTGGCGCGCGGTTGTTGGAAACGGGCAACACTTTAGCTGTATACGACCGAAACCCTCCGAAAGTTGCGGTGCTGGCGGACAAAGGTGCGATTGCAGCGTCTTCTCCGGCGGAGGCGGCCCAAGGTGCAGGGTTTGTCATCACCAGTTTGAATGCTGCCGACGCTGTGGCGGACGTGGTTTTCGGTGAAAATGGCGTCGCGCAGACGGCTGAACAGGGAATGATGATCATTGATATGTCGTCCATCGACCCCGGTGCGACGCAAGCGCTCGCTGGGCGGGCTGCGGATGCAGGTTTGAGGTGGTTGGATGGCCCGCTATCGGGTGGCGCACCCAAGGCGGCGCTCGGGACACTGACGGTCATGGCCGGCGGTTCACCCGAGGATTTCGAAGACAGCAAGCGCGTCATGGGTCATTTGTGCGCCAACTACACGTTGATGGGCCCAAATGGTGCCGGCCAGACCACTAAACTGATCAATCAGGTGCTCTGCGCTTTGAATTTTGTCGCCGTGGCGGAAGCAACTCAACTGGCGCTGGATGCTGGCGTGGAAGCGGCGAAAATCCCGGCGGCTTTGAAAGGCGGGCGCGCGGACAGCGCTATCTTACAGGAATTCATGGGGAAAATGGCGGCTAAGGATTACACGCCGGCGGGCCGCATCGACAATATGGTGAAGGATCTGAATGGTGCTCAGGACTTGGCCAGGGCTACCGGCACCGCTATGCCATTGACTTCCGTTTGCGCGGAAATTCATCGACTGTTGACAGCGCAAGGTCTAGGTGGCGCGGACAACGCCGCGTTAATGGAATATTGGGCGCAAGCCAAACAAGCGTAGTCCTTCAGGATGCTTCAAGCTCGGCGCAGGCTTGATCATAAGCCGCGATGCAGGTCATTGCTGACTGTTTGATTTCCGACAGGCTTTTGCCCGGCTTGTAGATCGATGAGCCAATGCCGAAGCCATGAACGCCGCCGGCGAGCCATTCTTTGAAAACCGGCGCGTCAATGCCACCGACGGCAAAAAAGTTGGTATCCGCTGGCAGTGTTGCGCGTATGGCATTCAAGCCGGTGGGCGTAAGCAAAAATGCCGGAAATATTTTCAAGGTGTCGGCACCGCTTCTGAGCGCCGTAAAACACTCGCTCGGGGTAAATACGCCGGGGTACGAGAGCATGCCAGCTTCCTTGGTCCGGCCAATGACCGCTGGATTGCAGTCGGGCGACACCACAAACTGGCCCCCGGCTTCGGCCAGTTGATCCACTTGGCTCACATCAGTGACCGTGCCGGCGCCAATGGATGCCGCGTCGCCGATAGCGGATATCATCATCGAAATGCTTTCGAACGGGTTTGGTGAATTTGTCGTCACTTCGATCAACTCAATGCCTGCGTCGACCAGGGTTTTGCCGACGTCGACAGCTTCATCAGGCCTTACACCGCGCAAAATCGCCATCAATGGCCTTGCGGATTTCGCGTCAGTCATTTTCCGGTTCCTCCATCAATTTCTTTGCCGCCGTCAGTCCGGAGACGGTCAACCCCTCGCCATCGACAATCTCAACGTGGGCGCCAGCGGCTAGCAGCGCGACGGAATACAAACCGACAAGTTGCGCGGCACCCAGAAGCACGACGTCGCTCCCATTCCACAAAGGCTTTGCGGCGCTGATTTCGGCGGCGATCAAGTACGCCGACAGCTTTGCGCGGGAAATGCCTGGAGGTTCGTCATGCAGCAAGTCACCGGCCCGTATGGAAAACAGGTTCATCACCGCACTATGTGGGTTGAGAAGCGCATCGGTGACTGTGGACTGAAATGTATCCATGTCGAAACCGTCGCCAGTTAGCGAATGGCGGAGGATCGACGTCTGTTTCAAAAGAGCAAAGATTTCTCCGGTCATGCTGGTTTTGAAGCCGACAACCTCATCGTCCTTGATCTCGGCCCACTTGCAGTGAGTGCCCGGCATGCAGATCGTTCCCTCGAATGCCGCGCGTTCGCTTAGAAGGCCGGCAATCTGGGTTTCCTCTCCACGCATCACATCTGCGGGGTGGTTTTGTCTCAGTCCGGGTACGATCTGCACGTCGATGCGCGGGTCGTTTGCCGGTGCGTGCATGAACCGGTCTGCGTTCAGTGGCGGGCAGGGTGTTGCGACGTAGTTTGCTTCGACCCAGCCTTGGCGAGCCCCAACCATGCCGCAAGCGACAACGGTGGTTCGACCGGCGGCAGGCAACCAATCGTCGATGAGCCCAATCAGTGCGGGCTCGAATTGATCTGGCGAGAGGGTGTTCATGCCTTTGTCGGACCTCGCTTCTGCGACAACCCTGTGATCTTCGCTAAGAGCCCAGGCACGGACGTGCGTTGAGCCCCAATCAACGGCGATCCAGGAAATACCGCGTTTCATCACTGGCGGAATCCCGGGTTCATTCAGATGTCTCCGAACGTGAGGCGGACTTGTTCCCAGGCGTCAGCCAAGTGCGCTCGGAGAGCGGCCTCAGCTGCATCTGGGTCACGCATCAAAATCGCGTCAAATACCGCTTTGTGGGATTGATGATTGTCTTGGTTGCGGTCCTCGTCACGGCGCATTTTCGACCAATGAGGCGCGAGCCAAGCGGTGTACCCTTTGTGGAACACGGGCAGGACAGGGTTCTTTGGGATGTCGTAGAGCACCTGATGGAATGCCATGTCGGTTTTGTAAAACAGCTCATTGTCGTCAATCGCGGCTTCGTTGGCTTCCAACGCGCTTTTCATGGCTGCGATGTCGTCTTTGCCGGCTTCAACTGCGGCCTGGCGCGCTAACGCGGCTTCGATCAAAATTCGGGTTTCGAAAAGATTCTTTACGCCGTCCGGTAAAATCAGCAGATGCCTGATGACATTTTCAACCGTCTCCAATGCCGCGTCGTAGCCGGATCTCCGCACTACGGGGCGATAGCGGGGGCGGGCGTCGACCAAGCCCTTATTGGCCAATGCCAAAATGGCTTCACGCACGACCGTACGGCTGACGCCGTAGGTTTGCACAATCTCGCGTTCCGGCGGCAGGGGGCTTCCTTCCGGCATGGCACCAGCATTGATCATGTCTTCGAATATTCGAAAAAGATCGTCAGCGGCGCGGCCTGAGCGATCACTGGATTTAGTATTTGGTTTCTTGGTTTCAGTCATGTCGTCAATACCACGATGTTTCGTGCCGTTTCCGTTTCTCAAGCAGACGAAAGTTGACCGTCACTTGAATCCGATTTATTTGGTCATACCAAATCAGGTTTAGGTGCGGGCCGCAAGACGCTTTAAACCCGGCCAGTCGCAATTAGCTCTGGGAACAGGTTGAGGACCACGTATATGGGTAAGATTTCGCAGATCGAAGCACGTTTGTTCCGGGTGCCATTGGTCGAGGTTCTGAGCGATGCCAAGCATGGCGACCACACCCATTTTGAATTGATCACCGCGACGGTACGTTTGTCGGATGGAACTTCGGGTACGGGTTATACCTATACTGGGGGCAAGGGCGGGCGAGCAGTTTTGGCGATGATCGAAGATGATCTTGCGCCGTTTCTCATTGGGCAGGATGCCGGAGAAGTGGAATCTCTCTACGAAGCGATGCAGTGGCACATCCATTACGTTGGACGGGGCGGCATCGCATCGTTTGCCATTTCTGCATTGGATATCGCGTTGTGGGATGCCCGGGGCAAGGTTTTGCAGCGACCGCTTTGGAAGATGGCGGGTGGCGCGTCGGATCGGTGCAAGGCTTATGTGGGAGGGATTGATCTGAATTTTTCTCTGCCCAAACTCCTGGATTCCATTCGAGGGTATCTGGCGCGTGGATTCAATGGCGTGAAAATCAAGGTTGGTCAGCCGAGGCTGGAAGAAGACGTGGCGCGGGTAAAAGCCGTGCGCGAACTCATCGGCCCGGATGTTACATTTATGGTGGACGCTAACTATTCGATGAGTGTCGACGAAGCCATAACCGCCGCGCGCGCCTTCAGTGCCTATGATATTCTCTGGTTCGAAGAGCCGACCATTCCAGATGACTACAAAGGCTTCGGGCAAATCGCAGAGGCGACGGGCGTGCCGTTGGCTATGGGGGAGAATCTTCACACGATTCATGAGTTTGAGTATGCATTCGATGATGCCAAGTTGGCTTTCATCCAGCCTGATGCCTCGAATTGCGGCGGTGTCACCGGATGGTTGCATGTGGCGGAACTGTCCAGGAAACACGGCATTCCTGTCTGCAGTCACGGCATGCAGGAACTTCATGTGAGTCTCGTGTCCGCCCAATCGAACGCCGGGTGGATTGAGGTTCACTCATTTCCGATTGATCAATACACCCACCGTCCGTTGGTGGTGGAAGATCACTTGGCCGTCGCGCCGAACGAGCCGGGTGTCGGTGTGGTTTTCGATTGGGACAAGCTCAATGCCGCGCATGATGGGTTGTCGGCTTAGCCGAAATTGGGGACGGGTGTTAACGCGCGCCGGCGTGGAGTTGAATTAATCCGGGGAGGAGGTTGCGCGATAGGTGGTCATGGATACGCTCGCGGATCAGGTCTTCGTCATGGGCGAGTGCCGCATCCAGAATGCGTTTATGCTGTTCGATGTTTTCGGGAACGAACGTAAATTTGCTGTCACTGATGATCATTTGCTGACGGAAACGAAAATAAATGACTGCATGGGTTTCTTTTAAGACATCGGACTCACAAGCATCGATCAAGGTTTGATGAAATTCCTGCTCGGCGGCCGTCCACAACGCCAGCAAGTTGCTTGTTTTCGGCCCGGTGTGAACCCGCGATTCGATGTGAGAGAGCTTGTGGTGTGCCGCCGACAATCGCGCCTCCCAGGCGACGCCGCCGTTCCGGATCGAGAGGCATGCCCCTTCGCATTCGAGCATAATTCGAAACGTGGTCAGGTCGTGCTGTAATTCCGGCGATTGCCGGGGAAGGTGAAACCCGCGCCCTTCGTGATGATCGACAAGCCCCACCGTCGACAGGCGGAAGAGAATTTCACGGATTGTGGCGGCGGCGCAATCGTACTCGGTAGAAAAACCCTGGGGTCGGAGCCTCTGTCCTGGCTCAAACTCTCCGTTGACGACGCGGTCGCGCAGGTTGTCGTAAATTGAGGCACTTGAATTCACTTTGATCCTACTCACGTTTCTTAATTCAAAAATTTCGTGAAAACATTATAATCACGAAAATCATTATATTGACAATACTGTTGACCGCATAACGCATTGCCGCTAGGTTTTTGTCGTACCAAACTTTAACAACTGTCCTGCGATCAAAAAATGGATCGGGGAATCTTCAACAGGGGAGGACTTACATGAGTCTCATCAAAAAACTGACCGTCGCTGCGTCGACGGCTGCGCTTGTCGCTGGGGTGGCCCTTTCGGCTTCCGCTGCGGAAACCAAGCTTCGCATTCAAACGCACTTCTCGCCGGAAACGCTCTCCGGTCAAATGGCCAAAGAATTCATCGAAGACATCTCCGCGATGTCCAATGGCGAAATCAAAGTGGAAATGTTCTACGCCTCTTCGGTGGTTAAGTCGGCTGAAACTTTCGACGCTGCCGCGACGGGTATTCTCGATTGTGACATGACGGGCGGCGCCTACCAGACCGGTAAAAACCCGGCGTTCCAGTTTGCCGGCGATCTGATGGGCGGTTATCAGAACCCCTATCAGCAAATGGCATGGCTGCTGCACGGCGGCGGTTATAAGGCGGTCAACGATCTCTATAACGGTCACAACATGGAATTCGTCGGTTGGTGGATTCCGGGTCCCGAGTCGCTGTCTTCGACCAAGCCGATCCGCAACGTCGCTGACTTCAAGAACTGGAAGTTCCGCTCGCCTCCGGGCATGGCGACCAAAGTGTTCAGCAACATGGGCGCTTCTCCCATCGTGATGGATTTCAACGAAATCTTCACGGCGCTGGAAACCGGCATCATTGATGGCGCCGACGCCGCCAACCTGACCAACAACGTCGGCCTCGGCCTCTACGACATCGCTAAGCACACCAACTTCCCGGGTTTCCACTCCATGCCGGCTGACCACTTGGCCTGCCGCAAAGACATCTGGGACGCGATGCCTGCCGCTCACAAAGCGATCATGAAGGTCGGCATGCAAGCCTTAGCGCTTAAGAATGCCACCATTAACGAGGTCAAGAACGCAGCAACGGCGAAAATGCTGCGCGCCAAAGGCGTGAACCTCTACGAATGGACGCCTGAAGAACTGGCCAAATACCGTGCCGCCGTTAAGGCCGGTTGGACCGAGTTCGCCACGACCCCGGAAGCCAAAGCGCTCTTGAAGAGCCACATTGACTTCCTGGTTGCATTGGGCGCCATGAAGTAAGGGGCTTTCCCTACTTTATCTAAGAGAAACCGCGGCAGGGCTGGGTTATCCCGCCCTGCCGTAGTTTTCTCTGCCCCACGCATTCAACGAGAAACCCAATTGGCTTGCGAACCGGTGCGGGATGAAAATCACCAAAATCACCAGCCACGTCCTTCAGTACGACCTGCCCGAGATGCTGGGCTATTCCCAGCAGTACTATTCGAAGCGCAGCGCGCATTTGGTCGAGGTCGAGACGGACGAAGGGATTACCGGGTGGGGAGAATGTTTCGGTCCTGGCAATGTGGCTTTGGCCAACAAGGGGATCGTCGAAAAAGTCATCCAGCCGTTGATATTGGATGGTGACCCGCTGGATCGCGATGTGATTTGGCACAAGGTTTACAATCTATTGCGCGACCACGGACAGAAAGGCATGCCTATGCAAAGCCTCTCCGGCGTCGATATCGCGCTGTGGGATATTGCCGGCAAGGTGGCAGGGCTGCCGCTATCGAAGATGATCGGTGGCTCGTTCCGCGACAGTGTTCCGGCTTATGGATACGGCATGATGCTGCGCCCCGAGCCCGTGAAGGAATTGGCGGCGCGTTTTAAGGATGAAGCTGCAGCTATTCGTGACATGGGCTATCAGGCGACCAAAATGAAAGTCGGGTTCGGCCCGAAAGACGATATTCAGTTGGCGAAGGCGGTGCGCAAAGGTGTCGGCGATGACTTCCGCTTTATGGTCGACGCCAACCATTGCTACACGACGAGTGACGCCTTTTACGTCGGTCGCGCGCTCGAAGAGCTAGACGCGTATTGGTTCGAAGAGCCTGTCGCGCCGGAAGACCTTGACGGCTATCGCGAGCTACGTGCCGGCCTCAAAGTCAACATTTCCGGCGGTGAAGCTGAGTTCAACCGCTGGGGGTGGCGGAGCCTGCTTGAGGCGCGCGGGCTGGATATCGCACAGCCTGAGGTTTGCGCCTTGGGCGGCATTTCGGAATATTTGCGCGTTCTGGCCCTTTGCCACGCGCATTTCACGCCGGTCATCAATCATGTTTGGGGATCGGCAGTCGCAGTAGCGACCAATCTGCATCTGCTCGCGGCCATGCCGCCCATGCCGGGTGGTCTTCACCCGTGGGAGCCGATGCTCGAATTTGACACGACGGACAATGCTTTCCGCGATAAGCTGCTTACCGATCCGCTGAATATCCAACAACAAGTCAAAAACAACGGCGGACGGGTTTCGGTACCGACAGGGCCGGGACTGGGGGTGGAACCGGACCGCGATTTCATCCGTCACTATGAGATTACCTGATCACTCGAGACAGGGAGGGGAGGATATGGATCAATCAACAGGCGCCGTGAAGGAATGGCTCATTCCATTCGCGTTTTTCATTTGTGCGGGGTGGGCGGTCTGGCATACGCCGGCCTATCTGTTGGATTTCATTCCGCCAGCCAGCCAGAGTCTCTTCGACCAGATGAGCCAACTGCACCTTCGCAAGGACGTGACGCCCGGCATGCCGGGCCCGTTCGGCGGCTACGCGGATTTCCTCGATTGGACGGCGCTGATCCTGTTGCCGATATTTTTCGTGTGGGGCGTGCGAACCGTGAAAATCGCGTCCATGGAATACCAAGACTGGCGCCCCATAGACCGGATTGCGTTGTTCATGGGCCGGTTGACGATGGTAATGATCATCTCCATGACCTCGGTCATGCTCTACGAGGTGTTCCTGCGCTACGCCTTGGAAGAACCCACGCTTTGGGCCAATGAACTGACGCTGTGGATCGCCGGGTACGTGTTTTTATTCGCCGGTTTCTATGCCATGCAGCAACGCTGCCACATCAGGATTTTCCTGCTCTACGACGCCGTGCCCCGATGGCTGCAGCGGACCTTCGACATCATTTCGGCAACGCTCGTCGTCGTGTTCGCGGGCTTCCTGGTTTACGGCAGCTACATCCAGGTATTCGTGATCAAGTTCTACAAGTGGGAAATGTTCGGAACCGCCTTCGACCCGCCGATTCCGGCGACTGTCCAGCCGATGATCCTAATCGTCGTCGTGCTGGTCGCCGCACAGGCGGTCATCAACGTGATTTCCGACTGGAACCAAGAGCCGACGGTGCATACCGCCGCGGACGACATCGATGAAGACGAGCTTGAGGCCATCAAGCGCAGCGTGGGGGCAAAATAATGGACGTCGGTACAATATCAATCGTTCTGGTCTTGGGGCTTGTCATCCTCTTGGCCATCGGCATGCCTTTGGGTCTCGCGTCAGCGGTGCTGGCGCTCTTGGTCATGGTCATGAAATTCGAGCCCGGCTTACTGATGGACCCCATGTCATTTGGGGAAGGTCTGTTGACCGGAAGACCCGGGACCGGGCCACTTTATATCCTGACCCAGAAAATCTTCGATCTTCTAACGGAATACGTCCTCATATCAGTCCCACTATTTATCTTCATGGCGGCTTTGCTGGAGCGTTCCGGGGTCGCCAAGGAAATGTACGATTCCCTCGATTTCTGGCTCAGCGGCACGCGCGGCGGCATTGCCATCGTCACGTCGCTGATGGCGGTGATCATGGCGGCCATGTCGGGGATCATTGGCGGCGAGGTGGTGCTCTTAGGCCTGATCGCGCTGCCGCAGATGTTGCGGCTGGGCTACGACCAGAACCTCGCTATCGGCACCATCTGTGCCTCGGGGTCATTGGGAACGATGATTCCGCCCTCCATCGTCTTGATCATCTTCGGCCTCATCACCGAGACGTCAATCAAGGCCTTGTTCACTGGCGCCTTCATTCCCGGCGCCATGCTGGCGAGCTTTATCATCCTCTACATCATCATCCGCACTCAGCTCAATCCGTCGCTGGCGCCGTTACCCGAGCGCGACCCGGATCAGCCGGCGGGATGGGAGAAAGCCAGTATTTTCGCTTCATTCCTGTCCATTGTGATGGCGGGTTTCGCGACGTTGCTGTTCGCGCGTGCGCTCTTCAATACGGTGATGGGTTACAACACCAACATGGGTACCGATGTTGAGCCGTTGTTCTTAGGTATGACCTATCACCTGCCGTACCTCGGCGGTGCGGCCGTGCTCGGCGTCGTGTTGGCGATGTTTGTCTTCGGACGCGAACGCGCCCGAATCGGCTGGCGGCACGGAAAGGGATTGGTGGCGCCGTTGACCGTGGTAGGGATCGTTTTGGGATCCATCTACGGCGGCGTCACGGGCATTACGGAAGCGGCCGGCATGGGCGCGCTGGCGGTGTTCATCATTGCGGCGTTCCGCGGCGAGGCCTCTGTTGAATTGCTCTGGGAAAGCCTCATGCGGACCCTCAAATCCACCGGCACCATCCTATGGGTGACGGTCGGCGCCGCGGCTCTTGCCGGGGCCTATACGCTTTCCGGCGGTCCGTCCTATATCGCCAGCATGATCGTCGGCGCCGAAATGCCGACCATGGTGGTGCTGTTGACCATGATGGTGATCTTGCTGTTCATGGGCGCCTTCATGGATTGGGTCGGCATCGTGTTGCTGATCATTCCAGTGTTCCTGCCCATCGTGCAACGGCTGCCGATCGAGGAAATCGGCCTCATTGGCCAGCTTGATCCCAAGTACGTCGCCGTGTGGTTCGGGGTGCTGTTCTGCATGAACATGCAGGTGAGTTTCTTGTCGCCGCCGTTCGGGCCTGCCGCTTTCTATCTGAAATCAGTGGCGCCGGCTCACATTTCGCTGACGGATATTTTCAAAGGCTTCCTGCCCTTTATCTGCATTCAGCTGGTGGCGTTATCCGTGATGCTTATATGGCCGTCAATCGTGACACTCTTGCTTTAAGGGAGAAACAGAAACCATGAAAGCAGCTTACTACACGGGTGACAGGACGTTTGCGATCGAGAGCGTCCAGCCGCCCGCGCCGGGACCTGGAGAAGTTGCCGTCGATGTTGCGTATTGCGGCGTTTGCGGCACCGACCTGCATGCCTACTTGGGCCACATGGATGCGCGGATCGGGTTCCACCGCATCATTGGCCACGAGATGTCTGGCGTCGTGCAGGCGCTGGGTGACGGCGTCGATGATATGGAACTCGGCGAACATGTGGTGATCCGTCCGCTGGATGCTTGTGGCGAATGCCCGGCGTGCGATGCCGGCCATACGCACATATGCCACAACCTGAAATTCTTGGGGGTGGATACGGACGGCGCGTTCCAGCAACGATGGTGCGTGCCGCGCCACACGGTGCATCGCATTCCCGAAGACCTGCCATTGGAGTTCGGTGCGTTGGTCGAACCGGTGGCTGTCGCGTGCCACGATGTGCGCCGTTCCAGGCTGGCCGCTGGTGAGGATGTCTTGGTCATTGGTGGCGGACCCATCGGCATGCTGATCGCCATGGTCGCGGGGCAGGCCGGTGCCAATGTGACGCTTTCCGAGGTCAGTGAGCAGCGGCTCGAATTCGCTAAGTCCCAAGGCTTTCAAACGCTTAATCCCAAAGAGACCGATGTTGGCGCCGCCATGTATGAAAAAACCGGCGGCAAGGGAGCCGATGTGGTGTTCGAAGTGTCGGGCACGCAACCCGGCGTAGACACCATGACCGAAGCGGTATCGGCGCGTGGGCGCATCGTCATGGTCGCCATCCATGCCGAAAAGCCACAAGTGGACATGTTCAAGTTCTTCTGGCGTGAGATCGAGCTTTTGGGTGCCCGGGTCTATGAGGCCGAGGATTTCGATGATGCCATTGACCTGATCGCCAAGGGTGGGATCGATTGCAAGGCGATCATCACCGACGTGCGTGACCTTGATGACATCAAGTCCGCGTTTGATGCGCTGACCACCAATCCGCAGGCCATGAAAAGCCTGATTAAGTGTTCCTAAGGAGACTTAGACGTGTCTGTGTTGAATGAGTTTTCCTTGGAAGGAAAGGTTGCGCTGGTAACTGGCTCCAAACGCGGCATCGGAAAGGCCATGGCCGTGGCGTTGGCTGAAGCGGGCGCCGATATCATCGGCGTCAGTGCATCGCTCGAAGCCGAAGGCAGTGCATTGGAGCAAGAGGTCCAGGAGGCCGGTCGGAATTTCAAGGGCTACGCCTGTGATTTTGGTGACCGACAAGCGCTCTATGCGTTTATTGAACAGGTTAAGTCAGATTTCCCGGTTATCGACATCCTCGTCAATAACGCGGGTACCATCCTGAGGAAGCCAGCAGCCGAGCATCCTGATGAATATTGGGACAAGGTGCTGGAAGTCAATCTCAATGCCCAGTTTGTACTGTCGCGCGAGATCGGCAAAGAGATGGTGGCGCGTGGGTCCGGTAAGATCATCTTCACAGCCTCGCTGCTGACGTTCCAGGGCGGCATCACGGTGCCGGGTTATGCGGCCTCCAAAGGTGGCATCGGTCAACTGACTATGGCTTTAGCCAACGAGTGGGCAGGCTCGGGTGTCAATGTAAATGCGATTGCGCCGGGTTACATACGAACCGACAATACACAGGCATTGCAGGACGATGCCAGCCGCAGTCAGTCGATATTGGAGCGCATTCCCGCTGGCCGGTGGGGCGAGGCGGAGGACTTCGCCGGGCCGGTGGTGTTCCTGGCCTCGAACGCATCCAATTACGTCAACGGCGCCACGTTGCTGGTCGATGGCGGTTGGATGGGGCGGTAGCGCATCCCAATCTATAAAGGAAACGACATGAAACTGCGTTCACAAGCCTGGTTCGACAATCCTGACAACCCTGGTATGACGGCGCTCTATATGGAGCGCTACGGCAATTATGGTCTGACGCGCGAGGAAATCCAGTCGGGCAAGCCGATCATCGGCATCGCGCAGACGGGCTCCGATCTTTCACCGTGCAATCGCCATCACATCGAATTGGCGAAGCGTGTGCGTGAAGGTATCCGTTCAGAAGGCGGTATCTGTTTCGAATTTCCCGTGCATCCGATTCAGGAAACAGGACGCCGCCCGACCGCAATGATCGACCGCAACTTGGCCTATCTGGGATTGGTGGAAACGTTGCATGGTTATCCGCTGGATGGCGTCGTGCTGACCATCGGTTGTGACAAGACCACGCCGGCTCTGCTGATGGCTGCTGCTGCCGTCAATCTGCCGGCCATTGCGCTTTCCGTCGGGCCGATGCTGAACGGCTATTACAAAGGCGAGCGCGCCGGGTCCGGCACCGTGGTGTGGGAGGGACGGAAGCAATTTGCCGCTGGCGACATAGACTATGAGGAGTTCATGGACCTCGCCGCGTCTTCGGCGCCGTCAGTGGGTTACTGCAACACCATGGGGACGGCGAGCACCATGAACTCTTTGGCAGAAGCCTTGGGCATGCAACTGCCGGGCAGCGCGTCCATTCCTGCCCCTTACCGCGAGCGTGGGCAGATGGCCTACGAGACCGGTCGACGCATTGTCGACATGGTGTGGGACGACCTTAAACCCGCTGACATCATGACTCGCGAAGCCTTTGAGAACGCCATTGTCGTTAACTCTGCGATTGGCGGTTCCACCAACGCGCCGATCCACCTGAACGCCGTGGCGGCGCATCTTGGGATCGAACTCACCAACGACGACTGGCAACGCCTTGGCCATGAAATACCGCTGCTATGCAATGTGCAGCCGGCAGGCGAATACCTGTCCGAAGACTTCTTCCATGCGGGTGGTCTGCCCGGTGTCGTATCGGAACTGCTGAAGCAAGGTGTCATGCCGCATCCGAACGTTGTCTCGGTGTCCGGCAAACCCATGGCGGAGAACTACGCGGAAGCCGGTGTCAACAACCCCGACGTTATCTACCCTTATGCCGCGCCGATGAAAAAGGCTGCCGGGTTCATCAATCTCAAGGGCAACCTTTTTGACAGTGCCATCATGAAAACGTCCGTGATCTCGGATGAATTTCGCGCGCGCTATCTCTCAAACCCCGACGATCTCGATGCCTTCGAGGGCCGCGCCATCGTGTTCGAGGGGCCGGAAGATTATCACGACCGGTTGGACGACCCGGCGCTTGAGATCGACGAAACCTGCATCTTGGTTATCCGCGGTGCCGGCCCCATCGGCTACCCCGGCGGCGCCGAGGTTGTGAACATGCATCCGCCGACTGCATTGATAAAGAAGGGCATTGGCGAGTTGCCGTGCATCGGCGATGGGCGGCAATCGGGCACATCTGGCAGTCCGTCCATCCTCAATGCCAGCCCAGAGGCCGCAGTTATGGGCGGGCTGGCATTGGTCAGGACCGGCGATATCGTCCGTGTTGATCTCCGTGAAGGGCGCGCGGATATGTTGATATCCGATGACGAGTTGACCAGCCGTCGTGCCGAGTTGGAAGCGGCGGGCGGTTTTGCCTACCCTGACCACCAAACCCCTTGGCAGGAAATCCAGCGCGGCATGGTAGATCAGTTCGACAAGGGCGCGGTTCTGAAACCGGCGTTGAAGTATCAACGGATTGCGCAAACCAAAGGCCTGGCGCGCGATAATCATTGATCCGGTAAAGCTTGAAGAAAAAGGTATCTGTTCCATGAAAATCCGTGACGCGGCCGACTGCCGCTATGACATCATCTCATTGGGTGAAGTGATGCTACGCCTGGACCCGGGCGAAGGGCGTATCCGCACATCACGCCAGTTCCGCGCCTGGGAAGGCGGTGGTGAGTATAACGTGGCGCGCGGGCTTCGGCGTTGCTTCGGCCAGCGCGCCGCCGTGGTGACGGCTTTTGCCAGCAATGAGGTCGGGCTGCTGATGGAAGACCTGATCTTGCAGGGTGGGGTCGATACGTCCTTGATCAAATGGAGCGACTATGACGGCATCGGGCGCAGCGTGCGTAACGGGCTCAACTTCACCGAACGCGGTTTCGGCGTGCGCGGCGCTGTGGGGTGCTCGGACCGGGGACTGACGGCGGCATCGCAGTTGAAGCCCGGTGATATTGATTGGGATCATATCTTCGGCACCTTGGGGTCACGCTGGTTCCACACCGGCGGCATTTTTGCGGCCTTGTCGGAAAGCACCGGGCCGGTGGTGATCGAGGCAGCGAAAGCCGCAAAAAAGCATGGGACCATGGTTTCCTACGATCTCAACTACCGCCCGTCCTTGTGGCAAGGTTTCGGGGGCTTGGAAAAGTGCCAGGAGATCAATCGCGAGATCGCCCAGTACGTGGACGTGATGATCGGCAACGAAGAAGACTTCACGGCGTGTCTGGGCTTCGAGGTCGAGGGTGTTGATGACGGGCTGACGGACCTTGAGGTCGGCGCTTTCCAGAAAATGATCAAACAGGCCGTTGTTCAGTTCCCGAACTTCAAGGCCACGGCAACCACCATGCGCGGCGTCAAATCCGCCAGCGTCAACGATTGGGGCGCCATGTGCTGGATGGATGGGGAGTTCCACACCGCCACGCATCGCCCGGACATGGAGATCATGGACCGAGTTGGCGGTGGTGACAGTTTTGCGTCGGGCTTTATATACGGACTGCTTACCTTCGGTGATGCCCAGACGGCGGTGGAATACGGTGCGGCGCACGGCGCGTTGGCCATGACGACGCCCGGCGACACCACCATGGCGTCGTTGAAGGAGGTTGAGAAGCTGGTCGGTGGCGGCGGTGCCAGAGTGGATCGATAGCGATTGATAGGGAAAGGAACACCAAAAATGAGCGACGAACTTCTGAAACGCCCGATCATTCCGGTCATTGTTATCGAAGATGAGAACGATGCGGAGCCCTTGGCCGAAGCGCTTTTGGAAGGGGGGATTGATGTTGCGGAGGTGACGTTCCGCACACCAGCAGCGGCAGGCGCCATTACCCGCATGGCCAAGCGCTTTCCGGAAATGCTTGTTGGTGCAGGCACGGTTTTGACCATTGAGCAGGCCGACCGCGCCCTTGATGCCGGCGCGACGTTCGGTGTGGCGCCCGGCCTCAATCCCGAAATCATTGAGCACTTCCGCAATGCCGGCAAGGCGTTCATGCCTGGCGTCATGACGCCGTCGGAGATTGAGCGCGGGCTCTGCCTCGGCTGCTCACTTTTGAAATTCTTCCCGGCAGGGCAGGCGGGCGGCGTGAAGATGTTACAGGCCTTCGCCGGACCCTATGCCAGTTCTGGCGTGAAGTTTTGCCCCACCGGCGGCGTCAATAAGGACAACATGATGGAATACTTGTCGCTACCAATTGTCGCTACCATCGGCGGGTCCTGGATCGCCACCAAGCAGCAGATCGCCGAAAAGGACTGGAGCGCTATTACCAGCCAGGCGAAACAGGCTTTGGATATTGCACGATAGGTATCTGGCTCGAATCTTCCAGACAATGCGACGTATGTTTGCTTTGTTTATCACCGGGCCGATTCACGGGAAAATCAATGCAAATCCGGTCACGGATGGTCGTGCGGGGCTTGGTCCTATCTTCATTACCCTTGATAGATCGCTGCAGTCAGGAAATAGTTTCGATGTGCAAACTGAAAACGTAGCAGAGAGAGATAGGATGAGTTCGGCGAAACCCGATTTGTTCCGAGATCTGGATCCCGGCCCGCGGCTGTTGATGGGGCCTGGCCCGGTCGATGTGTATCCGCGCGTACTGCGCGCCATGTCGGCGCCCATGCTTGGGCAGTTTGACCCGGAATTTACCACTTACATGAACGAAACGATGGCACTCTATCGCCAAGTTTATCGCACGGAAAACGAATGGACTTTTCTTGTAAATGGCACCGCGCGGGCCGGGATTGAGGCCTGCCTGGGCTCGCTGGTGTCTGATGGTGACAAAGTGTTGGTCCCTATGTTCGGTCGGTTTGGTCATTTATTGGCCGAGATATGCCAGCGAGTCGGCGGTGAAGTGGTGAGCATAGAGGCGGAATGGGGGAACGTCTTCCAACTGGATCAAATCGCCGAAGCCATCAAGGCGCATCGCCCGAAGGTGGTGGCGATGGTTCATGGCGATACATCTACAACGACCGCTCAACCGCTGGAGGATCTAGGGGAGGTTTGCCATACCAACGATGCGCTGCTTTACGTCGATGCCACGGCGACGTTGGGCGGCATGCCCGTAAACACCGACGAGTGGCAACTTGATGCCGTGAGTGCAGGATTACAAAAATGCATGTCCGGCCCGCCGGGCTCGTCTCCGGTTTCGCTTAGTGCAAGAGCCGTTGAGAAGATCTCAAAACGCAAACACATTGAGGGTGGAATCCAGCCTGAAAACTATGTCGCCGCTGATGGTTCTGCGATCGTCTCGAACTATCTCGACCTCGGCATGCTGATGGATTATTGGGGGCCGAAACGGCTGAACCATCACACGGAATCGACATCCATGCTGTATGCCGCTCGGGAATGCGCGCGCGTTGTTCTGGCGGAAGGCTTGGAGCAGGGCTTTGTCCGCCATGCAACCGCGAGCGAGGCGCTTCGAGCCGGCCTACAGGCAATGGGGCTGCAGCTATTTGGAGACCCGTCTCACCGGATGGCGAATGTCACGGGCGTGTATATCCCTTCAGCATGTGGCAATGGTGAAAAAATCCGAGCCGAAATGTTGAACGACTTCGGCATCGAAATTGGCACGTCATTTGGGCATTTGGCTGGAAAAATCTGGCGCATTGGTACGATGGGGCATGTCTGCCGCAAACCCAATATCCTGCGTTGCCTCAACGCGCTGGAGGCTGTGTTGCGCCGAAACGGGTACGAGGCGCCTGTCAACGCGGGGGTCGATGCGGCGTATGAAGTTTATGGCTAATCACAAGAAATCAACCGCCCATGCAGGAAAAAACAATGAATAAACCGGACTTGAACGAATTTTTGGATGCGCCCTTGAAGGTCATCAACGTCGGCCTCGAAGAGTTTGCCCGCGAGTTGGACGAACAGAATGTTGACGTCGTTCAGGTGGATTGGGCGCCGCCGGCAGCGGGAGATCCCAAGTTGGCTGATCTTCTGTCGAAGCTAGGGACGTAAGTCGATGCAACGCATTGAAGACGCCAATGATGAAGCCCTCCAGCGAATGTTATCCGGTGACCCGGTGCTGGTCGATGTCGTGCCTGCCACGGAGGCCATTCCGGTCCTGAAAGAGCGCATGATTTTGCACGCCGGCCCGCCCATCGAATGGGGACGTATGTGCGGACCCATGCGCGGCGCAATTTGCGGTATCGCCGTATTCGAGGGCTGGGCGGAAGATCTGGAAGACGCGGGAAAACTCGCCGACGCTGGCGCGTTCGAATTTCACCCCAATCACCATTTCGACGCCGTCGGCCCGATGACCGGCATGACCACCATAAGCCAGCCACTGATGGTTGTGGAAAACCGAACTTTCGGTAACCGCGCTTATTGCGCCGTCAACGAGGGGTTGGGCAAGGTTATGCGGTTCGGCGGCAATGACGCAGAAGTGTTGGACCGACTACGTTGGTTGCGTGATGAATTCGGCCCTGCACTTGGCCGAGCGATCCGTCAAGCCGGCGGCGTGCCGTTGAAGAGCCTGACGGCGCGCGGCCTGACCATGGGCGACGAGATGCACCAGCGCAATGTTGCGTGTTCGGGTTTGACGCTCAGGGCATTGGCGCCAGCACTTGCGGAAACAACGCCCGACAGCGCGGCGCTTTCAAAGGCATTGGCGTTCATCGGCGGTAACGATCAATTTTATCTGAATATTGCCATGGCCATGGGCAAATCGATCATGGATCCAGTGCGCGGTATTGACGCTTCAAGCATCGTCACGGCCATGAGCCGCAATGGCACGGATTTCGGTATCCGCGTTAGCGGCACCGGTGACCGCTGGTTCACAGCGCCTGTGGAAATGCCTGAAGGCCTTTATTTCCCCGGCTTCACCGAAGCTGATGCTAACCCTGACATGGGGGACTCCACTATTGTTGAGACCATGGGGCTTGGTGGTTTCGCCATGGGGGCATCACCGGCAGTAGCAGGTTTCGTCGGTGCCGGTGCGGCGTCCGAGGCCGGCAATTTCACCCGCACGATGTCTGAGATCACGGTTGGCGAAAACCCCGAATGGAGCATTCCATCCATGGACTACCAGGGCGTGCCGACGGGCATCGACATTCGCATGGTTGTCGAGACCGGTTTGGCACCAACCATCAATACTGGCATCGCCCATAAGGAACCGGGGATCGGGCAAGTCGGTGCCGGTGTGGTGCGTGCGCCAATGGCCTGTTTTGAGCAGGCTTTGCTTGCCTTCGCGGAAAGTGTAGGCGTGTCATGAGCGGCTTTATTTTAAATGACGTCCGGGCAGGTTTTTATCTCGATTCCGTTGCCTTGATGCGCATGTCGCGGACGCTCGCCGAGCGAGATGGCGTCGAAGAAGCGGCGATGATGATGGGCACGCCGTCAAACCGGGAAATCATGGCTGACGCCGGATTGCTTTCAGATTCCGGTAATGCCGCCGGCGGTGGGGATTTGATCATTGGCATACGCGCTGTCAGTGCCGAAGTGGCCGAGGCAGCATTGCAAGCAGCCAACGATGAACTTGAGAAACCGACTGCCAATGCTGGCGACGGCGAAGCGTGGCGGCCTCGAACATTGCGCGCCGCTGTAAAAGCCGCACCGGACGCAAATCTGGCGTTGATCTCGGTGCCCGGCGACTTCGCGGTTGCCGAGGCCCGCAAAGCCATACGACGCGGCCTTCATGCGATGATTTTCAGTGACAACATCGCATTGTCAGAAGAGAGCGCCTTGAAATGCGAGGCCCGCGAGTTGGGTCGCCTTGTCATGGGGCCCGATTGCGGCACCGCGATCATCAATGGCACGCCGCTGGCCTTTGCCAACGTGGTGCCGCGAGGCGAGATCGGTTTGATCGGGGCTTCGGGCACCGGCACGCAGGAGGTTTCAGCGTTGATTGCTCAATATGGCGGTGGCGTATCCCACGCCATTGGTGTTGGTGGGCGCGATCTTAAAGCCGAGGTCGGCGGAATCTCCACGCTAATGGCATTGGAAGCTTTGGATACCGACCCAATGACCAAACACATCGTCTTGATTTCAAAGCCGCCGCCCACCGATGTGGCCTCCAAAGTTCTCGACCGTATCGCGCAGAGCGAAAAGCCCGTTACCGTTTGCTTTATCGGGGCAGACTCCTTGCCCATGCCGGCCAATGCGACGCAGGTTTTCACTTTGAAGGCCGCAGCTCAGGCGCCGCTTGGCATTGCCGCTAACGTGACACCGGATACCAGCCCGACCATCGCCGCGCCTGTAGGGCGTTTGGGCGTTCAAGGGTTGTTTTCTGGAGGAACGCTCTGTGCCGAGGCTCAGGTTATTTTCCGTGCTGCCGATCAAGCTGTGAAATCGAACGCTCCGGTGCCGGGTGTGCCGTCACTGGCAGAGGCGAACACTGGGCACGCCATGCTTGATCTGGGTGATGATGAGTATACCCAAGGAAAACCGCATCCAATGATCGACCCGACAGTTCGCGATCTTGCACTGATTGATGCGCTTGAAGACGATAGCATTGGTGTGATCTTGGTGGATATCGTCATCGGCTATGGGGCGCACCATGACCCAGCTGGGCACTTTGCCGATATCTTGCAAAGACACAGTTCGGAAAACGGACCGGTGGTTATCGCATCGGTGACCGGTACCGAGGAAGATCCGCAAACGCGATCTGCCCAGATGGCAAAACTGAAAGCCGTCGGGGTTCATGTCGCACCGACCAACGCCGATGCTGCAGCCTGGGCTCTCTCTGCAATTCGAGCTGAAGGTTGAGTGTGATGTCATGACAATACCTTTTGATATTCCGAGCCGCATTCTTGTGGCTATTGGCGGCAATGCTACGCACCCGGAAGATATCGAGGGCACGTCGCGCGAACAGAAAGTGATTGCGGCAAGCACGGCAGCGGCATTGTTGCCGTTGGCGTTGCTCGACAATGAGCTGATCATCACTCACGGTAACGGTCCGGTGGTCGGCAAAATACTAATGCGCCAGGCCCTGACTCGCGGCACCATTGCGCCCATGCCGCTCGATATCTGTGTCGCCCATTCGCAAGGCGGTATCGCCTATCTGTTGGTTCAGGCCATGGAGAATGCACTCCGGGAGGCGGATAGCTCGCGCCATGTCGCATGCCTATTGACCCAGGTTGAGGTTGATGAAGACGATCCGGCCTTCAGCGACCCGAGTAAACCCATCGGTGCTTTTTACGATGCCGAAGAAGCCGAGCGCATTGGGGCGGAACTGGGTTGGTTAATGAAAGAGGACGCGGGGCGCGGATGGCGGCATGTCGTGCCCTCACCGAAGCCCAAACATGTTTGCGATATTTCTTTGGTCCAGGTTTTGGCACGGCGCGGCACCGTGGTAATTGCTGGTGGCGGTGGTGGCATTCCCGTCATTCGCGGCCCAAAAGGCGCACGGAAGGGGGTTCAGGCGGTGATCGATAAAGATCTCACATCGGCCCACATGGCGAATGTCTTGGGCATTGAGATGATGCTTGTCCTGACTGCCGTGCCGAAGGTTGCTATTCATTTCGGAATGCCTGAACAACGGGAATTGGACTTTGTCACCATGCGCGAAGTGCGCGCTCTTCAGGCCGAAGGCCATTTCCCGCCGGGCAGCATGGGGCCGAAGATTGACGCCGCGTTGCGGTTTTTGGAAGGTGGCGGGGAGCGGGTGATCATCGCGCAACTGGACGAAGCCATGCCGGCACTGCGAGGCGAAACCGGCACACACATCGTCGCCGATGACAGATAATCTGGCTCCACCGTTCATATTTTCCGTGGAAACCGTAGGCCGCGTCGCATCACGTTTGTTAACCGGCTTACATGAAGTCCATATCGAAGCCGTATTCGCCTCCACTTTCTATCTCAAATCCGCACAATTTCTAGCCTGCGTCGGAACCAACGGGTTGGAGCCCGGACCTTTGAGTATCGCAACCTCTGCGCCTCGAGATATGAATTGGCCGGCAAGCGGCCTACGGGAAGAGGCACGCACCAGGGTATCGGGTTCGGAAATTCGGATTGGAAATCAGTTTGTATTTCGCGTCGGACGACCTTTCGTATGGTCGCCGGAACCAATCCCGGTGCCCATCGACCCGGACAGCGTCAAACGGGGCCTTGAGGTTTTTGTCGATGAGGCACCGGATTTTTTGCCCGATGAAGGCATCAGTCGTCTGCTAGATCCCGAGTACGAGCCTGGTTCTCATCACTACGTTTGCAGAGCCGCCCGTCAGCCTTTGCAAGACGCGCGAGATTGGCTGAGTCAGGAATTTGGTGGCATTGATCCAGGCGGGCATGGAGATGTTGCGTGGGTTCGGAGACTTTCAGGCTTGGGGCCGGGGCTGACTCCGTCAGGTGACGATTGTCTCGGCGGTATGATGATTGCGTTGCATGCTTTGGATGCGGCCGTTATCAGCCAATCATTGTGGCGTGCCGTAGGCCGGTGTGTCGGGGAAACAAGAAATACCGTATCCCATGGCCACCTTTCGGCGGCGTCGGAGGGCATGTGTAGCGCTGGCATTCATCGTGTTGTTTCTGCCATCCTCATTGGAAATGTTGATGGCGTTCGCGAGGCCTTTCATGATATCGACCGGATAGGGCATACATCGGGTTGGGATACCATGACTGGCGTTGCCGTGACGCTTCAAGTATGGCTTGCGAGGCGGCGTGAGCTTTCTTTCAATTAGTGGACGAAAAATATGCTTCATACGAAACGATCCTACCGCGGCATGGTTACCGCGCCACATCATCTCGCGGCCCAAGCGGGACAACGAGTTCTCGAAGATGGCGGCAACGCCATCGAGGCGATGGTCGCCGCCGCCGCCGCGATCACGGTCGTTTACCCGCATATGAACGCCATGGGCGGCGATAATTTTTGGCTGGTTCATACCCCCGGTGAAGCGGTTATCGGAATCGATGCCTGTGGTGGCGCGGCAGGTGCAGCGGACATGGCGTTTTATCGCGGCAAGGGTTTTGAAGCCATTCCGTCACGCGGTTCACTTGCGGCGCTCACCGTGGCGGGCGCTGTTTCGGGCTGGCAGGCGGCATTGGATGTCAGCCGAAATGAGTGGGGCGGGAAGCTATCCCTGGCCCGCCTTCTGGAGGATGCGATTTTTTATGCCGACGACGGTGTTTCGGTTACCCGGACATTGGCCGACAATGCTTTAAGTAAGCGCGCCGAATTGCAGGATGCGCCGGGTTTCACCGATAACTTTTTCATCGACGGGGCACCTCCGAAGGTCAGCGACCGTTTCCGCCAGCCGCGCATCGCTGCCACCATGAGACGCCTGGTTGATGCTGGACTGGACGATTTCTATCGCGGTGATCTGGCACGCTCCATCGCGGCCGACCTTGAGCGCGCTGGCTCACCGTTACGTCATGAAGATCTGGAACGCCATCAAGCACTCCGTTTAACGCCGCTATCGTTGAATGTCGCCGGACACAAGGTTTTCAATATGCCGCCGCCGACACAGGGGTTGGCGTCGTTGTTGTTGCTTGGGGTCTATGAACGCATAGGTGTCGCCGAAGCTGAGAGCTTTGAATATGTGCATGGCCTCGTCGAGGCAACAAAACGGGCCTTCCGTGTCCGTGATAGCGTTGTTACGGATCCTGCTTACATGGATGTCGACCCAGTCGATTTTCTTAGCGCCGTTTCGCTCGATGAGATGGCCAATGATGTCAATCCGAGCCAGGCCTTGGCATGGCCGGAAGCGAGCGCCAAGGGCGATACGGTATGGCTCGGCGCAGTCGACAGAGAAGGCCGGGCCGTTAGTTTTATTCAAAGCATTTACTGGGAATTCGGCTCCGGTACGGTTCTCGATGAAACCGGTATCACGTGGCAAAACCGAGGCACTAGTTTTTCCCTCGACCCGGCCCACCACAATTGCCTGCAACCGCATCGCCGGCCATTTCACACGATCCAGCCGGCGTTGGCGCAATTGTCCGATGGCCGTGTCATGCCTTACGGCACCATGGGTGGCGAGGGTCAGCCGCAAACCCAAGCCATGGTGTTTTCGCGCCATGTGCTGCACGGCCAGGAACTCCAGCAAGCCGTGACGGCGCCGCGCTGGCTGCTTGGCCGCACCTGGGGCGCGGAAACCACCAGCTTGCGGATCGAAAATCGATTTGATCCGGCAGTGATTTCAGCGCTTCGCGCTGCCGGCCATGAACTCGATGAGATCGGACCGTTTGATGAAGTTATGGGACATGCCGGCGCACTCGTGCATCACCCGAGCGGCCTTATCGAAGGTGCGGCAGACCCGCGCGGCGATGGGTCGGTGGCGGGATTCTGATATCGCCACTATTCCCTGTTGGCTATCAGGTCTGACGCCTTTTCGCCAATCATGATTGTCGGAGCGTTGGTGTTGCCTGACGTGATGGTTGGCATGATGGAAGCGTCAGCGACACGCAGTCCTTGAACGCCATGGACCCGCAAACAGTCGTCAACGACGGACATGGCATCCGATCCCATTTTGCAGGTGCTTGTGGGATGATAAATCGTCTGTGCGATATTTCGCGCGCTTTCGAGTAATTGCGGGTCGGTTTGTACGCCCGGCCCTGGCAAGTGTTCGCGCACGACAAACTTCTTCAGCGCTTCGGTTTCCACGAGTCGGCGGGTGAATTTCAACGAATCGATGGCCACCTGCTGATCCTTGGGGGTGGAGAGATAGTTCGGATGAATCGCCGGGTAAGCTTTGGGGTCCGGTGACGTGATCTCGATGCGGCCCTTGCTTTCGGGGCGTAGTTGACAAACCGACAACGTGACACCCGGGAAAGGGTGCATTTCCATCCCGGGCTTATCTGCACTAAGCGGCTGAAAGTGGTATTGGATGTCGGGTGTTTCCACATCCGGGTTGGACTTGGCGAAGATGCAAACTTGCGAGGCTCCCATACTCATTGGCCCGCTGCGCTGGAACACATACTGCATGCCAATCATCATGCGTCGCCACAAGACATTGATCTCGCGGTTAAGGGTTGGAACGTTGACTTCATAGACAGTACGGATCTGCAGGTGATCTTGCAGATTGGCGCCGACACCGGGTAAACCCTTGAGCACCGGAATGCCATGGGCTTGCAGTAGTGCACCTGGACCGATGCCCGACAATTGTAGTATCTGAGGTGAGCCGATGGCGCCGGCGGATAGAATTACTTCGCCGCCCGGATTGAGCGTGTATTGGCGCGGCGCGCCTTTCACCGAGATCGCGATGCCGGTCGTTCTCGTGCCGTCGAATAGGACTTTTTCTACCAAGGCATGGGTCACGATATCCAGATTTTGGCGATGCTTCGCCGGATTCAAAAAGCCGCGCGCCGTCGAACAACGGAAACCGTTCTTCGCGGTCTGTTGGAAATACGCAGCGCCTTCCTGCGTCGCACCGTTGTAATCGTTGTGCCGCGGCAACCCCAGTTCTCCCGCGGCATCGATTAAGGCTTCACAGATATCGCGCTTGGCCCGCATATTCTGCACCGACAATTCGCCGCCGGTGCCATGGAAATCATCGGCGCCGTTCTGTTGGTCTTCCGATTTGATAAAATAGGGCAGTACATCTTCATAGGACCAGCCCGCATTCCCAAGCTGACGCCAGTGGTCATAGTCTTCACGCTGACCTCGCACGTACAACAGCCCATTGATGGAGCTTGATCCGCCCAAGGTCTTGCCGCGCGGCCAATCTATGGAGCGCCCCCCCAAGCCGGGGTCTGGCTCCGTCTTGTAACTCCAATCCGTCAGTGGGTTGTGCAGGGTCTTGAAATAGCCGACCGGGATGTGAATCCACGGGTACCAATCCTTGCCGCCGGCCTCCAATAACAGCACACGTTTAGACGTATCAGCACTCAATCGATTGGCTAAAACACAGCCCGCCGAGCCCGCGCCGGCGATGATGAAATCGTACTTTTGATCGCTCTGTGTCATGCGGCCAGCCTTAGGGAAATTCAGGGACGAAGTTTAGAACCTGGAAAATAAAGTTGCACGCTTTCGCTAATACTGCAATAATGAAACTAATAAGTCTCAGTAATGAGACATTTGGGAGGTATTTGGAAATTCCAATGCCAATTAGCGTCGCGGCCCAGCGGCATTCGTTGGAATCGGATGGGGGTATCCAGCCGTTTCCAGTTCCCACTTTGGGAGCATCCAGGGCGGCAATGCCTATCTTGCCGCCTAACAACCGCAAGAACTGGAGGAGGCTACTTCCATGTTTAATCTGAAGACCATCGCTCTGGGGTGTGCTGCTGCCGCTATGTCGGCTGTGGTTGCACTCGCGCCTACACAATCCGAAGCCGGCAAGGTGAAAATCCGTGTCCAATCCGTGCTGCCGACCAAGGCTGACGAAGTTGTCATGCTGAAGGACTTCGGCAAGAACGTTTCCGATCTGACCAACGGTGAAGTCACCATCGAGGTGTTGCCTGCCGGCGCTGTTGTCGGCGTTAAAGACACGCTCGACGCCGTTGACAAAGGCCTGATCGAGGGCGGTTTCGCCTGGACCCACTATTGGTCGGGCCATCATCCGGCAGCCATGCTGTTCGGCTCACCTGTTGCTGGTGCCGGCGTCGGCATCGACAACATCGCTTTCGTCTCATGGTTCATGAACGGTGGCGGGCGCGAGCTCTACGACCAACTCTGGAAAGAGATGGGCATGAACATCAAAGGCCTGATGCTGCAACCGGTCGGTCCGGAAGCCTTGGGTTGGTTCAAAGAGCCGATCAAGTCCATGGACGATTTCCGCAAATACCGTTTCCGCACGCCTCCGGGCATTCCGGGTCAAACCTACAAAGACATCGGCGTGGCCTCCGTGGCCATGGGTGGCGGCGACATTTTGCCGGCGCTTGAAAAAGGCGTCATCGATGCCGCTGAATGGTGCTGCCCGAAACCCGATAGCGTTTTCGGTTTTCAGAAGGTAATGAAGCACTATTACCTGCAGGGATTGCACCAAGTCGTCGTTAACGCTGATATGTACATCAACGGCGACGTTTGGAAGAAACTCACCCCGCACCAGCAAAAGGCCATGCAGATTGCGGCTGATGCTTCGCTGATGCGTTCCATGAGCTATCGCATCTTTGAGAACGGTAAAGCGTTGAAAGACCTGACCGAAAACCATGGTGTGCAACTGCACGATACGCCGGCGGATTACTTCCCGGCATACATGAATGCGGCTAAAGCCAGCCTCGAGAAGAACGCTGCTGAGAACAAGTTCTTCGCCAAGGTTTGGCAGTCGCAGAAAGACTTCGCGGCTATTGCCGTTCCTTTCTGGGCCGGCGCGCAGACGTCCAATGCCAAGCTCGGCATGGCGTTCGCCAACAGCCTGAAGAAGTAAAAGCCTAGCAGGCCAGTCTTCTCCTCCCAGGGGGAGTGGTGCTTTCGCGGCGCCCTTCCTCCTGGGATAGAAGGCAACATCTCCTATCTGAGCACCAGTATCTTTACTTGTCTCATTAATGGATAATATCGGTGATGCCAGTGAGCCTATGACAGGTTTGCGCGCAACCGATAACACGAGGGATTTCTCCGATGTCCGACAAAAACGACGAAGTCGATCCCAATGAGCTTGATATTACGGATGAGCTGATCGCCGAACGGCGCGGCGGCGCACTGGGCGAAACGCCTGATGACATGACGCCCTGGGTCGCCAAGACGATCACCGCGATCGACACCATGAGCCATTGGGTCGGACAGACCGTCTGTTGGCTGACCGTGCCAATTATTTTCGCCATGGTCTACGAGGTCACCGCGCGCTATCTGTTTGTTGCGCCGACCATGTGGGCTTACGACATTTCGCGCATGCTCTACGGTGCCTTGTTCATGCTGGGTGCAGGATATGCTTTGTCCAAGGGCGTTCATATCCGCGCCGACTTTCTTTATCGCAATTGGTCGGACCGGACGCAGGGACGCGTCGATTTGATGCTCTACCTGCTGTTTTATTTCCCGGGACTGTCCGTGTTCCTGTGGATGGCCATGGATTACGCAGGCCTCGCCTGGATCCGTGGCGAAAAAGGCATGGATACGGCCTGGATGCCGCATATGGGCCCGATCAAGACGGCTCTCCCTGTCGGTGTTGCGCTACTCATCATCCAAGGCGTCTCTGAAACACTGAAAAGCCATTACGCCGCAACCAAGGGAAGGTGGCCCTAATTATGGAAAACGAAATCTTAGGCCTCATTCTCATTGGGGTCATGCTATTCGCCATCTTCGTCGGGTTTCCGATTTCCTTCACGTTGATCTTTTTGGGTTTCGTGTTCGGTTGGATCGGGTTCGGCAACGTCGTCTTTTATCTGATGACATTCCAGTTCTCGAGCGTGATGCTCGAACAAACACTAGCCGCGGTTCCATTGTTCATATTCATGGGCATATTGATGGAGCAGGCAGGGCTGATGGAGCGGCTGTTCCAGGCCGTTCAGTTGATGCTCTCGCGCGTGCGCGGATCGCTGTATTTGGCTGTACTGTTCGTCTCGACAATCTTCGCAGCCGCCACCGGTATTGTCGGTGCCTCGGTGACCATTTTGGGCATCATGGCGGCGAAAACCATGAACCGGTCGGGCTATGACGTACGAATGGCGGCCGGCACCATCACCGCTGGTGGGACTTTGGGTATTCTAATCCCGCCATCAATCATGCTGGTGGTCATGGGACCGGTTCTTGAGGTTCCGGTCACTGACTTGTTCGCCGCAGCCGTCATCCCTGGCGTCATGATGGCGTTCTTGTATGCTTTCTACGCACTCGGACGCTGTTGGCTCAATCCGGAACTCGGCCCGGCATTGCCAGTGGAAGAGCGTGCCGAGAGCATGGCCCATGTCTGGAAAGAGTTCTTGCTTGGTCTGGTGCCGCCGTCGTTGCTGGTGTTCTCTGCCTTGGGCTCGATCATGTTCGGGTTCGCTACGCCGACGGAGGGAGCCGGTTGCGGTGCCGCCGGTGCGTTGCTGTTGTCGTTGGCCTACAGGCGCCTGTCTTTTCCGAAGTTACAGGAAGCCCTGGTGAAAACGCTGGAAATTTCAGCGTTGATCCTGATTTTGGTCGCTGCGTCCAACTTCTTTGGCGCAGTGTTTTCGCGCCTCGGTACGCCGACCATGTTGACGGAACTATTGCTCGGCCTGGACCTGCCACCGATGCTGACACTGATCTTGATTATGGCGGTGATTTTTCTATTGGGCTGGCCATTGGAGTGGGTGCCAATCGTACTGATCATCGTTCCTATTTTGCTGCCGTTGGTCGATCAATTGGGCTTCAGCCTGGTATGGTTCGGTATCTTGGTGGCGGTCAATCTACAGACGGCGTGGCTATCTCCCCCGGTGGCGCTATCGGCGTATTTCCTAAAAGGCGTCGTGCCGGAATGGGATCTCCGTGACATCTACATCGGCATGATGCAGTTCATGGTGATCCAATTGATTGGTCTCATCCTGATCATGATTTTCCCGGAGATTGCTCTATGGTTGCCGGAATATCTCTATCCGTCGAAATCATAGGAAATGGGTAATGCCGGTAAACGACAAAGATAACGACAAAGAAAAGGGTTCGCGCTCGGTTCGGGCACTGGAAGTTATGGAAGCCATTGTCAACGCGGGACATGCCGTCAGTGCGGCCGAAATTATGGCTGCCACTGGCTTGCCGAAGGCCACTGTGCACCGTCTCTGCGCCGTGATGGAGAGAGATGGATTTTTAGCCCCGGATGGGTCGGGCAAGGGATTAAATCTTGGATTCCGGGCACGCGATCTGGCGCTCGGTGTCATGGCCATGGGCGGGGACGATGCCTATCGCCATCAGGTGCTCTCCGACCTCTCGCGTGAAGTCGGTGAAACCTGTAACTTCAATATCCCCGCCGGTAACGAAATCCTTTATGTCGACCGTGTTGAGACGCAATGGCCCCTGCGCACGCAATTGCCCGTCGGCAGCCGGGTGCCGCTGCATTGCACGGCGAGCGGCAAATTGTATCTGGCGAGTTTAAGCGCCGCTAAGCGCCAGCGGTTGTTGTCTGCGACCGGCTTACCGGCGCACACCGACAACACCATTACCGATGAAGCGGCCTTTGAAGCCGAGGCTGCGAGAATTCGCACCAATAAATACTCGACCGACAACAGCGAGTTTATCGACGGCATGGTCGCCGTTGCCGTGCCTGTGAATGATGCCAACGGCCGGCTCGCGGCTATCTTGGCCTGCCATGCGCCGGATGTGCGTATGAAGCTCGAAACCGCCATCGGATATGTGCCAGCGTTGCGCGATGCAGCCGCAAAACTATCGGCCGAGATCTCCAGCGGCGAATAAAGCTGCTTCCACTAACACGACGAATAAGAAGGAAAACCGAATGACCATCGAGTATTTGAAAAAGGCTGAGAAAACAGCGGCCACAGGCGAGGACGAGACACGGGGTATCGTCGCTGACATGCTCGCCGAAATCGAGGCGGGCGGAGAAGAGGCAGCCCGCGCCTATGGCGTTAAGCTCGATAGCTATGATGGTGATATTGTCGTCAGCGCAGAAGCCATTGAAGCAGCCTCATCACAGGTGCCGGCTCAGCTGAAGGATGATCTTCAGTTCGCCTACGATCGGGTACGCGGATTTGCCGAAAAGCAGCGCGATAGCATCGGGGAGTTTGAGGCTGAATTGTCGCCTGGCTTGTGGGCGGGGCAGAAACTCATTCCCATGAGCGCTGCTGGCTGCTACGTGCCGGGCGGACGCTATGCACATGTTGCGTCGGCGATCATGAGCATCGCCACCGCGAAGGTGGCGGGTGTCGAGAATGTGATCGCCTGTTCGGCACCGCATCCCAAATACGGCGGTATCCATCCGGCAATTCTCTATACCATGGATCTTTGCGGTGCCGACCATATCCTGGCGCTGGGCGGCGTACAGGGCATCGCCGCCATGGCCTTCGGCCTCTTTACTGGCCATAAGGCAAATATCTTGGTCGGGCCGGGGAACCGGTTTGTGGCGGAAGCCAAACGAATGTTGTTCGGTCGGGTTGGAATCGACCTGTTCGCCGGACCGACGGAGGTTTTGGTGATCGCTGATGAAGCGGCAGATGCAGAAGTCGTCGCCTATGATCTTGTCGGCCAGGCCGAACATGGTCCTGATTCGCCGGCCTGGCTGGTAACGACGTCACGAAAACTGGCCGAAGATACCATGGCCCGCATGCAGGGGCTGATCGATGCATTGCCCGATACTCAGCGCAATGCCGCCGACGCCGCATGGCGTGATTACGGTGAAGTGGTGCTTTGTGATACCGACGAGGAAGCAGCGCAGGTCAGCGACCAATATGCACCAGAACACTTGGAAATTCAGACCGAAAATCTGGATTGGTATGTTGATCGGTTGAAAAACTACGGCTCTCTGTTTGTCGGCGAAGAAACCACCGTGGCCTTCGGCGACAAGTGCTCCGGCACCAACCATATTCTGCCGACCAAGGGAGCCGGTCACTATACGGGCGGCTTGTCGGTGCATAAGTTCATCAAGGTGGTGACCACTCAGCGCTGCACGCAAGAGGCCAACCGCGACGTAGCGGCGGTGACGGCAAGAGTTTCGCGTTTGGAAGGTATGGAGGGGCATGCCCGGACCGGCGACGTCCGCCTGGAAAAATACTTCCCCGAGGAAACTTTTTCGCTGACGCCATGACGTCGTTTGTTGAAAACATCTTCTCGCTTACGAGGCGAACGGCACTCATCACCGGAGGTTCATCTGGCATTGGCCGCCACATGGCTCTCACACTGGCGCGCGCCGGTGCCGATGTCGTGGTGGTCGCGCGCCGTGCCGATCAGTTGCAGCACGCCGTCGATGCGATTAACGCAGATGACGGCGGTAACGCTGCTGCCCTGACCGCTGACTTGGCGGATCGGGACGCTTTGGCCGAGATTTCTTCTGAAGCCGCAAAGCCGTTCGGTGCGCCGGATATCATCGTCAATGCCGCCGGTATCAATCTGCGCGAACCGCCGGAAGATATCTCTTGGGAAACCTGGGACCGGACGCTGGATATAAATCTATCCGTACCGTTTTTCCTGACCCGCGCTTTTGTGCCGGGCATGCGCACGAAGGGCTTTGGCAACGTGATCAACATTGCATCGTTACAATCCTTTCGGGCGTTTGCGAACGGCATGGCTTACGGTGCGTCGAAGGGTGGCATTGCTCAGTTAACCCGAGCCATGGCCGAGTCTTGGTCAGGTGATGGCATTTCGGTAAATGCCATTGCGCCCGGCTTTTTCCCGACCGAGCTGACTGAGCCCGTCTATGAGAACCCGGATATGCTGGCGCACAACGCCGCCATGACCGCCATCGGACGAAACGGTGAAATGACCGATCTGGATGGCGCCACGGTGTTTCTGGCATCAAAAGCCTCCAGCTATATCACCGGCCAGATCATCTCAGTCGACGGTGGCTTTACGGCCAAGTAACGTCACAAAGGAAACCCCATGAAAGCACTCGTATACACCGGCCCGCGCCAGATCGTGTATCGCGACGAACCAGATCCCGAACCAGGGCCGGAAGAGGTCGTCGTCAAGATCGAGGCTGTCGGCATCTGCGGATCTGATATGCACGCCTATTTCGGTCACGATGAACGACGGCCGGCACCGCTGATATTAGGTCACGAGGCGTGCGGCCAAGTCCTGCGCGGTCGTCATGAAGGCAGCCGGGTGGTTATCAATCCGCTCGTGTCATGCGGCTCTTGCGACGATTGCCTAGGGGGGCGTGCCAATCTCTGCCGCGAGCGCGAGATTATCTCTATGCCGCCAAGACAAGGAGCCTTCGCCGAATTCGTAAGTATCCCGGAAACCAATATACTGCCGGTGCCAAAAAGCATGGATCCAGCGCATGCTGCCCTTACCGAGCCGATCGCCACGGCCTTGCATGCTGTCGGCGTGGCTGAGCGTGCATTGTGGCGGCCCCTGGGGGAAACCCGCGCACTGGTTATCGGCGGCGGTGCCGTCGGGCTTTCGGCAGCTTTGGTGTTGGCCAGCCGTGGCGCCAGGGATATCACCGTAGCCGAGACTAACCCCGGGCGGCGGCAAACCGTCACTGCTTCGGGTTCGTTTCAGGCAATCGATCCTACCAGCGCCGATGCCGTCGAAGAGAATGCGTATGGGTTGATTATCGATGCTGTCGGCGGTGGTGTCACGCGTGCGTTGGCTAGCCGGGCGGTTAAGCCGGGCGGCGTGATTGTGCATATAGGATTGATGGACACCAAGGAAGGGGTCGATATCCGAAAGATCACGCTTCAGGAAGTCACGTTTATCGGTACCTACACTTATACCATGGTCGATTTTCGTGCGACGATTTCAGCCATCTCCGAAGGGGCGCTGGGCGACCTAAGCTGGATTGAGCGCTGCTCGCTTAGTGCTGGCGCTGAAGCATTCGACAATCTAGAGCACGGCCGAAGCGCGGCTTCCAAAATCGTTCTTCTTCCATAGTCTCCTCGCGGTTGCCGCCGGCATCTTTCGATAACCGGCGGCAGAGGAGTGGCGACTGGTTAAACGGTCGCCAGGGGGGAGGGGGAGTTGCTTAGTTGGCGCGGTTTTTGGGGCCACGTGGGCGATCATCGTCGTCGTCATCATCATGATGGCGCCAACCCCAGCCCTTGCGCTGCATGTCGTCTTTGGAAATGACGCCGTCATCATTTCGGTCCATGTACGAAAACATGCGTTCCGTCGGCACTTTTAGTTCATCCATGGTGATCTTGCCGTCGCCGTCGGCATCGAATTTCTGGAAGCCACGCACCTGCATTTGCTGCGTGTGTTCATTCCAGAGGCCATGAAACTCGTCCAGGGACAGTGCGCCATCTTTGTCGGCATCATAGTCAGCCATGGCTTTGGTGCGCACGCCCGCAACTTCGTCGGCAGTGACCTTGCCGTCGCTGTTCGTATCAAAGCGCTCCATCATGCGCGGGCCGTGACCGCGTCCTTTCATACCCATTTCGTAGCCGGAATGTTGGCCGTAGTGGTGGCCGGACCAGCGCGAGCCGGCGACGCCTGTGCCGACGATGGCTGCAACACCAAGAGCGACGATGGCTGTGGCGGTGATAATCTTGGTTGAACGTTTCATGATCTGTCTCCTAACGTGATCGGTTGAAAAGTGTCCGGGACCGAATGTCCCGATGCCTCTATTCAACACCTGCTGTGTCGCAGGGATATGTCGGAAACACTGCGAATTGTCGCGATATGTGGCGGATCGCTCATTTGCGACAAACGGTTACAATTTTTTTCACAAACAACCGGTAACTGGCGGCATAGTAGGGCTATGAATACTCAGCCCCATATCCTGGTCGTCGATGACCATCATGATATCCGAGAGCCGTTGGCCGATTATCTCGGCAAAAACGGCTACCGCGCCACCATGGCCGCCGATGCAGCTGCCGCCAGGCGATCCCTGGAGGGAGCGGCGGTCGATTTGGTTGTTCTCGATATCATGATGCCCGGTGAAGATGGTTTGTCGCTTTGTCGGTATCTTCGCGAAACCACACAAATTCCGGTCATTCTTTTAACCGCGCGGACCGATGATACGGAACGTATTGTCGGCTTGGAGATGGGGGCCGATGACTATGTGACTAAGCCTTTTAATCCGCGCGAGTTGCTGGCGCGTATAAAGTCCGTACTGCGCCGGGTACATAGTCTGCCGCCGCAACGCCAGCCGGTCGATGCTGCAAAAGTCCTGTTTGAAGGATGGACGCTTGATTTGGCCAGGCGTCAAGTGATCGATGCCGCCGGTGTTGCCATGCCGCTGAGTGCGGCCGAGTTCGCGTTGCTTGATGCCTTTTTGCGCCACCCGCGGATGGTGCTGTCACGCGACCAATTGCTCGACATCACCCAGGGCCGCGAAGCCAACGTTTTTGATCGCAGCATCGACAATCAGGTCAGTCGCCTGAGAAAGAAGATCGAGACCGACCCGAAAAAACCCGAATTGATCAAGACCGTGCGTGGCGGCGGGTATATGTTCTCGGGCCACGTCAAACGCCAAGGCGAGGCTTCGTGATGCGGTTTTGGCCCAAAAGCCTCGCAGGGCAGTTGATTGCCGGTCTTTTGCTGGTCGTCGTGGCAGCCCATATGGTGAGCTTTTTCGCCTTCGTCGACGAACGCCGGTTTGCGGTGCAGGAGGCCAGCCGTTTTCAATCATTATCACGGATCGCGTCTGTCGTCCGGCTGGTGGAAGGTGCTTCTACTGCGCGGCGCGGGATCATCGCCGAGCAGGCCGGTGACAGGCTGCTTGTTTTCACCCTAAGCGCGGACAGTGCGGTTGATGACGAGGAAGAAGGGTTTCGCGCCAATGTCATACGCCGCCGCTTGGAACGCCGCCTGGACAAGGGACGGAGCATTCGTGTTGGAGAGGCGGAAGACCGAGATGGCTTTTGGCGCTGGGGGCCTTGGCGCCATGCGCGCCGGGATCATATGTCGTTTGATCGCGACGACGATGATGACGATGACGATGATGATCGGGAACGCCGATTTTGGCATCACCGCGATTGGCCAAGTCGATCTTCTGGCGGCGGCATGGTGATTTCCGTCAAATTATCAGGAGGTGGCTGGCTCAACGCACATTCGTTACTGCCACCTGTGGCTCCAAGTTGGGCGGCGGCGTCGCTGACGGCGATGCTGGTTACGGCGTTGGCACTCGTCATCTTGGTTGTATTGCTGGTGCGCAGGGTAACTCGGCCATTGGCAGGCCTTGCCGCTGCGGCGGAGCGTGCCGGCCATGGCCAAGCATTTGAACCGGTCCGCGAAGAAGGCCCAAGAGATGTGCGTGATACCATTGCCGCCTTCAACCGCATGCAAGAGCGTCAGCGGCGCTATACAGCCGACCGCACCCGCATGCTCGCGGCCATATCGCACGATCTACGCACGCCCATTACGTCGCTGCGTATCCGCGCCGAATTCATCGATGACCCGAAACTACAGGCAAAAATCCTGGCAACCCTGGACGAAATGCAAGCCATGGCCGAGGCAACATTGAACTTTGTGCGCGAGGATGCCACCGAGGAAGATTTCGTGGAAACTGACCTGAGTGCGCTGGTGGAAAGCGTTGCGGCGGATGCCGCTGACCTCGGAGGCGCGGTCGCGTTTTTGCCGCTTGAGGGGAAACGTGCCGTCGTTCGTTGCCGGCCCAACGCACTGCGCCGAGCGCTGCGTAATATTATCGAAAATGCCTTGGCCTACGCAGGTTCAGCTGCGGTCCATATCGAGCATCGAGGCGGCGGTTTGGCAGTTATCATCGAAGACGACGGTCCCGGCATCCCCGAGGCCGATCTGTCGCGTGTGTTCGAGCCCTTCGTGCGGTTGGAGGAATCGCGCAACCGCGAGACCGGCGGTGTCGGTCTTGGTCTCGCCATTGTCCGCACGATTCTGCAAGCGCACGGTGGTGATATAAATGTCGAAAATCGATCCGAAGGCGGCCTGCGGGTAACGCTTCAACTGTCGAACGAAGCGCCGTCCTAGCTGGCGACGTCCGGGTTCTGGGTGTAAGTGCCGGTGACCTTGCCTTCGGCTAAAACGTGGCCTTCCAGCGCGGCCATGACGTCGGGTCCACGGAAGTCTCCGCTTGCGGCCAATCCTAAGCTTTCCACATCAAGCGCGTAGATGCGGAACTCATAATGATGCAGTAACTCATCATTCCATGGCGGGCAGGGGCCGTCGTAGCCGCCGTAGTCGCCAGCCATGTCCGGGTTCGAGGCCATGAACATGGTGAAATCGTTAATGCCGCGAATGCCGTGCGCTACCTTGCCGGGGTTCTTGCCACCGGCGATCAGGCCTTCCGATTCCGCCCCTTCCGCCAAGCTGTGAAGCGTCGCCGGCACGTCAACCAAAAGGCCATGGTAGAAGTCCTGGCGCGGCATGTCGGCGGGGATCGTTCGTTCTTCGGAATTGACGTCATCGAAAATGGTTGGCACGTCCACATCCACGCAAATGACGGCGAAACTCTTGGTCTCCGACGGCGCGCCGGACCAACTCAACTGTGGACTAACGTTGGTGCTCATTTTTGAGTGTTCGTCAGGGCATGCCGTGCAGAAGGCGTAGCGTGCGGGGATCGGTTCGCCATCGCCGAAGGCATCCGAGGTTACGGTCATGGTGCCGGTCATGGTTTGGTCCTCCCGGAATGGTCATTGTTTTACACGAATTAGATTAACCGGCTTGAGCTTTCAGTTCCAGAGGGTGCGTAATTGCGCCGCCGCCGTGGCTGGGTTATCACCGGATGATGAAGCCTTTGCGTTCACCTGATGTGGTTTGGCGAGAAGACGGTGTGCCGTCTTCCGGGCGATTCGAGGATGTATACTTCAGTGGCGATGGTATCGCTGAAACCCGCCAGGTGTTTCTCGATGGTATCGGCGCCCCCGACATTTGGGCAGGGCGTCAGCACTTCAACGTCGGTGAGACCGGATTCGGCTCGGGTCTCAATTTTCTCAGCCTGTGGCAAGCGTGGCGGCAGAGCGTGCCGCCCGATGCGCGGCTCGACTACGTTGCCGTCGAAGCTTTTCCTATGCAGACCGCCGATATGGCGCGGATCCATGGTGCGTTCGGTGCGCTTTCCGAGGCGCTGGTATGCAATCTACCTCCGGCTCTGTCCGGCTGTCACCAAGTGATTCTGGATGGCGGGCGAGTGCGGTTACTGTTGTTGTATGGCGATGCACGAGAGATGCTCAGTGGCTTGGAAGCCAAGATCGACGCTTGGTTTCTTGATGGCTTTGCGCCGTCCAAAAACCCCGATATGTGGTCCGCCGAGGTATTTCGGGAAATTGGCCGTCTGACAAAACCCGATGGCCGGCTTGCCACCTTCACCGCAGCCGGCGCCGTGCGGCGTGGCCTGGAGGAGGTCGGCTTCGAGATGCAGAGGCGACCGGGATTTGGTGCCAAGCGCGAATGCCTGGCCGGGCGTTTCACATCACTAACGGATGCCGTTGATCCCACGCCCTGGTTCGCAGCGCCGCAGTTGGTGCCGACCGGCGGCGATGTCGCCGTCATCGGTGGTGGCATTGCCGGCTGTTGCATCGCACGTTCGTTGGCGGGCCGAGATTTTTCGCCGACGATCTTTGATGCCGCCGACGGATTTGCCGGCGGCGCTTCGGGCACGCCAGCTGCCGTTGTGCAGCCGCGTCCCTACACCTCGGAGGACGCCAACGGCTGGTTTCATGCCGCCGCCCATCGCGACGCGGTCAAGCTGTATGATGAGCTGGACGGAGCGTGGCTGCATCGGGGTCTGCTGGCGGTCGGCCGCGACGGGCCCGATGCGGAACGCTTTCAGCACTTCGCCGAAAGTGGCATTGCCGCCGGCGCCGAGTGGCTCGACCCGGCTGCCGCGTCAGAGCGGGTTGGTGTGCCGCTATCCATCGGTGGGGCATGGTTCCCAACCGCAGGTACTCTGAACACGACGGCGGTTTGCAACGCCATCGCCCAAGGCATCTCTTTTTCAGCCGGCACGCGGATCACCGGCCTTGAGCCTGTTGAGGCGGGCTGTCGGCTTTTAACCGCTGATGGCGCAAGCCCCGGCACGTTTTCGGCAGTCGTGCTTGCCGGTGGCCACGCGGTGCGGCAACTTCCCGAGGTCGGCGAGCTTGAGTTGGTTGCCAACCGGGGACAAGTGACGCGCCAGCCCCCGTCGCCCGTATCCAAGAGACAAACCGCACCGATCTCCTACGGTGGATACCTGACCCCGCCTTCCGCCGATCACATCATGGGCTCCAGTTTCGAACGCATCGATGATTTGGATGCGGTCGATTGGCGCGCGCCCAGTGACGCCGACGATGCCGCCAACTTGGCGATACTCGCGGCACGGCTTCCGGAGACAGCCGCCGGTATGAGCGAACCGGCGGACGCTTGGGTCGGGATGCGCGGCACGACGCAAGACCGCATGCCGTTCGTCGGCGCGCTCCCTGATCGTGCCGCCTATGAAACCGCCTACGCCGACCTTCATCACGGTCGAAGATATCAGGCATTTCCGCCGGCGCCCTATCAGCCGAACCTGTTCATTCTTTCAGGGCTCGGTGCACGTGGGTTTCTGACAGCGCCGCTGACGGCTGAGATTATGGCGGCTCAAATGTCAGGCTCACCCGTGCCGCAGCCCAAAACGGTGCTCAATGCTATCCATCCGGCGCGTTTTCTGATCCGGGACTTGAAGCGACGACGCGCCAGGGCGACAATCACACCCCGCTGCAATACCAGAGAGGACTAATCATGCGCATGCAACTGGCCACCTGGCCCGAGGTCGAGGACTATCTTAAGGATTCCACCGGCATCATTTTGCCCATTGGCTCGACCGAGCAGCACGGACCCACCGGTTTCATCGGCACGGACGCGCTGACGGCCGAGATGATTGCCGTTGAAGTGGGTGAACGGGCCGGCGCCATGGTGGCGCCCACAATCAGCGTCGGCATGGCGCAACATCATTTGGGCTTCCCGGGATCCATGACATTGCTGCCTTCGACATTGATTGCGGTAGTGCGCGATATGATCAATTCACTGGCACGGCACGGGTTTGAGCGGTTTTATTTTATCAACGGTCACGGCGGCAATGTGAACACCGTTAACGCCGCTTTTTCCGAAGTTTATGCCGAATCCAGTTTGCGTACGGCGGCGTCGAACCGGCCCGCGTTGCGCTGCCAACTGCGCAATTGGTACATGGGCGGCAAGGTCGGGCAGATATCGAAGGACGAGTTTGGCGACGACGAAGGCTCACATGCCACGCCATCGGAAGTGGCGCTGACCTATTTCGGCTTTCCTGAAGACGGCGCGCGCGCCAGCCAGGCGCCTATTGATCCGCCGCGAGCGCCCAAAGGCGTCATTTACGATGCCGACGATTACCGACGCAATTTCCCTGACGGGCGTATCGGCTCCAACCCCAGCCGCGCCACGGCGGAAATCGGCGAGCGGATATTCAAAGCCGCCGTCGAAGACCTGGTCGACGACTACCGTGATTTCGTCGACAAGGCCTGAACGCCGCGAAATTCGTTTCGGAACCGTTTTTCCGGGGTCAGAAGCCCTTGATTTTCCATGATATCTTAAAAAATCTGGGGACCGAACCCAATTTTCTCAGTAATGAGACGAACGGCTCCCTCTGAGCTGCTCCAACCACCTAGGGTCGGTGCGAACTCAAATCTTATTCGCATGTCAAATAGCGTGCCCGCATCGGTTGGAGTGATTCCAGACGTTGCCACAAAAATATAATAGTAATAAATTCATAAAAGTCAATAAATTCCTGTATAAAAATTTACCGAACCCTTGGACCGGCCACGACGCTCCCGCAGTGCGTTCGAGCTTCGCAACATCGCCCGCCACATCGATCTCCGCTCGCCGCAGTAACGGCCTGAAACCATGTCTCCGACGATCCGTGAGGCTTCACTTAGACTCGGGCGCTTTGTGAATGATCCATTGCTGGGCCAGTTTCTCGATGTCGGACTTGTCGGCAACGACCTTTTCGTCGTTGTCATCATCTGGGGCGGGGTATTGCTGTTTTAGATCGATACAATCGTAAAGCTTAGCGCCACCCGACCGCGTGTTCAGTGCCAAACAGTGGGTATTGTTCTTGCTTCCTTTTATCTGGAGTTGCCCCCACCGGTTCAGGCTGACGATCGTCGGTTCTTCTTTATCAGTGCCGCAGGCGGTTTTGGACCGGATCAGCGTATTGGCTTTGCTATCGCCTGTCAGACACAGGTCGTTTTTACCGCCGCCTTTGATTTCCTTTTCGGTCGCGGCATAGACCGGACCTTTAAAGGATACCTCCTTCATAATGTAGATTCGATTGCTGTCCTTCAGATTGCCGCAGTTACCCGCCGACACCTGGTTGCCGCTAGCCAGGCTGAGGCATTTGTTGTCGTCCCGCGAAATGGCCTTGTACCAGACTTTTGGGTTGCCGGTTACAAGATCGTAGTAGTCTCGGCCAAGCGACTTGCGAAGCTTGACCAGCGCTGCCTCTGAAAGGCAGTCGGGACTGCTAGCGTTCGTCTGGCAGGCGCGTCGCGAGATGCCCGCCACGTTCACCTCCACAGCGACACGGGGGTAATAGGTGGCTGACGACAACGTATCCGGCAGCCTCTCGTTTATCGTGTCGACAATGATTGGAAGGTGGACGCGCTCGGCATAGAGCCATTTTTGGGTGAAGGCTTCCCGCACCAGGCAACTGACGAAGGCCTGATTACCATCCATGTCGCTGGTATCTACGCTTGCGTCGTTTTTGCCGCCACCGTGGCATTTTTTCCGAACACCGTCGGTCGCCTCCTTGATCGAGTTGGTTTTAGGGTCTTTGAGTTCGATCTTCGTGATATCTTTCCCCTTCGTATAGCCCCGGAAGATACTATCCAAATAGTGCAGCACCGAACGCAGGTCGTCGGCCTTTTTCCTCGCCGAATCCAAGTCGTGGATCGGTACATAGACGAACGGTGCGTTCAGCTCTGACAGATAGCCGTCGTACAGGGTTTGGATCTCGTGGTACTGGTCGGCGAGGCGGTCCAGAAACCGCCTGCCGCGCTCGGCTGCGACGCTTGCTTCCGACGTATTAAACCCCGAAATTACCGAATAAGGCAGCGTATACAGCTCGGTAAAGACCGGCGCTGCCAAAGCTTCTCGTGGCAGGGTTTCCAGTTTCTGCTGGAATGCCTCTTGGCTGGCGGGAAGAATTCCCGCTGCGCCGCCATTTTGCATGAATGAGATCGTTAGGTTGCTGTTCGAGATCGCTGTTTCCGTGTCTGTCTTTACTGTGCTAGAGACGTCTCCCGACGCGAATCCCCCACTGTATTTTGCTTCGAGAGATGCGGAAATCAACTGGTTGCTCGTGCTGTCCAGGGTGGTGTGAGAGATGATGCCCTGCACTTCGGCACCGCTCGCGATAGCATAGACGAAACGGTCGCCGCACAGGTCGCGGAACGCCTTCATGTCCGCGCCGGAAGCGCCCTCTCCCGAACCGTCGATCAGGCCTTGTGCGGTTTCCGTCAGGCGAAGGGATTCCCACAGGTCTTTCTTGTCCAGATGCCCAAGACTCTCGAGCTTCGGCAAGCGGTAGGAATGCGGCGGGATGTCGGGATCGGCGGGGCCCGTCTCAGCCTCGGTCGTCGCAGGAAAATTGTACCGAACGGGCCCCATCCCGGTATAGGGCCCCACATAGATGAGGCCGTTTTGGACCTTGGCGTGCAGGGAATAATAGGTGCTTGATTTGGAGATGTCCGAGCTGGAGGCAAACTCCGCGCTGGCGTTCGCGCTGCCGAATGCAGTACTGACACTGGCCGAGGCGGAGATGTCGAGATTCTCCATCACTTCCGATTGGTCTTCCACTTCGGAGAGTTCGACCGACGATACTTGGCCCAAGGACTGAACGGGCGAGAATTCGATGCATCGGTTGGGAAGCGGCGCGCTGTCCTCGGCATTCCAGGCTTGGCCCAATTCGACCCCCTGTACTGGAATTTCCTCGGTCCTCAGGTCCGAGTTGGCGGCGGCTTCCACCGTCCAGAAAGAAACCAATAAAACAAGTCCCGGCACGACCAACCGGTTATCAGACCGTACACGCATGTCACCGCTCCCCTTCACAACCTGCGAGCGCTGCGTGGGGATGCTCCCCATCGTCACCGCATTAGTACAAGATTAACGCATAAAAATGTGAAATGATACTAGTGATGCGGGCATGCTCGCAATTGCGGGCGGCAATAGTGCCGGATGGAACAAGATGCAATGTAAGAGATCGATGTGTATATCGAAGCATGTGGCCGGCACCGTGTTCGCCGGCACGATCCTGGCATTGTCCTGTTTCGTGACGTCACAGAGAACGGCCACGGCTGACGAGCAGACGTATTTCAAGATTCTGTCCCAGAACACCTACAACCTGGGTCGATATGAGAACAAAGAAAAGAAATACGAGGGGCTGAAAAACCGCATCGCAGAGGCGGATATGACGATGCTGCAGGAGGTCCGAAGAACGGCGAACCTTTCGAAGGTACTTCCGAAAAATTACAAATTCCGATACAAGGCCGGGCTGCAAGTTCTTGAGGACGAGGTAAATGGAATATACGACCTGAATCTAAAAGGATTCAACACTCATAAGGAGGCTTATGTCTCTGTGTATAATCCGGAAAGGGTCCAGATTCTTTGTTATATCGACACCAAGGCGATCAACGCGTGGCGCCCCATCACCGGCAATATGGCCCGACCGCCCGACCTTGCCTTGGTCCAGTTCACGAAAGACCAGGGCCAGACATACGAGAGTCCGATCTGGTTGATGAATTTTCATGCGATTTTCGGCAAAAGGGTTCAGGGGCGCCGAGAGGAGGCTGCCGCAGTCGATCAGCTCGTTGCAGAGATCCAGAGAACACAGTTCACGACGGGCGAGCAGGATTTCGAGTGCGTCGTCTTTCAGCCTGAGGGCGATCAGTCCGTTTCAGCGCTTGGTGATACGACGACCTTTCCAATAATTGTCGCAGGCGATTGGAACCTCAGCAAGGATAAGGTCGTCTCCAGCGCACCGGCGTGGCAGGCGCGGTCGGTACTCGTCGAGGGGAAAACGACGGTGAACAAAACCGGTTGCCGCGTCAGCCCGTACGACCATTTCGCCACGTCAGGCACATCGAATGAATTTGTGGTAAACATCTTTGGTTCTAAGGGAAGCCTTGACGCGGATGTCGACAATTCCGACTCGAGGTATGATTGCCCCGAAAACGACAAGCGCTTCCGGGCAGATGTCTCCGACCATTTCGGCATATTGTACAAGATTCGCCATGACTAGGTTGCCGACTGTCTGTGACCAGAACGGCTGGCCGAAGTTGCTCGTCATCGCGACGATATGCTGGATCGCGCCGAAGCCCCTGATCGCCGAGCAATTCCTCGATGTGGAGACCGTCGTCAAGCAAACCTGTAAGAACGGTGCGGACACCGACCCTTCCTACGCTACGGACCTGTTGGTCGGCGCCTATATCGACAAGTCTTCCAAACGGAAACAGATAGGTTTGAAACTCCACACTTCGCCGCAACCTGCCTATGACACCGGCAGCATCTCACTATACGCAGACATTTTCGACGTCGATGAGAAAGGGAAATCGCAGCCGGTCGGTAAAAACCGAGTAACCGTCTTGGCCGCGTTGACGCCGTTTCTGGTATTCTCCAATCTGGCGCAGCAGGACTCGAACACAGCGGGGCCACCGTACTACAAGCTGTTACCGATGCCGACGCCAGAAGACGTTTACACGATCCAATTCCAATCATCGAACGGGAACCCTCTGCCGGCGAACACTAGTGTTGAGTTCGGGCCACCGATTGTTGGACCAGGGCCGTATCTCGCTGCCACAGCGAATACATCTTTTAGCAAAACAAACAGCACCGTAGAACTCCGTTGCGTCAATGTCGACCGGGTGTATGCGCGCGCCCACGACGATATCAATAATACGTACTTCGAGGGCTACATCGATCTCACGCTGCCCAACAAATATGCACAGAAGCTGGTGATTCTCGACAACGATGGCGGCTGCTCTGGAACCAAGGGCATTCTAAAAGACTGCGGCCAATTCGAAGTCACGACGATGGATACGTCGAACGATGCGATGGATGTTTCGCAGGACGAGAACCCTTCTTCTAATACATCCAGACCCAGCAAGAGAAAATCTGACGATAGTCGCCGGGAAGACTCCGGGAGCAATATTCTCAGACAAGGACGTTTTAAGGCGCGAAAGATGCGGGATGGTAGGAAATCGAACGGCCGGAAAAAACATGGCCGCCCGGATTTCGTGTTTACGGAGGATGTCGTTTCCCTTCCCGATTTCAAGATGCGGCAATAGTTTTGCGACCACAGCAGCACGCTGGGAATACCTTCGCAAATCCATGGCCACTGATGCTTCTCATTTCAAATTGTTGCGGGCTATAGGGGCTGTTTGCATTGACAACCCATAACTCGTTTGAAGGCCGAATCACGTCCGCAAAAGGGCAAAAGCAACCATGACCGCCCACCGAATAATCCGTCTGCGCCACTTCTGAAACCGGGCGTTCGAATCTGGTGTTGCGTTTGGCTGTCGTCATCTGGTGCAGAAAATTCTCGGGTGGTTTATGGGCGGTCTGCGGGCGGTCTAAATTCCATGCCGCAGTGCGTTCCGGGTTTCGACGCGTTGGGTACACGGCGGCAAGAGCCAGCCCATCAACACGATGCCGAATATCATGCACAAGGCACCGATGAGCCGGCTCCCGGCAATGACACCGATGGCGAGGCCGATGTGCATCATGTTTTCTGAGCCCTTGTACGGTGGCCTTCGATACCGTAAAGCTCTGCCATGAATATTGAGTCGCACAACACTACCCACAATTCAAAAAACGTCGTCGTCCTGGCCCTTTGCCAGGCGCTGTTTTTTAGCGGCCGGACCCTGACCTTTTTCGCCGCTTCCTTGGTCGCGATCGCCATGTTGGGAGATAACCTGACCCTGGTCACGGCGCCGGTCACGATGATGCTGGTCGGTACGTCGGCGGGGACACTGCCCGCCGCTTATTTGATGCGGGCCTGGGGACGAAAATGGGGGTTCGCATTTGGCTCCGCCTTCGGCTGCCTTGGCGCGTTGATGGCGGCCCAGGCCGTGGCCATGGACAGTTTCATCCTGTTCAATATCGGTTTGCTGATATCCGGGGTTTATGGCGGTTTCGCGCAGCAATACAGGTTCGCCGCCGCGGAGGTCGCACCCAAACACTTAAAGGAAAAGAATGTCTCCATCGTCATCGCCTTGAGCGTGCTTGGCGCGTTCGTTGGGCCGGAGACCGCGTTATTGGCCAAGAACTGGATAACGGATGTGCCATTCCAGGGGGCCTTTTTGATGTTGGCCGCGTTTAACGCACTGTCCGGGGTTATCATTTTGGCTGCGGAGATGCCTAAGCTTACGCAACAGGAATTCGATGACCCGGGGCGGCCGCTCCTGATCATCATGGCGTCGCCGACGTTCATTATTGCGCTGATCGCGGCGTTATTCGGCTATGTGGTGATGAATTTCCTGATGGTGGTGACGCCGGTCACCATGGAAACGATTAAGACCGTCGTTTTCTCCCATGAGAATATCAAACTGGTTATTCAATGGCATGTGGTCGGCATGTTCTTGCCAGGCTTTTTGACCGGGCACTTGATCAAGAAATTCGGCGTGGTCCGTATCATCGCGACGGGCGCGGCGATACTCCTAAGTTCCGTTCTCGTCGCGCTGAGCGGCCTAACGTTCATGCATTTTTTGGTGGCGTTGATCTTGCTCGGCGTTGGCTGGAATTTTACGTTTACCGGCGCGACCATTCTGGTGACCGAGGTTCACTCCCCAGCCGAGCGGGCCAAGGTGCAAGGGACCAACGATTTCCTGTTGTTTACGGGGCTTGCCATCTCATCGCTCATGGCCGGAAGCGTTTATCATTACTTCGGCTGGGACTGGGTGAATTATGCCATGCTGCCGGTCATTCTGACGATCTTACTGTCGGCGCTTTGGCTGCGGTCCGTGCGGCGCAAAGAGCAGGCGCTAGCACAGGCGACATGAAGGGTAATGCTAAAGCGTCTTACTCAGAATGACGCTCATGTAATTGGTGACATCCCAATTGGCGGTATCGACCTCGCGGTAACCGCGCTTCTTGTACATGCTGATGAGTTGGGAGGCGTGCTCAGAGGTGTCCAAAGCAAGCTCTTTGCCGCCCAACGCCGCGGCCCGGGCCTCGATCCGCTCCATGATTTTGCTCCCAACTCCAGATTTTTGCTGATCCGGGCTGACGGCGAACTGGGTAAACTTGAACACGTCCAGGCGCTTGTACCACGAGCAGTCATCCTTATGGGGAGGAGGAACGAGCGTGATGGTGGCGACCAACTCGGTGCCGAAAAAACCAAGGTAAGCTTCACCGTTGTTCAATCGATTTAGTGTGATGTCGGACGATTGGTGGGTAGCCAGATACCGAAGCCCTTGATCCAGCAGGGGGCGGTAGGCACGATGGAGCAGATTCGTAATCTCATCGAGTATCTGTATGTCTCGCTCGGGGTCAAAGCGGCGCAGGGAGAAGTCTTGCATCCCAAAATTTTTCATGGACGACATTCCCACAATAATAGAATAAATAAACGAAAAACTATGACAGAGATAACTTAGCTGCAAATCCAGGCGATTTCGAGTGGTCGGTGATATGTATTTTTGCGTTTACGCCGTTCGCCGCGGAACGATCTCGTAGCCGAGATCCAATGATTGTGGGCGGGGAGCCTGTCGCTCTGCCAACCAATCGACGAGGAGCTCTGCCGCCGAACTGCCGATCCGATAGCCTGGTATCCTCACTGTGGTCAACTCGAGGCCGTCCGGACCGGACAACTCGAAATCACCGAAGCCGGCGACCGCAAGTTGACTTGGAACGGCGATCCCTTTTCTAAGCGCTTCGCTTAGCACGCCGACTGCGACGGAATCGGATGAACAAAAAACGGCATCTGTATCGGGCCAGCGTTCGAGCATGGCTTTAAGGCCGTGCGCGCCACGCTGAACTGCGCTTCCTCGATCCGAGTCTGAGACGATTCGCGGTTCGGAAACCCCCGCGACCTCAATCGCCGCTTGATAACCCTTAGCTCTCAACATAGATCGATGGTCCGTGTTGGGACCGGCACCGATGAAGCTGATGTTCGTATATCCTTGTTCGAGCAGATGGTTTGTCATATCCCGCCCGGCATCGAAATTGGAGAAGCCGACAGCGCTGTGGATCGGCAACTCCGGTAGCTCCCAAATTTCCACCACGGGAACGCCCGCTTTGTCTAACAGCGCACGAGTACCTTCGGTGTGCTGCGTGCTGGTTAAGACAATGCCATCCGGCCGCCTGCCGATCAGCTTCGACAAAATCTCGCCTTCCAGTTCAGGCGAGTAATCGGTTGTCGCCAGCAGGAGTTGATAACCCGCCATGCGCAAGGTTTCTGATAGGCCATCGACCGTTGATGCGAATGTCGAACCGGCCAACGTCGAAATCAAAGCGGCAATGACGCGGCTTCGGCCCGACGAAAACGCACCGGCGCTCTCATCGAGTAAATAACCCAGTTCATTGACGGCTGTCATCACCCGTTCGCGCGTCTCGGGCCGCACCTTGTTGGGTGCCTTCAGGACGCGGGACACGGTGATTTTCGACACCGAGGCGCGGGCGGCGACCTGCTCCATTGTCACCCAATTCCGCTCCTTCGGCGGTGCCATTTTGGGTCGGCTGCGCGAACGTAACTTGCCCATTCGGCGATACCTCAACTTCCTGCTCCAAAACAATGTTATCGATACCATTGACGCTAAGGTCAATCAATGTTACCGGTAACATTGTGTAAGTGGGAGGATATTACCATGTTGACGAATGAGCAAACCGCATTCTACCGCGACAACGGATATTTGATGGTCGAAGACGCGGTGACGTCCGATCAACTTAACCGATTGCGCGAGATCACCCATGGCCTGATTGAGAAGTCGCGCGATGTCAGCGAAAGTGATGATGTCTATGACCTTGACGAGGGGCACGGCCCTGAAAATCCGCGCCTGACACGCATCAAACTGCCGCACGAACAAGATCCCTACTTTTGGGATGTCTTGAAATCTTCGCGCATGACGGACGTCCTGACGGACCTGCTCGGTCCGGATACGGCGATCCAAACCAGCAAGCTCAATACCAAGGCGCCAGGGGGCGGCGCTGCGGTGGAATGGCACCAGGATTGGGCGTTTTACCCGCATACCAATGACGACATGCTGGCGTTTGGCCTGATGCTGGAAGATGTCGATTTGGAAAACGGCCCGTTGCAGGTGATTCCGGGTTCGCACAAGGGACCGGTTCTGTCTCACCACAACGCCAAGGGCGTGTTCTGCGGCGCCGTCGATCCCGACGACCCCAAATTTGAACTGGAGAAAGCGGTGACGTTGACGGGGAGAGCCGGCTCAATGACGGTTCACCACGCGCGTACGCTGCACGGTTCGGCCCCGAATATGTCGGATCGCAACCGCATGATTGTATTCTATGAATGCCGCGCCGCTGACGCGTGGCCGCTGCTGGGCGGCGGCGCATACATGAAGTTCGCCCAAGCCTCGCAAGACGAACTATGGCGCCATGCTCAATCCTGTGTCATCACGGGTGAATTGTCTCATGTTCCGCGGTGCGAGGCTGTCCCGGTCAGCCTGCCGTTGCCGCCCGCACCCGACACGGGGTCGATTTTCAAAACCCAGAAATCCGGTGATGCGAAGAGCGCCTTCGCGGCATAGCCCGGCAGATTGAACCAACAGAGTTAGCCGCCCTGAATGGCCGGAAATAGCGTGATTTCGTCACCATCGGTGAGTGCGTGCCCGGCCCGCGCATCGAGCGGCACGGCCTCACCGTTGACGATGGTGGTGTATGATTCTTCGCTCGGCAACGAGAGTGACGCCACCACGTCGGCCACATTGGTGCCGCCTGCGGCATCCACCGTGCGTTCACCGAACTCGTCGAAGCCCGGCGGCGGACCGCCGGCCATCGACAGCAGTTTGATTTTGATCTTCATGCCTGAGTCCTGACCAAAGCCCCGATTACAACCCGACGCGGTCCAGGGTCTCGTTGGTCGGCACGCCGTCCTCGGTCCAGCCGCGAAGTTGGTAGTATTCGGGCAGCATCTTGTCCAACTCGGTGACGCGGCCCTTGGCAACGCCTGTTTTGGCCGCTTCCTTGAGGAAACGTTCGGGCAGCGTGTCGTCGGCCTTGGTCATGCCGGCGCGCATGTTGAACTGGCGTTCCAGCGTCCAGATACGCTCGCCTGTCTCCATCAAGCGTGCCTCGTCCCAGGTGGTTTCGAGCGCGGCGTCCAACTGTTCGGCGTAGTCGGCCATGTCCCAGGCATTACCGGCGAAGGCGCAGAGCCCAGACGAATCCTTCGCTGCCGCCATGTCCTGGGTTTCCTTGACGATCTGCGCACGACCGTCGGTCTCGACGTTGGAGAAATCGGCCGTGAACGGGCTGGCGCGCATATGGCAAGCGCCCCGGTTGGACGTGGCGTAGGCTAACCCCATGCCCTGCATGGCGCGCGTGTCGTAGCCCGGAATTTCCTGGCCCTTGACGGCAATGGAGAATTCAGGCCGGCCGTACTTCTCGCACAACCGTTTCGAGCCGGCGCCGACCTCGGCACCGAAGCCTTCGCCCGTACCAACCATTTCGGTCAGTTTGCACAAGGCTTCCGCGTTGCCGAAGTTGAGCTCCAGCCCGCCGGTGTCTTCGGTGGTAATGACGCCTTCCTCAAACAATTCCATGGCCGCCGAGATCGAGCCGCCGAGCGAAATCGGGTCCATGCCATGCTCGTTGCACAGCGCGTTGGTGTAGGTGGCAGCGTCCAGATCGTTACAGCCGACCATGGGTGCGAGGGCGAAAATGCTCTCATACTCCAGCCCGCCGATGGCGTTGCCGTAACGCGCCTTGTTTTCCGCCGATTGTACCGTGAAGTGCTCGGGGTTGATTTTGGCGATGCGCCCGCAACCGATGGAACAACCAAAGCAGGCCTTGGTGGAGATGACGTTGGGTTTGTTGTCGGAGCGGCGCGGCGTGTGCGCGGTTTTAACCTTCACGGCGTCATGGCCTTCGAATTGCACATCGCGGGAGTTGCGTGTGGGCAACGAGCCGTAGGCGTTGGTGTTGTCCATCATGGCGTGTGTGCCGACGGCACCCAGGCGTTCGCGTGCCGCGTGGGTGTCGAGTTTCTCGCGTTTCGCCTGCACGACTTTCAAAAATCCTTCCGGGTCGGCCACGGCAACGCCGCGCGTGCCGCGCACGGCGACGGCCTTCAGGTTCTTCGACCCCATGACGGCGCCGACGCCGGAGCGCCCGGCGGCGCGGTCCTTGTCGTTCATGACGCAGGCATAGCGCACCAGCGATTCGCCGGCCTTGCCGATCGAGGCGATGCGGATCATCGGGTCCTGGTGGCGTGTTTTGATACGTTCTTCGGTTTCCCAAACGGTCTCGCCCCACAGGAAATCACGCGCATCAAGGATTTGTACGTCTTCATCACGGACCATCAGATAGACCGGATGCGGCGCCTTGCCCTCGAAAATGATGAAATCCCAGCCTGCTAGTTTCAGCTCACCACCGAAATAGCCGCCGGAGTTGGAGCACGCGATGGCATCGGTCAATGCCCCCTTGGTGGTCACCGACCAGCGCCCCCCGGTCGACGCCATGGTGCCGGTCAGGGGGCCGGTGCCGAAAATCATCTTGTTTTCAGGCGATAGCGCATCGGCTTTCGGGTCCATCTCTTCAAAGAGATATTTGGTCGCGAGGCCGCGCTGCCCCAGGTAGCGCTCCGCCCAATCCATGTTGAGCGGTTCTTCCTTTGCGGTCATGGCGCTTAAGTCCACGCGCAACACTCGTCCTTGCCAACCCATCCGAAAATTCCTCCCTGGCTATACTGCCCAATGGCTATGCTTTAGGTGCTTATATTGGCCATTCTCGCGCGTTCGTAAAGAGGGGCAGGGCGGTTTATTTCCGGCCAAGGCGGGTTGTGCTATGTCTAGGATGGAAATACGCGATTTGGAGGCCGGAATGCAGCCCGACCATGCGGAGCTAAACCCGCTGGACCACCGCAAGCCGTCGAATGCCCGAATGCTTGAGCAAGACATCTCAAGCCGGATGGCCTGGCGTGGCGATCAATTGGCGGCGGAAGCCGGGATCGTTCGGCTTTCGGGCGGTGTCTTGGACGAGTTGTCGCGCGTCGTTGAGCTGTTGCGTGCCAGTCCGCTGCCGCTGTTGGCGTTGCGACCTGATGATTTCGAGCTGCCTATGGCTGAAAGCCTGATGGCGGGTGTGCGCAATGAATTGCACGCCGGGCTTGGGTTCGCACTGGTGGACCGGCTGCCTATGGAGGCCTGGAGCTTTGAGGAGGCAAAAGCCGTCTATTGGTTGCTGGGGTCGATGATCGCGCGGCCGGTGGCGCAAAACTGGCAGGGTGCGATGATTTATGACGTCACCGACAAAGGCCGCCCGCCCGGCAATGGCGTGAGGCCCGATGTCACCAACGTCCATCAGAACTATCATACCGACAACAGCTATAACCTTGCCGCCCCGCATTATCTGGGGCTGTTGTGCTTGTGCACGGCGATGCAGGGCGGCGTCAGCGGTATCATCAGCTTTTACACCGCTCACAACGAGATGCGCCGCCGCTATCCGGACCTGCTGGAGCGATTGTATCAACCGTACTACTTCGACCGTCAGCGCGAACACGCGCCGGGCGACGTGATGACCACGCACCATCCCATGCTTGCGTTCGATGGGGAAACGCTACGTGCACGGTTGTCGCGCCGACAGGTAATGTGCGGGTATGAACTTGTTGGTGTGGATATGGATCGGGAAGGGTGCCAGGCGCTGGAAGCCTTTGAGGCAATTCTCGAAGACGACAACCTGAGCCGGGATTTCCACTTCGAACCGGGCCAGATGCAATTTCTCAATAACCTGACCATGGGGCACCGCCGCACCGGATATACCGATTGGCCGGAGCCCGAGCGCAAGCGCCACTTAGTGCGCTTGTGGATGCGCAACGAGGGCGGGCGCGGATATCTCGGTTGACGCTGAATTCAACGACGCTATGATGCGCCCATCATGAATACGTACGTATCCCAGGTGAAGCGACTTATTAGCGGCCCGGTCTCCTGAACCGAGGCCGGGGCACCGCCGTTCGTTCACGTGTTGCGATTTTCTTTTGGGATACAGATCATGACGACCTTCTTGGGGGCCATGCCAGGCCCATCAACTGACCAATCCATTGGCCAATCCACGCAATTTCGCCTGAATACCTCGATTGAACCCTCCGTCCTGCCGCGCGTGATGGAGGCGTTCGCTAAACTGACGATCGTTCCGGACGCGTTCGTTGCCGAGCGAAAAACCGGCGAGCGTATGGAGATCGATATCCATGTCGGCGGGCTCGATCGGGCGCAAGCCGATCATCTGGCCAGCGGGCTGCGCCGTATTATCTACGTGGATTCGGTATTGGTATCGCCGGCTTGATTCACGCCTAGTTCGTTTGCGGCGGCCATTGGCCGATGCGGCGCTGGCGCAGCACCATCAAATCGATCGTGTTGAAATGGCGGAACGGCCGCTCTGCGCCTTCGCGGTGCAACCACAGCAATCCGTGTACGCGGTCTGGGTGCGGGTGGCGAATATCGTCGAAGGCCCGAACTTCAAGGATCGCCGGTGCATCTTCGCTGCCCGTCGGGATGCTTTTCCAGCGCACCACCGTATTGGCGACGCGTTTGTCACCGGGCACGTCTCGGATTTGCATTTCCTGCTCGGTCGGTGGGCCGTAGCGATCCTTCAAGGCTTCGACGATGTCGGTAAACGCCTGCGTGGGGAACAACACATGCGCCTGTGATGAGCGGCCTTCGTCATAGCGGATAATCGCCTGACCGCCCTTGTGGATGGTGTCGTCGGCATCTACAGCGATATCCAGCGGCGCCGGCCAATCCACCGGGTCGAGACAAAACCGTGCCTTGGGTCCCGGTTTATCCATGCAGCCTTCGCCCGGTGCGCTGCCGTCATCGATTTCGCGGCCCAGCAGAACCGTATCGCCGACATTGAGGATAACGTCTTTCAATGGTGGGTAGGTAGCGCCTGTGAGCGTGCGGACGGGTGGCGGCGGCACGTCGATAATGACGTTGGGGCTTGGTTTATCCGGTGCGGTTCCTTGCGCCGGCACGGCATCTGCCCACAATGCGATTGCCGCCACTAGAAACATGCTTCGCCACATGATCAGCGCTCCCGCATGGCAAGGCGCGCCGAGGAGACGAACGGGTCTGCCAGATAGGCGAGAACCGAGCGCTCGCCGGTGCGGATCGAGGTCATGACCTGCACGCCCGGCACCAGCCGGTAGCGCTGCTCGCGGTACTGAAAGAAATCACCTTTGGTTTCAATGCGCACCTTATAGAACGCCTGGCCGTCGCGGGCTTGGATGGTGTCGGGGCTGACGTGCGTCACGGTGCCGTCAAGATGCCCGAAGCGCGATGCATCGGCGGATGTCAGCGTCACCAGGGCATCCTGGCCAGCGCTCACGTAACCGATTTCCTGAGGTGGCAGGCGGGCTTCGATGATCAAGGCATCGCCGCCGGGTACGATATCCACTACCGTGCCGCCGGGCTGCACCACGCCTCCGACCGTGAACACGTAAAGCGATTTGACGACACCGTCGACGGGGGTGCGAAGCACGGTGCGGCGTTGCGAATCTTCGAACTTCCGAAGCCGGCTGGTGAATTCTTCCAGACTACGGCGCTTTTTCTCCAGATCCTCGCGGACTTTTTCGTTGAAGGAATGGCGAATGGCCTCGAGCTTGTTGAGCGCACCTTTGTGCGCCGCGCCCGCTTGCTTCAATGCGGCCCTGTCTTCCGCGATGTGGCCTTTCAGCGTCGTCGCCTCTTTCAGCAAATTCAGGTGCTGCATGCGGTTGGTGAGTTGATCCTTCATCAACGCCTTGGAAATGGAGATTTGCTCACGCAACAGTTTGAGCATCTGGCCGTTATTGTCGATCCGTGCCGAAATCTCCGTGATGCGGTCCTTTTCCTGGGCGATTTTCTCGCGCTGGCCGGCTAATTGATTGCCGATGCGCTGGCGGCGCGTGTCGAAGAATGCGCGGGTCTCCGATACCAGCGCCGATTGGCTCTGTGTCAGGTCTTTCGGAAAAGAAATTGCAGCCGCACCGGATGCTTCGGCAGCCAAGCGTGCGACATCGGCCTTGAGCGCCGTGATGCGTGCCTGCAGTTCGGCAACGTCGGCGTCGTTTGCGGTGGGTTCCAGCGTCACCAACGCCTGGCCGCGTTTCACCCGGTCACCTTCTTTCACCATGACGGCGCGGACGATGCCGCCTTCCAAGTGCTGGATGCTTTTCACCTGTGAAGACGGAATAACTTCGCCCATCGCCGTGCTGACCACGTCCAGCCGTCCGTAATGCGCCCAGGCGGCAAAAGCCGCCACCAGGGCGGCACACAAAAGGAAAAACAAATGCGTCAGGCGAAGGCTCTCGTCGTTGCTCTTTTGCTTGTCCGTGGGGGGCGGGATATCGAGGTTCAGTTCAGCCATGGTCAAGCGTTCCCCGCGATGATGTCGAGCGCGGCTTGGTTCTTGCTGTCTGGTCCAGTCTCAGTCTCAGCCTGAGGCTCGGCTATCGTGCCGCTGTGTTCATTCGCCGCCCGGCGCACCAACCGGGGAACGGGTTTGGCGTCCAGATCGACAAAATGCCGGGCGGTTTGCAGGATTTGTGGATCGTCGGTGAATACCATCACGGTGCGTTTTCGCCCGGCCATGGCGTTGACAATGTCGATAACGTGCTGGGCGCCTTCACGGTCCAGGCCTTCCGTCGGCTCGTCGATAATCAGCAACTGCCCGGCTGTGGCCAGCGCACGGGCCAACGCCAGGCGACGGCGAATACCGAGCGAGAGGTTGGCACCCTGATTGACCAGGCGCGTCTCCACGCCATCGGAACTTTGATCGATGAACTTGCGCAACCCGGCCTTATTGATGATGTCGTTAAGCGCAGCATCACCCAGATTGGGGTTGGCGAGACGTATATTGTCAGCCAGCGTGCCGTCAACGAATTTGGGCTCCTGCGGCATGTAGCAGATTTGCCGGCGCCACCATTCCGGCGCGACCTGGGCCAAGTCCACGTCGTCCACCAACATGCGGCCGCGGCTTGGTTCCAACAAACCAGCGCAAAGCCGCGCCAACGTCGTCTTGCCCGATCCGTTGGAACCGGTGAACACCAACAGGCTGCCGGGTTCCAGCTTCAGATTAACCGATTCAAACAGCGACGATTTGTCGCCCGGATGTGCGAATGCCAGATCTTGGAATTCAATGGTGCCTTTGTAATCGGAAAGCGCCGTACCTTGCCCGCGCTCCATGGGCAACTTGGCGAATTCGCGGAGCATATTGGCGCCTTGCCGCGCCTTGGCAAAGGCCTCGCTCATGGATGCGAGTTTGATAATCGGCCCCAAGGCGCGCGCGGCCAGAATATTGGCGCCGATCATGGCGCCCACATCCATATGGCCGGCGACCACCTGCATGGCGCCAACGGCGATCACGCAGGCACTCATCAAGGCCTGGATGCTCATGCCGAGCGTTTGCACAAAACCCTGGCGTTGAGCAATGGCGCGGGCGAGTTTCTGAAAGGCGCCGGTCTCTTTCATCCAGAGACCACGAATGTACTCGCCGCCGTTGAAGGCGCGTAAAGTGTCACCAGCGACCAGCGTCGAGCCCACCAAGCCGGCGCGGCGGCCTGATGCCGCCTGCAGTTCGCGTGTCGGCCGGCGCAGCGAGGCCGATGTGAGTACGGAAATGGTGAACCCGAAAACCACAAAGCCCGCGACGATCATGGCCAAAGTCGGGTTCAGCAAATACAGCACGCCGATGAACAGCAATGCGAACGGGACGTCGAACAGCGCGGCAATATTGGCGGGCGAGTAGGCGGCCTGGATTTTTTCCGCGCCGGCGATCATCTCACGGCGCAATCCCGCCGGCAGTTGTTCAAGCGCGGCGATCTTGGTTTGCGTGAGCGAGCCGAACCCGGCGGCGGCGAGGTTTTGGTCGTGCGGCGCGCTAATGGCGCCGGCCAGACGCAGGCGGATTTGGCGGAAGGCCAGTTCCAACGCGATGGCAAGGCCGACGCCGGCTGTCAGTGTCGCCAGTGTTGCGTCAACCCCGTGCGCCACGTAGCGGTTCAGCACCTGGATGACGAACAGTGGCGACGCCAGCGCCAATACATTGGCGAACATGGACGCCGCGACCACTTCGGCGGCGAGACCGGGGCGTTTGAACAGGCGGGCCAGTAGTTCTCTCACGGCAAATCACCCCGTGGAATCCCAGTAGAATCAATGATGTAAAACCTATCATATGATTTCCGGTTAGGATACCGCTGAACGCGGGATTCGGGTCAGGTTTCGGCCCACAGCCGGACGAGGTTGCCGTAGTTGCGCATCAAGGCGCGGTGTTCGTCCGTATCGGGCATTTTTTGCAGCAAGGACTGACAGACCAGATCAAGCTCGTAGACGATGCGCCGCCGCGTCGGGTCGGCGATCATGCTCTGCATCCAGGTCACCACTGCCCAGCGTTCACCCCTTGTGACGGGGAGCACTTGATGGATGTCGCCGGTGGGATAAATGATTGCATCGCCGGGCGGCAGCTTGATTTTGGCGTCGCCGATCTCGCTCTTGATCTGCAATTCGCCGCCGTCGTAGCTATCGGGCTCGCTCAGGAAGATGGTGATGGAAACGTCGGTGCGCAGCGGCGCCCCACCCGATGCAGCCGCCATCAATGGGTTGTCCACGTGCGGGCCGTACGCCATGCCTTCGGTGTATTTTGAGTAATAGGGCGGCAGGATGCGCCGCGGCAGCACCGCGCCGCGTACAGTGCCGTTGGTGGCCAGCGCCCGCAGCACGGTTTCATCGATTTCGGTGATGCCGTCGGTTTGGTCGCGGTCGACCTGCAGGTTGTTTTTGACGCTTTTCACCGCCGGGCCGCCGGTAGTCATGCCGTCGACGAAGGTTGCCGATGTCATCATATCCGTGATGGCGGCGACCTGCTCTTCGTTCAGCAGCTTGGGGATGCGGACGTACACTTTGGTGTCTTACGCTTGCACTTCGAAGTCGGCGGCTACCAAATTAGTCGAGGCGGACGTGTTGGTAATCGAGTCGAATACCGCGAGATCAGACAAGGTGCCGTCGTTCGCCAGATCGTCGGTATAAACCATGGTGAGTTGATTCGAATTGCTACTGTCGTTGAATAGGAAGACTGCGTCGGTAGCGCTGGCATCGCCTGCGGCAATCGCCGCCGATGCGTTCGTGAGAGTGCCGGCTTGGCTGTGCAATATCACCACCGTGGCTGTGCCGGCATTGACGGCTGTTGCCGTTCCGTCCCAGGTGAGTTCCACGTAATCAATTGATGAAATGCCAAGGTTGGAGGTGTCGAGAACAATAACGTCGCTCTCGCCACCACCGCCGCCGAAGGCTGTCGCGCCGCTGAAATCCACCAGCGTATCGGTACCCAGGTTGGCAGGCAGTTGGCCGGAGAAAACGAAACGGTCTGCGCCTGTGCCCCCGGTAATGCGGTCATCGCCGCCGGAACCGGTGATGGTATCGTTGCCGGCACCCGCCGATATGGTCTCAGCGGTGGAATCCTGGCTGGTAATGATATCCGCGCCTGTGCCGCCGTTGATGGTTTCGGTGCCGAAAAACTGGACGTCATTGGAGCCGTTGGCCAAATTAACCGTATCGTTGCCGCCGCCACCGGAAAACCGCTCGAGCACCACATCGCCTAAGTTAATCGTGTCGTTTCCGTCGCCGCCGGAGATGGTCTCCATGTTGGTGGCGGTGAGGGTGTTGTCGACGCCGCTGCCCAGCGTGACGATGTCGGTGCCGGTGCCGCCGACAACCGTATCAATATCGATGAGCGTCAGCGAATTGGTGCCATTGGCGAGCGTTACCTTGTTGTCCGTGCCGCCGCCGCCATCGACGGTTCCCGAGCCTTGCGCCGCGCCCAAGGTGATGGTGTCGTTGGCGCTGCCGCCGGTGATGGTCTCGATGTTCGACGCGGTGAAGGTATTGATGAAATTCCCCATGGTCAGCGAGTCGGAGCCGCCGGCGAGGTTGTAATTCAATCCTGTCACCTGTGAAGTTACGGTAATATGGTCGGCGCCGGTGCCGCCGGTGACGGAATCGACGTCGCCGTATACAGATATGGTGTTGCCGCCATCCGCCAGGGTGAGTGAGTCGGAACTGCCGCTGCCGCGCATGAACAGGCCGTTCTGCGTATTGAGCAATGTAATGTGATAGGGGCCGGGTGCCGCGCCGGGTAGTTGCTCAACGTTCGTTAAATGCAACGACGCGGTCAGACTGCTGACGGTCCGGATATAGTCGGTGCCGGAGCCGCCATCGATGGTGTAGGTGCCGTTGGCCAGCAGATAGACAGTGTCGTCGCCAGCGGTACCTGTCAGGGACTCGACGGCGCTGGTTCTCAGCGTCACGCCGCTGCCGCCAAGGGTGACGGTGTCGGTGCCGGTGCCGCCGATGATGGTTTCGATCCCGGTGGCATGGACCGTCTGGCCGCCGTCGCCCAGGGCGGTGCTGTCGGTGCCGTCGGTGTCGGTGATGGTTTCAACGCCACTGACGCTAAGACTGGAGACGTTGATACCGGAATCAATCGTTAAAGTGTCCGTGCCGGCGGCGCCGGTAACCGAATTGATCGTCAGTCCACCGACGCTGGTGGCATCCATCGTCAGGTTGTCGTCGCCGCTGGTGCCAATGATGGCGGCAGCTTCGAAATTGGTGGTATCGACGCTGACGGATGTGTTCCGGACGCCAAGAACGTCGGTGCCTGCGCCGCCGTCCAGGGTGGTCGAAATGGTTGTACCGCTACCCACCGTGAAGGTGTCGTTGCCGGCGCCGCCGGTCAGCTGTGCGGTGACCGTTGCACCATCGGCAATCGCAAACGTATCGCTGCCCGATCCACCCGTGACGGAATCGAGCAGTGTGCCGGCGGCGTCGGAGAAATTGAAAGTGTCGCCGCTGTTTGAGCCGATCAGGTCCTCGATATTGGTGGCGGAAACGGTTGAGCCGCTGCCCTGGGAAACATCAACTTCCGAGGACCTGACGGCGAAAGTTGCTGCCGATCCCAGGCCTGAATAATCCAACGTGTCAGTGCCGTCTCCACCGTCATAGGCGCTGGAACCCGTGGCCACCGTGACCTTGATGGTGTCGTTGCCGATGCCGCCGTAGATGGAATCGCCGCCTGTCGCGCTGCCCTTACCATCCAAAATGTCGTTGCCGCCACCACCGTAAATCACTTGGTCAGTGGAATTACCGGTTATGGTGTCATCACCGGACTTGCCGAACATCAACGAGCCGACGGCGTTGGAATCGGAAATCGTCATGGTGTCGTCGGACGAAGATCCGGCCAATATGTAGGCCGTCTCGGAACCGGTCAGGTCCATGGCATTTTTGACGATAATACCTTCATCCAAGTTGGCGAGGCTGCTGACGGAGCCCTGGATGTCTTCGACGGTATCTTCGATTTGGATGTAGGTCAGGACCGTTGACAGGCTCGAGGTGTTGGCAAACTCGCTGTAAATATGGAAATCCATGAACCCGGATGTGGACGAAACGTTCATCTTGATGCCGACACTGTCCAGGCTTTCGAAGGTCAGCCGGTCGGCACCTCCGCCGGCATCGGTGATGATGTCTTGGTCGTAGGGCGAGGACAGACCGAAGACGCCGCCGCCGGACACGGAAACGGTGCCGTCGTCGCTTTGGTCGTAGACGTACTCGGTGTTTTCCGTGTTGCCGCTGAAGGTGTCGTCGCCAGAGGTATTGTAGAAAGTCTCGCCGAAGATAACGTCGTCGTTGTCCGGCGTGACGATGTTCTCATCCGGGGGGTCGAAAAACGGATCTCCAAAGGGGTCCAGAAAATTCTCGGGCGCGAAGGGATCGAAGAACGGGTCTCCGGCATGCAGCGGGTCACCGAACGGATCTCCGAATGGGTCTCCAAAGGGGTCACCGAAGGGGTCTCCGAATGGATCTCCAAACGGGTCACCCCCAAATATGTCGCCTCCAAAGACGTTACCGCCGAAGATGTCACCGCCAAAAATGTTGCCACCCGGTTCACCTTGGGTGCCACCACCGTCTCCACCATCATCGCCGCCACCGCCGTCTGATCCTGGTGCCGGTCCCAAGGGATTCAAAGCGCCGCCCACCGGGGCTGGGCCGCTGGGGCCAAACGCACCCTGTTGCTGCGCTTGCTGGATGGCTTGGTCAAATTGCACGGCGGCTTGGACACCCGCTTCCGCGCCTGCTGTCATCGCGGCGTCGAAAGCATCATCCAGGCTGCCACCTCCGGCCAGGGCATCTTGAAAAGCCCCGGACCCGGCTTGAATCTCGGCTTCCGAGATTCCGTTGGCGCGAGCTTCGGCAATGGCCGCCGAAAGAGCAGCTTCACCGGCTACCTGGGCTAAATCGCCAACCTCTCCGCCCCCGGCGAGCGCCTGTTGCACGGCTTGCTCGGCTGCCAGACGGGCGGCAACCTCAACATTGTCGCCTTCAATGGGTTGGCCATCAGGGCCGATCGGCACGTCCGCCAATTGATCGCCAACTTGTTCTGCCACTTGTTCCGGCGTCGGGCCATCAGGTCCGAGTCCTTCGCCGGGAACACCTTCGCCCTCCACCGGTGGGCCGCCTTCCAGCTGCGCTTGACCTTCAAGTTGTTGTTCTGCCTGGGCTCCGGCTTCGCCCTCGGCACCTTGTTCTGTTTCGCCCTCGGCGGTTTGTCCGCCTTCGCCTTGCGCTTGACCCTGCTCGCCGCCTTCACCCTGGTTGTCACCGCCTTGTTGATTTTGGTTGGTGGACGTGGGTGGTGGCGGTGCAGCGGCTATTGCGGAACCATAAAACTGGTTCACGGCCGAGGCTGGCATGACCACCGGTTTCGACGGCAGTGCGAACTTGGAAACAATACGGGTTGTTTGATTGGCCGTGCTCAGCGTTGCCGAGCCCACTTGGGTGGCAATGGTCATTTCGCCGGTATTGCCATCGGCGTCCTCGAATAGTGAGAACGTGTCTCCCTTGGTTGGCGATGATTTACCACCGCCGGACGTGCCGCGGATGCCGATGGTGGCGGTGGGCGTATTGACGACCATGGCATTGACGGCGGTCTTGGCAATCTGTCCCGAAACAAAGGTAAATACCCCCTGGGTCACGGAAAGGGCCGCCGATCCTTCCTGGCCGCCGGGATCGTAGACCATCTCGTCGATGGTCATCTGGCCGGCTTCGGCCAGCGAAAAAGTGGAATCGTCGGCGAATACGATGCCCACCGCGCCGCTGGCATCGGTCTCGACAACGTCGCCCTGGAAAATCTCCTGGCCGCTTTCGCCCTTGACCTTGGTGCCGTCAGTACGGGTGATGAAAACGTTGCCCTTGATGGTATCGACGCGACCAACGGCTTCTTGCGTCGCGGCCTGTGCAAGCTCGGCGCTGTTGCTTCCGTCTAAAGTCGTCGGAGCATTATCCATTACACACCCGTACTCTTTCCATATCCGAACTTAGTATAGGTGCGCTGCCATGGCTAGGGTGTGATGAACGTCACGGGGCTTCGCCGCCGACATTGAGAAGCGTGAAATCAGCCCCGTCCAGATTGATCGATGCGGAAGTGTTGGAAATGCCGTTGAAGACCGCCAGATCCGATTCCGTGCCATTTCCCGCCAGATCGTCGGTATAGGTCATGGTCAGGAGATCGGAATTGGCGCTGTCGTTGAATATGAACAGAGCATTGGTGGCCGTCGCGTCCGAGGCGGCGAGCGCGGTGGCGGCATCGGCGGCGGATCCCGCGGCACCGTGCATCACGATGATGGTGGCGCCGCCGATGGTCAGCGTATCGCTGGCGGAGCCGTCCCAGGCCACTTCCAGATAGCTCTTAGTGGAAATGTTCAGGTAGTCCGCATCCAGCGCGATGACATCGCCCTCGCCCTCGGAACCGGCGAAGTCGTTGGCGCCGTTAAAATCGGCAAGCGTATCGGTGCCGAGATTTTCCGGTGCTTCGCCGGAGAAGACGAAACGGTCGGCGCCGGTGGCACCGGTCAGCTGGTCGTCGCCGCCACCGCCTGTCAGGGTGTCGGCTCCCGCGCCGCCGTGCAGGCTATCGGCGCCCGTCGAACCGGTAAGAGCGTCGACGCCGTCGTTACCGGTGATGGTCGTGCCGGTCGCATCCAGCGCCGTGATGGTATCCGCGCCGCCGCCGCCGACCACGGTTTCCGTGCCGGAGACGGAAACTGAATTGGTCCCTTCGGCAAGCGTGACCTTGTCGGAGCCGGCACCTAGGTTGAACGTTGCGCCGGAATGCGCCGAACCCAGTGTCAAAGTGTCGTTTCCGGTGCCGCCGGCGGTAATCGTTTCGACGCTGTCGACCGTTATTGTGTTGGCAGTGTCTGTGGCGAGGATCAAGCTATCGGAGCCGGCACCAAGACTGACAACCAGTCCGCTTTGCGCATTGCCGAGCGTCAGAGCGTCGTCCGACCCGGTGCCGGTGACATTTTCGACATTGTTGAGCGCGACGGTCTGGGTGCCGCCGAGCAGAATTGTATCGGTTCCGCCGCTGCCAGTGATCGTATCGGCGTTATTGACGGTCAGCGTATAGCCCGAAGCGTTGGTGAGCGTCAGGGTGTTCGCACCGGTGCCGGCGACCAAATCGACGATTCCGGACGAAAGCGCGTTGGAAATGGTCAGAATATCGGAAGTTGTGGTGCCGTTGATGTTCTCCGCGCCGGTAATACTCAGGGTATTGGTGCCGGAAGCCAAATTCAGGGTGTCGGTGCCGCTGTTCATATTGACGGTTCCCGACGACATATTGGCCGCCAGCGTTAAGGTGTCGTCGTTGGTCGTGCCGTTGATGGTCTCAACTGACGTTGCTGTCACCGAGTTGGTGCCCGATGCCAGGTTGAGTACATCGGTCCCATCGCCCAAATTGATGTTGTTGTAGCCACTGATGTTGCTCGCATAGGAGACCGTGTCGTTGGCGCTACCGGTTGAGGTGATCGTTTCGATGGAATTTACCACATAGGAGTTGGTGCCGCTTGACAGCAGAGCCAGGCTATCGACGCCGCCATACCCGTAGACCAAGTCGACCGCCTGGCCGAAAATCTGTCCCGACGTATCCGTATGAGTTCCGTAGACGATGGCGTCGTCACTCGAGGTTCCGTCGAGGTATACACTATCGATGTTGCTCAGGGTTGTGACTGTACTATTCTCGTAGGCTGTGTATCTGACTTTCAGAATGTCGGAGCCTGCGGAACCACCGGTGACGGTGTTAGCGGTAAGCGCCCCATAGATGAGAAGATTGTCATTGCCGGTGCCGCCGTCGAGCGTCGTCAGGGCCATCTCTTGGGTGATGGTGATGGTGTCGTCACCGGCCCCGCCCTTGACATAGGACATGCCGCCGTAACCGGCGTTGATGAGATCGTGACCGGCCGAGCCTTCGAAAGCGCCAACGTCCCACAACATATTGTAGAGTTCCGTGCTGCCTTGCCTTCCGCTGACCAAACCATCGGCGCCGACGTTCGTACCCTCGACGCCACCTTGCAGAGAGGCTGAGATCCCGTTGGCGCCGCTGAACATGGTCGAATAGCTAAACGCGTTGACGCCGCTGTCCGGAATGTTGTCGGAGTTCGTATCTTGGTTGTCGGTGCCGGTGATGCCGCCGATGAACAGCCCTTCAAATTCGAGTCCGATGTTGAACGTGTCGCCGCCACCTTTGCCGAAGATTATGGCGCCGCTGGAGTCCGCGCTCATGTAGGTGCTGTTCAGATCGAAAGTCTCACCGGTGCTGGAGCCGGCAATGACGTACCCAATGTCGTTGGCTTCCATGGTCGGAAAAACGATGACGTCGCCCTCTTTTCCCGTCGGTTCGGTCTGGGCCGAAACGTCGGTCTCCGTCTGCTCTGTGTATGCGAGTGAGACGACGTTGGGCAAATCGGAAAACAGATATTGAGTGACGTTGGTAAAGTCGATGGACGACTCGATCGTGGCCGAGGTGCCGGCCGCATAATTGTTCCAGACAGAAAAAGAGCCGGCACTGTTCGTGCTGTCCATCTGCAAACGCAATTTTACGTTTTCGAGCCCGTCAAAAGCTATTTGGTTGGTTGATGCGGCGCTGGCTGTCACCGTGTCGGTGCCGGCAACAGCGCTGTTAACGCCGAGATTGTGGGCGAAATAGAAGTTTGTGTTGGTGTCTTCTCCGAGCAGGTTGTCGTTGCCCGCGGAAGCATATTTGATGTCGGTGAAGGTCGATTGTCCCGCAACGGTGGGCGGCGGCTCGTGATATTCCTCATCATCGTGGCCATAATCAATGAGATCAAGGATGGGTTCGAGGCTGAAATACTCTCCTAGTAACGGGTCATACAAGTCAGCTAAGGGGTCTATGAAACCGTCTCCGTACGGGTCTCCGAACGGATCCCCAAACGGATCCCCAAACGGATCCCCAAAAAACGGGTCGCCGAAAAATTCGTCGCCATAGGGAGACGGCCCGAACGGGGAGGGACCGAAGAAGCCACCTTCTTGCGGCCCTGCTTCACCGCCCTCGGGACCGTCATCGCCGCTGGGCGCGGGGCCTGTTGGTCCGATTGGTGTAAAACCGCCGACGGGGCCGATGCCACCGGGGCCAAAGAAACCCTGCTGCTGGGCTTGCTGCATGGCTTGGTCGAATTGTACGGACGTGTGCACACCGGCTTCCTCACCGGCGTGCATGGCGGCCTCGAAGGCATCGTCGAGATTGCCGCCTTGTGCCAGAACATCTTGAAACGCACCGGCTCCGGCCCGGATTTCCGCTTCCGAAATTCCAGCGGCACGGGCCTCCGCGACGGCGGCGGCCATGGCTGCCTCTTGTGCGGCCTCACCGGCGTCGGCAATGGTCGCGCCAGCGGCTAGCGCCTGTTGAACCGCTTGTTCCGCCGCGGCCCGGGCCGCTGTTTCAATGTCGGCGCCTTCGGGCGCTGTTTCTTCAGCCACTTGCTCGGCCACCTGTTCTTCAATCTGCTCGGGTGTGGCTTCTTCGGGCAAGATCTCGCCTTCGGGCAATTGTTCCCCACCCTCCAGCAGCGCTTCGGTTTCCAATTGTTGCTCAGCTTGGGCCGTGGCCTCGGTATCAGCCGCCTGGTCTGCCGCGCCTTCTTGGGTTTGCGTTTGCCCTTCACTGGCCGCTTGGCCTTGTTCGGTGACCGGACGCTGAGCGCGCGCCTCGGGTGGAGGCGGTGCCGCGGCGATGGCCGAACCATAGAATTGGCGTACTGCCGACGCGGGCATGATCACCGGCTTTGAGGGCAACGTGAATTTTGAGATGATCCGTGTTGTCTGGTTGGGCGTACTCAGGGTTGCCGAGCCGACCTGCGTGGTGATGGTCATTTCGCCGGTCGTTCCGCTTGAATCCTCGAACAGCGAGAACGTATCACCCTTGGTCGGTGACGATTTGCCGCCGCCCGACGTGCCGCGGATGCCGATGGTGGCGGTCGGCGTGTTGACAACCATGGCATTGACGGCGGTTTTGGCGATCTCGCCTGAGACGAAGGTAAAGACGCCCTGCGCGACGGAAAGGGCGGCATTGCCTTCTTGGCCGCCGGGATCGTAGACCATCTCGTCGATGGTCATCTGACCGGCTTCGGCGAGTGAGAATGTGGAATCGTCGGCGAATACAATACCCACCGCGCCGTTGGCATCGGTTTCGACCACGTCGCCCTGGAAAATCTCCTGGCCGCTTTCGCCCTTGACCTTGGTGCCGTCAGTACGGGTGATGAAAACGTTGCCCTTGATGGTATCAACGCGACCGACCGCCTCGCCGCCGATAGCCTGCGCCAGTTCTAGCTCACCATCAACTAACTGTGGGTTTGGGACAACTGCGGTGACCATTGTTCACCTCCTTCCCAAAGTAACCGTTATTCTAACATTTCAGATAGCGGGCGTCTGTGATGTACCTCATGCTCAACGGTATAAGCGCCTGGCGTTCAAGCCATGTTGTTCGGAAACGCTAAGTTGATCGGTTGAGAAGAGCGCTGGCTGTCTTACTGGACGATGCGCGGGTCCAGTTGGCCCATCACATTGAGCAGCGTGAATATGGCGATGGCGACGTCCGTGTCCGCCGAGGCGGCATCCGACGAGGCATTGATGAGCGCCGTTTCACCGGCCAACACGTCAATCAGCGAGCGGTTGCCCAGCTGCCGCTCACGCCGCGCCAGTTCCAGGAATTCGGCCGCGATGTCGGCTTGATTGTGCAGGTGGCCGGCATTTGTTTGGGCGGTTTGCAGGTTGTCCCAGGCGTTGCGGGCCTGTTCTTCCGTCAGGTCGCGGGTGTCGCCGAAACGATTGACGGTGGCCACGTGGCCTTGCTGCGAGGCTTTGAGGGTGTTGATGGCGGTAAGGCCTAGGTTGAAGTCGTAGGTGGCTTCCAGCTTGATCAGGCGCTCTTGCTGCGAGCCGACCGTGCCGCCGTTGTCTTCCTTGATTTTCTGTTCGGCGCTCAGTTCGAAATTCGGCAAGAACTCATCGACGCGGGTTTTGATCACCGATTCCCGCGCCACCTGCGCACCGGTACGGGCCGCCTTCAGCTGCGGGTTGTTCTTGATCGAAAGCTGCAGCGATTCATCAAGCGATTTCGGCAGCAATTCCAGCGGCAGCCTGGGGTCGCTCATTTTCTCGATATCCGCCGGCGGGCTGCCGAAAACGGCGCGGTACCGGTTGACCGCGGTCTTCAGTGCGCCTTGCGATTGGATCAGCCGCGCCTGCGCGCCAGCCAACTGGGTCTTCGCCTGCAGCACATCGGTGGAAAAGCCGGAGCCCCGTTGTACGCGGGCATCTTCCAATTCGGCCTGACGCTTGATGTTGTCCACCGACCCCGATGAAAAATTCACCAGCTTATTGGCGCGCACGACGTTGAGGTAGGCGGTAAGCCCTTCCAGCAGGAGCGCCTGTTTGGCCGATTCCCGATTTTCATGAGACTGCCTGAGCGCCAGTCTTGAGGACCGGATAGCGGAGTTCGTCGAGCCGAAATCCCAGACTTTTTGCGTGATTGAGGTCTCGACGTTGCGCGGCACCATGTCGGTGTCGTCGGAGCCCGTGGGCTTGACTTGCTTTTCATGGCCGATATTCGCCGTGACCGACAAACTCGGGTACCAATCGCCCCATGTGACTTCAAGCTGCTCGTCCGCCGCCTTGACGTCTGCGTTGGCAGCGAGCATGCGCTTGTGCGTCTTGACCAGCGTGGTCAAGGCGTCTTGCAGGGATTGAGCCTGCGACAAAGCCGGTGTGGTTACGATGGAGAGCGCCATCAACCCGGCAAAAATTTTAGTTAAGCGGACAGTCATTCCCGATTGCGCTTCTTTTTGCCCCACAAACACCCTTCCAACACGTCGGCCGCCATTGTCGACCATCGCCGATTATTGCCGACCGGCCGATTATTGCCGACCGGTAGCTATACGTGCTGCCTGATCATAACGAATCGGCAGTTTAAACGATGCCATTCTCGCTCGCCAGAACAATCTTCGCACCATAACTGGTGGGTTGTGAAGAATTTGTTAGCAGATTTTGGTATCCGGCATATTTAATCATCGCTATTCACGCAATTCACTTGTGGATTATTGGCATGGCGTTTGCAGCACTACAAACCGAACCAATCATGTCTACATGACCTGGAACGGAGAAAAACCATGTTGATGCACGAAAATCCATACACCTACACGGATGACCTTGCCGTCTTGGATGGCGCGGAAAACATGATCAAAGCGGCTCTTCATCATACTCTTGGCGATGGTTATCGCTGCCTTGAGACCGTTGGTGACGATTTGTCCTTGGAAGACGCGCTGTTGGTGGATATGGACGATTTTCTGGCGAGCTGAACCGTGACCACACGGTAGGATTTGCCTAGGCCGTCACCGCGTGAGTTCTAGGCGTTAGATAAGGCGTCCCTGCTCTTCGCGCGCCTGGGCATCGACAACCGCCAGTGCGCTCATGTTGACCAAGCCTCTCGCCGATACCGAAGGCGTTAGAATATGCGCCGGTTTGGCTGCACCCAGCAGCACCGGGCCAACGGCGAGCCCGTCACCCGCTGATTTCAATAAGTTGAAGGCGCTGTTCGCGGCGTCCAGTGTCGGAAATACGAGAAAATTTGCTGGCCCCTTGAGGCAGGAATTGGGGAAGATGTAGCTTCTATAATTGGGATCAAGCGCCGCATCTGGGTGCATTTCACCTTCCACTTCCATGTCCGGCACCTGTTCACGCAGGCGCTCGACCGCTTCGCGCATTTTTATGGCGCTCGGCGTGTCGGCGTTGCCGAAATTGGCATGCGAGATCAGCGCCACCTTCGGGTCCGTGCCGAAGCGCTGTATGGCTTCGGCGCCGAGCCGAGTCATCTCTACGATTTCCTCGGCATTGGGATCATAGGTCACTTGTGTGTCGCACATGAAATAGGTGCCTTTGTTGACGATCAGGCCGCTCAGCGCCGACACGTCGCGCACGCCGTCCGCCTTTCCGATCACGTCGAGTACGTGCTTCAGGTGCCAGCGATACTGCCCGTAAGTGCCGCAGAGCATGGCGTCGGCTTCGTCGCGGTGCACCATCATCGAGGCGATGACGGTTGTATTGGTGCGCACGATGGTGCGCGCCAAATCCGGTGAAACGCCATGGCGCTGCATGAGTTCATGGTAGCCACGCCAATATTCTTCGTATCGGGGGTCGCTTTCGGGGTTGGTCAGGCTAAAGTCGCGTCCCTCTTGCAGGCGCAATCCCAACCGCTCAATGCGTCTGGCGATTACTTCCGGGCGGCCGACAAGGATCGGATCCGCAGTCCCTTCGTCGACCACCACCTGCACCGCGCGCAGCACGCGTTCATCCTCACCCTCGGCATAGACCAGCCGGCGTTTGTCGCGCCGTGCGCGTTCGAACACCGGCTTCATCAGCATGCCTGAGCGGAACACGAAACGGCTCAGTTTTTCGCGATAGACATCGAAATCGGGCATCGGTTTTGTGGCAACCCCCGAATCCATGGCCGCCTTGGCAACCGCCGAGGCGACTTGGACGATGAGGCGCAGATCGAAGGGTTTCGGGATCAAGTACTCGGGCCCGAACTTCAAATCCTCGCCCTGATAGGCATTGGCCACCACTTCGGAGCTTTCCACCATGGCCATGTCGGCGATGGCCTTAACGGCGGCAAGTTTCATTTCTTCATTGATGGTGGTGGCGCCGACATCCAAGGCGCCGCGGAAAATGAACGGGAAACACAGTACGTTGTTGACCTGATTGGGGTAATCCGAGCGACCAGTTGCAATGACGGCGTTGGGGTTGGCGGCCTTGGCATCGTCAGGGTTGATTTCGGGTGTGGGATTTGCGAGCGCCAGGATCAGTGGCTTATCGCACATGGTTTTCACCATGTCGCCTGTCAAAATGCCGCCCGCCGACAAACCTAAAAAGGCATCGGCATCGACGATGACGTCGGCCAGCGTGCGTAAATCGGTATCTTGGGCGAAGGATGCCTTGTGCGGATTCATGTCTTCGGTGCGGCCCTCATAGATGAGGCCCAGGTGATCGACCAGCCAGATGTTTTCGCGCTTCACACCCATGGAAACGAGCAGGTTCAAGCACGCGATACCCGCAGCACCGCCACCTGTGGAGACCAGTTTGATATCGGCCAATTCTTTGCCCGTAACGCGCAGTCCGTTTAGAAAAGCCGCCGCCGTGACGATGGCGGTGCCGTGCTGGTCGTCGTGGAACACGGGGATGTTCATGCGCTCCCGACATTTCTGCTCGATGACGAAGCATTCCGGCGCTTTAATGTCTTCCAAATTGATGGCGCCGAATGTGGGTTCCAGCGCACAGACGATGTCGACGATTTTATCGGGGTCGGTTTCATCGAGCTCGATGTCGAAAACATCAATGGCGGCGAATTTCTTGAACAATACCGCCTTGCCTTCCATCACCGGCTTGGAGGCCAGCGGGCCGATAGCACCAAGGCCGAGTACGGCCGTGCCGTTGGTAATCACGGCCACGAGGTTTTGCCGCGCAGTGAGCGTGGATGCTTCGGTCGGATCATCGGCGATGGCTTCGCAAGCCGCGGCGACGCCTGGTGAATAGGCTAGCGCCAAGTCGCGTTGGTTGCCCAAGGGCTTGGTCGGCGCGATGGAAAGCTTGCCGGGCACCGGCAGGCGATGATACTCCAGAGCCATGCGCTTGAGATCTTCGTCGGACATGTTGTCACCTTTGTGCCGTATTGTTCGGGGTCAAGTTCAGGTTGAAGTTTTATCTTGTCCGGCGCAACCGGTTTTCCGCGTGCAATAGGGACGAATAACATGGTTGTTACCGAAGTTCCGCGTGTGATCGGCCACCGAGGTGCGGCCGGACATGCACCAGAAAATACACTTGTTTCCATTCAAAAAGCTTTCGAACTCGGCGTGCGGTGGGTCGAGGTGGATGTCAAACTGTCGAGTGATGGCGTGCCGGTTCTGATGCACGACGATCGCCTCGAGCGCACCACCAATGGTACAGGGCCGGCGGGTGAGGCCTCGTTGGCGGATTTGGAACGACTGGATGCCGGGCGTTGGTTCGGCGCTGAGTTTGCCGGCGAGCATGTGCCAACCTTGGCGGAAGTGGTCGGGTTGCTGGCTGAGTTGGGTATGGGGCTGAACCTGGAATTGAAACCAAGTCCGCGACGCGAGGTTGAAACCGGCCGGGTGGTCGGCAGTGTATTCCGTGAGCTCTGGGGCCCGGGTTTGCAGCCGCCGGTGATTTCAAGCTTTGTACCGGCCTCTCTGACGGCCTTCGCCGACGAGGCACCGGAGTTCGAGCGCGCGATGTTGTTCGGGAAGCTGCCGTCCGATTGGCTCGCCCAAGTGCAAGCCGTCGGCGCCCGGGCCGTGCACTGCGGGGTGAAGCACATCAAACGCCACGATGTCGCCGAAATCCACGCCCAAGATTTGCCCGTGCGTTGCTATACGGTCAATGACAGCGATACGGCGGCTCGTCTGTTCCATTGGGGGATAAAGGCCGTGTTTTCCGATTATCCGGAACGTGTGCGGTGAGCGCTGGCGCAGGCATTCTCGCGATCGACCAGGGCACGACTTCGACCCGTGCCATGGTGTTCGATGACATGGGCCGGGTGCAGGCTCAGGCGCAACGGGAATTGCCGCAGATCTATCCGAAGGATGGTTGGGTCGAGCACGACCCGGAGGAAATTTGGCGCGCGACCTTAGCCGTTTGCAGCACGGCAATGGAGCAGGTCGGAGCAAAATCCATCGCAGCGATCGGCATTACCAACCAGCGCGAAACCACAGTCATCTGGGATCGCGAGACCGGTGCGCCGATCTACAACGCCATTGTCTGGCAAGATCGGCGCACGGCTGATTTTTGCCGCGCCATTCGCGAGCGCGATTTGGAACCAGAGATCATGGCGCGCACAGGGCTTGTGGTTGATCCATATTTCTCGGCCAGCAAGATCAGTTGGGTGCTTGATAACGTGCCCGGCGCGCGCGCCGGAGCAAACGCCGGACGATTGGCGTTTGGCACGATTGATAGTTATTTGCTGTGGCGGCTGAGCGGTGGAACGGTCCATGCCACGGATGCCACCAATGCGGCGCGCACGCAGTTGTTTGATATTCATGCTCAGGACTGGGACGATACCCTGTTGGATATCTTTCAGGTGCCGCGCGCCATTCTTCCCCAAGTGCGTGATTGCGCTAGTGAGTTCGCGACTTGTGACCCGGCGCTTTTGGGCCGCGCGATACCGATCACCGGGGTTGCCGGTGACCAGCATGCCGCGCTTATCGGTCAGGCTTGCCTGAGGCCCGGCATGGTCAAAAGCACCTATGGAACCGGGTGTTTCACTATGTTGAATACGGGGGTTAAGGCTGTGCCGTCCGACAACCGTCTCCTGACCACCGTCGCTTACCGCCTGAACGGTGAGGTCACCTATGCATTGGAAGGCAGTATCTTCATTGCCGGCGCCGCTATTCAGTGGTTGCGTGACGGCTTAGGGCTTATCGACCAATCTCCGCAATCGGAAGATCACGCCCGTGCCATTGCCGATACGGACGGCGTCTATTTGGTGCCGGCGTTCACGGGGCTCGGCGCGCCATATTGGGATGCCGATGCGCGCGGCGCTATTGTCGGGTTGTCGCGTGACTCAGGCGTATCCCATATCATCCGCGCCGCATTGGAGGCAGTTTGTTTTCAGACACGCGATCTGTTTCAGGCGAAAGCCGCCGATGGAGTCGCTCTGAATACCGTGCGTGTCGATGGCGGGATGGCGGTTAATGACTGGCTGATGCAGTTCCTGGCCGACGTTTTGGATTTGCAGGTGGAGCGGCCGGCTATGACGGAGACGACGGTCTTGGGAGCGGCCAACTTGGCGGCTTTGGGCGCGGGCGTTTATTCCTCGCTCGATGAAATCGCCGCACATTGGCAATCCGACCGTGTCTTCAAGCCGGCCATGGAGACAGATGAGCGTGACCGCCTCTATGCCGGGTGGCAAAAAGCGGTCGAAAGAGTTCGAGTTTAGCGCCGTATCAGTCGTAGGATATTTTTACGACTTCGATTTCTTCGGGACCGTTTGGTGTGCGGATGGTCACGACATCGCCTTCCCAGGCTTTCATGAGCGCGCGCGCGATCGGTGACACCCAACTGACTTCGCCGATGTCAAACCGGGCCTCGTCGACGCCGACGATGCGTACGGTCCGCTCTTCGTCGCTTTCGTTGGCATAGATGACAGTGGCGCCGAAAAAAACCTGGTCGCGGTTTTTCTGCAGCGATTGATCTACGACCTCGGCGACTTCCAGCCGCTTCATTAAGAACCGCATCCGGCGATCAATCTCGCGCAGCCGTTTTTTGCCATAGATGTAGTCGCCGTTTTCAGAGCGGTCGCCGTTGCCCGCTGCCCAAGACACTGTTTCGACCACTTTCGGGCGTTCAACGCTTCGCAGGTGTTTGAGCTCCGCGTGCATCCGCGCCAAGCCTGCGGGAGTGATGTAGTTTTTGAAACCCGCCGGCAGACTGTCGGCCTCCTCAATGTCGAGGTCTTCGGGTTCGGACTCTTTGGTGAAGGCTTTGTTCATTGCCGAACGATAGCGCAAACTCGGATTTCTGGCGAGGGCTGAACGGGTAAGTCAAAGAAGCTGCAAATAGTGGAAAGATGCCTTAAGTTCACAGCCATGAGTGTTGGCTTTGAACATCTGCCTTTTGACTTCGGGCCTTGTCCTGACTTGGCTGCGGCATGGAAAACCTGGAATGGTTGGGGTGCGGGAGATCCTGCACCGGCTTGGACGGATGTCGACCTTGCAATGCTGCCGCCCGCATTATTGCCGTTCACGACGGTCGTGGACGTTGAGGAGGGTGGGCGCTATCGCTATCGGTTCTGGGGGACCGGCTTGGTCGGAATCTATGACGCCGATATCACGGGGAGGGAAATGTCGGAGGTTGCCGGAGAAGGATTTTTGAAAGTTACAACGGCGCAGTTGGATGAGGTTGTGTCCGAAGCCAAACCAAATTTGTTCCGGACCCAGATTGAGAAAAAGTCCGGCGCGCGGCTCACCAAATATAATTTGCGTATGCCGATCATGGACGAGCCAGGCCGCGTGACCAAAGTGATTTCGGTGTCGACGTTGGACCGTGTTGCGCTGCCGGATTATGAAAATGTCGGCGATGTTTGGGAAGCTGCGAAGCTGACCCCGCCGGTGAATTCCGGTTTTGACGACGCATGACCGCAGACCCATTTATCGACCATATCACGTTGTACCGTGTGCGGGTTCCGCTAACGGCGCCGTACAAGCTGGCGTTTGGGCTGGTCGAGGCATTCGACATGGTGCTAGCCGAAGTTGCATTGGCGAACGGCGCGACGGGATGGGGCGAAGCGACCGTGTTGACCGGTTACACGGAAGAGACCATCGCCCAGGCCTGGGTCAGGGCGACCGATATTGCTGAGAGATTGATCGGACGGAATCTTGGCGAGGCTAAATTTTCTGCCATGGATAGCCACGCCGAAGCGCCATTTACGACGACGGCATTTGTGAGCGCACTCGAAATGGCGTCCGGCCACCCTTTGTTGACGGCCCCAAACGAGCGGCGAATGCCCTTATTGGCGATCATCAATGCGACCGACACCGGGGAGTTGGTCGACGAAATCGGCGCCCGTATTGCGGACGGGTTCGGGACGCTGAAGGTCAAGGTGGGGTTCGACCTTGCAGCGGACATGAAACGGTTGAGCTTTATCCAGGATCTCACGGCGGAACGCGTGGCGCTCAGAGTTGATGCCAACCAAGGATTTAGTCGGGCTGACGGGGTGGCGTTTGTCGGCGGTATCGATCCAGCCGGAATTGAATTGGTGGAACAGCCCTGCGCCGCGGAAGATTGGGAGGCCGCGGTGGTCATAGCCGAGGTGGCGCGCGGAAACGGAGTGGCCTTTATGCTCGACGAATCGATCTACAATTTGGATGATGTGGACCGTGCCGCTGATCTCGATTGCGCCGACGTTATCAAGTTGAAGTTGATGAAAGCCGGCGGGCTTGATGCTTTGGCATCCGGACTTCGCCATATTCAATCACGCGGTATGCGGCCTGTATTGGGGAACGGCGTCGCCGGTGACGTCGGGTGCTGGATGGAAGCTTGCGTGGGTGCGGAGATATTAGACAATGCGGGTGAGATGAACGGGTTTTTGAAACCGATCCATCGGTTGTTTGAGGTGCCCATGCACCTGGACAGTGGTGAGTTGGTGATGGAAGCTGGTGGCGAGGTAGTGGCCGATCGCGAGGCCATTGCCGCCTATACTCTGGAGGCGCGGGAATACACGCAGCATGGATGTAACCGATAAAGGCACTTTGGTCACCGGAGTCATCGGGTCCGATACTCATATTGTCGGCAATCGAATTCTCAGTCGCGCCTTGGAAGAAGCCGGTTTTATGGTCGTGGCGCTGGGTGCATTAACGCCGGCGAGCGAATTCGTCGATGCGGCAATCGAAACCGCCGCCGACGCCATTCTGGTGTCATCGCTGTACGGCCAGGGAGAGTTGGATTGCCGAGGATTTCGTGATCTCTGCACGGAAGCGGGCTTGGACGGTATCTTGCTGTATGCCGGCGGCTATTTGGTGGTCGGCGATCAACCTTGGGAAAGTGTCGAGCAGCGCTTTATCGGTATGGGGTTTGATCGCGTATTTCCGCCCGGCACCCGCCCGGGTGACGTGACAGGTCCGTTGGCGGAAGACATCCGGGCCAAGCGCGCGCAGTCGCCGAAAGGTTGACGGCATGCCGCATGCGTTGCTCATCGATTTCGGCTCAACGTACACGAAATTACGCGCCGTCGATTTGAACGGCGCTACGGTAATCGGTACCGCGCAAGGGCCGTCGACGGTCACCACTGACGTCACGCAAGGCTTAGACGCGGCGTTGGCTGAATTGGATGCCGCCATGGGCGGGCTGCCGAAATTTGATCATCGGCTGGCATCCAGCAGCGCGGCCGGCGGTCTGCGTATGGTGACCGTCGGGTTGGTGCCTGAGTTGACCGCCAAGGCGGCGCGTATGGCGGCACTTGGCGCGGGCGCGAAGTTGACGGGAACCTACGCGTTCGAGCTGACGGGAAGTGACGTGACCGCCATTGTTGCGGATGCGCCGGACATGGTGTTGCTCTCAGGAGGCACAGACGGCGGGAACCGCAAGGTGATCGAGCACAATGCCGATATGCTGGCCGGGAGTTCGCTTTCCTGTCCGATTGTCATCGCCGGCAATCGGTCGGCGACCGAGTCGGTTTATGAGATGTTGGTTGGCGCCGGCAAATCGGCGATTGCCACTGAGAATGTCATGCCCAGGCATTTGGAACTCAATATCGAGCCTGCGCGCGAAGCGATCCGGCAGGTGTTCATCAATCATATCGTTCATGCCAAAGGCATCGACAAGGCGCGCGAACAGCTTGATGCGGTGATGATGCCTACTCCGGCGGCCGTGCTGAAAGGCGCCACGTTCCTGGCTGACGGATACGGCATCGAACCCGGATTGGGACCATTGCTGGTTGTCGATATCGGCGGTGCCACCACTGATGTGCATTCCGCGTGTGATGGCGCACCCAGTGAAAGCGGCGTGGTTTACCATGGCCTGCCGGAACCCTATGCCAAACGTACGGTGGAGGGCGATCTGGGCATGCGTCACACGGCGCGCCATGTCGTTGAAACGATCGGCGCGGATGCGTTTGCCGCCGATGCCAAGCTCGATGCACAAATGCTGGAGGCATTGTTGGCACGAACGGATGCCGATGTGGAATGGTTGCCGGCGAGGGATCACGAGCACGCGTTCGATCTTGCGCTCGCTCGCGCCGCGACACGGCTTTCCGTGGTTCGACACGCCGGTACGTTGGAAACCGTATACACCGCGACGGGGCCCGTCACCATGCAACGCGGAAAGGATTTATCGACGATTGGATTGGTAATCGGTACGGGAGGGGTGTTGGTACACGCCGCTGACCCTCGAGAAGTCTTAGCCGGATCGCTTGCCCGTGCAGATGCTCCGCTTGCCTTGTGTCCCAAGGAACCAAGATTGATGATAGATGCCGATTACGGCCTTTTTGCTTGCGGCCTGTTGGCGGACGTGGCGCCTGAAGCGGCGCTGGCACTCGGCCGTCAAAGTGTAAGTGAACTGCCGAAACCTGAGGGAAATGCTGGCCATGGTGCAAACGCCTCTCGCTGAAGACCGAATACCCGACGATATGTTCGACACCATGCGCCACGAGAACCTGGCGCGCTGGCCCACTGGGGCTGGCGTCGACATGGATGAGGCCGCCGAATACCTGAAGCAATTGCCGAAACATAAGAATCTGGCGCTGGTCATGCGTGAAGCGGTCGCGCAAGGGCGCTGCCTGACGCAGCCACGTGGCGGCTTCGGCACATTTGAGATGCACAAAAACTTGCTGGTCACATTGGATAAGGAAGGTCTCGCTGATGTGGTGCCGACGACGACGGACAGCTACACCCGCAATGAACGGTTCGCCGAAGCGCAGCGTGGAGCGGATGAGTCCGAGGAACGCGGGCGCTCAATGCTCAACGGGTTTCCCGTGGTCAATGCCGGCGTGGAGAAATTGCGGACATTGGCGGCTGCCGTGAACAAGCCGGTGATCGCGCTCACCGGCACATCGTTTCCGCGGCTAACCGGCGAAATCTGTTATGCGGGTGGATTTACCGGATATCTTGGTTCCGGGATCGCCTATACGACGTCTTACACCAAGGAAACTTCGGTTGCGGAGGGAATTCGGAACTATCAATACCTTGATCGGTTGGTCGCTCGGTATGGAGACTTGGGTGTCGAATTGCACCGACGTCAGCCGGGATTTCTTACGGGCACCAATATTCCGCCATGCGTGGCGATCGCCATTTGCGTTGCTGACGCGCTTTTGGCGGCGGCGCAGGGTGTGAAGCAATATGGATTGGAATTGGGGCAATGTCTGCATTTGGTGCAAGATGCGGTGGCGATCGATGTTTGCCAGGATTTGACGCAAGACTACCTCAGGACCAAGGGATACGAGGATGTTTTTACGACAGTCACATCCCTGCATTGGATGGGGGCATGGCCCACGGATCGGGCACAATCTTTCGGGCTGATGGTGTATGGCGGGTTTGCCAGTGCGGTCGGCGGCGCCGTCAGCGTCACGACCAAGAGCGTTGCCGAAGCTATGGGAATACCGACACCGGAAGAAAATGCCGAGGGACTTCGCGCCACGCGTATGGGGGTCTATCTGGCACGCAATGTCTGTTTGCGAGAATTGCCAGAATACCTGCGCGAGAAGGAAATACTGGAAATAGAAGTTCGAGCCATCGTCGACAAGGTGCTTGAAGTGGGAGACGGCGACGTTGCTGTCGGCACCATGCGGGCGCTGGAGGCGGGGTTTCTGGACGTGCCGTGGTCACCGAACCGCGAATGCAAAAGCGCATTGATGCCTGCGCGCGATGGTGACGGGTACCTGCGAATGGTCGATACCGGTGCCTTGCCTCTTCCCGATACGGTCAAGCACTACCATCGTGAGCGCTTGCAAGCGGCTGCGGATAGCGCCGGCAAGGCCTATGGGCCAGATTTGGCCATCGACAGTGTCTATGAAATATCCGAGGAAATCGGCAGCTTGCTACCCAATCTTCCGTTGAGATAGTTTCCACCGCGCATATGTTATCAGTTCAACAATTCCGAGAAACGTCGTCCAATGAACGTGATTTTGATCAATAAATCATACGATGTTATGGTTAGCGATCACTTTGGTGCTTTTTAGTTTGGGCACCATACGCGATTATGCGCATGATCTGCGCAAGCTGTACGAATGCCATCTTATGCCACTATGAGGCGCTGATTTGATCGACTCCGTCGTAAATTTCGATATCGGGCCACGTAAGTCAAATCGGGGTACCGTTGTCGACCTGACTGTCACCTACGATCTGTTCCGCAAGCCGGAGTTCCTGCAAGGATTTCTCGAATGCGTGGCGCGGGATGGAGGCGAATCGGGCGGCCCGGCTCCAACGCTGAAAGCATCCGACTGGGAAGTCGTGTATTTCCTGTCTACCGCTTATTGGCTCGGAGACAACGTTGCGACCACCGATGTGGCTGTCGTCAGTGGTATGTCGGAATCGTCGGCACGTCGCTGTATCCTTCGCCTCACCAAAATGTCGATTATCCACGTCAATCAAGATCGGACCGACAGGCGGCGCCGAATTCTCACCCTTTCGCCGGCGATCAAGACCTTTCTCGAGGAGTTCGTGGCCAATTGCAGCCGTGAATTCAGCGAGATTATCGCCTTCCATGAAAGCAAGGCGCGCGATGACGCCGAGCGGAAGTTGCATCACTCTGAATCGCAGCGACTGACTCGCGAGGCGCAGTTGCGGGCTGCGGATACCATCGGCGACGTGGGGCACTGGTCTCGTAGTCTGGTGACCGGCGAGTTGCACTGGTCGGATGAGACATTCCGCATATTTGGGTTCCAGCCTGGTGAGGTGACGCCAAGCCGCGAGCTGGTCCGCGCCATGGTTCATCCGGATGATTATGATTCCTACGTGGAATCCATTGATCGCGTCTTGTCAGAAAACATCGACCATGGTCGGGTTTATCGAATTATCAGACGCGATGGCTTGACGCGGTGGATACGGGGCGCGGCATCGGTAATGTTCGATTCAGACCGCCAGCCAGTCGAAATCGCCGGTGCATTGCGCGACGTTTCGGATACCATGGAGATGGAAGAGGCATTGCGTGCCAGTGAACAACGGTTCCGGGATTTTACGGAAACCGCATCTGACTGGGTATGGGAAACCAATGCGGACAACGAGTTTACGTTCGTTTCCGATCGGTTCTTTGCAATTTTCGGCATGCCGCGGCAGGCAATTCTAGGCCGCACGCGGGTACAGATCGCCGGTCGCGACAGCGTTGCCGAAAAGGCCGAGTTGTGGGCCAAACACCATGCCGATTTGAGCGCTCGCAGGCCGTTTCGGGATTTTCGCTACAGCGTTGCGACCCGTGATGGGCGGCGGCTGTTTTTCTGTCTCAGCGGTAAGCCGGTATATGACCTGGATGGTGTATACATCGGCTACAGGGGCACGGGTCGCGATGTTTCCATGGATGTCGAGGCGGAACGCGCCCTGCAAGAGAGTGAAGCCCGATATCGGGTGTTGACCGAGCGCCAAACTGATTTGATTTCGTATCTAACGCCGGATCTGCGGCGGCGTTACGTCAATCCGGCATTCTGTGAGTTTCTCGGCCAAAGCCAGGAAGACCTGTTGACGTCCTCAGCCGGGCAGCATCTGGATCCTGAGTTCGCCCATCAGATCAATACCGAGGCACTGGGGCTGACGGTGGACAGGCCAGTATCCGAGCATGAATATGCCATGATCGCCACTGACGGTCGCGAGCATTGGATGCATTGGAAAGATCAAGGCGTTTTCGATGCCGAAAACCAACTGATCGGCATTTTGTGCGTCGGACGCGACCTCACGGATAGGATCGAGTCAGAACAAGCGCTGAAAGAAAGCGAGGCGCGGTGGCGCGCGTTACTGGATCAGCAATCCGACATGATCGTGTTTTATAGACCCGACTTGACCCGCAGGTTCGCCAACGACGCCTATTGCAAGTTCGTGGGGCGCGATGCGTCTGATCTGAGCGATGAAACGGCCGGGGCTATCCTAGAAGAATGCGATGCGGAGCGGTTGCGAGGCACGTTGACGTCATTGGACGCCGAAACGCCGACGGCGAGCGGCGATTATCCGATGGTCCGCCACGACGGCGAGACGCGGTGGGTTCAATGGCGCCACCGGGCCGTGCTCTCCGATGACAGCGAAGTGGTTGGATTGATCTGCTCGGGCCGGGATATCACGGACCAGCATACGGATAATCGCCGCCTCAAAGATGAAAAGCATGAAGCGGAAATCGCCTCGCGTCAGAAATCGGCGTTTTTGGCCACCATGAGCCATGATATCCGAACCCCGTTGAATGCGATAATCGGTTTCTCACAGCTGATTCAAAGCGAGGTTGCGGGGCCGCTGGGGGCTGAGAAGTATCGCGAATATCTGGGTCATATTTCTGATGCCGGCGACTATCTGTTGGCGCTCGTCAACAACGTTTTGGATCTGGCGCGCATCGAATCGGGTGAATTCCAGCTCGATGAAGAGGAAGTCGACCTCCGTGAGGTGATCGAATTTGCGCGCCGCAACGCCATGGCATTGGCGAACAGTGCGGGCGTTCATCTCGAAGTGATTGAGGGACCAACGAGTGCGAGATTTATCGCAGATCGAACCCGGCTTATCCAAATGGTGAATAACCTCGTATCCAACGCGATAAAATTTTGCTGGGCGGGGGGCAAGGTGCGCATTCATTGCCATGAAGGAGAAGACGGCGCGGTCGTGATCTCTGTTCAAGACAACGGTATCGGCATTGAGCCCGATAGCTTGGCGTCGGTGTTCGATCCGTTCGCGCAGGGGCAAATGGAAGTCGCGAAAAAGAGCCAAGGCGTTGGGCTGGGTTTGGCTATCGTTAAATCCTTGGCGGAATTGCATGGGGCGGCGGCGCAAATTTCAAGCGAGCTTGGAAATGGCACAACGGCGCAAATCATCCTGCCGGCGGAAAGGCGGATTAAATAGGCGTTCTAAGCGGCGCGGTTGTTGGCGGGAAGCCGCCTGGAAAATGTTCTGAGCTGGGATACATCGGCGATTTGTACGCGTCGCCCTCGATTGGCGACACCCAAATCCTGCAAATCTTTCAGCGCGCGCGACAGGCTTTCCGGTTCCATACCCAGATAATTGGCGATCAGCGCCTTTTCATAGGGCAGCACCAGTTCCGCGGTTCCGCTGCGTACGTTGATTAAGCTCAACAGGAAATCAGCCAGCCGTTGACTCGTGGGCTTCAACTGAATTCGTTCCAATTGCTGAAATGCTTCGTCCAGGTTTTGCGCCAATACCTGAACCACGCTGGCGCTTAATGCGCCGCCGCTTGCCAGTGCCTCTCGGAATGCTTGGGCAGGAATTTCCAGCAATCTGCATATCCCCACTGCTTCCGCAGTCATTCCGTATATGCCCTGCGCCAAACCCGCGTCGAGGGCGACTGCCGAGCCCGGCAGAAACACCGAGAGAACGGCATGTTTCCCTGCGGTCTCGCCGCGGTAGACTTGAATTTTCCCACGCAACACTATGAATATTTGATCCGCCGATTGTGGCGGACGAAATAAGATTTCACGATTTTGTAAGAGACGAACAGAAGCCGTTGCAAGGAATGTCTCAATCACCTCGCTTGAGACTTCCGAAAACAACGTAGCGCCCCGCAGGACGGCCACGTCTTCTCGTTCGAGTGCACCGAATTCGCCAACCATGATTGCGATCTTGACCGGCAAACGTCGCGCATGCATTGATCGATATCAAGCCGCGGCTCGTGTAAATATGGAATACATCAAACCATGGAAACGCTCTATTTTGTTGTTGTCGGAATCGTGCTTTACGTGGTCTCCGACAAGTTGCTTGACCTCATTGAACGTCAGCGTGGTGCCAGATTTGAGCTACGCTCAATTTGGTTCTTTTGCATATTGCTGGCATTAGCGTTGGTGGTGTTCCCGCTCATTCAACGAATCGGTGGTCAAGGTGCCCCTTAAGTCAGCCGCAATCGGTATGAATACCCCATGAGCGCATAAAGAAACCGCCCACACCCTTTCGGGCCGGGCGGTTCCAAAAACCTCAACAAGGCTCGCCCAAACGGGCCTTGGTGTCAGCCGCCGTTTGCCTTCAAGTAGGCGATAACGTTGTCGCGCTGCTTTTTCTTCTTCAGGCCGGCGAAAGCCATCTTGGTCTTTTTCATCATCTTTTTCGGCTTGGTCAGGAATTTATCGAGCGTTGCTTCATCCCAGGTGATACCGGAATTTTTCATCGCCTTGGAATACTTGAAGCCTTTGACCATAGCGGCCTTTTTCCCAACAATACCATTCAAATTGGGGCCGACCTTGTTTTTTCCGCCGGCTTTAATGGTGTGGCAGGCTTTGCATTTGTTGAAGACCTTCTTGCCCTTCTTCGCATCGGCGGCGTCGGCGGCGCCGACAGTCATCAGGACCGCGATTGCGGCGGCGAAAAGCGTCGTGAAACGGAATTTCATGGCAGTTCACTCCTTCGTGTGTTCTCCGGACGAATCGCGCCGGATGAAAATCTCTGGTTACGGGTCCGGGCGTATGCGCAGGCAGACCCCGAATATAAGCTCAACGATCTAGCGAGGCCTCCTCGCAAAGTCAAGCAGAGCCAGGGTTAGCGCGCGGATCCATTTGTAAATGCATGTAACCACTTAACCAATGTCAAGGTTGTACAGGATGGTGAAAGTTAGGGTGCGCGTACATTTGGCATCACTTTGAGCCGCGACGGAGGAATGGGGTTATGACAGACAACACACCAAACACGGGTGGCGAGGACGAACGCGTGCATCCCATGCAAGCGCTTCTCGACAATCCGTTTTTATTACTTTTCATTGCAGTCGCCGTACCGGCGGTGCTGTACACCATTTGGGGTGTCATGGAAGTTGCCATGATCCCAATTGCTCAATAGCGGGGAGGGAAGCATGGCACTCACACCACCCGAGTCACGGCACTGGTATAAAGAGCCGTTGCATAAGATGGAGGTCGTTTGGATCACCATCGCATTTCTTTGGGGCCTGGTGATGTTCTTCACCATGGTCTATTGGCACATTAACGGCACGCAAAACTTGTCCAATGAGGCTTATCGGGTGATCCCCGAAGAGTACGGTGAAAAGGTCGAGGCCTTCGCCGAAAAGTACAAGGTGCGTGAAGAAGCCGACATCCCCGTGGTTAAGCCGCCAGCCGGTAGCGACGTCTACCTGTTGGGACGGCTATGGGAATGGTGGCCGATTCTGGAGCTGGAAAAAGGCAAGACCTATCGGCTTCATATGTCATCAATGGACTGGCAGCACGGATTTTCCCTGCAGCCGGCCAATATCAATATCCAGGTTCATCCCGATTACGAGATGGTGTTGACCATGACGCCGGACAAAGCTGGTGAATACGGCATTGTCTGTAACGAGTACTGCGGCGTCGGCCATCATCAGATGCTCGGCAAAATCTACGTGAAATGAGGGAATGACCGATGGCTATAGATACGACTTATCGCGTCTGTCCCGAAACCGGACTTAAGGTTTTCTCGCAGACGGAAAAACTCATCAAGGTGAACGCCGTTGTGGCGATCGTCTTTCTGGCTATCGGGGGGCTGTTCGGCCTTTTGGTGGCATTAACCCGCTGGCAGGCGGTTCATTTCCTGCCCGCTGAATTGTTCTATCTGGCACTGACGGCTCATGGTGCGGATGTGCTGTTGTTCTGGATCCTGTTTTTTGAAATTGCGATCCTCTACTTCGCATCATCAGTGCTGCTGAATTGTCGTTTGGCCGCGCCACGGTTCGCCTGGCTGGCATTCGTTTTGATGCTGGTCGGTGCATTGATGGCTAACGTGGCGGTGTTGCAGGGCGAATCGAGCGTCATGTTTACCTCCTACGTGCCTATGAAGGCGGCGCCACACTTTTATCTAGGGCTGATCATATTTGCGGTCGGCGCGCTGATAGCGGTGTTTGTGTTCTTCGGAACCTTGGTTGTCGCCAAGCAGGAAAAGACTTACGAGGGCTCCGTTCCACTGGTGACCTTCGGTGCCGTAACGGCGGCGGTGATTGCGGTTTACACAATTGCTTCCGGCGCGATTATCCTGATCCCGACTTTCCTTTGGTCGGTGGGATATATCTCAAGCATCGATTCGGTGACCTATAAGTTGGTTTGGTGGGGCATGGGTCACTCCAGCCAGCAAATCAACGTGGCGGCGCATGTCGCCGTTTGGTACATGATCGCGGCTCTGTTGCTTGGCGCGAAACCGCTGAGCGAGAAAGTCAGCCGTATGGCGTTCTTGCTGTACATCTTGTTCCTGCAGTTGGCGTCAGCTCACCACTTGTTGGTGGAACCGGGCATCAGTTCCGAATGGAAAGTCTTCAACACGTCTTACGCCTTCTATCTGGCGGTGTTGGGCTCGATGATCCACGGCATGAGCGTGCCGGGCGCGATGGAAGCCGCACAACGTAGGCGTGGCTTCACGCAAGGCATGTTTGAATGGCTCCGAAAAGCGCCATGGGGCAATCCGGCGTTCTCCGGAATGGCGATGTCCGTGCTTATGTTCGGGTTCTTCGGCGGCATCTCGGGCGTTGTGTTGGGGGCTGAGCAGATCAACCTGATCATGCACAATACCCTTTATGTGCCTGGTCACTTCCATGCCACCGTGGTTGCCGGTACGACAATGGCGTTCATGGCTGTAACCTATCTGGTTATTCCGCTGATCTTCCGCAAGGAAATCCGCTTCAAAACCATGGCCAAATGGCAACCGTACCTGTTCGGTATCGGTGTCGCCGGCATCTCGTTGTTCATGATGGGCGCCGGAACGTTGGGCGTATCGCGTCGGCATTGGGACATGACGTTCTCAGATGCGGCGCTGTCGTTCGACTATCCGCCGGCGGCCTTCTTGATGATGGGCTTGAACGGCATTTTCGCCATCCTCGCCAGCATTGGCGGCATCATGTTCATCTTGGTCGCCGTGGCTTCGGTGTTTGCCGGGAAGAACCGTGACGAAGCGGCTTGCAAAGCCGATCCTTGCATCCTGACGGATGGCGGCGGCGCAGCTGTCTCCAGCTATGGCGGCGAGGGTACGCTTAAGTTGCCGGGTACGGTAACGTTGGTAACGATCTTCTTCGTTTCCTTCGTGCTCTACTTCTTCGTCAACTGGAAGTACTTGTCCGAGGTTTGGCCGCTTAGTTAGCGGCATGTGGTTCGGAGCGTCGGTATTCTCCCCCCATCCGATGCCGACGTTCCGGCCACGCCTTCGGGCAGAATAGATCCCCCGGTTTTGGATGGGGCGGGAGATCGAAAGATGCGGAACGCAGCAGCCGTTCTCTATAATGTCTTCAAGATCAGAATTGGTCTGGCCATCTCCATAACGGCGGTGGCCGGTCTTGCCGTTACGCAGGGCCGTGTTATCAGTACCACGGAAGTTGTCGTGCTGGCTCTCGCTGTCCTCGGCGCAAGTGCGGCGGCAGGCGCTTTCAATCATTTGGTTGAACGTGATTTGGATGCCCGCATGACGCGGACCCGGACCCGACCGTTCGTGACCGGTACGTTTCGGGCCGGTTGGCAGTGGGTGTTGGGCATATTTACACTGCTTGCTGTTTCGGTTGGCATGGCTTGGTGGGCCATCAATCCCGTGGCCGCGCTATATGTCTATTTGGGCGCCGTCGTATATGGTTACGTCTATACGGTTTTGTTGAAACGCCGAACGGTCTGGAACATCGTCATCGGTGGCCTGGCCGGCAGTTTTGCTGTGTTAGCCGGGGCTGCGGCGGTGGATCCGACGCCCGGTCCGTTGCCGTTGGCTTTGGCGGCGACACTGTTCCTCTGGACGCCACCGCATTTTTGGAGCTTGGCCATGGCGTTGCGTGATGACTATGCGCGCGCCGGCGTGCCGATGCTGCCGGTCGTCATGGGCAATGGTCCCGCCGCACGGGTTATCCTTGCCCACACAGTGGTGCTGGTTGCCATTTCGTTGACCCCGTTGGCGTTGGGCCTGGGATGGGTGTACGGTGCCTGTGCAATGCTTGGCGGCGGTTGGTTTATCGTGACCAGCTGGAAACTGACGCGGCGCCCCGACCGGGAAACCGCCATGCGGAATTTCTTTGCCTCGCTGGTGCAGTTGGTCCTAGTTTTGGCCGGATGCATGATTGAAGGATTTGGCCTTGTCTAAGGTAACCCGGTTCATCTTTGCGATTTCGCTTCTGGTGTTCGCTTCGGGCCAGGCAGATGCCGCGCAGCAGAACCTGAGCAAAGGACAGGCGGACCCTGTTTTCGATGGCGATGCGGCGATGGTAAAAAGCCGCCAAGCGGCTGGAAACAGTATCGCCGGATTGCGGTTCGTGGATGCGCAAGGCAAGCGGATCAATCTTGCCGACTATCAAGGCAAGCCTCTGATCATAAATATGGTTTATTCCAGCTGTGCTCATTTCTGCGGTGTTTTGGCGCGCAATCTCATCGAAGCGGTAGAATCCGCCAACGGGATATTGGGCAAGGATGCGTTCAACGTCGTTTCCGTTGGTTTTGATACCAAAGCCGACACACCGGTTCGCATGCGCCAGTGGGGTGACAGCCAGGGTATCGATTTCGATAACTGGCACATGCTCGCCGGCGATGCCTTGAATGTCCGCAAACTCGGTGACGCCACCGGATTCAGCTGGGCGCCGTCGCCGATCGGATTTGACCACACGGCGCAGACAACGCTCGTTGATGCCGAGGGTCGCGTTGCCTATCAGGTCTATGGCAGCAATTACGATCCGCCGATTTTGGTGGAGCCGCTGAAACGCATCGCTTTGGGTGAACGCCTGTCAATGACCAGTTTGGACGGCTTGGTGAACCGGGTGCGGTTGTTCTGTACGGTCTATGATCCAAAAAGCGGGCGCTATGAATTCGACTATTCGATCCTGATTTCCATAATTATCGGCACATTGATTCTCTGTAGTGTGGGGACGATTGTGGTGCGTGCCTGGTTACGCGAATACCGCGCTCAACACCCGGCCTGACACAAAGCGAACAAGAACAAGAAAAGGAGCTGGCCGCGTGGATATTCGCTATCCCCTGAAAATGGTCTTCATGTGGTTGGAAGGCTGGTTCGACCGCTTTTTCACACCCGCCTGGAATCCATTCTATTGCTTAGGCGCGCTTGGTTATTTTTATTTCTGGGTGGTCGCGGCGTCGGGTCTCTATCTCTACATTTTCTTCGATACCGGCATTCCGCAGGCTTACGACTCGGTTGAATATATGACGCATGATCAGTGGTATCTGGCTGGCGTCATGCGTTCTTTACACCGCTACGCCTCTGACGCCTTAGTCGTCATGATGATGATGCATTTGGTGCGTGAGTTCGCTTTTGACCGCTACCGAGGCGGACGATGGTATTCTTGGGTGACGGGCGTGCCGATGATCTGGTTAGTATTCGCTGCCGGCATCACCGGCTACTGGCTGGTGTGGGATGAGTTGGCACAGTACATCTCCATCATCACCACCGAGTGGCTTGATTGGTTGCCGATTTTTGGCGAGCCCATCGCGCGCAACTTCATGGCGCCCAGCCATTTCGATGGCCGGTTCTTCACGCTACTGGTGTTCATGCACATCGCGCTTCCGCTTATTCTCCTGTTCCTGATGTGGTTCCATTTGCAGCGCATCAACTATTCCAAAACCAACCCGACACGTGGGCTCGCCGTTGGCACCATGCTGATGCTTCTGGTGTTGTCATTCATTGAGCCCGCCGTCAGCCACCCCATTGCGGACTTGACCAAAGTGCCCACGGAGCTACAGCTCGATTGGTACTACCTCTGGGCTTATCCCATGATTGAGGTTTTGGGCCCTGGGTTCATGTGGTGGTTTGCCTTTGTTGGCACGGTGTTTCTGATCCTCATCCCGTGGTTGCCGCCGAGACGGCGCCGCGCGCGCGCTGTGGTTAACCTAGAGAACTGCAACGGTTGTACCCGGTGCTATGACGATTGCCCATTCAGCGCGATCGAAATGGTGAAACGGACGGACGGCCTAGCCTTCGAGCGCGAAGCCAAGGTGGATCCCGAACTTTGCGTCAGTTGCGGTATCTGCGCCGGGGCCTGTCCAACGGCCACGCCGTTCCGCCGTGCCAGTGATCTGGTTCCGGGTATCGATCTGCTGGAAAACCCCATCGCCGCCGTGCGCGAAGCCACCGAGGCTGCTGCGGAAAATCTGAGCGGCACTGAGCGGATCATGATTTTCGATTGCGAGCACGCGTTGAATACCGGAAAGCTCGGCCTGCCAAATACGGGCTCGGTAGAACTGCGCTGCACGGCGATGCTACCACCCAGTTTCATCGATTTCGTCCTCAGCCGCAATTTGGCGGACGGCGTGGTGCTGACCGGTTGCCGAGAAGGGCAATGCCAATATCGGCTCGGTAACGAATGGGTCGATGGCCGCCTGGAAGGCACACGTGATCCCATGTTGCGAAAACGCGTGCCTAGGGAACGCTTGCTGAAAACCTGGGCGTCACCCACCGATTGGCGCCGATTCCAGGCCGAAGTCGAGGCGTTTCGCGAGGAGATTAAGGCATTGCCGGAAGGTGACAAACCGGGGGGATTGAAGACGGTTCCGGGCGGACGCGAAGACAAACCCTCGTCGACAGAGGAGACGGCGGCATGATCGGCAAAGACATGAGCGTCATGAAACTCTTCGGCCAGGCTGTCGTCTATGGCGTGTTCGCGGTGGTCGTCGGCTACCTAGCGACCCGCCCCAGTTGGACCTTCTTCGACGGCTCCAAGGCGCAGGTGCTTGTCAGCTTTTCGCATGGTGGCAAAGCGGCTGGCGGTTGTCGTAAGCGCTCGTCAAAGGAGCTGGCCAAACTGGCGCCAAACATGCGCAAGGCGACCATATGTTCGCGCGAACGGGTATCCTTAGTGTTCGAGATGAGCATTGATGGCAAATTGGTTCATCGAGAAACCCTTGTGCCGACGGGGTTTCGCAGTGACGGGCCATCGCGCACCTATCAGAAATTCACGGTCGTCGCTGGCAGACATGATCTCGAACTGAAGTTGCGCGACACCGACCGTGCGGAAGGGTTTGACTATATCCGCCAAGCAACGGTCGATCTGAAGCCTGGACAGAATCTATCTGTCGATTTCAAGGCCTCTCAGGGCGGCTTCAAGTTCGAATAAGGCCCAAAGAATAAAGACCGGAGACAAGAAGATGCCGATCATAGAATGGCGCGATGATTTCAAGACTGGTGACGGGTCGGTTGATCACGAGCATCAAGAATTGATCGATCTGCTCAATACGCTCTACGACTCCATGGTCGAAGGGCCGCCGGCGGACGACACCGTGCGTGGATTGGGTGAGGTCTTTACTCGAATTTCAGCGCACTTTGCGCTGGAAGAGCGCGAAATGCGCGAGGCCAAATATGCCGATTATCCCGACCACAAGGAAGACCACGAGGACTTGCTCGACCAAATACGAGATATCATGGATGCCTATGAGGTCGGCGTCTTCGCCGAACAGCGCGACACTTTCGGCAATAGCCTGCACGACTGGTTCGTCAACCATTTCAAAACCCACGATGCCAAGTTGCACCGGGTGTTCGGGCACTGAGATTTAGCCCCAAATGAAAGCCCTCCCCCGCATCACAGGGGAGGGCGTATCTTTTTGAAGTAATGGGCCGTCAGGCCGCCTGCTTCAGCTCCAGCCGGTTCCAGACCTCGACCAATGCCTTGATCAGATCTTCCATCAGCTCGTCCGTATGCAGCGGTGTCGGTGTGATACGCAGCCGCTCCGTGCCTTTCGGTACGGTGGGGTAGTTGATCGGCTGGATATAGATGTTGTAGTCCTCCAACAGCATATCAGTCGCCTGCTTGCATCTCACAGGGTCGCCGACCAGAACCGGCACCACATGGGTTACGGAATCTTCCATCAAGGGCAGGCCGACATCGCGGATCATCTGCTTGAGTTTGTTGGAGCGCTCCTGGTGTTTGATGCGCAGTTCGTTGTGTTCGCGCACGTACCGGACGGAAGCAATGGCTGCGCCGATGATCGGCGGAGCCAACGTGGTCGAGAAGATGAATCCCGGCGCATTTGAGCGCACAGCGTCGATCAATGCTGCGGAGCCGGTGATATAGCCGCCGCACAGCCCGAAGCCCTTGGCCAGCGTTCCTTCAATGACAGTCAACCGATCGGCAAGTCCTTCGCGTTCGGTAATGCCACCGCCGCGTTCGCCGTAGAGGCCGACCGCATGCACTTCGTCGATGTAGGTCATGGCGTTGTATTTGTCTGCCAAGTCACAAATCTCGGCAATCGGAGAGACGTCGCCATCCATGGAATAGACGGATTCGAACACGATCAACTTCGGCCGATCGATATCGGTGTCTTTCAAAAGATTTTCCAGGTGGACAAGGTCACAATGATTATAGATTACGCGTTCGCAACCGGCATTGCGCACACCGGCGATCATCGACGCATGGTTCCAGGCGTCCGAGAAAATTTTGCAATCCGGGATCAGTTTGGCGATGGTCGATATGCCGGCATCATTGGAAACATACCCGGAGGTGAACAAAAGTCCGGCCTCCTTGCCGTGCAGCTTGGCCAATTCTTCCTCCAGCAGCACGTGCAGGTGTGTCGTGCCGGCGATGTTGCGCGTGCCGCCCGAGCCGCAGCCGTAGGTGTTGGCGGCTTCAATCAAGGCGTCGCGGACAATGGGATTCTGGCCCATGCCGAGATAGTCGTTGGAGCACCACACGACCACTTCTTCCGTAGCATCCGGACGTCGGTTGGTGGCATGCGGGAAGTTGCCGGCGTGCCGTTCCAGGTCGGCGAAGACGCGATATCGTCCTTCCGCCTTGATCTGGTCCACGGATTGTTTGAAATACGCCTCGTAATCCATCGTTCGTGCATCCTGTCGTGTTTGTTTCGTCGAGGTTCCAGAGTGGTGTTCGGGGTCAAGAGTGGCCCGCTCCCTGAGATTTCCAACCGAGCTCGGTAAACTAGCGAAAAACCCAGTCAGACACAATGAACTGCATATTGGCCACCGGGTCCTTGATGCAAGTCAAACGAAGACAATTGATTCACATCAAGGCGAAAGAGGCGCGTTTTCTTTAATTCTCGACAAAGCAGAGATACGAAGAACAGAGTCGAGATGGGGCCAAAGATTGCTTACCGATACAGATAAAAAAGTCGTACACGGATTACCTTTGTTTCAAGGGTTGTCGCAGGATGTTCTCGAAGATTTGCTGGATCAGGCCGTGCCGCGTGAGTATGGGAAGGGCGAAGTGCTTTTCCATCGTGATGATCCGGCGGACAGGTTCTATATCGTGCTTGATGGTTGGGTGAAGGTGTTCCGCGATACCATTGCCGGCGATGAAGCAGTGCTTGGAGTATTCACCACAGGAGAAACCTTGGCCGAAGCAGCTGCGTTTTTGGATACGGGATACCCGGCGTCGGCGCAGGTTGTCGAGGATGCTCGGATGGTGCCGGTTTTCAGTTCGGTCATTCGCCGTGAGATTCACTCCAATCCCGATATTGCCATGAACATGCTGGCGTCCATGTCCCGCCACATGCACCATTTCGTGGTCGAGGTGGAGCAATTGAAGACCTGCTCGGCTACGCAAAGGGTGATCGACTTCTTGTTGCGCCGCTGTGTCGCGGATGAGGGACCGGCGGTGATCTTCCTGCCTTACGACAAAACTTTGATTTCGCGGCGGCTTGGCATGCAACCCGAAAGCTTGTCCAGAATCTTGGCTAAATTACGCAAGCTGGGCATTCGCACGGAGCAAAACCGTGTCATCATCAACGATGTAGAGACGCTGCTCGATTATTGTCAGACGGAACGGTCCCACGGACAAATGGTGTCCAACGGTTAGTCGCCTCCATCGGCGGCGCGAGAACTGATGCGGGGCAGGGTTAGAACCGGCCAATAGACAATTGATACGATCCCATAGGCTAGCATCCACAACACACCGGCGACGACCATGCCTTCGTTGTAAAACTGCGGCACCCAGGCAGGTACGGCCACGCGCGCGGCGGCACTGGCGCTGACCAGCAGATAGGCGAATGTGACGGCCGGCGTTACCTGCAATGCGCGGCCCGTATGGCCCAGACTGGCCCGGGTCATGATGGCTAGCGTCATGGAGCCGACGGCGCCGACAGTTAACGCGTGAATAGCGGTCGCTTCCGACAGCAAGCCGAAATGAGCGGCCGCTTTAAAGCCCAATCCCAGGACCAACCACGCATAGGCAAGATGCAGTATCCACACGATGGGGGCGTTCAGCGTTTTCAGGCCGCACCAACCGGCTAGGCGGGCGGCATTGGACAGAGCCGCCAACGCGGTGATCGCGCCGGCGATCTGCCCTCGCGGCTCGATCACCTCGGCGACGAGAACCGCCGCGACGGAAAGGATGCTTAAAACGTCGAGCGGCTTGCGCGAGACGGGCAGGTTTTCATGTCCTTCACGGCGCAACGCGTTGGTCGTGAACGCCGGCACCACGCGGCCGCCGATGATGACAATCAGCAATATGATGGTGTCGAGCGCCAATCGATAAGCCATACCCGAGACGGCGTTCATCAATCCCGTCCATTGCGCGTGTACTAAGATGTTGGCAACGAACAGAAGCGTTAGGATGGGGACGAAGACGAAATTGCGTGGTGCCCAACGCTGAAACAGCGCTTTGGCGACCAGGGCCAGCAAAAGCGGTATAAACGCCAGATCAAGAGCCGCTACCAAAAACGCCGGCAGATATGCCGAGAACCAGATCGCTATGCGGCCAGCCAGCCATGTGGCAGACAGCAACGCCAACGTCGGACCATGCACGGGCTTGGAGCCGGTCCAACTGGGTACTGCGGTCAGGAAAAATCCCGCTATGGCAGCAAGCGTATAGCCATACAGCATTTCGTGCGCATGCCACTCGTGTGGCGCCATGACGATGGTCGGGCGTAGGACCTGGCCGTTCATGGCATGCAGGCCGATCCATGCCAGCCACGCCGCCATGGAAAGTGCTGCGAACAAACATGCGAGCAAAAAGAACGGGCGGAATCCATACGACATGAAGTCAGCCCAAATGAAACGCCGGTCGGTCATCTTATCCCCCCATTTTCTGATGAGGAAATGGTGCGGTCTTCGGCTTTTCGCAAGGCCTTTGAGAAAGTATCACTCAGCGACCTTAACGTAGCCCCGCATATTCTCTTGCTCCCAGTGAGGTCCGCAGAGATACGGGTAGGCGCCGCTTTCTGTGAAGGTATGCTCCCAAATCTCTTCGGGGAAGAACCGCTCTGATTCTTCGATACCTGCTTCTTTCATCCACACGCTGTGACTGGTGCGCCGATCAACATTGATCCAGCGTACCTTGGTGCCGGGTGCTACGGTCAGGTTGGTGGGGCAAAAGTTGTATTTATACAGCTTCACGATTACCACGCCCTGTTCGGGCTTATAGTCGGGGAACACCTTCTTGAACCGGGCTTCGGCCTTGGCACAGATTTTCTTGCGCTCGGCTGTGACCTCTACCTCGCCGCCGCCGGCAAACGCCGGCAGAGCAATGGCCATGAGCGCCGCGGCCAGAAGACTATTTCTTGACCACATTGATCTCTGCCTCCGGATTGTCCAGCGCCAGCCTGTACTCCAGCGATACATGATGGAAGCGCGCCGTCGTGTAGTCGTCGTGGATTGCGAAGCCAACCGTGTAGGTCTTGCCGGGCTCGAAAGTCACCCCACCGGGCTGTGTTGCGGCCAAGGGACGGGTCAAGACAACCGTCCAGGTGCCGTTCTCCAGTGTGCCGATACCCGTGATCTCTTTAGAGTCATGCATTTTACGGTCGGCCATGACCAAGCCTTCGTCAACCTTGTTGTCTTTCGACTTGTAGCGGAACAAGTCCATGAACGCGCCTTCCGCGTGTTTGGCGTCCAGATCGGCTTTGTCGATCAGCTTGTCCCATGCGCCACGCGGTTTGCCGTTTTTGCCCTTGTATTCAAGTTTGGTGCGGCTGCCCTTGGTGTATTTGGAGACACCATCCGTTACGTCAATGATCTTTGCAGCTTCGCTGGCGGAAATCGCATCGGGTTTCGGCGCGTCGGGCATGTAGCGCGAGTCGTGATGGCAGGTGACCCAGCAACCCAGCTGTTCGGCATCTTCGACCTTTCCGTCGTCGACCATGACAGCCAGCTTGATCTGGTTGTCCGGGTCCATTTTGCCGCCGTCAGCGAACGGTGCGGGGGTGTGCCCGGCGTCTGGCCATTGGAACTTCAGTGTCATGTTGGTGCCGTCGTGGACCGCCTGCAGGGCGACCTTGATGGAACCGCGTTTGCCCGGAATCGGCGTCGCTTCGGCTTTTTCGCCGCCGACGATCTTCTTACCCATATCGGCCTGTTCACCCTTGTGGCATTCCTGACAGCGATCACCGATACGGCGCACCGCGCGGCCACCACCATGGTCGGAGCCCTTGAGGACCCATTCCAGCGAAGCCTGGCCCGGATACAGCATGGTCACGTCGACCGGTTCCACGCCGGTCATATCCGGACCAGCGCTGGCTGGCGCCGCAGCCGGTGCGGATGCGGCCTTGGCCATTTCAGCAGCCTTGGCAGCTTCCGCGGCTTTTTTGGCAGCGGCCTCTTCCGCGGCCTTCTTCGCGGCTTCCTCGGCGGCTTTCTTCGCCGCTGCGGCTTCCGCCGCCTTCTTCGCTTTGATTGCCGCTTCCTCGGCCTTGGAAATCAGGCGGCGCGAATCGGGCTTGCCGTCATAGGGGTCGTCGTCCTCACCCAACAGTTTGTGTACGGCGCGGTGGGCGATGCCCTTGTGGCAATCGATGCATGTCAGGCCCTCGGCCTGGGCATCCTTGTGGCGCTTGGTGGCGCGGCGCTTTTGAATGCCTGTCTTCATAGCCTCCCACGAATGGCAGTTGCGGCATTCGCGCGAATCCGTCTGTTTCATCGCCCTCCAGACGCTTTTCGCCAACGTTAGACGCTTATCTTCGAACTTCTCGGGCGTATCGATGGTGCCTAAGGCCTTGTGATACAGTTCACCGGTCGCCTGAATTTTGCGCACGACCTTGTGGATCCAGGGGTCCGGAACGTGGCAGTCGGAGCAGGTTGCCTGCACGCCGGTGCGGTTCTGGTAGTGCACCGTTTCTTTGTATTCTTCGTAGACGTTTTCGTCCATCTCGTGGCACGAGATGCAGAATTCCATGGTGTTGGTGGCTTCCATGGCGGTGTTGAAACCGCCCCAGAAGATGACACCGGCAAAAGCCCCGACCACGAATATGGAACCCCACGTGTAACGAACCGTCGGCTGCCAGAACCAATTCCAAAATCGTCCAATCATCTCGGGTACCTCTCCCTGCTTGCCCGCCGTAGATCGCGGGCGTGATACCAACTAGAAAAATGTCAAAAAAAATATGCCGTCGAATAATGTATGACGAAGAGAAGAGGCGGATGGAAACCATCCGCCTCAATCCCTCGTGTCAGCGTCAGGTCACGTGATGGACCCGGTTGTAGACGTTGAACTTACCGGTCGGCGTTTCCAGCCCCTTAATGCGGGCCTTCTCCTTGAGGGTCTTCGTGTCATAGACAACGATTTCACCCTTCGACCAGTTCTTCTTGCCGCCACGAACCCAGACAGAGACCCAGAACTCAGAGCCGTCTGCGTTGAATTCGGTGTGGGTGGCAAGCGCCTTGTCCTGATCCGTGACTTGGATCGTCTTGACGATTTTACCGGTCTTCTTATCCAGCACCTTAATGGCTTGCTGAATTTCGGGATCGGGATGTTTCGTCTGATCGAAGATCACGTAGTCGGATTTCGGATGGGTGCGGATAAACAGGCCCGGCCCGTCCGATTCGACCGAATAACAGGTCTTCCAAGCCTTGTCGGGATTGCCTTTCGGATCGTTACCCCAGACAGTGACTTTGCCTTCGCCCAGGTGCACGGTACCGGCAACCGGACCACACTTCGGATCAATCCAGTTGGCGCCCGGACCCGGGTGCGGCTTCTTGCCGGTGACCAAGGAGCCGACAGCCTTACGGGTGACGGTATCTTGGAATTCCATCCGGTTTGAAGCGTTGGCGGCGATCTGGAAGTAGCGCTGCGTCGGGTCGAAGAAGCCGTCATGCAGGAACTTGTTGGTATTGATCATTTCAATACGCAGGTTGTCCAGATCAGAGTAGTCGACTTGCCACATCTGGCCCAACTCCTTGACGGCGACCATCCAGGTCGGCGCTTTCGGGGTGTTGTAGACAGCTGCGACACGCGCTTCGTTGACGTATTCGCCATCGACGTTGACGCCACGCGTGGAAACCACTTTCAGCGGCTCCATGGTGACGGCGTCGAGAATGACGAAATGCGGCGGCCAATAACCGCCACCGATGACGTATTTGTCTTTCCATTTGCCATAGTGGGAAACGGCGACGTCACGGGCGTCGGATGCAACCTGGGCTTCGGCCACCACTTGCGGTGGATTCATCCACAGATCGATCTTGGTCATTTTGCCGTCGCGGCCCTGGGTGTACCAGAAGCGGCCGTCTGACGACTCTTTCATTACGTGCACGGCGTAACCGGTATCGACCTTGGCAACGACTTCTTTCTTGTCGCCATCGATAATACCAACCTTACCGGCGTCACGCAGGATCACCATGAAGAAGTTTTCCCAATTGCGACCATGCATGGGCTTCTTCGGATAATCCTCAGGTTTGATGAAAGTCTTCCAGCGTTTCTTCATCTCGGCTAGAGTCATCTCTGCCGGGGGGGGCACTTCCATCTGGATATAGGTGGCCATCTTCTTGATCTGCTCCTTGCTAAACAGATCATCGAAGTTGTTCATGCCTCCCTCGGTGCCGATGGTGATGATTTTCTCGAGCCGTTTCTGGCCGAGTTTGCGCATGTTTTTCGGCTCCAGGTTTTTACCTGTCGCACCTTTACGCAGCACGCCATGGCAGCCTGCGCAACGTTGGAAGTAGAGTGTCTTCGCTTCCTCGAAATCCTTCTCAGAGAGCGTTGGCTCCTGCGCGACAGCGCCCGGCGGTATGCCCATGTAGGCGATACCGGCGGCCAAGGCCACGATAGGAGCGGTTAGGGTAAATTTCTTCATACTCATTTGCCTCCATGAGCAATTTCCGCTGACGATATATCCATAATGGATACCGCTGTTGCGGTTCTCTCGCCTTAACCGTGGTCAAGAATAATTGTGCAATCGCGTGATATTTGATGGGTGAAATCACGGCCTTCTATTTACGCCGTATGGAAACAACCGGATGGGGAGTCCGAGCATGAAATCCCGAGACGACAAACCTCGCGCGGTGGTGCATCTCGTGGGCGCCGGCCCCGGTGATCCGGATCTTTTGACGGTGAAGGCCCTACGGCTGATCGAAACTGCCGATGTGGTTGTTTATGACCGATTGGTGTCGGCCGAGATCATGGCGCTGGTGCCGGAAGGCGCGTCGCGGATCAATGTCGGCAAGCAACCGAATTGCCATCCCGTGCCGCAAGACGAGATCAATCAGTTGCTGGCCAGCCTGGCCAAGCCCGGACGTCTGGTGGTGCGCTTGAAGGGCGGTGATCCGTTCTTGTTTGGTCGCGGCAGTGAAGAAGCCACTTATTTATATGCAAAAGGCATCGACTACCAAGTTGTACCGGGGGTCACTTCGGCTTCCGGGTGCGCGGCGGCGGTTGGTTTGCCGTTAACCCATCGCGGTTTGGCGCGGGGTGTGCGGTTTGTCACCGGGCATTGCCGAGAAGATGCGCCGTTGGATTTCGACTGGCGCGGGCTGGCAGACCCGGAAACCACCCTTGTCGTCTACATGGGGCGCGCCAATATGGCGCAGATCGCTGTACGCCTAATTGCCGAAGGTCTGCCGGCATCGACACCGGTGCTAGCGGTTTGCAATGGAACGCAGCCGAGCCAGCATCACGTGATCGCACCGCTTGGCGAGATATCTCAAGCCACTGCCGATGCCGATCTGGATGGACCGGTGCTCTTTATCATTGGCGCGGTTGCCAGCTTGGCTGGCGAGTTGGGCATCGACGCGGGCTTGGCCGAAATCCCCGCAGCGATGCTGGAAGCCCGCCATGGCTAGGGTCAATGTCAGGATGGGGGCGAACGCGATGGCAGCAATGAGCGCTTTCGCGGCCATAGTTGTGCTTGGTGTTGGGGCCGTTGCCACGGGTGCGGATATGGCGCCCGAGCGTCGCGCCGATCTCATGAACTTATTGGTACAGGATTGTGGCTCATGCCATGGCTTGACCATGAAAGGCGGGCTCGGGTCGCCGTTGCTGCCCGCCAATCTGGAAGGCAAAGACCCTGATGTGTTGGCGGAAGTGATTCTGGATGGCATCCCCGATACGCCGATGCCGCCGTGGCGCGGACAACTGACCGAGGCGGAAGCGGTCTGGATGGCGGAACAGTTGAAGAAAGGGATCAAGTGATGGGTGGTTCAGTTTCTCCGTTGGTTCGTATTGGATTGCTTGCCCTTATTGCATTGGCGGCCTACATGGCAAGCCCACGCGCCGCCGAGTTACGCGGCAGCGGCGATCTCGGCATTATCGTTGAGCGCGCCACCGGGCGTGTGCAAGTGATTGAAACCACAAGTCGCACACGATTGGCCACGGTGGAAGGTTTGGGCGATCTCAGCCATGCGTCGGCGGTTTTCTCGCGTGACCAGCGCTACGCCTATGTCTTTGGGCGCGACGGTGGCCTGACAAAGGTAGACGTGCTGGACCCCAAGATCGTTAACCGTGTCATCCAGGGCGGCAACTCCATCGGCGGTGCCATCTCGCAAGACGGCAAACTGGTGGCGGTCTCAAATTACAAGCCGGGCGGCGTGAAGGTTTTCAATTCGGCAACATTAGAGTTGATTGCCGATATTCCCGCCGTCGATGCCGACGGCGTGCGTTCGAAGACGGTCGGCCTCGTGGATGCGCCGGGTCAGCGGTTCGTTTTCAGCCTGTATGACGCCGGTGAGATATGGATCGCCGATTTCAGTGCCGGCAACACCCCCAAGATCACCAAATTTCGCGGCATCGGCAAGCTTCCTTACGATGCACTGGTGACCGACGATGGGCGTTACTACATCGCCGGCCTATTCGGCGAGGACGGTATGGCGATGCTCGATCTCTGGGCGCCGGAGAAGGGTGTGACCCGGATTCTCGACGGTTACGGCAAGGGTGAGAAGAAGCTGCCGGTTTACAAAATGCCGCACCTGGAAGGCTGGGCCCGGGCTGGCGATCACATTTATCTGCCGGCTATTGGTAGGCATGAGCTGCTGGTGGTCGATCCTGGTTCCTGGAAAGAGGTCGGGCGTATCCGGGTTCACGGCCAACCGGTGTTTGCCGTCGCACGTCCCGATGGCCGTCAGGTCTGGGTCAACTTCGCGCACCCGAACAACGACACCGTTCAAGTGATCGATGTGCCGAGCCAGAAAATCATTCATCAATTCACGCCCGGCAAAGCCATCTTGCATCTGGAGTTCACGCCGCGCGGAGAGCAGGTTTGGCTTTCGGTGCGCGATGTCGGTAAGGTCGAGGTCTACGATACCGAAACGTTTGCCAAAATCACCGATCTTCCCGCCGACAAACCAAGCGGTATTTTCCTCTCCGCCCGCGCCCATCGGACAGGGCTCTGAGCCATGAACCTGGACCTCAATCAAATGCGGCTTTTGAACGAGTTTCAGCGAGATTTTCCGCTCGAACCTCGGCCCTATGCCCGTATCGCCGAGACACTCGGCATGGGTGAGGACGAGGTGCTCGCGGTGCTGGGAGAATTATCGGACGCCGGTGCCATCAGCCGCGTCGGTGCCGTGGTGCGCCCCAACTCGGTTGGCGCCAGCACGCTGGCGGCCATGCGCGTACCTGCGGAGCGGTTGGACGACGTGGCGGCACATGTGAGCGCGCGTCCGGAGGTCAATCACAACTATGAACGCGATCACGCGATCAATCTTTGGTTCGTGGTGGCCGCCGAAAGCCGCGATGCTGTTTTGGGGGTGCTGGGCGAGATTGAAACGGCAATGGATATCCCGGTGCTTGATTTGCCCCTGGTGACGCCGTTCCACATTGATTTGGGGTTTGATCTGAGATGTTGATCGATGCCACCGACGAAGCCTTGCTTGCCGCCATCTCCGACGGCCTGCCATTGGTCGCAACCCCCTATGCCGCCATTGGTGATGGTATCGGCTTATCTGAAGCCGAGGTCATATCGCGGCTTCGGGCCATGGTCGAGAGCGGTGTGATCAAGCGCTTCGGCGTAATCGTGCGTCACCACGAACTAGGATTCGCCGCCAATGCCATGGTGGTCTGGGATATCGAAGATACTTGCGTGCCCGAAATCGGCGAGGCCATCGCCGCGAACCCCTGCGTGACATTGTGCTATGAGCGCCCGCGACGGCTGCCTGATTGGCCCTACAACCTGTTCGCCATGATCCATGGCCGCGATCGTGATGCCGTGCTGGGCAAGGTCGCTGAGATCAACCGCACCGCGGGCCTGGGATCACGCCCCAACGACGTGCTGTTCAGCCTGCGCCGGTTTAAGCAACGCGGCGCACATTATTGCCGGCCCGCAGCCCCGGCGCTGAGGCGAGGGGCAGCGTAATGGACCAGATCGACCGCGCTATCATCAATGAATTTCAGGGTGGTTTCCCCATTTCCGACCGACCCTATGCGGAGGCCGCCGAGCGCGTCGGCATTGACGAACAGGCCTTTATCGACCGCTTGCAAGCTCTGCTGGACGACGGCGTGTTGAGCCGGTTCGGCCCCATGTATCACGCAGAGAAACTTGGCGGCGGCCTGACGTTGGCGGCACTTTCCGTGCCAGAAGGGGATTTCGATGCGGTGTCAGAGAAGGTCAACGCTTTCCCCGAAGTCGCCCACAATTACGCCCGCGAGCATCATCTTAACATGTGGTTCGTGCTGGCGACGGAAACCCCTGAGCGGGTTGGTGAAGTGATCGGCGAGATCGAAGCCGCGACAGGCTTGCCGGTCTTCGACATGCCCAAACGCGAAGAGTTTTTTGTCGGCTTGAGGTTCGAAGCATGAGTTACGTTCTCGATGATCTCGATCGCCGCATCATCACTGCTACGCAGGCGGGGTTGCCGCTATGTGCTGAGCCGTATCATGAGGTGGCGCGTCAAATCGGCTGCGATCCGGGAGAAGTCATGGCGCGCATGACCAAGATGTTGGAAGCCGGCGCGATCAGGCGCATCGGTGTCGTTCCCAACCATTACAAGCTTGGCTATACCGCCAACGGTATGACGGTATGGGATGTGGCCGACGACGATATCCAAGCTGCCGGGCGCGAGATCGGCAACTTTGATTTCGTTTCGCACTGCTATCATCGCCCGCGCCATTTGCCGCACTGGCCTTACAATTTGTTCGCCATGGTGCATGGTAAAAGCACCGAAGAAGTGGCGGAGAAAGTAAATTCAATCGCCGAAGCGTTGGGGCCACGTGCGCGCGGGCATCAGGTATTGCTGAGCACTAAGATTTTGAAGAAGACCGGGCTGCGGCTGGCGGCCTAGGGGAGAGACTTAAATGTTCCGGATCACCCAATACATGAAGGAAGTGCTGGACCCGACACCACTTGGCCCCAGCCGACAGCCGCCAGGGCCCGTGGTCATCTGGAATTTGATCCGGCGCTGCAACTTGACGTGCAAACATTGCTACGCGATTTCCGCGGATACCGATTTTCCGGGCGAGCTTTCTACGCAGGAAGTCAACACCGTCATGGATGACCTCAAGGGTTTTCGGGTGCCGGTGTTGATTTTGTCAGGCGGTGAACCGTTGCTGCGACACGATATCTTCCAAGTGTCAAAACGTGCCAAGGACATGGGTTTCTATGTTGGACTATCAACCAACGGCACGCTGATTGATGAGAGCAATATCGATGCCATTGCCGCCATCGGCTACAACTACGTCGGCATCTCCATCGACGGCATCGGCGCGACGCACGACAAATTCCGCCGTCTCGACGGCGCGTTCGAAAAATCCATGCATGCCGCCCGGCTGTGCCGTGAGAACGGCATCAAGGTCGGGCTGCGCTTCACCATGACGCTCGACAACGTGCATGAATTGCCTGATCTGTTGCAGCTTTGCGATGACGAGGGCATCGACAAGTTTTACCTCTCGCACCTCAATTACGCCGGGCGCGGCAACAAGAACCGTGGCGACGACGCCCACTTCGCCGCCACCCGCCAAGCCATGGACCTGCTGTTCGAGACCTGCGAGGCGGATCTCAGGTCGGGCCGCGAGCGCGAGTTCGTCACCGGCAACAACGACGCCGACGGCGTCTATATGCTGCATTGGGTGCGCCAGAATCACCCAGATAGCGCCGCGCACATCGAAGCCAAGCTAAGGCAATGGGGCGGCAATTCGTCGGGTGTCAATGTCGCCAATATCGATAACCTGGGCCAGGTGCATCCCGATACCATGTGGTGGGACTACACGCTCGGCAACGTCAAGGAACGCCCGTTCTCCGACATCTGGGCCGATACCTCGGACCCGATCATGGCTGGCCTGAAAGCCCAGCCCCGCACCATCAAAGGCCGTTGCGCAGGCTGTGCCCACTTTGCCATTTGCGGCGGCAACACCCGCGTGCGCGCCATGCAGGTCACCGATGATCCGTGGCAGGAAGATCCCGGCTGCTATCTCAGCGACGCCGAGATCGGGTTGGCTGAGGAATCGGATCGCGTCACTGTTACCCCTTACCGGAAGAAACGTCATGCGGCTGCTTAAGATTTCTATCGTTGCCGCCTTGGCGGCCTTAACCGCGGGTTCCGCCAACGCCGAGCCGAATGCGCAAATCCTCTATCAGCAACACTGCGCCGCCTGCCATGGCGATGATCGCCTGGGCCAGATCGGTCCGGCCCTGTTGCCGGAAAACCTGCGCCGCCTTCGGAAAAAGCGCGCCGGTATCGCCATCGCCAAGGGCCGTCCGGCGACGCAGATGCCGGCGTTCGAGAAAACGCTGGGCAAAGCCGATATCGACGCCCTGGTGGCGTTTATCTTCAAGCCGCTGCCAGAAGTGCCGCACTGGGACATGGCCAAAATCGCGGCCACACACGTCGTCCACAACAAGGTGGCCGATCTGCCAAGCAAACCGTTGCACAAGTCCGACCCGCTGAACCTGTTCACCGTGGTTGAGACCGGCGATCATCACGTGACCATCCTGGACGGCGACACGTTCGAGCCGATCTGGCGCTTCCCGTCGCGCTTCGCCTTGCACGGCGGCGCCAAGTATTCGCCCGATGGCCGCTTTGTTTACTTCGGCTCGCGCGACGGCTGGGTCAGTAAATACGACCTGCACAGCATGAAGCCGGTGGCGGAAATCCGCGCCGGCATCAACACCCGCAACATCGCCATCTCATCCGACGGCAAATGGGTGATGGTCGGTAACTTCTTGCCGCATTCCCTGGTCGTGTTGCATGCCGAGGACTTAAAGCCGTTTCGGGTGATCGAGGTCGGTGACGGCAAGGGCCAAACCTCTCGCGTCAGCGCCGTCTACGATGCGCGCCCGCGCCAAAGCTTCGTCGCCGCCTTGAAGGACATGAAGGAAATTTGGGAGCTTTCCTACGACCCGGAAGCCGAACCCATTTACGGCAACTTCGTCCACAACTACCGCAAGGGTCAGGTTGAGGGGGGTGTTGTCGGCAAACAGCCGTTTGCGGTGCGCCGTATCAAGGTCGACGATTACATGGACGACTTCTTCTTCGATCCCACTTACGCCGAGGTGATGGGCGCGGGGCGAACCGCCAAGAAAGGCATCGTCTACAACCTGGACGCCAGAAAGAAGGTCGCCGAACTGGACCTTTCGGGCATGCCGCACCTGGGCTCAGGCATCGTTTGGAAGCTGGATGGCCGCATGGTCATGGCGACGCCGCATCTGCGTGAGCCTGCGGTCAGCGTCATCGACATGGAAAGCTGGAAAACCATCAAGCGCATTGAGACGCTGGGCACCGGGTTTTTCATGCGTAGTCACGAGAATTCTAACTTTGCCTGGGTCGATGTGTTTTTCGGCAAGCACAAGGATGTTATGCACGTCATCGACAAGCGCTCGCTTGAGATCGTCAAGACGCTGAAACCCGCACCCGGAAAAACCGCCGCCCACGTGGAATTCACCCGCGACGGTTCGCACGCCCTGGTCAGCATCTGGGAGAAGCAGGGCGCGCTGGTGATCTATGACGCCAAGACGTTGGAAGAAGTGAAGCGCATCCCCATGAAAAAACCGTCCGGCAAATACAACGTTTATAACAAGATCAACCTGTCGGAAGGCACCTCTCACTAAGTCTTCCCTGCCCGGAATGGGGCAGATTGGAGGAAAATGGTGCGCGGAAGTCATTGATTTTATTGCATCAATAAAAAAATTGACGGAACGAACCCAATTCTCCGCGATGCCCTGTGGACGGGATTAACCTGGATGTATTCTTCGAAACCAACAAAACATCGGTTCCGATAAAAACCTATACGAATGGGCAATAGCGCGCCTTCGCCGGAACGGCCGACGATACAGCAACAAATATAACTGGGTATATCAAAAAGTCAATAAATTCCTATAAAAGGAATCGTGAGACATTGAGGTTTGCGCCTGTGCTCGATCGATGAACAGACCTGATCTCGCGATCACCCCAAGACATCTGCGACCATCTTCTTGAGTGCTGTTGGATCAACGGGCTTTGTTACGTAACCGATAGCCCCTAACGCCAAGCCCGTGGCCTGATCAGAGTCCTGATCCTTTCCAGTGACGAATATCACCGGGATGTTTACCGTTACAGGATTGTTTTTGAGGGCTTTGCAAACCTCGTATCCGTCCATGTCGGGCATCATGATATCGAGGAGGATCAGGTCCGGGCGCTTTTTCTCGGCGATTTTCAGAGCGATTTTTCCGTTAACCGCCGCCTGGACCAAGTACGTCTCCGAAAGAATGGTTTTGACAACATCGATGTTGGACGGCGCATCATCGACCACCAGGATGGTTTTTTGGATATCCATCACCAGCTAAACCTCTCGAACTTGGAACCCGATAACTGAAATATCGTCCCGCCGCACTTCATCACCTTGATACTCAATAAATGCATCGTAGATCCGCTTTTGTTGTTCGGGCATGGAAAGGTGCTGGATTCCCAAAAGGTTCTCTCGGAAACGCCGTTTCCCATAGCTGCGGCTACGTTCACCGCCAATCTGATCAACAATGCCATCTGACGTCAGATAGAAGCGTTGGTCGTTAGTCAGTTTTATTTCGTGAGTATCATAGATTTGATCAGCCCGGATACCCCGGTAACCGAAGCTAGTTTTCGTGCCTCGGACCACATCGGCATTTCCGTTCTGGATGACCAATAGATCAAATCTCGCGCCAACGAAACTGAGAACATTTGCATCAAGATCAATGTAACAGGCGCCGAGTTCAAGCCCATCGTCGGACTCGCCATCTTGGTGATGCTGGCCCAGCGTTTCTTGTAAAATTCGATGGAAACCGGACATCAGCCCCTGGAGGTCGCCTTTCGAGGCAACGTTCTTTGCTTTGTCGAGCGCCCCTTTGGCGAGGAGCGTGAGGAAAGCGCCGGGCACCCCATGCCCTGTGCAGTCGGCAAGGATCACCAACAGACCATCACCCCAATAGTCACACCAATAAACATCTCCCCCGACCACATCCCGAGGTTCCCACAAAACGAAGAAATCCTGCATAGTCGGTTTGATGATCTCCAGGTCCGGCAGGATGGAACGCTGAATTCGGCTGGCATAGTTGATGCTATGTGTCACCTTTTCAAGTGCGTCAGTTAGCAGTTTGCGTTGATCGCTCAGGGCGAGATGGGTCGCAACGCGTGCTCCCAGAATGATCGGGTTGACCGGTTTCATGATGTAATCGGCAGCGCCGATTTCAAAGCCTCTCGCCTCGTCTTCCACGTGGTCTTTAGCAGTCAGGAAAATCACCGGAATGCTGCTGGTTTGTTCATCGCCTTTCAGGCGCCTACAGACTTCGTAGCCGTCCATGTCCGGCATCATCACATCCAACAAAATCAGATCTGGTTTCCGCCTGGCAATAAGCGCCAAAGCCGAAGCCCCATTGATCGCTGCCTGAACATGATAGTCAGGAGCCAAGACCGCCTTAACCACATCGATATTGGCTGCGGTGTCATCAACGACAAGTATTGTGTGGCGCCGTTGGTTCACCCGTTTTCACCCAATTCGGCGGCGTCACGAGCAGATGAAAGAATGTTCATCAACTTGGATGCCGCGTCAGCGAAATCATAGGCCGATAAGCTGCGTTTCAAAGCATCCACCGACGGATGCGCCCTCAGCCATTCCGATTTTTCACAGAGGTGCGCAAACGCCTCATCAATCATGGCATCATGATCTTCGATACGCAGGGAAAGTCCTTCCAACTCTTTGACAAGTGCCAATGCGTCAATGGTTGGTAGCGCTGGAACGGCCACTCGCGCAGCCAGCTTATTCCTGATTTGAGCCAATAGTTCTTCCGCTTTGTCGAAGTCGTAATCGTCCAGTGCACTTGCCAATTCGCCGGCGTCGTTCGCCCAATCCGTTCCGATAGATTGCGATTTAAGCTGCTCCCCGGTCTCTGAGGCGGTGGAATCAAACTCGTCAATCTGCGCCGTCAATTGATCCAGTATGGGCTGAATATCCGAAGCTGAAGCTGAAGTCTCCGTTGTCTGCGGCGACGGTGAGGCTGTTTCCTTAACCGTCACCTCAATGGCCGCACTTAGCGCTCTTTCGGTTTCCAAGAACAATGCATCCGGCGGCGAACCCTCATTGTCCACCAAAAACGCCTCGACGTCAGCCGCCGCAGCCTGAACTTCCGACGCGCCAATATTTCCCGCAACGCCCTTCAGTGTGTGCGCGCTACGGATCGCCGTTTCCCGGTCGCCGGCATCCAGGGCTGCTTTGATTCGCGCTACCGCATCTGTTTCGCTTTCCACAAAGCGGGCCAACAGTTTTCGTAGCGCTTTGGCGCTTCCGCCCACCCGACTGAGCGCCCCTTGCACGTCAAAGCCCGGAAGATTGGGCAAGTCGCCGTCTTCGGATTGGCGGGCGCTTCGTTTCAACAGATCGTCAGGAACAATCCGATCACCGTGTTCGATCCATTGAACCAACTTGGTGTACAGCACCTTCGGATCAATGGGCTTGCCGACGAAATCGTTCATGCCCGCATTGAGGCACTCTTCACGATCACCGCCCATGACGTTCGCGGTCATGGCAATGATTGGCAGGTCGCTGAACTTGTCCATCTTTCGTAGACGCCGCGTGGCTTCCAACCCGCCCATCACGGGCATCTGCAAATCCATCAGAACGCCGTCGAATTCTTGCGTTTCGAGCATCTCAATCGCTTCGGCACCATCGTTGGCGATGGATATCACAAGCTGTGCCTGTTCCAAAAGCTCGGTGGCAACCTGCTGGTTGATCTCGTTATCCTCGACAAGCAAAATGCGTGCGCCGCTGATGAATTGAATGGCCTCCTCAACATGATCGGTCGATATCTGTCGCCGGCGGCCCATCGGCTCCGCAGCCATATCAAACGCCCCCATGACGGCGTCGAATAACATCGATGGGGTGACGGGTTTGAGAATAATGCCTGAAAGGCCCATTTCATCAACTTGGTCGATGACTTCCTGGCGTCCATAGGCGGTCACCATAATAATTTTGGGCTGTGGAGATATTGCTTGGGTCTTGCGCAATTGGCGGATGGTCTCCATTCCATCCATATCCGGCATGCGCCAGTCCATGAACACCAGATTGAACGATTGTTCTTTCTCTGCAGCGCCGATCAGACGCTCGATCGCTTCTCGGCCGCTTTTGGCTTCTTCGCACGATAGTCCGAGCGCGACCAACAGATCATGCAGGATCATACGCGAGTCCGGGCTGTCATCAACAACAAGGACTCTGTTGTTGATCAGGGCTTCGGGTAATGTCCGGGATGCATCTTCCTCAATTTCCTGTATCGGGAATTTGGCGGTAAACAGAAAAGTACTTCCGGCTCCGTGCTCGCTCTCAACCCAAATTTCGCCATCCATCATTTCGACCAACCGCTTGCTGATCGTCAATCCGAGGCCGGTTCCGCCGTACTTGCGGGTGGTTGAGGTATCGGCCTGACTAAACGCCTGGAACAAACGGTTTTGCTGTTCCTGCGTCATGCCGATGCCGCTATCTTGAAGCGAGAACTTGAGCGTCGCCGCTTCGTCATCTTCCGCCAGTTTTTCGACTCGGATGATGATCTCGCCATCATCTGTGAATTTGACGGCGTTGTTCGCAAGATTGATCAATACCTGCCCAAGCCGTAGCGAGTCGCCAATGAGACCGAGCGGTACATCGGGGCCCAGTGAAATCAGGAATTCCAAACCCTTTTCGCGGGCCTTGATCGAGATGACGTTAGACAGATTCTCCATAACTTCATCAAGACGGAACGGAACGGTTTCCATTTCCGTCTTGCCGGCTTCCATCTTTGAGAAATCAAGAATGTCGTTGATAATCCCCAACAGCAGGTTCGCCGCATCGAAGATCTTGATCACATAATCATGCTGCTTGGCGTCTAGTTTTGTCTGCAGCGCCAGATGGCTCATGCCGATAATGGCGTTCATCGGCGTACGGATCTCGTGGCTCATTGTTGCCAGGAAGTCGGATTTAGCACTATTCGCGGCCTCGGCCTCCTGACGCAAGACTTGCAGCTCATCGGTGGTTCGCCTGCGTTCAGCGATGTCTTTCTCAATCGATTCCGCCATTTCGTTAAACGTGGTCGCCAGTACGCCGATCTCATTGTCCGCTTTGATATTGGCACGGCGATTGTAATCCCCATCGGTCATGCCGCCGGCGATCTCCGTCAATTCCTCGATTGGCGCGATGATCTTCTTTGTCCCCCACAAATACTCGATCAGTGTAGCCGCCAAGATGATGAACAGCAGAAAACCGTAATTTCGAAATAGTTGATCCTTCTTAAGTTCGAGTTTCGCCGCCTCATCATCAGTGTGCTTGTTGACGACCGTGACAAATTCGCCGATTGACCGGAAAAAATCGACCTTTGCCGCGTAATACACCTCACTACTGAGGATCTGGCTCGCGATGGTCGGGCTGCCGTCGAAGATTGTGCTCAATGCTTCGGCTTCGATCTCCATCAAAGTGTCAGCAAGCTTCTGGCTCAATACTAACTTCGCCTGCTCCGCAGGCGTCGCGCCGCCGGCCTCAATCATCTCGGCAATGGCGGTCGTTTTCATGGCATCGGGAAGAGCACGACTTTCGTCGGTTTCGCTTTTTAGCAATGTCGACAGCGTGCCTCGCTGCACCGTGCTCAGTGTGTGGTACGATTCCAGGTATTCCGGGTTGATTGTGGCAGCATACGATCTGATCGCGCGCGTACGCTCAAATGAATTGATGCGAATCTGGTCCGCGGCTCTCAAGGAAACCGATCGGCGTTGCTCACCCTCGTACAGCTCCGAACTGATGTTATCGTGCATCATCGTGAGCGTTATCAGGCTTGCGATAACCAAACCCGATAGCAGTAGGCTTCGGTTTGATGTTTGTCGAATTTGCATCTTATGTCCTAGCGGGAAATGCCGTCGATCCTACTTGAAGGCGACGACACCCTCTGCCCTGTGCTGCTGGAACAAAAGCGATAGTATCGTGCTGACGATGGGGAATAACGTTAACAACGGCAACCCAATGGCATTGACGACAAGAGGCCCTTTCTCGCCCAAGGCGAAGTAAAGTAAGACCAAAATAGCAAGCTCTACAGATATGCCGAACAGGTATTGCAAATACAGTCTAAACTTTACGTCGAATTTAACGAGAAGATATCGCCAGACAGCCCCAACCAAAATCGCAACAATGACCGTGTAAACGCCGGGTACACCGCCGGCACCGCCTTGGTAATAGCGGTACGATGCGCCGATAATGCCGCCGATCAGAACAATTCTCCAATTGAGGAAGATCGCGCAGCAACTCAACAACACCCAGCGCGCATCCACGAAAATGCCTTTGTGAAGGTTAATCGGGTTGCTCAATATCGCGACGGTGATCAGCCCAATTGCGACACCGGAGACAGAGATTTCCAGCATCTTACTCGGAAACTTAATATTGGTTGTCGCAAACTCATAAACACTTACAAGTGCAAGTAATATCAATGAACTAAACACAAAATCCAAGAAAAACGAACTGAAAACAAAATCCAATACATTCTGCATAATACTTTATTTCCTATGTGCACACGTGCCGCAAGCTTGATGCACAAAGATCAGGTCCAAGTGTGCATGCTGTAGTATTCCAGATTATTTGGAATAGGTCCACACGGCCATCAGTCCTCGCCGATGCCCATCCGGCGAGAACCATGATGGCCGATTTCAAAGCCCGTGGTCCGGCACCATCGGCGTTATCAAAACGTTATATTTGCGTGATCAACGCGTGAACTCGGCCCTGTTAACTGCTCATCGATACACCCGATCGCCACGACGGCGTTCGGCAACCCAAACCAAGTTTTTCAGGAGAAATCGATGTTCAAAACCGTTAGCACTTTTGCCGCCGCCGCCGCCATTGCGTTGGTGAGCGGCCTTTCCGCTCCTCAGGCCGCTGAGACGAAATCGCCCGAGATGATGAAAAAAGAAGAGATGATGAAAAAAGAACAGATGATGAAAAAGGAAATGATGAAGAAAGAGGCGATGATGAAGAAGGAAGAAATGATGAAGAAAGAGGAGATGATGAAAAAACAGGAGATGATGAAGAAAAACTAGGCGACTTTACGTCGAAATAAGACAATATTTGGGACATGATTTTTTCAATCCCAGCCATCATCTAACGGAGAGGAGTTGCTTATGGTCTCATCGTCCCAGGCAATTCCTGCTCCGGATTCTGGTCAGGGCCCTATTGCGGACTCTGGCCGCCGGATTCTGGTTGTCGAAGACGATCCCGATATCGCCTCGCTGATCTCAATGCACCTCACCGACAATGGTTTTGATGTCCACTTGGAAAGCCGGGGCGACACGGCATTGGCGGCGATAAATGCCAGAAATGCCAGAAATGCCAGAAATGCCAGTGAAGACTCCGAATTCAGTCTGATTGTGCTGGATCTCATGCTGCCAGGTCTCGACGGCCTGAGCCTGTGCCGCGAAATTCGGTCCATCAGCGGCTATGTGCCGATCTTGATGCTGACCGCCAAATCGACGGAGCTTGATCGGGTTCTGGGTCTCGAGATGGGCGCCGACGACTACCTGACCAAACCTTTCAGCGTGCCTGAGCTGCTCGCGCGCGTGAAAGCGCTGTTGCGGCGGGTTGAAGCGTTATCGGCAAAACCGCAGCAGGCAGCCGCTGCCGCCCCGATCGAAAGTAACGGAATCAAGATCGACGTTGAGAAACGCCAGGTCTTGGTTGAGGGGGTGGAGATCGATCTAACCGCGCGGGAATTCGATTTGTTGCAGCACCTGGCCAGCCGGCCCGGGCGGGTCTACAGCCGGGTCGAACTTCTCGATCAGGTCTGGGGGTACAACTACGAAGGCTACGAGCACACCGTCAATACGCACATCAACCGGCTCCGCGCCAAAATCGAAAAAGACCCCGCCAACCCCGTCTTCGTCCAAACGGTCTGGGGTGTCGGCTACAAATTCGTGCAGCAGCGGGACTAAGGCCATGGTGCGGACCCTCTATGCCAAGCTTTCCCTGGGCTTGCTGGTTTTGCTGATTGCCGTCGGCGCCATTTACACCGCCATCAACCTGGTCGTCACCGACAACTATTTGCGGCAGCTCAATCAAGAGGTAAACCGCCATCTGGCCCGCAACCTGGTCGCCGACCGCAACTTGATCGCCGAAGGGCGGCTCAACGACAAGGCGCTGAAGGAAACCTTCAGCCTCTATATGTCCATCAATCCTAGTATTGAGATTTACCTGTTGGACAAGGCGGGGCGCATTCTCTCGTACTCCGCCGACCCCGAAAAAATTAAGCGGAAATCGGTATCCCTGGAGCCCATCAAGGCTTTCCTCAGAATGGAAGATCCTTACCCGTTGCTTGGCGATGACCCGCGCAGCCACACGGGTCAAAAGGCCTTCTCGGTAACGGAAATGCCCGGCGCGACAGATGACGAGGGTTATCTTTATGTCGTCTTGCGCGGTGAACAGTACGATGCCGCCGAGACCATGGCGCGCAATAGCTACTTGCTGCGTATGAGCGGTTGGGCAATGGCGGCGAGTCTGGTTTTCGGCCTGCTTGTCGGTTTACTTGCTTTCCATCTGCTGACCAGACGCCTGCGTCGCTTGACCGGGCGCATGGAAGACTTTGCCACGCACACGATCATCGGTGACGCCGAAGATGCGGTGTCGGTTCCCGCAGGTGATGAAGTCCAGGTGCTTTCCTTTACGTTCGATCGCATGGCCGAGCAGATCGGCCAGCAGATCGAGCAGTTGCAGGAACAAGATGCCCTTCGCCGGCGCCTTGTTGCCCAGGTTTCCCACGATCTGCGCACCCCCTTGGCGTCGTTGCAGGGATATCTGGAATCAATGCAGATAAAAAGGGACACCATCAGCAACGAAGAGCGCGAGGAATTCCTGCGTATCGCGCTGCGTCAGTGCGGCCGGCTGGGGCAGATGCTGGGAGAGTTGTTCGAACTGGCGAGCTTGGATGCGCGGGAGAAACAGCCCCAGTTGGAGCCGTTCGCCTTACCGGAGTTGATCCATGACGCGGCGGAGAAGCATCGGTTGAAAGCGGAAAGCGAAGGCAAGTCACTGGTTCTGTCGGTAGCGACCGACACGCCGTTCGCGTTTGGCGACATCGGTTTGACCGAGCGCGTGCTTGATAACCTGCTCGACAACGCCATCCGGCACACGCCCGAAAACGGCGCTATAACCGTTTCCGCGCGGGCTGAAAACGATTGGATTGTGGTGTCGGTCCGTGACAGCGGTTCGGGTATCGCGGATGGCCATCTGGCCCATATATTCGACCCGTTTTATCGTGGTGACGGCGCCGACAAATCGGGCGCGCATGCGGGGCTGGGGCTCGCCATCGCCAAACGCATCATGGATATGCAGCAAGGCACCATTACCGCAGTCAATGTGGATGATGGTGCTGAGGGCAGTTTCGGGTCGATTTTCAGTTTTCAGCTGCCTTCGCACCGAAATACGCTCTAAATCTTCAAATGTTATAGAATCGTGATAACTGCGTGATTCCAGCGCGATATAGTCGAGCGATATTCCTTTCAAGAACGATTGGCAAAATCCGTTCAGCCAATCAGGATTTTAGGATAGGAGAAATTTCGCCATGAAAAAGTTAATCTTAGCGGGCATCGTCGCACTGGCCGCCGGCACGGCCCTTTCCACGATCGGGTCGGCTGAAACCGAACCGAACACACGCCCTGATAGCTTGGCCGGACTGTCAGTCGCGACGTTCGCGGGCGGCTGTTTTTGGTGTGTGGAAGCTGGGTTCGAGAAAGTGCCTGGCGTCGCGGAGGCGATCTCCGGTTACACAGGCGGTGATGAGGTTGACCCTGGGTATAAAAGCGTTTCCAGCGGGCGAACCGGACACACGGAAGCGGTTCAGGTTTATTATGACCCGGCGAAAATCAGTTACGAAGGGCTTCTTCAAGCCTATTGGCGGATTTTCGACCCGACCGACGGCACCGGATCATTTTACGACCGCGGTTCGCAGTACCGCCCGGGAATCTTTTTCAGCTCTGAGACCCAACGCCAACTGGCTGAAAAATCGCGGGCGGAACTCGCCGCATCGGGCCGTTTCGATAAGCCCATTGCGGTGGAAATCACGCCGTTTAAGATATTCTATGACGCCGAGGACTACCATCAGGACTACTACAAGAAGAACCCGGTTCGTTACAAACTCTACACCAGCGGTTCCGGCCGTACGGATTTCGTCGAAAACGCCTGGGGGAAGGACCTGAAGGTTGATTATTCCAAGTATCAAGGCGCCAAGAGCAAATCCATGAAGGAAGCAAAGATGTCCGAGAGTGCAGCCGTCTACACGAAGCCGTCGAAAGCGGAGATTCGCGAACGCCTGACCGATATACAGTTTGACGTGACCCAGAACGACGGCACCGAACGGCCTTTCAAGAATGAGTACTGGGACAACAAGCAACCCGGTATCTACGTCGATATCGTTACTGGTGAGCCGCTGTTTTCCTCGACCGACAAATTTAAGTCCGGCACCGGGTGGCCTAGTTTCACCCGTCCGATTGCAGAGACAAACGTGACCAGCCACACGGACCGGAAGTTTTTCATGACGCGCACGGAAGTGCGCAGCAAGATCGGCGATTCGCATTTGGGTCATGTTTTCGATGATGGCCCTGCACCGACGGGCCTGCGCTACTGCATCAACTCGGCGTCGTTGAAGTTCATCCCGGCGGGCGAATTGGGGCAAAAGGGCTATGGCAAATATGCCAAGCTGTTTAAATCCGATATGGCCACAGCATCACGCTAACGTCACTAATGGAATGTGGGTGAGGGAGACCGAAAGTCGAGAGGCACGGTCTCCCTTTTGCATTTCCGCCTCACGTGCTGAGACCGCCGCTTCCACGGTTTCGCCCAGACAAACAAATCATATTGAAAGGCTAAAAACGTTGGCCGAAGCCTACGGCTAACGCATACAATGGTGTTATTCGTAGAAACCAAGATTGCGAGTTGTGAATTGCGGTGCCGCTTCTCTCTTTGAATTGGTTTGAGTGCTGGCAATTCTACAAAATGGTGACGGAAGGCGGGCGGAATGAGCAGGATGAGACTTCTGATAATCGCACTGATATCCATTGTGTTCATTGCCCCCGGCTCCGCCCTGGCTCAAAGCAAACTCACGCTACCCGAGATCGACAGGCGTGACACGGTTGTGTTTGAGTTGGAAGGGGGGCCAGTCGCAAACCCCGAGAGTTGGAACCCTATGGCCGCGGGCCGCCGCTTGGTTCATGGTTTTCATCAGGCCTTGATGGAGCCTCTGTTCATCTTGAATTATGAAACCGGAGAGATCGAACCCTGGCTTGCCTTGTCGATGACGCCAAATACCACGTTCGACACCTGGACACTGAAATTACGCGAAGGCATTACCTGGAGCGACGGCGAGGCCTTCAACGCCGATGACGTTGTTTTCAGCGTCCGCATGTTGGTCGAAAAAGCTGCGGATTCCATCTATATTTACTCCGACAGCCTGAAGAACTGGGTCAAAAGTGTTGAAAAACTGGACGACCAGACCGTTCGGTTTCACTTAAAGCGGCGCCATACGCGATTCCAACTGGATTTCTGGGCGGTAAAAATCTGGACCACGCCAAGCATTGTCCCGGAGCATATCTGGCGAAACAGAGATCCGCAGACGTTCAAGAATTTCGATCTTGCCAAGGGCTGGCCCGTGTTTACCGGTCCCTATAAACTGACACGCGCGAACGATACCGAGTTTGTCTATGATCGAGACGACAATTGGTGGGGCGCGAAGTCCGGTTGGAAACCGTTACCCAAACCCAAGCGCCTGGTATGGCGCTGGATCGGCGCCGGCAAGACCCGCGTGAAAGCCATGCAAGATAACAAAGTGGATGGTTTGGCCGACATTCCGCTCGGTGATTTGCTGGAACTGAAACGCACCAATAAAAACGTCATTTCGCATCATCCGGACCTCCCCTATGCCTGGGTGCCAGACCCCTGTTCGCGCGCGTTGGAAATCAACCATACGGTTGCTCCATGGGGCGATAAAAAGATGCGGTGGGCCTTGAACCATGCAATCGATCGAGATGAAATTGTTGCGTTTGCCTACGACGGCACGACCATCGCTTCGCGTCACTTCTTTCCAGCCTACCCGGCACTCAATCGCTATGTCGATTTGCTGGAGGAAGCCGGGCTATACAAACAGTACTCGCTCCTCGACCATAACCCCGCAAAGGCAAAAAGAATCATCGAATCCAAAGGTTACGGGTTAAACAGTAGCGGATATTATGAGAAAAACGGCCGGGAACTCAGCATTGATCTGACGACCCATGCCGCGTTTATCGAAAAACAGCGCATAGCTCAGGTCGTCGCAAAGCAATTGCGAGATGCTGGGATCAAGGTTGTTTCGCGCAACGAAGAGGCAAATGTATGGTTCAACAACTTCTATCACGGTCATTTTGAGGCCAGGATTGGTTGGCAGTCCTGCGGTTCGGCAAATGAACCGTGGGGGTCGATGGATACTTTCAATACACGTTGGTTCAAGCCCGTGGGTGAGCGTACCGGAGAGACCCAGAACGGTTGGCGTTGGTCCGGCAAGGCCGCCGATCGATACAGTGCCATGGTCGATCAGATAAACCTTCTGCCGTTGGGCGACAGCAAGATCGACAAATTGTATGTGTTGGCGATGGAGATATGGCTTGATGAATTGCCGATCATACCTATTGCCCAGGCCAGAAAGATAACGCCGTTCAATACAACGTATTGGACAGGATGGCCGACGGCGAAGAACAATTACATTCATCCGCCGACTTGGTGGCAAAGCACGCACAAGATCATTCATAACTTAAAACCGAGAGAGCATTAGCCATATGTCGAGGACCGCAAAGGGCGAATGCTGCAGCTGCAGGGCGCACATATAGAATGGCATTGCCTCCCAATCGAAAAAAACCGGAGAAAGGCGTCGGGCTTTCGCGAGAACTCGCACTGGCATTTGTTGTCGTGGGCGTGTTGTCACTTGTTGTCGCCAGCGGCATCCACATCGGCCTTTCCTTCCAGGCGCAACAGCGCGCTATTTCCAGCCAGCAGCAAACCGTAGCCCTCAACGCGGCGCAAAAGGTGTCGCATGCCATGGAGCGTGTGCTTAAAACGCTTGAATCCGTTGCATCCATCGGACGGCCTTTTTCCCAGACCACGGCAGAGCGATGGTTGACGCTCCACAACGCGTTGGCACTTGATACGAATTTTGTTGAGATTGCACTGGTCAACGGACTTGGAAGTGAGCTGGTAAAAGTTTCTCGCAATCAGATTTATAAGGCATCCGACCTGACGGATATATCTGATCAAACAATCTTTAAGCGGTTGAAAAACAAACAAAACCATATCGAATCAGTTCAGATTGACGAAATTACGACGGAATCTACGCTTCGGATTGGTGTTCCGATCTCCAATATTGCGGGCGGCTTGGAAGGCGGGCTGGTTGCGAAAGTCAGCTTGAATTTCGTTCGCGATCTTGTGGCGTCACTAAAGCCTGGTGAGGCTGGCCTGGCATATATCGTTGATCGGGGCGGAAAGCTCGTCACATTTCACGACAACCGTCTTGCGATAGTGGGAGATAACGTTAGCAACTTGACGAAGGTTGCCGAGTACTTGAACGATGGCGAGGTGTTGATACCGAGCACGGCAAGCGTGGAGACGGGAATAACGGGCGGCCTCTGTCTGACCATGTATGTCCCGCTCAACCTGCCGGAATGGGCCGTTGTTGTCGAAGTTCCTTTCGTGGAAGCTTATCGGCCGGTGTTCACATTTTTGGGTTTCTCATTGGCCGGGATCGTCATTGTATCGCTGCTCGCTGTTGTTCTTGGGTTGTTTTATGCGCGGCGTCTGGCAACGCCCTTACTTGAGCTGACGGAAACGGCAGCTCTAATCGCCGATGGCGAATTGGACCTGAAAGCGCCTGTCAACGGTGCAGCCGAAGTGCAGACACTGGCAACGGCGTTTAACACCATGACGGCGCAACTGCGTAGCTTGATTTATTCCCTGGAACAGAAAATCGCTGACAATTCGCGAATCACGGAAATGTTGGAATCAGCCAAGGATGACGCCGAAAAGGCGAATAAAGCGAAATCCGAATTTCTTGCATCCATGAGCCATGAGTTGCGGACACCTCTCAATGCGGTTCTCGGATATGCGCAAATGCTGCAATTGGATACTCGGTCGCCTCTTTCCACAACTCAAGACGAGCACGTTGAAAGTATTATGGCAGGAGGAAATCACCTTCTCGAGCTGGTGAATGAGATCCTTGATCTGGCGAGAATTGAAGCTGACCAATTAGAGCTCTCGCTCGGCGATATCGACGAAAAGCAGGCAATCGCAGACTGTCTAAGTCTGATTTCGCCGCTTGGCGGACCGAGAAACATAACATTCGTCGACGAATTCAGCCACGGTGGTTCCCATTTTCTTTACACCGATGGCAAGCGCTTCAAGCAGGTGCTGGTGAACCTTCTGTCCAACGCAGTTAAATTCAATCGTGACGGCGGGACCGTAACGATCGAGCGGAGCGTACGCGATTTCGACTATTTGCGGATTGCCGTCACGGATACGGGCATTGGCATTGCCGATCGTGATCGCGCCAGTGTTTTCCGTCTATTCCATCGATTGGGGGCGGATCCGTTAATTCAGCGCGAAGGGACCGGTATTGGCCTGACCGTGTCGAAGCTGCTGGTAGACAGGATGGCCGGCCGAATTGGGTTCGACAGTGAACTCGGCGTTGGCACCACGTTCTGGATCGATCTTCCGCTAGCGTCGAACCAGGATGTGTTGATATGGACGGACACTTTGCGGACCGGCGTGGATGCTGTCGACAAGGATCATCAAGTTCTCATTTCCGAATTGAACCGGCTTATGCGGCGATCCGGTGTAGAGCCGGACGTAGACGATATTCTCAGCTATTTTATGGACCATGTGAAATACCATTTCCAACGCGAGGAAGTGGTCATGCAGGCCCGTGAATGCCCGAGTAGTGAGGAACATCGTGATCATCATCTTCTGCTTGTGGCCAAAATGAATGAAAAGATTGCGGAGTGGAAAAAACACCGCAATCTGGATGATTTTGTTCATTTCCGCCAGACCCTGCGAAGCTGGCTGTTCGACCACATCCTGCAAGACGACATCGATATAGCATCGTACGCGAAGGAAAAAGGCCAAGACATCCACGATGCATTAGAAGAATCCGGCCTTTTAGAGCCGGAGCGGCCGTTATCGATATCCTGATGCCTTGGCCGCTCGGAAGCTGATTCAGCTTTCATCAAGGTGGGTTAGTTCTCCGCAGCTTGGCTTTGTACAGCGTCCAAATGCGCACGAATGCTTTGCGCTTCGATGAACACGCGTTTCACTTCCGGATAGGAATCCTTGATCTCCGCTTCCAATGCGGAGATCGCCGCTTCCACGGTTTCCGAGCGGATGCCATCGTCGAAATCGAGACTGAGATTGACGAGAATATCATCAGGCCCCATGTGCATGGTCAGCAATTCGTTGACCGCCTTGACCCCGTCACGGGCATGAGCAATGGCGCGAATACCGCGCACGACACTGCTTTTGGCAGCTTCGCCCACCAGCAATCCCTTGCATTCGTAGGCCAGGAAAATAGCCACAACGGCCAAAATCACGCCGATGACAACCGAAGCGACTCCGTCGAGAACGGGCATATCGAAGTATTGCGCGCCGGCAATACCCGCCATGGCGACGAAAAGCCCCAACATGGCGGCGGTATCTTCGAACAGCACTGTAAACACGGCGGCGTCCTTGGAGCGCCGCACGGCCTCGAAGTATCCCAAACGCCCTTTGCGCGAACGGAATTCCTTCAGGGCGTAGTACCATGCGCCGCCCTCGAACACCATGGCGGCGCCAAGCACGAGATAGTTGATGTAGGCATTCCCCACGACATGGGGGTGGCGAATTTTGTCGATCCCTTCCACGACGGACACACCGGCCCCGACACCAAAGATCAAGATAGCAACGACGAAGGTCCAGAAATAGAGCTCCATGCCGTAGCCGAACGGGTGGGTGTCATCGGCGGGCTTCGCGGCGCGTTTGAGGCCATAGAGAATGAGCGCCTGATTGCCGGTATCGACCACCGAGTGCACCGCCTCGCTTAACATCGCCGACGAGCCCGTATAAGCGGCGGCGGCGAATTTGGTGATCGCAATCAGACCATTGCCCAGCAGTGCTGCGATGACGACTTTCTTTGATCCACTGGCGGCCATGATCTCTTTAACATCCCATATTGAACACAACCCGTTGCGGGCGAGGGCCGCTGCGAGGCATTGAGCAAGTGTTCTACCGGTGGGTAACTAAACCGGCAAGCGCACACCCTTCGCCATCAGTGAATGAGTATTAGGCCAATGATCTATAACAAATGATAGATAAGAGCGGCATTGCATGCTATCGTATGAAGGTTGGTAATGAAACGGATTGCCTTTGAAGGTCGATAGAAAGTGCGTCGCCTCACTTCAAATGTACATAACGCGAATACCTTAGACCTGCCGACGGAGCTTCAACCGGTGTTGAAGTCCTGGGAACGGGCGCGGGAAAGCTCATTCGCCCCGAGTTGGCAAACGTTTCGGCTCGAGGATTTGCCGCCAAAGCTCATTCCCCAATGTTCGGTTGTAGACGTCATTGATGGCGGAAACGACTTTCGATACCGATTTTGGGGGAGTGATCGGCATGTACTTCAAGGTGGCAACATGACGGGGAAAAGTGTCCGTGAACTGAATCCGCCTGATCTCGCCCAATTGATTTGGGATGAACACCATGAAATTCTTGAACGCAGAAAGCCGATTTGGTTTGAAGTTAAAGCCAGCATCGATGATCAGCACGAGTATCAATTTCAATATCTCCGTATGCCGCTGAGCGCGGACGGCCAAAATATAAACATGATCTTTGGCATCTGCCGAAACCGCTATAGCCCGAGAGAGCTTGAATCGACATTTCCCGTCAAGCGAAGCGCTTCATATACGGATTGGAGCAGCGGATAACCGATCAACTCCGGCGGCTTGGCGACCATCCGAGCGCCTAGACCCTTGACACCTGCTGCCCAGCGGGTATGTCCATGCCTGCCCGTGCGAATGCGGGGGAATTCTGGGCTAAATCCAACAATGAACAGACCGGGTGGTTTCGGATCATGACAGTGATGATCGATCTTGAGGATTTGAGTAAACATTTCGGCGATTTGGTCGCCGTGGACGGGATCAGCTTGAGCGTCGCCAAGGGCGAGGTGCTGGGTTTCTTGGGGCCGAACGGTGCCGGGAAGTCCACCACCATGAAAATGATCGCCGGTTTTCTGGAGCCGACGGCGGGCGCCGCCAGAGTCAGCGGCATTGATGTCACTGACGATCCGGTGGCGGTCAAGAGCCGCATCGGCTACCTGCCGGAAGGCGCGCCGACGTACGGCGATATGACACCGCGCCGGTTTCTGGATTTCATAGCTGAGATCAGGGGCTTTGATGGCGCCGAGCGCAAACGCCGCATCGACGAGGTGGTGGAGAAAGTGATCCTGGGCGGTGTCTTGGATCAGCCCATCGAGACGCTCTCGAAAGGGTTCAAACGCCGCGTCGGCTTGGCGCAAGCGATCCTGCACGATCCGGAAATCTTGATCCTGGATGAACCCACCGACGGCCTAGACCCGAACCAGAAGCATCATGTGCGCGCGCTCATTCAGGAAATGGCGCCGGAAAAAGCGATCATCGTCTCCACTCATATTCTCGAAGAGGTCGAGGCCGTGTGTTCGCGCGCCGTGGTCATTGCGCATGGCAAGCTTCTGGCCGACGGCACGCCGGAAGAGCTGATGGCCATGTCGCCCAACCACAATACGCTGGTGATGAGCGTCGGTATCGACGATGTGCAGAAGTTCGCCGAAACCGCGATCCGCGTCGACGGCGTCAAGGGCGTCGATCATATGGAAAAACTGGATGGCATGGAGCGCTTCCGCGTGCTGCCCATGCCCGGCAAGAATGTTATGCAGCCCGTTGCCGAAGCGTTGCGCCAGGTCAATGTCGAGGTGCGGGAACTGTACGTAGAACGCGGCGCGCTTGACGATGTCTTCCGCCAAATCACCACAACAGATTCAGGCGCGAAGGAGGCCGCTCATGCGTAACATCGCGACCATCTTAAAACGCGAGTTGATGAGCTATTTCGCCACGCCCGTGGCTTATGTCTTCATTGTCATCTTTCTCGCGCTCATGGGTTCCTTGGCGTTCTACGTGGGCGGATTCTTCTCATCCAACCAGGCGACGCTGGTGTCGTTTTTCTTCTATCACCCATGGCTCTATCTGTTGCTGATCCCGGCGATCTCCATGCGGCTCTGGGCGGAAGAGCGCAAGACCGGCACCATTGAACTGCTGATGACCCTGCCGGTTTCCACCACGCAAGCCGTGCTGGGTAAGTTTTTGGCCGCTTGGGCGTTTTCCGGTATTGCCCTGGCGCTGACGTTTCCCATGTGGATCACCGTCAATGTGCTGGGCGATCCCGACAACGGCGTCATCGTCGCCAGCTATATCGGCAGCTTCGTGATGGCCGGCGCGTTCTTGGCTATCGGGTCATGCATTTCGGCGCTGACCAAGAATCAGGTGATCGCGTTCATAGTCGCCGCAACGGTGTGCTTCGTGTTCACCATGAGCGGGCTTGAAATGGTGTTGAACTTCTTCCGTCTGTGGGCACCCGACGTGTTGATCGAGACAGTGGCAAGCATGAGCTTCTTGACCCATTTCCGGGCTATTGCCAAAGGCGTCATCGATTTCCGCGATGTAATTTTCTTCACGTCGCTGATCGGCTTCTTTCTGTTTGCCAACGTTGTGGCGGTCGACGCCAAGAAGGGGGCCTGAGCAATGACAAACAAGAACTCCAGCGCCGCCCATCGTCATAAACTGACAGTCATCGCCGTAGTGCTTGGCGCTGTACTGTTTCTGGCAATCAATATCTTTTCCAACAATTCGTTCCGCGCCATGCAGGTAGATCTGACCGAGGGCAGGCTTTATACGCTTTCCGATGGCACGCGGAAGGTGTTGGAAAAGGTCGATGAGCCGATCACCGCACGGCTTTATTTCAGTTCTATCCTGGGCGAGCAGAGCCCGCCCCACGCGCGTTATTATGAGCGCGTGCGCGAACTGCTGGAGCAGTACTCCAACCTGACCGAAGGCCGCTTCCGGCTGCAGATGTTCAACCCCGAGCCTTTCTCGGACGATGAAGACAGCGCCGTTTCCTACGGCCTGACGGGCATCCCCTTGAACGAGTCCGGTGATCTCGGCTACTTCGGCCTGGCCGCCTCCAACTCCACCGATGACAATGAGGTCCTGGCGTTCTTCACGCCCGAGCGCGAAGCGTTCTTGGAATACGACTTGACCAAATTGGTTCTCGCCCTGGCTTCACCGCAAAAAACCGTTGTCGGCGTTTTGAGCACGTTGCCGGTCAATGGCGGTTTTTTGCCGGGCGCTGGTCAGCGGCCGCGCTGGTCGGTGATCGAGCAGATCAACGAGTTTTTTGAAGTGCAGCCGGTGGCGCCGGACGTGCCGGTGATCGATGAAGATATCTCGATCCTGATGCTGGTGCATCCCAAGGCATTGCCGAAGAAAACCCAGTATGCCATCGACCAGTTCGTCATGCGCGGCGGCAAGGTGCTGGCGTTTGTCGATCCGGCCGCCGAGGTGGACAAACCGCCGCGCGGCACCCAACCGCCGGGCCGATCCGATATGACGGATGTGCTCAAGACCTGGGGCCTGGAATTGCGCAAAGACCGCGTTGCCGGTGATCTGGATACGGCACGGCGCGTCAACGTGCGGGTCGGTGCTCAGGTGGCCATTGCCGACTATGTCGGTTGGCTGACGTTACGGCCAGGCAACTTCGACCGCGATGACGCCGCCATGGCGGACCTGCAGATGATCAACATGGGTACCGCCGGTATACTCGATGTGGTGAAGGACGCCGGCACCCAAATGACACCGCTGATCCGCACCGGTATGCGTTCCATGGCCATTGATGCCGCCAATTTTGCCGGCCAGCCCGATGTCATCGGCATGTTCCGGAACTTCAAGGCGGGCTCCGAGCCCCTGACATTGGCCGCGCGTGTAACGGGTGCGGTTAAAACCGCATTCCCCGATGGTCCACCTGCAGATGCCAACGACAAGGACGGCAAGCTCAAGGCCAAGCACTTAGCGCAATCGAAAGCCGATTTGCAGGCCATTGTGATTGCCGACGTGGATATGCTGCACGACCAACTTTGGGCCGACGTGCAGGATTTGCTGGGCAAGCGCATGCTGGTGCCGTTCGCCAACAATGCGGATTTCATCATCAACGCGTTGGAGAATTTATCTGGCGGTGCGTCCTTGAACGAATTGCGCGGGCGCACCATTTCCAGCCGGCCGTTCCATCTGGTGCGCGAAATCCGCCAGGCTGCCGAGCGTCGCTTCCGTGCCAAGGAAGAGGAACTGCAGAAGGAACTCGACACCGTGCGTGGCGAGTTGAACAAGCTGATCCGACGCGAAGGTATCGAGACGGGTGAATTGATCTTGAAACCGGAAGATCGAGAAAAGATCGACAACGCGCGCAATCAGATGGTCGCCATCCGCAAGGAATTGCGGGACGTGCAGCACGAGTTGCGCAAGGATATCGACACCCTCGATAGCTGGCTCAAGTTCTTCAACATTGCCGCCATCCCGTTGCTGTTGGGGCTTGGTACATTGTTGTTCGTGCTGGTCCGACGCTTGCGCCGGCGCGGCGGCGTGGTCGAGACAGGTTGAGCGGGGAGAAACAGACATGACACCCAAAAGCATCATTATCCTGGGCGCCGCCACCGTGATTGCCGTCGGTGCGGCTGCCGTATCGCTGAACGCCAATCAAGCCGGTAGCGGTGTTGCGGTTTCAGGCCCGGTGTTCCCCGGCTTGATCGAACAAGTCAACAGCGTCGCCAAAGTCGAGATCGAGCACCGTGGCAAAACCTTGACCATGGTCCGCGCCGGCAAGGATGGCTGGACCATGGTTGAGAGTGACGGATATCCGGTCTCCGCCAAAGTCGCTGAAAAGGTTGTGGTGCAGTTGGCCGACCTCAACCTGTATGAGCTGAAAACCAAAAAGCCGGAGCTCTATTCCCGTCTGCACGTGGAAGAGCCGAAGGGCGAGGAAGCCCAGGCGCGGCAGATAAAGATGTTCGACGCTGATGGTAAAACGGTCGTTGACTTGGTGGCCGGGCGCAAGCGCTACAATCTGGTCGGCACCCGCAAGGAAGGCGTCTATATCCGCAAGCCCGGCAATGCGCAGACCTGGCTTGCCGCCGGCGAGCTGGATGTTGAGGTCAATCCTGGCGACTGGCTGGTTTCGAAGATCGTCGACATTGCCGAAGAGAATGTGGCGAAGGTGACGGTCCGCCATCCGGACGGCGAGCAGATCGTCGTTTCCAAGCCCGACCCGAAAGCGCGTAATTTTACCCTGCACGGCATTCCCATGGGCAAACAACTGCAATACGACACCGACCCCAATAACATCGCCGCCGTGCTTGATCAGCTCAATCTGGACGATGCGCGCAAGGCCGGTTTCGTGACCTTTGCCGAGGACAAAACGATCCGAAGCCTATTTGAGATGCGTGACGGCATGAAGCTGGAAATCGCCATGGTCGCCAAGGGCGAAGAGCAGTGGGCCAGCATCAAGGCTACGGCCATGGAAACCGCCAAGCCCGAAACCGCCAAACTGGCCGAAGATATCAACAAGCGGGTCGCGGGCTGGGTCTATGCCTTGCCGAGCTTCAAGTCGACGCGTTTGAAGCGCCGCATGGCCGATATGCTGAAGGATAAGAAACCGGCGTCTTAACGGCTGGCGGCCTTTCCCTGTGCGGGCGCGGGTCCTATCATAGCCTCTTGATCACAAGAGGTCCCGCCATGGATTCGACGCCTTTCACCAATTCCCACATCGTTGCCGCCTTCGAGGCGAAAACCCGCATTTCCAAGGCCCGTCATCAACGTGGCCGAAATCTGTTTCCAAGCGGCGTGGTGCACGACTCGCGTCACATGTCGCCCTATCCTTTGTACGTGGAGCGCGCGCTCGGTAGCCGAAAATGGGATGCCGACGGCAACGAATTGATTGATTTCTACGGTGGTCACGGTTCGCTGTTGCTGGGCCACGCGCACCCCAGCCTGGTGCAGGCGGTGAACGATCAAATTGCGCTGGGCACGCACCCGGCGGCTTGCCACGAATTGGAACTGACGTGGGCGGAACTGGTGCAACAGTTGATCCCAACCGCTGAGCGCATCCGCTTTACCTCATCTGGCACCGAAGCCAACTTGTTGGCGATCCGTTTGGCGCGCGCCTTTACCGGACGCACCAAGCTGCTGCGCTTCAAGAATCATTTCCACGGCTGGCAGGACCACGTGGCGTTTGGCTCCAAATTTCATTCAGGCACGGCCGATGTACCCGGTATCGTGCCCGGCATTGTCGACGCCGTCATCGTCGCCGATCCCGCCGACCCCGATGCGGTGAAGGCAACTTTGGAATCTGATGATGATATCGCCGCCGTTATTCTGGAGCCCACGGGCGCAAGCTCGGGTCAAATGCCGCTTGGCCGCGATTTCGCCAAGATGCTGCGCCAGGTGACGGAAGCGCGCGGTATCGTCTTGATCTTCGACGAAGTGGTGACGGGGTTTCGCGTTTCGCCGGGCGGCGTGCAGTCCGAATGGGGGATTTTCCCCGACCTCACGGGGCTCGCGAAAATCCTTGCCGGTGGCTTGCCGGGTGGCGCGGTGGTCGGGCGCAAAGATATTATGGCGCATCTCGATTTCGAAGCCGCCGAGCAGGGCGGGTTCGAGAAAATCCCGCATCAAGGCACATTCAACGCCAACCCATTGTCGGCCGCTGCCGGCGTGGCGATGCTGAGCCGCGTTGCCGAGGGCGACCTGACGGCGCGGGCCAACGAACAAGGCGATAAGCTGAAGGCAGCGTGGAACACGGTATTCGCTGCCGAGAACGTGCCGTGGGCAGCTATGGGATTGGGATCAAACGTTTATATATTCACCAATCCCGACGGCCTCGATATCGACCCGGAGACTTTCGACGCTGCGGCCCAGCCGCTGTCGGTGATGGAGGCGGCGGGCAACCATCCGGCGGCTAAGCTGTTCCGCCTCGCCATGCTGGTCAACGGTGTGGATTTGTCGGGCAAGCCGGGTGCCATCGTCTCCGCCGTGCACAGCGACGACGATATTGCTGAAAGCGCCGATGCGCTCCGCTCCGCGCTACACATGCTGAAACAAGAGGGGCATGTCTAATTCCGCTGCGGTGCGGTAAAAAGCCGGTATTGGCTCATTGAACAAAGAGAACAAGATGCCCGGCACACTGCAAAACCTTCTCGACCTGTTGGACCTGGAAACGCTGGAATCGGATTTGTTCCGCGGCGAGAGCCCTAAGGAGGACCGCCAGCGGGCATTCGGCGGACAGGTCATCGGGCAGGCTCTGGTTGCAGCGACACGCACCGTCGAGGGCCGCCGTCCACATTCATTGCATGCTTATTTCGTGCGGCCGGGCGACACCAAGGTGCCGATCATCTATGACGTGGACTGCATCCGCGATGGCCGTAGTTTTGCCACCCGTAATGTTCTGGCGCGCCAACATGGCCGTGCGATTTTCAATATGTCTGTATCGTTTCAGATCGACGAACAGGGTATCGAACACCAGATATCCATGCCCGACGTGACGCCGCCGGAAGACCTGCCCGACGAACGCGAGCGCCGCGCGGCGTTGTTGCATCGGGTTCCGGAAAAATCACAGGCACGTTTCATGGCCGACAGGGCCATCGAAATCCGTCCCGTCGCCCCTCTCGATCCGGTCAGCCCCGACCCGGCGCCGCCGATCGAGCGATATTGGGCGCGCACACGCACGCCCTTGCCCGACGATTTCGACCGTCATGAATGCGTGCTGGCATATGCATCCGACATCACATTGCTGGCCACCTGTTTGGTGCCGCATGGCATGACCTGGTACGGCGGCAAGATTTTGTCCGCCAGCCTGGATCATTCCATGTGGTTCCACCGGCCGTTCCGTGCCGATGAATGGCTGTTGTTCGATCAATCGTCACCGTCATCATCGGGCGGACGGGGCCTGAATTTCGGCAATATTTTCGCCCGTGATGGACGCTTGGTCGCGTCCATGACCCAGGAAGGCATGGTGCGGATGCGCCGCGAAACCTGAGGCGGATGACAAAGGGGGGGGAAGATTATGCAATCGGATAAACGTTACCGCCTGATCGGCGCCAACGGTTCACCCTATTCAGTGAAGATGCGCGCATTGATGCGCTACCGGCGTTTGCCTTTTGATTGGATACTGCGCACGGCAAGCGCTCGTGAAGAAATCGCCCATATCCGCCCGGCGCTGGTTCCGGTGCTCAACTACCCGGACGGTAGTTACCGAAACGATTCCACAGCCCTGGTGCATGACCTGGAGCAGCGCCACCCCGGCGAGCGCTCCGTCATTCCGGACGACCCGGCCATGGCGTTCCTCGCCGATCTGATTGAAGACATGGCCGACGAATGGCTGACCAAGGCGATGTTCCATTACCGTTGGCACTATGCGCCCGACCAGGATTTCGCCGCGCGCTGGATCTCCAACGATTCGTTCTCCGATCTCGAACTCCCGGCACGGCGCGAAATGGCGACCACGTTCAAAGAGCGCCAGATTGGCCGAATGGCTTCGGTCGGCTGTACCCCTGAAAACAAGCCGATGATCGAACAAAGCTATCAGGCCGTGCTGCAGGCATTGAACAGCCGAATTGACGGACAACGTTATCTGTTCGGCGGCCGCCCGTCGGTGGCGGAGTTCGGATTATTCGGTCAGCTCCGGGTGTTGGCGGATGACCCGACCCCTATGGGCATCATGCGTGATACGGCGGGAGACCTGGTGGACTGGGTGCGCTTTATGGATGATGCATCTGGCGTTGAGGGGGCGTGGCAAGCGCCTGGCGATCCGCTGACGCCTGCTGTACAGGATTTATTGAAACTCTCGGCCGATGTTTATCTGCCGTTTCTCGCCGCCAACGCGCGTGCGTTGCAGGCTGAAGCCGACACGCTTGAAGTTGACATATTCGGCCAGCCCTACTGCCAAGCGCCGTTCGGTTACCAACTGAAATGCTGGAACGGCTTGCGTGATGGATTTGCCAAACTTGAAGGATCGGCGCGAACCCGGGCCGAAGCGGCGCTGGCTGAGAGCGGCTGCCTGAATTATCTTACGTCATCAATCTAACGTCGATTTCATAGACAACCCAAAATGGAACCCTTTCCATGACCGAACAGACTCCTGACAACTATCCGAATCTCGCCGACTCCGATCTCGTTGGCGAGGTATGGCCCATCGCGCAGCCGGGCGAGGACCCGGTTCTGTACGGTCACGTGGACTTCGAGCCCAAGGGCAAGTTTCCGGTGCGCAGCTACCAGACCTTCCGCCTGACCTACACGGTCGGGCGCTATGGCTTGGACGATACAGGCGCTATCCGTGTGAGTTTCCGCATCCACGGCGATGCCGGCGGCCTGCAGACTTCCAGCCCGACCGAGCCCAACTACGTCACCGCCGAGACGGATACCGGTGTGCCGTTGAACGTCGAATACATTCGCCGCGCCGCCGGCACGCGGCCGCGCTGGAAGACGTTGACCGTGCGCGTGACCGGCGGCTGCCTGCGCGAAGGCGACAAAATCGCGATTGTGTTCGGCGACACCTCGGGCGGTTCACCCGGCATGAAGATGCAGACGTTTGTCGAGTCCGCCATGGAATTCAAGGTCTCCGCCGATGTCTGTGCGGTCGGACAATTCGTGCCGATCCCGGGTACGCCGAGCGTGTCGATCATCCCAGATGTGCCGGCGGTTTGGCATGCGGTGCTGCCGTCATTGCGCCGCCCGGGCGAGCGCTTTCACTTCGGGCTTAAGGCGGAGGACGCCTGGGGAAACCCGAGCCACCTGACGGAGGGCCGCGTGAGCTTCGAGACCACGCTTCGCGTCGATGGCCTGCCGGAAACCTTCGACTACCCCAAGGGCAAGAGGGCGGTAACGTTCGAGAATTTGAGCGTCAGCGAGGAGGGCACGCTGCGAATCACCGTGAAGGACGAGAGCGGCGCCGAACTGGCGCGCTCGCACCCGCTGGTGATCCGGGCCGGGCAATATTCGGGCTATTGGGGCGACCTGCACGGGCAGAGCGGTGAGTCCATCGGGGTGACGACGGCGCGTGAGTATTTCACCTTCGCCCGAGACTGCGCGTTTCTCGATGTCACCAGCCACCAGGCCAACGACTTCCAGGTCAACAACGCCTTTTGGGCGCACCTGAACGACCTGACCGCCGAGTACCACGAGGACAACCGTTTCGTCACCTTTCCGGGCTATGAATGGTCGGGCAATACGGCTGTCGGCGGCGACCGCAACGTATTTTTCCGCAACGAAGGCCGCCAAATCCGCCGCTCCTCGCACGCGCTTTTGACCGACCGCTCGGATCTCGATACCGACGCGCAAAACGCCAACATCCTGTTCGATGTTTTGAAAGACGAAGACTGTGTCATATACGCGCACGTCGGCGGACGCTACGCCGATATCGCCTACGCGCACGACCCGACCCAGGAAACAGCCATGGAAATCCATTCCGCCTGGGGTTCGTTCGAGTGGTTGCTGACGGACGGCTTCCCCTTAGGCCACCGCTCGGGCGTGGTGTGCAATTCCGACGGTCACAAGGGCCGGCCCGGTGCCAGCTACCCCGGCGCCGGGGGCTTCGGCGCTTATGGCGGACTGACGTGTTTCCTCACCGAAGACCTCACCCGTGACGGCATTTTCGATTGTCTGAAGCGCCGCCATCACTACGGCACCACCGGCACGCGCCTGCACTTAGATGTGCGCGCCCAATTCCCGGATGGGGCGGTGCTGTTTGATCAAGACCCCAACGCCTTTCCCGATACCGCGACGTCGGAGGTTTCGGAAGCGATGATGGGCGATATCGTCAAAAGCGATGCGAAATCCGTGACGCTGCGCCTCGAGGCGTCAACTCAAGCGCCGATCGAACGCATCGAAGTGCGCAACGGCGCGCAGGTGATCAAAACGCTGCGCGGTTTCAGCGACAATGATTTGGGCGAGCGCATCCGCGTGATCTGGTCCGGTGCGGAATACCGGGGCCGGGGCCGCGAAACCAATTGGACCGGACGGGTGAAGTTCGAAGGTGCGAATCTCAACCGCCTGGAGCGCATCAACGCTTGGAACCCCGAACGCAAGTTCGAGCAGCAGGGCACCGATACGGTGGTGTTCAATTCCGTCACCACCGGCAATTTCGGCGGCTTCGACGCCTGGTTCGACGAAATCGAACCCGGCGGCAATCTCGACATCGCCACCAACCTAGGCACCCTTCAAGTGCCGCTCGCCGATATCGGCTTGGAAGACACCATCATGGACGCCGGCGGACTGGAACGCCAAATCCGCGCCTTCCGTTTGCCCGAAGTGAACCCGCACCGGGACATCACGGCGGAAGTGGAAATTCCGCTCGACGCTACCCGCGACAACCCGCTCTGGGTCTGTGTCACCACCGAAGACGGGTTTCAGGCCTGGAGCAGCCCGGTGTTTGTGTTTTCTGAGTAACAGACGTTGGGCGCTGTTGCGTCTTACTTAATCCGAAACGAATCATGGCAGGCGCGGCAAGAGGATGTGACGGCTTGCAGGGCTTCTGTGGTTTCCTTGTAGTCCGTCGCCGTCGGTGGAGACGCGGCCCGGCGGGCGCGGGCGGCGAAGGCGGTGGCGGCTTCGTGGAACGTCGCCCCCATGGCGCGGAAGTCCTCGGTCATGAAGCGACCCATGCCCATTCCTTGACCCATACCCTGGCCCATCCCTCGGCCCATGCCCTTGGCGCGCATCTGTTGTTTCATCGCCAAAATCTGATCCGCCGACATGCCCTGTTCCATCATCGCCGTCCACATGGAATGACCGAAATCCATCTGGATTTCAGCGATATTCGCGGCCTCGCTGAAATCTTCCTCGGCCATTGCGGTGAGGATGTCGTCCAGATTACCCATATGGCCTCGCCATTTCGGCCATAAAGCGTTCTTTGACCTCCGGCGGCAGCGATACCGGTTCGCGTTCGTCGGCGGCCGCAGCAACGGCACCACCGAGCAATCCCAATACCAATGCCCAGCGGATCACCTTTTCGGCTCTACGCAACATTTCGATTCTCCTCGGAAACAAAGGGAGTTGTCAGGATTGAGTATCATGCTACCGCCATCGCAGCATTGACCATTCTCAACTCGCAGGCCGAGATCAACGACCCGCCGCGTACCCCTGCATCAATCTGGGATTGGCGGCGGCCATCAACAGCTCGCCGTCGCGCGCGCAGGCCGAGACGCGGCCAAGTGCCCAGTCGCCTTCGACGTAGAGGCGGTGGCCGCGGGCTTGCAGGTCGTCGAGCACGTCGTCTCCGAACCGTCCCTCGATCTTAACGCCCGCCGGGTCCCATTCGCGCGGGTAGAATGAGCCCGGGCAGTGGGTGGAATGGAAATTCGGCGCATCGATGGCTTGTTGCAGGTTCATGCCATGGTGCACGTGGCGCAGGAACATGTGCAGTGGCCATTGGTCCTGCTGGTCGCCGCCGGGCGTGCCGAAGGCCATGTAGGGTTCGCCATCGCGGAGCGCCATCGATGGTGACAATGTGATGCGCGGGCGCTTACCGGGTGCGATGCAGTCGGGGTGCCCCTCGTCGACCCAGAACATTTGGCCGCGTGTGGACAGACAGAAACCCAGATCCGGGATCGCCGGAGAGCTCGACAACCAACCGCCCGAGGGCGTGGCCGCGACCATGTTGCCCCATTTGTCGATGACGTCCAGGTGACAGGTGTCGCCCCTGGCCTGGCCCATTTGGTTGATGAACATGTTGTCGTATTCGTGTGATTCCGGATCGTCGGCCTTCATGGTCGAGCCCCTGGCGAACAGTTCCGGGTGTTGGCCGAAATCGGCGATCTCGCCCGGGCGGAAATCGTAGCTCGCCTCTGTGCCGACCAATCCCCGGCGCGTATCGGTGTAGGCATCCGACAGCAGCGTTTCCAGCGGCACGTCGGTGTGTGCCGGATCGCCGTAGAAGGTCTCGCGGTCAGCAAAGGCGAGCTTGGCGCATTCCATGATGGTGTGGACGAAATCCGCACCCGATGGGTCCATATCGGCCAGCGGGAAGCCTTTCAACAGTGCGAGCTGTTGCAGCATCACGGGGCCTTGCGTCCAGGGGCCCGGCTTGGCGACAGTTAAGGTCCTGTCACCCGCTGGATAGTCGAGTGTCGCAGGGGCCTCATAGTGCGCTTGATAGTTCGCCATATCCGCGCCCGTCAGCAGCGCCTTGTGCTTGCGGCCCGATGTGTCCATGACCTCGGTCGTTTGGCAAAATGCATCGATGGCCTCGGCAATGAAGCCCTGATACCAGCAATCGCGCGCCGCTTCGATCTGAGTGTCTCTGTCCGTGCCGACCGATTCGGCCTGTTTGAGCAAACGCCCGTACATCGCCGCCAAGGCCGGGTTTTTGAACAGCTCGCCGGCCTTCGGTGCATTGCCGCCCGGCAGATGCAATTCTGCTGATGTCGGCCACTCGGCTTCGAAAAACGGGCCGACCAGCTCAATGGCGCTGGCGCAACTGGGCGCGATGGCGAAGCCGTCCTTGGCATAACCGATGGCGTATCTGAGTACGTCGCGCGGCTTCATGGTCCCAAAGTCGCGCAGCAACATCATCCAGGCGTCAAACGCGCCGGGCACGACCAAGGGCAGCATGCCGGTGCCGGGCACACGGTCGAGCCCTAAATCACGGTAAGTTTCGGGCGTGGCCTTGGCGGGCGCCGGGCCCTGGCCTGACAGTACGCCGATCTCGGCTGAACCCGCTTTGCGGAACAGCGCCGGCACCTCGCCCGCCGGGCCGTTCATATGCGGCTCGACGACTTGCAGCGCAAAACCCATGGCCACCGCCGCATCGAAGGCATTGCCGCCGTGCTCGAGGGTTGCCATGCCGGCCGCTGTCGCCAACCAGTGGGTCGAGGCGCATACGCCGAACGTTCCACGAATCTCGGGGCGGGTGGTGAAAGTAGTCAAGGGGTTAATACCCCATCGCCGAGCCATCCTTGCGCGGATCGGAGCCGCCGGTCAGGACACCGTTCTCGCGGTCGATGTAAATTGCCTGGCTGCCGCCGATGGGTTTGGCCGGCGCGGAGCGTTTGTGACCCAGTTTCTCCAGCCCGGCGATGACGTCGGCGGGGACGGTACCTTCCATCTGCACGCCGGCTTCGCCCGGTTCGGGGAAGATGCGCGGTGCGTCCTGGGCTTCTTGGATATCCATGCCGTAGTCGAAAAAGCGGGTCAGGAAATGCATGTGTCCGAAAGCCTGGTAGTGACCGCCCATGACGCCGAACGACATCACCGTGCGGCCGTCCTTGGTGACCATGCCGGGGATGATGGTGTGCATGGGGCGTTTGCCCGGCGCGATGCAGTTCGGGTGGCCGGGCTCAATCACAAAGCCCTGTGCGCGATTGGTGAACACGACGCCCGATTTCGGCGCCATCAGCCCGGCGCCGAAGTTATGGAATAACGTGTTGATAAAGCTGCAGGAATTACGGTCCTTATCGACCACGGTGATGTAGACCGTACTTTCGTTGTTGGGCAGTGACGGTTTCGGTAGGTCTGTCAGCGCGCGGTCCGGGTCGATGGCGGCGCGCAACTCATCGGCGTGGGCAGCTGACAACATGGCGTCGACCGGCACGTCCGCTTGCGTCGGGTCGGCGACATAGAACGCGCGGTCCTGGTAGGCCAGGCGACCGGCTTCGATTTCATGGTGCAGGCGCTCGACCGAGCCCGGATCGTTGTCGGTATTGAAGCCCGACGCGATGTTCAAGAGCTGCAGCGCGATGACGCCCTGACCGTTCGGCGGGCATTCCCAAACCTTATGCCCACGGAACTCGGTCGAAATCGGCGTCACGTAATCGCCCTTGGCGGCGGCGAAATCGTCCATGGTGTGCAAGCCGCCCAAGGATTGCAGGTAGGTTACCATGTCTTCGGCCAACTCGCCCGCATAGAAGGCATCGCGGCCGTGGCGCGCGATGGTGTCCAGGGTGTTGGCCAGTTCGGGCTGACGGTGCATTTCACCGACGGTGGGCGTGCGGCCGCCGGGCATGAAAACGCGTTTCAGGTTTTCGTCCTTGGAGATCATGCCGACCTGGGAGGCGAAATCGACGCTGACGCGGCTTGAGACGGGATAGCCGCCCCGGGCGTAATCGATGGCCGGTTGGAGGAGTTCACGCATGCTCATGGTGCCGTGGTCTTGGTGCAGTTGCACCCAGGCGTCCACGGCGCCGGGAATGACGCAGGCGTGCGGCGATTGCTGTTCGAATTCGGTGATGCCTTTATCGAGATACCATTCCGCTGTCGCCGCCATGGGTGCCTTGCCGGAACCGTTAAACGCGATGATGTCGTCGGAGCCGCCTTTCGAATAAAGGCAGAAGTTGTCACCCCCGATGCCGGTGGATTCGGGCTCGACCACGCATTGCACGGCGCAGGCGGCAATGGCGGCGTCCATGGCGTTGCCGCCGCGGCGCAGGATGTCGATGGCGGTGGCGGTCGAAAGCGTGTGCGACGTTGCGGCCATGCCGTTGACGCCGTGGGCGGGAGAGCGGCCGGGAAGTTCGAGGTTGCGCATAGTTTATGGATCTTTCAGTTGGTTCGTATGTTCACAGTCCGTGTCAGTCCATGACCGACCACGTGCGTTCATCGCCGTTGGATATGCGGGTTAGTAAGCTTCGATACTGGTATTGGTCGGGCCGGTAAAGACCAACGATGTATTCGATCACTCGGTCGTTTGCATCTTCAACGATACGACTGACGCGCAACAGTGGCGAGGCCGGTTTGACGCCGAGCGCGTCGGCGGCCTCGGCGGTGGCCAGAGTCGCGGTGATGGTTTGATCGGCCGTGCCAACAATGACTCCGGTATCTTCAAGCAGCGTCAAGACGGCTTTGGACGCCAAATCGCGTTCGTCGAATTTGCGCCCCAGCTCAGCCGGGACATACGTGGTCAGGAAAGAAAACGGCGTGCCGTCCAGATAGCGGATCCGGACCGAGCGCTGAACTTCGGTGCCGGCATCGATGCGGAACCGCCGGGCAATTTCCTCGGTCGCGGGCTCGTATTCGCATTCCGCCACCAGTCCGGTGGCATGCGGATTGGCCGATGAGAAATAGTCGAACAAGCCCTGCACGTCGACCCGGAGGGGGGATGCTGAGGGCTGGTATGTGACGCGCGAGCCCTGGCCGCGCCGTCTGACGCACAGCCCCTCGGCGGCAATCTCATTAAGCGCGCGTTTCGCGGTAATGCGCGAAACGTCGAATATTTTCGACACCTCGTGTTCGCTCGGCAGATAGCTGCCGTCCGGGTATTTGCCGTTCAGGATGTTGTTTCGAATGGTCAGGTAGATATGCTGGTAAAGCGGCGACTGCGGTCGATTGCCGGGGGACGCTTCGTGCTCATTCCGTACTATTGTTTCCGCAGCGTTTTGCACGTCAACCCCCATAAACTAAAACGATTAAATGGTATAGTTTCTATATCTTGTTTGCAATAATGATATAGTTTACATATCATTTCCTGAATGAAAAACGCCATCAACGGTCACGAACCTAGGGAGGATCGACCATGAAATTCCAAAAACTTACCATCACGGCGGCTGCTGCTTTTGCGGCGGTCAGTTTTTCTGCGGCGCCGGCTGCTGCTGCACCTAAGATTCCATGCTCCACGGCTAAACTGATCGTGCCGTGGAAGGCTGGCGGCGGCACGCACGTGCTGTTCTCGATCTTCGAGAAAACCATTGCCAGCATGGATGTTTCGCCGAAGCTGAAAGTCGTCACCGTACCTGGACAGGGCGGTAACAAGGGGGCCAAGGAAGCCGCCAAGGCCAAGGCCGACGGTTGCACGCTGTTCGCTATTCACCAGAGCGCTTTCACCAGCTACTTCAATGGCCGCATCAAGTTCCACTACGATAAGTTCGATCCGGTGGCCTTGCTGACCGACACGCCGGACATCATTGGTGCTTCGGCCAAGGCACCGTGGAACAATTACGCGGACTTCCAAAAAGCTGTCCTCGCCGCGCCCGGTACGGTGCCGACGGGGGCCACCTTCGGCTCCACCAGCCAATTCACCTGGCTGCGTCTGGAGCAGAAAACCGGCATGAAGTTCAAGTTCGTGCCCTTCGATGGCACCCGCCAACGCATGACCGCGCTGCTCTCCGGCGCCATCACGCTGGGCGGCCTGAATGTGGCGTCCGGCCGTAAATATATCGAATCCGGTGAGCTTAAGGCCTTTGCAATCGCCGCCGACAAGCGCGACCCGGCATTGCCCAATTTGCCGACGCTGAAGGAACTGGGTGTTGATCTGTCGTTCTCCATCAAGCGCGGTATCGTCGCGCCGAAGGGCACGCCAGCCGCCGTCGTCGACCACTGGGCGCAAGTCTTGAAGAAAGCGGCCGAAGACGCTGGCCTGAAAAAGCAGATGGTTGCCAAGGGCACGGGTGTCAACTGGGTTGGTCCGAAGGACTTCCAGGCCTGGATCGACAAATCCCACGGCGAGTTCAAGGTCATCGCCGACGCCATGGGGTGGGGCAAATAGGTCGTTAATACCGATCCACTTCACTATAATTCATGGGCCCGGACCCGGTAGTGTTCCGGGCCCATGTCGTCTGCGGGTAATCGTTTAGGGAGGAAAACGTCATGGCGCGCTTCAACCGTGACACCATTGTCGCCATCTTCTTGCTGATGTTTTGCGGCGTATTCATCTGGGCGACGTTTGATATCCGCACGCCGGATTACGGTGTGCTCATGCCGTCCACCTGGCCGCGCGTTATTTTGGCCGTCCTGACGGTGCTGAGTTTCATTTATCTTATACAATCCATCAAAGCCGGCCCCGACGAGACAGAGCTGGCGCCCGGGCGGGAGCCCGGCAACATCGGAATTCTGAAATATTGGCGGAATCCGATCCTGTGTTTCATTATGTTTTTCCTTTTCCTGCTGACCTTGCCTGTGCTTGGCATGTTGATCGGCGGCGTTTCCTTTGTGTTTTTGCTGATGTGCCTGTTGGGCGGCTGGGGGCCTAGGCAACTGGTGCTCCATGCCGTGATCGCTTTGTGTTCCGTCGGCCTCATGTGGAGCCTGTTTACATTCGGCCTTGAGGTCATGCTCCCCGAAGGCGTCATCTACAATCCGTACGCGCTGTGAGGCCAGGAACATGATCGAATATCTTTCTGACGCGTTTAATCATTTCTCGCTCGCCCTGCAGGGGTTGTGGATCTGGAAGACCATGCTGCTGATGGCGGTAGGCGTGGCGGGGGGGCTGATTGCCGGCGCCATTCCGGGGTTCACGATCGCCATGGCGGTGGTGTTGACCTTGCCGTTCACCTTTTCCATGCCGCCCGAACAGGGCGTGGCGACTATGGTCAGCGTTATGGTCGGCGGCTTGTCCGGCGGTTTGATGGCTGGAATTCTCACAGGCATTCCGGGCACGCCGTCTTCCGTGGCGACCACCTTCGACGGTTTTCCCATGGCACGAGGCGGCAATCCGGGACTGGCGCTTGGGCTTGGCGTCTGGTCGTCGTTTTTCGGCGGTATCTTCAGCGCCATCTGCCTGATGACCCTGGCGCCGCAGTTGGCACGCGTCGGGCTCGAATTTCAGCCTTGGGATTTCTTCATGCTGGTGATGTTCGCACTGACGATTACCGCCAGCTTGGCGGGCAAGCATCTGGTCAAGGGGTTGATTGCGGGCGCCATGGGGCTGTTGGTTCGTACCGTCGGCGAGGATGACGCGGCGGGTATGGCGCGTTTCGATTTTGGCACCGAAATTTTGCTGTCTGGGTTCGATTTCATTGCTGTGCTGATCGGCCTGTTCGCCTTCTCGCAGCTCCTCAGCGATGTGCGCAACCCCGAAGCAGCCCGCCAGTCTTTGTCCGAGCAAGGGACCGTCCGCGCCAAGATTGATCACCTCGGCGCGCTACGGGAAATTGCCAAGCGGTGGATCGTGGTTGTGCGCTCCGCCACCATTGGCGTCTTTACCGGCATTCTACCGGGCGCCGGCGGCTCGGTCGCGAATATTCTGGCCTACGATCAAGCCAAGAAGGCATCCAAGGAACCGGAAAAATTTGGTACCGGCACGCCCGAAGGAATCATAGCGCCGGAAAGCTCAAACAATGCCGTCGAGGGTGGGGCGCTGATTACGCTTATCGGCCTCGGTATTCCCGGAGACGTAACGGCGGCGGTGATGCTGGGGGCGCTCTTGATCCACGACGTGGTGCCGAGCCCAACCTTCATTGCTGATGAGCCGGTGTTGGTCTATTCAATCTTCACGGCCTTCTTTATCGCGACGTTCATGATGATCTTTCTTCAGTCATTCATGCTGCGGGCATTCGTATTGGTAACCCGCATTCGCATGTACATGATGGCCAGCGTCATCTTGGGCTTTTGCGGCATTGGCGTGTTCGCACTTAACAACGTGACTTTCGATCTCTGGAGCCTCTTGTGGTTCGGTATTCTGGGTTTCGTCATGCGTCAGTTCGGGTTTCCGCTGGCGCCGATGATTCTGGGCGTGGTGCTTGGCAATATCGCCGAACTCAATCTGGCCCGCGCGTTGGCTATCACGCCGGATTTGACGCCGTTCGTGACCCGGCCCTGGTCTTTGTTTTTCTTGATTGTCGCTCTCTTTTCGGCGGTGTTCCCGCTATTCCAAAAACACCGGGGGCGCAAAATCTGGACGCTGTTCTACCTGCCGTTTGCGTGTTTCGCGGCTGCCATTCCCCTTTACATGATGGGCGGCGTGCCAAGGCCGATAATCGCGACGCTGGTCATCGCTTTTGGTGCCTGGACGCTGTTCAAGCGCTGGAAAAGCGGTTGGGAACTGGACGCGTCGCTGGCGGCCGAGCCCCAATACAGCGAAGGCTAAGAACGCGGTAGAGCGTCTTGTTCGTGAAGACGGCGCGTGATTTAGTCATGTCCGAAAAATGACGCCAACAAGGGGTGCAATCCGACATGGACTGGTGGAAAGATATCTATGACGCCTTGAAAGAGGCCGACGTTAAACAAGTCGTCTACGTGCCCGATGCAGGGCATGCCAAACTGATCGACGCCTGCATCGCCGATAACGATATCCGCGCCGTGCCGCTAACCACCGAGGAGGAGGGCATAGCCATCTTGGCTGGTGCCTGGTTGGGTGGCGAGCGGGGCGCGCTGTTGATGCAGTCTTCGGGCGTTGGTAACTGCATCAACATGATCGGTCTGATGCGCACATGCCGTTTCCCGCTGGCGACATTTGTCACCATGCGCGGCCAGTGGCACGAGTTCAATCCGTGGCAGATGCCCATGGGGCGCGGCACGGAACCGGCGTTGCAAGCCATGGATGTGATGGTCGAGACGGTTGAAGACCCGGCGGACGTAGGCGCGCAGGCCCGCGCCATCCTGCATCGGGCGTTCGTGGGCCAACATGTGGGTGCGTTGTTGCTGCATCAGCGTTTGATGCCCGTTAAGACGTTTAAGGAGTAATGGCCATGAGCAATTTATCCAGGGCTGATGCCTTTCCCTTACACCGCCGCGATGTGGCCAAACAGATATTGGATGCCGGAGGTGACGATCTATTGATCATCACCGGGCTTGGCTCCACCAACTGGGATTTCACCGCCGCCGGCGATTGCGAGCGGATTTTTCCGCTGTGGGGTGCGATGGGTGGCGCCATTCCCATGGCACTCGGCTTGGCCATGGCGCGCCCAGATAAACGCGTGTTGGTCGCCACGGGAGATGCCGAAACGTTGATGGGGGTCGGTAGCCTCGCCACCGTGGCCGTGCAGGCGCCGGACAATCTGGCGATCGCGGTATTCGACAACGAACGCTACGGCGAAACCGGCATGCAGACGACAGCTACCGCCCACAAGGCGGATTTGGCGGCCATTGCACTGGGCAGCGGCATCCCCACCGCCCAAACGGTCACCGATCAGGCGGAGTTGGATACCGCCATGCCAGTGATTTTGTCGGCGCCGGGGCCATCGGTAACGGTGATAAAAATCCGCGCCGAACCTTTGCCGTTTGTATTGCCGCCGAAGGATGGCGCTTATCTGAAGGATCGTTTCCGGGTTGCGCTGTTGGGCGACGCGGGTATCGTCTGACCAAATTTGATTCGTATTTGCAGGGAGGGCCCCCATGGCCGAGTTGGAAAAACTGGACATGTACATCGGCGGAGAACGGGTAAAACCCGCCTCCGGTGAATATTTCGAAACCTTCAACCCCTATACCGGCCAGCCCTGGGCGCTGGTGGCACGCGGCGGTGAGCAAGACGCCGACCGCGCTGTGCAGGCCGCCAAGGCGGCTTTGGATGATCCCGAGTGGGCCGGTATCAACGCGACACAGCGCGGCGCGATGCTGCGGCGGTTGGGTGATATCCTGACGGCAAACGCCGAACGCCTGGGTAAGCTCGAAGTGCAGGACAACGGCAAACTGATCGCCGAGATGGGCATGCAGTGTCAGTATCTGCCGCAGTGGTACTACTATTTTGGCGGCTTGGTGGACAAGATTGAGGGCGCCGTGCTGCCCATCGATAAGCCCGACACCTTCACTTACACACGCTCCGAGCCGCTGGGTGTCTGTGTCATGATCACGCCCTGGAACTCGCCGTTGCTATTGTTGGCCTGGAAACTGGCGCCGGCGCTGGCGGCGGGCAATACGGTCGTTGTCAAACCGTCGGAGTTTACATCCGCGTCCACCTTGGCGTTTGCCGATATGGTGGAAGAGGCCGGATTCCCGAAAGGTGTTTTCAACGTCGTTACCGGCTTCGGCAAAGAGGCGGGCGAGCCCTTGGTCGTCCATCCGGATGTCGCCAAGATTGCGTTTACCGGCGGCGCCATGTCCGGCACGCATGTGTATCAGCAAGCGGCGGCGGGGCTAAAGAAAGTCAGTCTGGAGCTGGGTGGCAAGTCGCCGAACATCGTCTTCGACGACTGCAACATGGAGAATGCCGTCAAAGGGGCGATCTCCGGCATTTTTGCCGCCACCGGCCAGACCTGTATCGCGGGCTCGCGGTTGCTGGTGCAGGAATCGATCCACGATGAGTTCGTCGAAAAACTCGTGGATTTCGCCAAGACCGCCAAGATGGGCGACCCCATGTCAATGGATACCCAGGTGGGGCCAGTGACCACCCATCCGCAGTACGAGAAAATTCTCGGCTACATGGATGTGGCGCGCGAGGACGGCGCGGAATGTCTGTTGGGCGGCGGCAAGGCCGAGCGTCCCGAATGCGGTGACGGCTGGTTCGTTGAGCCGACCGTGTTTGCCGGCGTCAACAACAAGATGCGCATTGCCCAAGAGGAGGTGTTCGGGCCGGTGCTCTCGATCATTCCGTTCAAGGACGACGACGAGGCCGTCAGTATCGCCAACGATGTCATCTACGGTTTGGCATCAGGGGTCTGGACCGGAGACATCCGCCGCGCCATCGAAATCCCGAAACGCATCAAATCCGGTACGGTGTGGGTCAACACCTACCGTGCAGTGAGCTACGTGGCGCCGTTCGGCGGCTACAAGCAATCGGGATTGGGGCGCGAAAGCGGCCAGCAGGCGATCCAAGAATACATGCAAACCAAGACCGTCTGGATCTCGACCGCGACCGAGACGCCGAATCCGTTTGTGATGCGCTAACGGAGTATTATTCGTTGCGGCCGTAGAGCGTGGTCCTGTCGGCGAAGTAATTCTCCCAGGCAAACCAGTATGAAATGCCCCCCGGTGCGCGCGGCAGCTTGGCGCCTGTCGGCGAAACCAGGAAGCCTTCGTCTATGCGCCAGTCGCCGCCGGGGCCCGTTATGTGACCGGGCTTGTCCGACAGCTGGAATTCCTCGGACTGCCGGTAATAGGCCCGCACCGTACGCGTGGCGGCGTTGCCGATCAGCACGACATTTTTGAGGCCGACTGCATCGTTAATCACCTTGCCGCCCTTAAATGCATCTAGCGGCCAAGCCCGAGCGCCGCCGGCTTCACGAAGGCCGAACACATAATCTTTTCGTTTGGCAGTTTTCTCATCTCGGACCCGAGCTGGGAACATCAGGTCGGGGCTGGCGAAATATTCGTTGTAGACGGCGCCCGATGCGTAATCCCTGAAGTGACCTGTATCCAGGCTGAGGACTTTGGTATCCGGGTGCTTTTTGAGCCATTCGGCCCAGGTGGTGATGGTGACGGGACGGGTTTTCAACTCGATGCTGCTGTTCACCAACGGCCCGGCCACGGGCTTGCCGGTAAACTGGTTCCACAGGCTTAATGTGTGGCGGTCGAACATCAGTTTGTTGGAGCGATACAGGAACCCCGAAGAGCCGAACACCAGCGGCTTGTCGAAGCCACTAAGCTTGGTTTCATACAAGATGCCGGACCCACAAAGCGTGCAATAGGCCAACGCCAGGGGCACGCCGCCGATGACGTCATTGAACATCTCGTGCCAGCCCATGATGCGCAGCGGATACGCCCGGATATCTCCGTTGATCGCCACGCCGAACACTTCGTCTGTTGCGACTAGGTAATCGGCCTTGTCGGCGTCGATGAGCGTCGGGTTGTCGAGGGATGGAATGCCATCCACCTTGACGCCGCCCCATGACACTTCCTCCAACCGGATTTTCATTTTTTCGGGGTTGGAGCGTTCGCCGCCCAGGAAGTACAGGAATTTCGGATCAATGCGCGCGAACATGAACAGTTTGATTGCACGGAAGCTTTCGTGCGGTTTCACTTCGGGGTGCGCTTCCAGCCACAGTTGGGCGTCGGTCCACCGGTCCGGTTTGTGGCCCGTTATCCGTCTGAACAATTCTCCCAATTCCTGGTCTTTCGAATCGCTGTAACGCATGGCCAGCGTTACTGTCGCCAACACGTCCTTTTGTCCGCGTTCGGCAAGTCGCCCGGCGGCCGCAGCCGTTTCCGCCGGCGAGCCAAACACCAGCGTCCAGCTATGGTTGATCACCTCGCTTGGTGAAAGCTCAGCGCTTGCTGACGCCGTGCCGGCGGGTGTGGCGAGAACGGCAAATAGGGCGAACGCCCAGATTACGATATTGGGGGCGGGGAGATTTCGCTGCATGGGTCGGGTTTCCGTCACTTGAAAAAATGAGCACTAATATGCGCTCCTGGAGAGATTGGCACCCAAGCTCCCATCCGCCTATACACGTTTGCTTGAGTTGAGCGTGTGTCAATAATGCAAATATAATATGTGAATAAAAAATAATTACGAAAAATTAAAGTAATAACTAGACAAATTAACTGAAATTTGTGTAATTAAGGTCATTCTTAAAACCTTAACCAATGGCGGAGACCATCATGACCTCTTCAAACGCCGACGCAGACCTGATCAACATCTGTGATTCCCTGGATCGTCGTTATCGTGGCGAAGGTGCCCGGGAGTTGGTCAGATGTATGGTGCGTGAAGCGTTTGCGGGCCGGGTTGCGGCGGTGTCGTCGTTCGGCGCCGAGGCGGCGGTGTTGCTGCATATGGTCGCGCTCGTGGATCGCGCGACGCCCGTGGTGTTTCTCGACACCGACAAGCATTTTCCTGAAACCTTGGCTTATCGGGATTTACTTATCGACCGATTGCGGCTGACCGATGTGCGTATCATCAAGCCCGAAGCCGGTGGGCTTGATCTGTTGGACCGCGACGGGGAGCTGTGGTCGAAGGATACGGACGCCTGCTGCGATATCCGCAAAGTTGCCCCTTTGGCGGCGGCGTTGAGTGGATTTGATGCCTGGTTCACAGGGCGCAAACGCCACCATGGCGGAGCGCGTGCAGATTTGCCTGTTTTCGAAGCTGTCGATGGTCGTATCAAGGTCAACCCGCTGGCGCATTGGGACAGTGCCATGATCGACGCTTACATGGACGATCATGCACTGCCGCGCCATCCTTTGGTGGCACGGGGATACGGCTCTGTTGGTTGCGCGCCTTGCACCGTTGCCAGCGGTGGTTCCGATGTTCGTGCCGGCCGGTGGAAAGGGTTGAGCAAGAGCGAATGCGGCATCCACCGCGAGGCAGCAGCGAACCCGCGTAACATTTATGCGGTGGACCACAATGTGAGTGCGGACGAACGCCATCAAGCCAATGGCCATCAAGGTGGTGTATTGTGGCTTACGGGCTTGTCGGGTAGTGGAAAGTCGACCATCTCCATGACGCTCGAGCGTCATCTACATGATACCGGCTGGCAAGTCTTTGCTCTTGATGGCGACAACTTGCGCCATGGCCTCAGCCGTGACCTAGGTTTCAGCCCCGAGGACCGGCGTGAAAACATTCGCCGCGCGGCGGAAGCGGCGAAGCTTCTGGCTGATTCCGGGCATCTGGTCGTGGCGACGTTCATCTCCCCACTGCAAAGTGACCGCGACATGGCGCGCGATATCGTCGGTGCGCATTTCCATGAAGTGTTCGTCGATGCTGATCTTGCCACCTGTGAAGCGCGTGATCCCAAAGGTCTCTATGTGCGGGCAAGGGCAGGTGAAATCCCTGAGTTCACCGGTATTTCCGCGCCCTACGAGGCGCCGGGATCGCCGGAGGTCCGGCTCGATACCGACAACCTCTCCGTCGGGGACAGCGTTCTCCGGCTCAGCGCCTATGCGGGGCAGGTGTTTTGCGTCAATCAAAGCCGGTTGCGCCAAGCCTCCTGACGCTCTGCGTTGACGCCCTTCCCAGGAGCGGCATAATCACGGACTTCAGTTTGTGACACTGCCGCTGCCGGGGAGGGCAAAAACGTGAGTTCAAACGACAAGGTTGCATTGGTCACCGGTGCGGGTTCGGGGATTGGCCGCGCGACGGCGCTGGCGCTATTGAAGGGCGGTTACGCCGTGGTGTTGGCGGGCCGACGGGCAGAACCGTTGGAAGAGACCATCACGCTCGCCGATGATGCATCCGCGCGCGCCTTGGCCGTGCCCACGGACGTCGCCGACCCGGCATCCGTGGCCGCACTATTCACGCAGATCAAGGAAACTCATGGACGGCTTGATGTGTTGTTCAACAATGCCGGTATCAACGCGCCGGGTGTATTGTTCGAAGACCTGGAGTTCGAGAAATGGAAGGCCGTCGTTGATATCAACCTGACCGGTTCGTTCCTGTGCGCGCAGCAGGCATTCAAATTGATGAAGGATCAGGATCCGCGCGGCGGGCGCATCGTGAACAACGGTTCGATCTCGGCGCATGCGCCAAGGCCCGATTCCGCGCCCTATACATCAACCAAACATGCCATCACCGGGTTGACCAAAACCTTGTCGCTGGATGGCCGCAAATACGACATTGCCGTCAGCCAGATCGATATCGGTAATGCTATGTCGGAGATGGCGTCGCGCATGGCGTCGGGCGTCAAACAGGCCAACGGCGAGATTGCCGTCGAAGCGATGATGGATGCCGAAAAGGTTGCCGACGCCGTCGTCTATATGGCTGGATTGCCGCTCGATACCAACATCCAGTTCATGACCATCATGGCGACCAAGATGCCTTTTGTCGGGCGGGGCTGATCAGGATGGAGAAGAACTGCGATATCCTGATCAAGGGCGGTACGGTTTTTGACGGATCCGGCACACCGGGGGTTGCGGCCGACGTGGCAGTCGAGGGCAAGCTCATCACAGCCGTTGGCGATCTGGCGGATTGGACGGCGCGGGAAATCGTCGATGTTGCGGGCAAGGCGGTGGCACCCGGTTTCATCGATGCTCATACGCACGACGATCTGGCGGTGATCGAGCAGCCGGAACTGCGCTACAAGGTGTGCCAAGGCGTGACCACGGTGGTCGTCGGAAATTGCGGATTGAGCCCCGCACCCTTGGGCCCGCGCCAGGAAGACATTGCGCCGTTCACGATCTTTCGCGGCAAGGACGCATCGCCGGGCGGTGCGCCGCGTTACCCGACATTCGGCGCTTATCTCGACGGCATCAAACACGCGCAGCCATGGGTGCATGTGGTGACGTTGGTCGGCCACAACACTTTGCGCGCGGCGGTCATGGACGACCTATTCCGCCCCGCCAATGGTGACGAGATATCCGCCATGCAGGCCCATGTTGAAGAGGCCATGAGCGCCGGTGCGGACGGGTTTTCCACGGGCCTTGCTTATCCGCCGGGCCTGCCTGCACCGACTGAGGAAGTCATTGCCCTGGCGGAAGTCACGGCCAGTCACGGCGGCATTTACTGTACGCACATGCGCGACGAAGGGTTGGGGTTGCTCGATTCCATCGACGAGACGCTGGATATCGGCAGGCGCGCCAAGCTTTCGGTGGTGATCTCGCACCACAAGTGCTCGGGCAAGGTCGCATGGGGTCTTTCGAAACAAACGCTTCCGCGCATCGACGAGGGCGCCAAGACGCAAGAGGTGCATTTCGACCTTTATCCCTATACCGCCAGTTCTACCGGTCTGATGGCCGATTGGGTGGAAGAGGCGGAACGGGTGATGATTGCCGGTTCCGAGCCGGTGCCCGAGGCGGCTGGACGCGACTTGGCCGAACTTGCCGCTGAATGGGGATGCACGGTGCCCGAGGCCGTTGAACGCCTGCATCCGGCGCGGGCCATCTATTTCAAGATGGACGAAGCCGACCTTGAACGTATCTTGGCGCATCCGCGCTGCATGATCGGTTCGGACGGTTTGCCTGGTGATCGCCATCCGCACCCGCGCCTTTGGGGAACGTTTCCGCGTGTTCTGGGGCGTTATGTGCGTGAGCGCGGCGTCATCGACCTGGCGACGGCGGTTCATAAAATGACCGGCCTGACGGCCCGAGTGTTCGGGCTTGAAAGGCGCGGCATCCTGGCGCCGGGCAACATTGCCGATGTGGTGGTGTTTGATCCCGAAACGGTCATCGACCGCGCCGATTATGAAAACCCGGTCCGGCTGCCCGATGGCATTGAGCGGGTGATCATTGGCGGTGAGGTGCGCTATGAACACTAACGCGGACCTGCCGCCGAAAGTCTCCGGCCCTTCCGTGTGGTACGGCCCCGACGTAGCCGCTGCCGGCGACTGGCTGGTGACGCTGAGCGAGCCGCAAGTGGAAGAGATCGAGGCTGCGGCTAAAGCCCTGATCGAACGCGATGTCGAGGTCGCCGCCATCAACCGGGATGCTTTTCCCTTGCCTCAAACAGCGCCCGTGATTGCCGAGGCGCTGCTGCAATGCCTGCATGGGCGCGGCTTCGTGGCGCTGCGCGGGCTCAAACCCTATGCCGACGATATCCGCATGGCGGCAAGCATGTATTATGGCATCGGCACCCATATGGGCAGTGCGCGCTCGCAGAACGGCAAGGGCCATGTGCTGGGCCACGTCTGCGATCTGGGCCTGTCGACGACAGACGGGAGCGTGCGCATCTACCAGACCACCGAGCGCCAGAACTACCATACCGATTCGTGCGACGTGGTGGGCTTGATGTGCCTGCGCGGCGCCAAGTCGGGCGGGCTTTCGGGGCTGGTCTCCTCCATGACCATCTACAACGAGATGTACGACACCCGGCCCGATTTGCTGGCGGAACTTCTCAAACCCATGGCGACTGATCGCAGAGGCGAGATCACCGCCGACGGCCGCGCGTATTTCGAAATCCCCGTGTTCAATCACCATCAAGGCTATCTGTCGGGTCTCTACGCACCGCACTACATCCGATCCGCGCCCAGGCTCGACGGCGTGCCGCCGTTGACCGACGCGCAAAACGAAGCTTTGGATATGCTCGATGCGCTTGCCGATGATCCCAGGCTTCATATCGAGTTTGCGCTGGAGCCGGGCGATCTGTTGTTCGTGCACAATCACACCATCATGCACGACCGCACGGCCTATGAAGAGTGGGGCGAGCCCGCGCGCCGCCGGCATCTGCTGCGGCTGTGGCTCGCGGTCCCCGGTGCGCGCCCGTTGCCTGATGTTTATGCCGAGCGCTACGGCAAGGTAACCATCGGCGACCGGGGCGGGGTTATCGTGCCCGGCAGTGAGTTGAACGCGCCGCTGGAGCCGGTTTAGACACCAATCACCCCATCCGCCGCCAGCGCCTCGATTTCCTCAAGCTTGAACCCGAGCTCGCCCAAAATCTCTCGCGTGTGTTGGCCGATGCGGGGCGCGATGGCATCTGGCGAAGCGGCATCGATACCCGCCATGCCCGGTACGTTGGGCACCGGCCAGGGCTCGCTTGATCCCGGTTGTTCGAGCCACGAAATCAAGCCTGCCGCCTCGACTTGGGGATGATGCACGAACTCGCGGTAACCCTGAACCACCTCGTTCTGAATGCCGGCTTCCGTCAGCCGCTCGCGCCAGTGCTCGGACGGCTGGGCGGCGACAATCCGGCGCATCTGCCCGATGAGGTCTTCAGCGTTCTCGACCCGCCCGGCGGCGGTTTGAAAGCGCTGGTCATCGGCCCAATCGGCGCGGCCCAGCACGCGTGCCAGCTCCACGAAATCGTGGTCGCGGATAACGACAATCTGCAGCCAGCCGTCGGCGGTTTGGAAAATGCCGTTCGGCACCATGGGCGGCTTGAACGGCCCGTCGCGGTAGCCGCTCATCAGCCGGACGGCTTGCAGGTTGGCCGACGCCTCCATCAAACTCACATCGATACGCCGCCCCGCGCCGCCCTGTAGCCTCGAATAAAGTGCCGCCGCCACGGCCTGCTGGGCGTAGAGCGCCGTCGCCATGTCGTTGACGATGTTGGGCGTGCGGTGCGGAATGCCGTCGGGCCCGGTGTTCTCCGACATGAACCCCGTGAAGGCTTGCAAAACGGGGTCCATGGCCGGTTTGTCTTTCAGGGGCCCGACCTGCCCGAAGCCCGATACCGACACATAGATCAGCGCCGGATTGACCGCGCTCAGCCGCTCGTAGGAAAACCCCAGCCGATCGATGACGCCGGGGCGAAATCCCTCCAAGAACACATCCGCATCCGCCACCAGCCTGTCGACAATGGCGCGGCCATCGGCGGATTTGAGATCGACGGCCAGGGCGCGTTTACCCATGTTGGCGGGGATCGAAAAGGCGGTGTTGTCGCCATAGGCCGGCGCCAAATGCCGTCCCCAATCGCCGTCCAGGGGCTCCACCTTGACCACCTCGGCGCCATGGCGGCCCAGCAGCATGCCGCAGTACGGCCCGGCGACGCCCTGGCTCAAATCCACAACCTTGAGGTCCGCGTAAGGTTTCTCGAAACTCATAAAACTTTTCACCCCCTGAAATCGAATGCCGACGGCGGTTGGCGTGCCGGGACGGAACCACCATAATGCCCCGGCCTGTGCGAGCCAAACACCAAGCGGGCGCGAGCCAAACAGGAGGGGCGGGACTTGCACGACTTTATGATCGCCGAATGAAAAACCCGGATTCCCGTTCCGCTACGCTGTTGGGCATGCTGTGCATGACGTCCGGCGCCATGCTGCTGGCCACCAACGACGCCATCACCAAGTGGCTGATCACCGAATTTCATGTCGGCGAGATCATGGCGTTTCGCGGCATCTGGGCGTTTCCGGTTTTGGGCGTGCTGGTCTATTTCAACGGCGGCGTCAAAACGCTGCGCCTGAACCGCCCCAAGGCCGTGTGGGGCCGCGCCGTGGTGGCGTTTGGGGTCAGCGTTCTGGTGACGGTTTCGTTCATCAACCTGCCCTTGGCGGAAGCCGCGGCGCTGATCTTCATGAGCCCGATTTTTCTCACCGCCTTCGCGCCCTTGATGCTGGGCGAGCACGTCGGCATCTGGCGCTGGACCGCGGTGCTGCTGGGGTTCGTCGGTGTGCTGATGATGATCCAGCCGGGCGCGGAGGGGTTCAACGCCTGGGTATTCTTCCCGTTGGCGGCCGCCGCCTGCTCGGCAACGCGCGATATCATCACCCGCAAAATGGGCACCCACGACAGTGCGACCGCGGTGATGGTCTATACCTCCATCGTGGCGCTGATCGGCGGCGCGGCCACACTGCCTTTTAGCCCGCTTCTCGGCGGCTTCCACTGGCCGACCCTGACGCAATGGGGCTGGTTCGCGCTCGCCGGCACGTTTGTCAGCTTAGCCCACCTGCTGATCGTCAAGGCCCTGCAACTGGCGGCGGGGGCGGTGGTGTCGCCGTTGAAATACCTGTCGTTGGTGTGGTCGGCGATCATCGGCTATTTGGTCTGGGGTGATGTGCCCGACGCGCTGAAGGTGGCGGGCGCGGCCTTGGTGGTCGTCGCGGGCCTTCTCATTTTGTACCGCGAGACCCGGCGTCGGACTGGGTAAGTCATCACAAAAAAGGTGACGGACCGAACCCAATTCCTCATCGATTAAATCCGTCATGCGCGGACTTGATCCGCGTATCCACGTCTTTCTTCCCGCATGCGCCAATTTACGCAGTTCACTCAAAAACGGTGCGTCTAAGTTATTGATTTACCTAACACATCGGTTTTTTTGACGAAACGAACCCAATTTTCTCATTACTGAAACGGCGGGGTGTTTATCAAGAGCACCCCCCACCCTGAC
>JAERTE010000019.1 GCA_016845145.1 Rhodospirillaceae bacterium
CCGTTGGTGGATGGCATGGTGGACCGGCTGGACGAGGCAGGCATTAAATCTTTCGGCCCCACGGCCCGCGCGGCGGTGCTGGAAGGCTCAAAAGGCTTCATGAAAGACCTGTGCGCCCGCTTTGGTATCCCGACGGCGACCTACCGGCGTTTCGATGAGCCGGATGCGGCGAAGGAGTTCATTCACCTGCATGGCGCACCACTGGTGGTCAAGGCCGACGGTCTGGCCGCTGGCAAGGGCGTGATCATCTGCCGCAACGAAAATGAAGCTCACGCGGCAATCGATCACATCATGACGGAACAGGCCTTTGGCGAGGAAGCCGGGGCGGAAGTGGTCATTGAGGAATTCCTGGAAGGGGAAGAAGCGAGCTTCTTCGCCCTGGTGGATGGCGAACACGCCCTGCCGCTGGTATCAGCGCAGGATCACAAGCCCGCCTTTGATGGTGATGAAGGCCCCAACACGGGCGGCATGGGTGCCTATACCCCGGCTCCGGTGGTGGACAAGGACATGATCAAGCAGATCATGGAAGAGATTATCGAGCCCACGGTAACCGGCATGGTCGCCGAAGGGAGGCCCTATAAAGGCGTTCTCTATGCCGGGTTGATGATCACGGAAGAAGGCCCGAAGCTGATCGAATACAACGTGCGCTTTGGTGATCCTGAGTGTCAGCCTTTGATGATGCGGCTCAAATCGGATGTACTGGAAGCACTACTCGCCTGCGCCGAAGGCCGGTTGGACGAGATCAAGCTCAAGTGGCACAAGGATGCTGCATTGCTGGTGGTGATGGCTGCGGAAGGCTATCCCGGTCATTATGAAAAAGGCAGCGTCATTCAGGGCGTGGACAAGGCCGAAGCCATCAAGGGCGTCGAAGTCTTCCACGCAGGAACTGCCCGCGTGAATGGCGATCTGACCGCCAGCGGTGGCCGGGTGCTGGGCGTTGCGGCTATGGCCCCTTCGGTCAAGGAAGCCCAGAAACAGGCCTATAAAGCCGTCGACTGTATTGACTGGCCGGACGGGTTTTACCGCACGGATATCGGCTGGCGAGCCGTGGATAGATAGAGGTATTCAGGATGGATGATCAAACCAGAACAGAACTGGAAGCTGCCGCTTTTCGCGGCCTCGTAGGACACCTGCAAAAACGCAAGGATGTGCAGAACATCGATATCATGAACCTTGCCGGGTTCTGTCGGAACTGCCTGTCCAAGTGGCTGCTGGCGGCTGCGGCAGAAAAAGGCGTTGAACTGAGCAAGGACGAAGCACTGGAGCAGGTTTACGGCATGACCTATGCCGAGTGGAAAGAGAACCACCAGACCCCCGCCAGCGACGAACAGATGAAACTGTTCGAAGACACCAAACCGCTCCACGCGGAGATTAGTGGGCATAACTAACTTGTTTGCGCCAAAGAGCGGGGCATGGGGATGGCTGGGTCGGCCATGCCCCGCCTGATAGCCTTGCGGCGTTTAACAGTCGGCCATGCCCCGCCTGATAGCCTTGTGGCGTGTTATCGGTCGGCACGGGCGCGCCCTTGGACGGCTTCGTTTCACCTTAAACACTTGACATTAGAGCCACATAAGCGCATTTACCCGGCAGCGACACTCCCATCGCGTCGAGTTTTCGATCGCTTGCAGGTAAAGCCTGCCTACTTTCTTTCCGACATTCAGGGCGTTTCGTCAGGCGACTTCCGTATATGCGAAGCCGTCGCCGTTGGTCTGGGCATGGTGTCCTTACCACCGTACGACCCTGGTTTGAACCTCGTGCAGGTGTAACTCCCTGCAACGACGCCTTCACGCCAACAACAATAACAATACCTCCGGGTATTTGCGTGCACGCATGTGCGTGCGAGCGACCTGGGGCTTAAGTGAAAGACTTAAACTACATGACTAATTTTGAGGGCCTTAATCTGGCCCAACCCATTCTTCGTGCCATTGCCGAAGAAGGCTACACCGCGCCGACCCCCATTCAGGCGCAGACCATCCCCAGCCTCCTGGACGGCCACGACATCATGGGCATTGCCCAGACCGGTACCGGCAAGACGGCGGCATTTTCGCTGCCGCTGCTGCATCGGCTGGCAAAGACCGGCGGCACACGTCCGCCGAAACGCGGTGCGCGTGCGCTGATTTTGGCACCGACCCGTGAACTGGCCGGACAGATTCAGGCCTGCATCAAGACCTACAGCCGCCACATGGGGCTTCGCAGCACCGTTGTTTTCGGTGGCGTTTCCATTCGCGGCCAGATTCAGGCACTGGCACGGGGCGTTGATGTCCTTGTCGCCACGCCGGGCCGTCTGCTGGATCTGATGAACCAGAAGTGCGTCACGCTGGATCATGTGGAAACCTTCATTCTCGATGAAGCCGACCGCATGCTCGACATGGGCTTTGCCCCGGATGTACGCAAGATCGCCGCCCGCGTGCCCAAGGAACGCCAGACTGCGCTGTTCTCTGCCACCATGGCCAACACGGTTATGGGACTGGCCGAGAGCCTTTTGAATGACCCGATCCGCGTCGAAGTGACGCCGGTTGCGACCACGGTGGAGCGCATTGACCAGCGCGTGCTGTTTGTTCCCAAGCACAAGAAGCGTGCCTTGCTGGGCGAGTTGCTGCAGCAGGGTGGCATGGGTGCCGCGACGGATGGTGATGTTGGCCGCGTGCTGATCTTCACCCGTACCAAACACGGAGCGGACGCTGTTGCCCGTCATCTGGAGAAAGATGGCGTCAACGTAGGCGTTATCCATGGCAACAAGAGCCAGAACCATCGCCAGCGTGCGATCCGGGGCTTCAGCTCCGGCAAGGTCCGCGCCCTGGTCGCGACGGATATCGCCGCTCGCGGCATCGATGTTGACGGCGTGACGCACGTGATCAACTTTGATCTGCCGAACGAGCCCGACAGCTACGTCCACCGTATTGGCCGCACAGGCCGAGCCGGTGCCGCCGGCATCGCGATTTCATTCTGCGATGTGGAGGAAAAGGCGTATCTGAAAGATATTGAGAAGACCATTCGTCAAAGCGTCGATGTCTTCGAAGATCATCCCTTCCATTGTCTCGATGCTGCCAATGACGCCGGCAGGAATCGCCCCAAACGCGGCGGCGGTGGAAACCGTGGCGGCAACAAGGCGAATGGCAGCCGCAAACCCAATCGCGGGAAAGCGGGCGGCAAGCCCAAATGGAAGAAAAACAAGCAGAAGAAAGCGGCTTAAGCAGCCTTAGCTTCTACGCTAGCGCCGTTCCTGAAAAAACGCTCTGAGCAACTCGGCGGCTTCGGTTTCACTGATGCCGCCGTAGACCTCGGGCGCATGGTGGCAGGTGGCCTGCTGGAAAATGCGGGGGCCGTGATCTACGCCACCGCTTTTCGGATCATAGGCCCCGTAATAGAGCCGCCGCACTCGTGCGAATGAGATCGCAGTTGCGCACATGGGGCATGGCTCCAGCGTCACGTAGAGATCACAATGTTCCAGTCTGGGCGTGCCGGTGCGCGCTGTTGCTTCGCGGATGACCAGCATTTCGGCGTGTGCCGTTGGGTCGTTCAGTTCTTCAACCCGGTTTCCGGCACTGGCCAGAATGGCGTTTTGTGCGGCATCCACCAGGATGGCACCCACAGGCACTTCGCCACGTTCCGCTGCGGCGCGGGCCTGGTCCATGGCTTTTTCCATGAGGCCCTGGTGCAGGGCACCCTGTATGGTGTCGGCAAAACTCATGCATGCTTGGTATCATGGACGCGCCGGTCTTGCCATCTCGCCATGACGTGTTAAACCGCCACTCTGTATTACAGGAGTTCCCTCCATGGCCAAGAAACCGGACCCCCGGGACGATCAACCAGCGGAAAAAGGCGAGCGCATCGCCAAGGTGATGGCGCGCGCGGGCCTGTGCTCGCGTCGCGAGGCCGAACGC
>JAERTE010000020.1 GCA_016845145.1 Rhodospirillaceae bacterium
ACCTTCTATCTGCCTGGCGAGCAGGACGGCGAGCGCATGGTGCTGCGTACCCATACCTCGCCAGTGCAGATTCGCACCATGCAAAACGGCGAGCCGCCGTTCCGCGTTATTGCGCCGGGCCGCACGTACCGGTGCGATTACGATGCCACCCACTCGCCGATGTTCCATCAGGTCGAAGGCTTGGTGGTCGACGAGGGCACGCACATGGGGCATCTGAAAGGCTGCCTGATCGAGTTCTGCCGCGCGTTTTTCGGCGTCGACGATCTGCCGGTACGATTTCGGCCCAGCTATTTTCCCTTCACCGAGCCATCCGCCGAGGTCGACATCGGCTGTACCCGCGAGGGTGGCGAATTCCGTATCGGACACGGCGATGATTGGCTGGAAATTCTCGGCTGCGGCATGGTCAATCCGAAAGTGCTGGAGAACTGCGGCGTCGATCCAGGCAAGTACCAGGGCTTCGCCTTCGGCATGGGTATCGAACGCCTTGCCATGCTCAAGTATGGGATCCCGGATTTGCGCACATTTTATGAGTCGGACCTGCGCTGGCTGAGACACTATGGTTTCAGCGCGCTCGATATTCCCAGTGTCGTGGGAGGGCTGAACCGATGAAGTTTACGGTCAATTGGCTGCGAGACCATCTCGAATTCGACGCGGACCTGGAAACGCTCCTACACCGCCTCACGATGGTCGGCCTTGAGGTAGAGAAAGTTACGGACCGCGCCGAAGGCCTGGAGAACTTTGTTGTCGCCCGTGTTTTGGACGCGGTTCAACACCCCAATGCCGATAAGCTGCGGGTCTGCAAGGTCGATACCGGCAGTGAAACTTATGAAGTGGTTTGCGGCGCTCCCAATGCGCGCACCGGATTGGTCGGTGTATTCGCCGCCGAGGGCAGCTTCATTCCCGGCACCGGAATCAAGCTTAAGAAAACCAAGATCCGCGATGTGGAAAGCAACGGCATGCTGCTTTCCGAACGCGAGATGGGCATTTCCGACGAACACGACGGCATTATCGAACTGGCCGAAGAGACGCCGATCGGTACCGCCGCCGTCGATGCCATGGGACTGAACGACCCGATTATCGAGATCGCCATCACGCCCAACCGCGGCGACTGTCTGGGCGTACGCGGGATTGCCCGCGATCTGGCCGCATCGGGGCTCGGCACCTTGAAGCCTCTTAACACCGCACCCGTACCGGGCACCTTCGAGAGTCCCACCAAGGTGGTTCTCGATTTCTCCGACGAGATGAAATCCGCCTGCCCGTATTTCATCGGTCGTACGATCAAAGGCGTCACCAACGCGGAAAGCCCGGCTTGGCTGAAAGATCGGCTTTTGGCCATTGGCTTGCGCCCCATTTCGGCACTGGTCGATATTACCAACTACGTGACCTTCGATCTGGGCCGGCCGTTGCATGTGTTCGATCTGGCCAAGGTGGACGGCGATATCCGTCCCAGGATGGCGAGAGAGGGTGAAACCCTATTGGCGCTGGACGGCAAGACCTACGAGTTGGACAAAGACATGTGCGTGATCGCCGATGAGGCGAAGGCCGAAGGTCTGGGCGGCGTCATGGGTGGCGAAGAGTCGGGCTGCACGGAAACGACCACCGAAGTGTTCGTTGAATGCGCCTACTTCGATCCGATCCGCACCGCCATGACCGGACGCAAACTGAACATCATGTCCGATGCGCGCTACCGCTTTGAGCGCGGCGTCGACCCGGCCTTCCTGGCCGATGGCATGGAACTCGCCACGCGGATGATCCTCGATCTTTGCGGGGGCGACCCTTCAAATACCGTGGTCGCCGGCGGCGAGCCCGATTGGCGGCGCGATATTTCAATGCGCGCCGATCGGCCGAGAACGCTCGGCGGCGTCGATGTGCCGGGAGAAGAAATCGAACGCATACTGGGTGTGCTCGGGTTCGATGCCCGCCGTGAAGGTGACGTATTCGTCGCCGGCGTTCCGTCCTGGCGCAGCGATATTGTCGATGAGGCGTGCCTGGTCGAAGAAGTATTGCGGCTGTATGGATACGACAAAATCCCCGTGGTGCCATTGCGCCATGACGATGCGTTGCCGGGCCTGGCGCTATCGGCTCACGGTCGCCGCCGCTCAAATGCGCGCCGCGCCTTGGCGGCACGCGGCATGGTCGAGGCCGTTACCTATTCGTTTTTGGCCGAAGCCGACGCCGAACGGTTCGGCGAGATCGACGCTTCAGTCCGTCTGGTCAATCCGATCAGTGCCGACCTTGACGTCATGCGGCCATCGCTGCTGCCGAACCTGATCCGGGCCGCAGGCCGTAATGCCGCGCGCGGCACCGCCAACACCGGCATCTTCGAGGTCGGCCCGCAGTACGCCGGTGACAAGCCAGAGCAACAGGCCATGGTCGCCGCCGGAATCCGGGCCGGCACAACCGGTGCTCGGCATTGGGACCAAGCGCCGCGCGCCGTCGATGCTTTCGACGCCAAGGCCGACGCCCTGGCGGTTCTGGCAGAACTCGGCATTCCGGCGGAACGTTTGCAGGTTGCCGTTGACGCGCCGCCACATTATCACCCGGGGCGGGCTGGCGTGATCCGGCAGGGACCAAAGAACATTCTCGCCCGCTTTGGCGAGGTGCATCCGGGTCTGGTCCGCGATATGGACCTGTCAGGCACCGTTGCCGCTTTCGAGGTTTATCTCGACAACCTGCCGCAGCCGAAACAGAAAAAAGGTGCCGCAAGGGCACACTTGAAGCTTTCGGCTTACCAGAAGGTCGAACGGGACTTTGCTTTCGTGGTCGATACTGACGTGTCGGCCTCGGACGTCGTCAACGCGGTCAAGGGCGCCGACAAAGCTTTGATTTCCGATGTCTCCGTGTTTGACGTTTTTGCGGGCGGCAGTGTCGGAGAGGGTAAAAAATCGCTCGCCGTTACGGTGACGATGCAATCCATGGAAGCAACGTTGACGGATGCCGAGATCGACGACGCAGCAGCCCGCATTGTCGCCGGCGTTGCGAAGAAAACCGGCGCCGCGCTCCGGGGTTGATCCTCAGTCCTATCGTCCGATTGGTTCCTCTCAATACGATATTCGCTGGAATTGATCTAAATCAAAGCACACATTAGTACTTTTATTACTATGCCTTTTGTCCTATAGTTTTTAGGTCAGATGGATAGTTTCGGTTCGACAACAATAATTTGGCCGGAGCTTAGGGACAACTGTACAAGGAAACATTTGCAATGGCCCGAGACACAACCTTAACCGGCGTCGAACGAACGTTCGAAGACGATGAAATCATCGTCTCAAAAACTGATTTGAAAGGTCACATTACCTACGCAAACAACGTTTTTTTGCGTTTGGCCGGCATGACCGAAAAAGAAGCCCTGGGCGCCCCGCACAGCGTCATTCGGAACCCAAACATGCCGCGCGCTGTGTTCAAGTTGCTTTGGGATACCATTCAACAAGGCAAAGAAATTTTTGCCTACGTGGTTAACCGCTCCAAGAACGGCGATCACTATTGGGTGCTGGCGCACGTAACCCCGAGTTACGACGCTTCGGGCAATGTCATTGGCTATCACTCCAACAGACGCGTTCCCGAACGCCGGATCATCGATGAGATTATTTCTCCTCTATACAAGGCGCTTCTCGATGAAGAAAACAAACATGCCAACGCCAAGGAAGGCATGAACGCTTCGTTCGACATGTTGGTTAATATACTCAAGGAAAAAGGGGTCGGTTACGATGAGTTTATCCTCACTCTTTAGTTCTGGCGGCGGCGATCAAGAGGCCGAACTGCAACGCTGCATCGAACTGTGCAGACAGATCGACCAAGGCAATTTCGAAGCACGGGTCATCGATATCACCGCAACGGGCACGGTTGGCGAGTTGCAGCATGCACTCAACGACATGGTTGACCGCACCGACGCTTATGTGCGCGAATCACAGGCTTGCCTCGAATACGTGGCACGCAACGAGTACTACCGCACCATTGTCGAAAAAGGCCTGACCGGGTCGTTCCTGCTCGGCGCCCGGGCCATTAACAACGCCAACGGCGCGATCAAGGATAAAGTCGACAACTTCAAAGACGTGATCGACAATTTCGAACGCAACATGAAAACCGCCGTGCAGTCCGTCTCCGCTGCGGCGACGGAGTTGCAATCATCCGCGCAAGTGATGGAAAACACCGCATCAACTACGAGCGAGCAAGCCACCGCCGTTGCGGCGGCGGCGGAAGAAGCCTCGACCAATGTTCAAACCGTGGCCGCGGCGGCTGAGGAATTATCATCGTCGATCGGCGAAATCACCCGCCAGGTGACGAACTCTACGCAAGTGGCGTCGAACGCCGTCAATGAAGCGGAACGGGCGAATGAGTCGGTTCAGGGTCTCGTGGAAAGTTCGCAAAAGATTGGCGAAGTTGTGGCTTTGATTACCGACATCGCTGAACAGACAAACCTCTTGGCCTTGAACGCAACTATTGAAGCTGCGCGCGCCGGTGACGCCGGCAAAGGGTTCGCGGTTGTTGCATCCGAAGTCAAGAACCTGGCCAACCAGACGGCCAAAGCGACCGAGGAAATCGGCACGCAAATTGGTGGCATTCAAACCGCCACCGGAGATGCCGTGGAAGCGATCAAGTCCATCGGAGGAACCATTGATGAGATCAGTTCCATCTCGTCAACCATTGCCGCTGCGGTGGAAGAGCAAAGCGCAGCCACGCAAGAAATCGCACGAAACGTCGAACAGGCATCGGCGGGCACATCCGAGGTGACATCAAATATCTCGGGCGTCACGGTCGCCGCCGGTGAAACGGGCCATGCGGCGGGCGAGGTGCTATCCGCGGCGAGCGAGCTATCGCAACAGGGCGAGCTGCTCGGCCAAGAGATGGATTCCTTCCTGCAAGAGGTCAGCAAGGTCGTCTAAATACTGATCATAGACTCGGAACGAGAGCCGCCGGCATTGTGTGCCGACGGCTCTCGGGCTCCGCGTAACAATGGGAGGGCCTCGTGGACATCAATCCGCGGCCCATGAATCAACCAGAATCCAACGATATGTCGATTTCGCTGTTCGACATGATGGATTCACTTTCCACCGCACTGGATTTGATCAATCCGGCGCTGGACGATCATCACAAACTGACCTGTTACGTGACCTGCTGTATCGCCGAGGAGATGGGCCTCGACGACAATACATACAACAACCTTTTTGCGGCGGCGATTCTCCACGATATCGGCGCAATAGCATTTTCCGACCGGATGAAATTGTTAGAGTTTGAGGAAAAGAACGCCCATTTGCATGGCGAGCTGGGTGCAATTCTGCTGTCGAAATTCCCGCCGTTTCAATCATTTGCAGGCTTGATCAAGTTCCACCATGTGCCTTGGCGTGACGGCGCCGGCGCCGAATTTCGCGGCCAGCCGGTCCCCATGGAAAGTCATCTTATCCACTTGGCTGACCGTATCGCCGTTTTGGTCAATCGCAAGAATCCGATTTTCGATGAAGCACCAGGCGTGCGCGACAAAATCAACGCACTCTCCGGGCCGACGTTCGTCCCTGAAATGGTTGAGGCTTTTCTTGAGATGTCTCGGAAAGAGGTCTTTTGGCTTGATTTCATGCATCAGAACATCGGTAAAGTTCTACGCCGGAAGTCGCGTTTGCCAAGTATGATCTTAGGCGTTGATGATCTACTTGAATTGTCGAGGTTTTACGCCTTGATTATCGACACCCGCAGCCGTTTCACCGCAACGCACTCCAGCGGCGTCGCGGCGACAGCGGAAAAACTGGCGCAACTGTCAGGGCTGAGTGTTCTTCAAAGCAAAAAAGTCCGCATTGCCGGATATCTGCACGACATCGGCAAACTTGCCGTTCCCGATTCAATCTTGGAAAAGAAGGGAAGCCTGGACCTGGTTGAGTGGCGGACCATTCGCTCTCACACCTATTACACCCACGAGATCCTGGATGCCGTGGACGGACTGCAAGACATTGCCACCTGGGCATCGGATCACCACGAAAACCTGGATGGGGATGGATATCCATTTCGCCGCGACGAGGATCGATTACCCCTTGAATCCCGCATTCTTGCCGTGGCCGATGTGTTCACCGCGCTTTCCGAAGATCGGCCTTACCGACCCGGCATGGACTCCGGCCAGATCACCAAAATTCTGCATGAAATGATCAGTGAGCGGAAATTGGATCATAATGTCGTCGAGACACTCATCTCGCACATGGTTGATGTTCAATTGGTCCGCCGAGAGGCGCAAGCCTCCGAACAATTGCTGCTGACGGATTTTTGGGAAAAAGCGCGGAACGATGTCAATCGACGCGCCAGGAATTCAAACGCCTAGTTCTGGGATTGCCGTCAAAGTGGCTGGAGCACCCGGGTCGGCTGGCTGCGGCCGCGCACCGTGACCTCCGTTACCGGTGCGAATTCACACAAATCAGCGCAAGCATCGGCCGTGTTTTCGCCGACCAGAACATAGGTGCCGTGTTCCTTGTTCAGCTGTTCAAGCCGCGCGCCGATGTTGACCTCGTCTCCGTGCACCGTGAATGCCAGGCGGCCCGACGCACCAATGGCGCCCACCGTTATCTCACCAGTGTTGACCCCGCATCGGGTCTTTAGCATATGACCGTTTCCGAAGGTGCGGGAGCCTGCGACTTCCGCGATCTTCATGGCAGTGCGGACGGCATTGGCCGCGTGTGTGTCGTCGGGCGTGACGGCGTTGAACGTAATCAGCATCAGGTCGCCCTGGTAATGTACGATGACCCCGCCAAATTCGTCGATAATCTCGCCCATGGCGGTGAAATACTCGTTCAGAATTTCGGCCAATTGTTTTGGCGTCAGCTTTTCGGAGACAGTGGAAAATGCCTCAATGTCAGTAAACACCACCGATGCCACTCGCGATTCACCATCACCGGGCTGGATGGCGCGATCCGCCGATGTGATATGGTCAGCCACTTCACGTGACACGAAGCGGGTCAAATCCTCAGCCGCTGATTGATCGATGGCCGAGCGCCGGAATACGCGTTGGGCGCGCACGACCGCCCCGGACAACACCATCGTTACCACGACAATCGAAATCATCTTGTCGATCTCTGCCCCGATCAGGATCGAATTCTGTGTCAGATAAGTGATGTAGTTGCGTGTCACCATGGTCTCGCCGGCTTCGCCGAGAACGACATACAGAACCAATGCCAGCCATCCGACAATCGCCGCCGCGCCGGTATAGACGATATACTTGGGCTCGAACCTCAAGGCCCTGATGGCAATGAAGATGAACACATACATCAGCGTCGGCGCTTTTAAATAAAACGACGGCGGCTGTGCATACTTGATATGGAAGCTCCAGATCAGCGCCATCAATACACCGATATCCATGATCACTGAAATGATCAGCAACCAATTGGGCACGTAGTCATTGTAGGCGCAAACCAATCTGATCAGCGTAAAGGTGAAATAGATGCCGAGCGCCCAGGGCTCCAGGCGAAACTCTGCCATCTCGGCCGGTGGTGGCGCCACGGCGTAAAGTGTGCCGAATACAAACACCAAGACCAACTGCACCCAACCAATCAGGCGTTCGCTATGCAACTGTTGGGCTTCAATAGTTTCTTGGACGCGCGCCGGCAGAACGCCGGGCACCGGTTGGCCGAAAAGAAAATTACATAAACGCCGCCACATGCTGGACCATCTCTTAACCCCTGCCTAGAGTTATTCTAACAGCTTACAGGCAAGGCGAAAGCGGTGTTCGCGGCCCGGTTAGCGACCAGACGGTGGCACCCGAAAGATCACCATTGGCTGCTGCCTGGTCGGAAGGCCAAGGAGGCGTGCGACGCCTTGGATGAAACGAAAAGTGTCTGACATGTCATAACCCTGAGAAATCGTCGGCGCGTTCGGCGTTGTTGGCAGATTTATGAACGATACCACCCCATACCGAAGTGACGGTGATCACACGTCATCCATATATGTGGTTATCGCGCTGATTCGATGGCTCGCGTGACCGCCGCCAGCTTGTTCATCAGATGCGCTTTCAACAATTCGGCCAGGGTTGCCCCATCTCGGTTTTCCAGCGCGGCAAGAATCTCTTCGTGTTCGATCATGGCTTGGTCCCAGCGCGTGCGGTTGGCATTGGCGAGATAGCGCGCACGGCGGATGCGCCCGGCCAGTCCATCATACACATCGGCCAAGGTTGGATTACGGGCCATATCCATGATTTTTCGGTGGATATCCTGATTAACGCGGAAATACTCTTCACGTTCACCGCGCGTATGGTGCAAGGCCATCTGGTAATGCAACGCCTTGACCTCGGCCACATCGGCGTCCGTCGCATGCACACAGGCCAGTTCGCCGGACAAAGCTTCGAGCGCGCTCATAACCGGGAACAGCTCTTCCGCGTCGGCAGCCGTCAGCCGAGCTACACGCGCGCCCCGGTTCGGCAACAGCGTGATCAAACCCTCTGACGCCAATACCTTCAGCGCCTCGCGCAGCGGCGTGCGGGAGATGCCGAACCTCTCACATAGCGCCTTCTCGGGCACCCGTTCATCCGGGGTCAGCTCTCCGGCAAAGATGAGATCACGCAGACGCTCAACGATTTCCTCATGCAACAACGGCCTGCGGATGGGGACGACGGCTTCCATCGCTTACGCCCCTCCCTTTGTCAGTGCGCGCTCCAGCACGCTGGCCACGTGCTCGGCCTGACGGCCGGAGCCGTCGGCGATCTGATGGCGGCAACTGGTTCCGTCAGCGACGATCAGGGTGTTGTCTTCCGCATCGCGTACCGCAGGTAGCAGGTTCATTTCACCCATGCGCTTTGACACCCCGACGTTATCCACATCGTATCCAAACGCACCGGCCATGCCGCAACAACTGCTATCCACAGTCTCGACTTCCAACCCTGGTACCAACGCCAGGGCCTTCTCAACCGCACCCATGATGGCGAAGGCTTTTTGGTGGCAATGGCCATGCAGCAACGCCTTCTTTTCGGCCAGCGACTCCAACGCCAGATTGAAGCGTCCAGCATCCAGTTCATTGGCGATGAATTCCTCGAACAGAACAGCGTTTTCCGCCAACCGGTCGGCCGCATCACCGGGCAGCAGAACCTTGAACTCATCACGCAACGTCAACAGGCACGAGGGCTCCAGCCCGACCACCGGCACACCGCGCTCGACCATGGGCATCAGCGCCGCCAATGTGCGTCGGGCTTCTTCTCGCGCCTCTTCAACCAAACCGGCGGCCAAAAACGTGCGCCCGCAGCAAAGAGGCCTGCCGCCGGTTTGCGGTTTCGCCAAATGCACCTTGTAACCCGCCGCGCGCAAAACCGCCCAAGCAGCACGTGCGTTCTCGGGCTCAAAATAGGTTGAAAACGTATCGGCCCAAAGCACGACTTCCGGTCCATCACCTTGCGCGGGCTCAACACCGTCCGTGCGGAACGGCACAAGGCTCCAACGCGGCAAGGTCCGTTCGGCGCTGAACCCGGCCATCATCTCACTCAGCTTCGCTGCGCCGGGCAGGCGGTCGCGCAGGTTCAACAGCCAGCCGACCTTCGACGCCCACGGCGCATAGCGCGGCAGATACGCCACCAGCCGGTCAAACAGCCTGAGCCCGTGGCGCTTGCGGTAGTGATAGAGAAACTCGACCTTCATGCGCGCCATGTCGACGCCGGTCGGGCATTCGCGTTTGCAGCCCTTGCAGCCAACGCAGAGTTTCATGGTTTCAAGCATGGCGTCGGATGTCAGTGCGTCCGGCCCTAATTGTCCGGAGATCGCAAGACGCAGGGTGTTGGCGCGGCCCCGGGTCAGGTGCTGCTCATCACCGGTGGCGCGAAAGCTCGGACACATGACACCGGCGTCACGTTTTCGGCACGCGCCATTGTTGTTGCACATCTCGACCGCACCCGAAAAACCGCCCCACTCGGACCAGTCCAGCGCCGTATCGGGCATTTGGATCTCGTAGCCTGGCTTGAACCGGAACAACGAGCGATCGTCCATCTTCGGCGCATCGACAATCTTGCCGGGGTTCATGATGCCCTGGGCGTCGAAGCTATGTTTGACTTGCTTGAAGGTGTCAACCATCGGCGCGCCGAACATGGATTCATGGAACTCGGAGCGCACCAGTCCGTCACCGTGTTCACCGGAATGAGAACCCTTGTATTCGCGCACCATCTCAAACGCCGCCTCAGCGATGGCGCGCATTTTCTTGGTCTCAAGCTCTTGCTTGAGATTGATCACCGGGCGCACGTGCAAACACCCGACCGATGCATGCGCATACCAAGTGCCCTCGGTGCCGTGCTGATGGAACACCTCGGTCAGGCGTGAGGTAAACTCCGCCAAATCTTCCAGGCGCACGGCGCAATCTTCGATGAACGAGATCGGTTTGCCGACGGTCTTCATGGACATCATGATGTTGAGGCCGGACTTGCGTACTTCCCATACCGATTTCTGGAAATCCGGGTCAATGGCCTCGACCACGCCACCCGGAAAACCCAGATCCGCCATCAACTGCACCAAATCTTTCAATTTCGCGAGCTGCACGTCAGCGTCATCACCGGCGAACTCCACCAGCAAAAGGGCTGCCGGCTCACCTTGCACGAAACGCTCCAGGATCGGCCGGTACATGGGGATGTCTCGGGCCAATTCGATCATGGTGTCGTCCATCAACTCCACCGCCGCCGGACCCAGCTTGACGATATGCTGGGGCGCGTCCATGGCTGCAAAGAAAGTGGGGAAATGGCAAATCCCCAGCGTCTTGTGCTTGGGTAATGGTTTGAGGTCGAGTTCCAACCGTTTGGAAAATGCCAACGTGCCTTCCGACCCAACCAACAGGTGTGCGAGGTTCGGGTGCGTCATGGGTTTGCCCATGGTTGCCTTGGCCCATTCGCCGCGTGGTGGGCCGCCAGGCAAAAGGGCATCGACATTGTAGCCGCCGACCCGGCGCATGAGATCGGGGAAACCGGCCTTAACCGTTTCGGCCTCACGCCGGCCCAAATCCAAAAGCGACGTCACCAGCTCACTCTGCGTGTCGCTTAGGTGCGCCAGCGAGGCATTGTCCGATACTTCGCCGAACGTCATGGCGGAACCATCGGCCAACACGGCTTCGATAGCATGCACATTGTCGCGCATAGTGCCGTAAACGATGGAGCGCGAACCGCAAGAATTGTTACCGGCCATGCCGCCGATAGTGGCACGGCTGGATGTGGATACATCGACGGGGAACCACAGGCCGTGCGGCTTCAAATAGGCATTCAAATGATCGAGCACGATGCCGGGCTCCACCGCGACGCGGCGGGCGCCGGCGTCGAAATCCAAAACACTGTTCATGTGCTTGGAGCAATCCATCACGATGGCTTCGCCCACCGTCTGGCCGCACTGCGACGTGCCGCCGCCGCGCGGCAAGACAGCAACGTTTTCACTGGCCGCCACTTGCAAAATCCGGGTTACGTCATTCGCTGATTTCGGTACCGTGACCCCGATCGGCTCCACCTGATAGTGCGAGGCGTCGGTGCTGTAGCGCCCCCGTGTGAAAGGGTCGAACATGACATCGCCTTCGATCTCGCCGGCCAGCCGCTGCGCCAGTTTTGATGAGCCGATGCGGCCTGAGCCGGTGAGAGATGGTTTTTGCATCAAGGTCTGCCGCTCCCGTATAAAGTCCAGCCTGGATCGTACCATTTTGCATTCAAAATGCAATGAACTAAGAAAAACTAAGGGTTGCGACACTTAAAAATGAATGCATAATTCGAAAATCTTCAATTCATTGACCAAGGAGACGCCGTCATGGCTTTTCGCAGCGGCCGCCATTTCCTGCAAATCCCCGGCCCTTCAAACGTGCCGGACCGCATTCTCCGCGCCATTGACGCGCCCACCATGGACCATCGCGGGCCTGAATTCGCCGATCTCGGCCACGCCTGCTTGGATGGCATCAAACGGATATTCAAAACGGAAAATCCGGTGATCATCTACCCGGCATCGGGCACCGGTGCGTGGGAAGCCGCACTGGTCAACTGCCTGAATCCGGGTGACCAAGTGTTGATGTTCGAAACCGGTATGTTCGCGACACTCTGGAATGAACTGGCGGTGCGCGTCGGCATAAAGCCTGAGTTCATCGAAGGTGATTGGCGCGGCGGTGCCGATGCGGCGCGCATCGAAGCGCGTTTACGCGAGGACACCGCCCACGAAATCAAAGCCGTCTGCGTGGTCCATAACGAGACATCCACCGGCGCCACTTCCAATATTGCCAATGTGCGCGCCGCTATTGATGCCGCCGGGCATCCGGCGCTACTGTTGGTGGATACCATTTCGTCACTGGCCTCCATTGATTACCGTCATGACGAATGGGGCGTAGACGTTACCATTTCGGGCTCGCAGAAAGGTCTGATGCTGCCGCCGGGCTTGAGCTTCAACGCGGTTAGCGACAAGGCGCTGGCGGCACATGAGAACTCCACCTTGGCGCGGTCCTACTGGGATTGGTCGCAGATGATCGCCAACAATAAGACCGGCTACTTCCCCTACACGCCGGCGACCAATTTGCTCTACGGCCTGAAGGAAGCGCTGGCCATGCTGTTCGAGGAAGGGCTGGAAAACGTTTTCGCCCGCCATGACCGCCATGCCGAAGCCACGCGGCGCGCCGTGCAGGCCTGGGGTTTGGAGATTTTGTGCGCCAACCCTGATGAATATTCCTCCGTTCTCACCGCCGTGATGGTGCCGGACGGACACGACGCCGATCAGGTGCGCGGTGTTATCTTGGATAACTTCGACATGTCGCTGGGCACTGGGCTCGGCAAGGTTAAGGGCAAGATTTTCCGCATCGGGCACTTGGGGGATTTCAATGACCTGACCCTTATGGGCACACTTTCCGGCATTGAGATGGGCTTGGGACTGGCCGGCGTACCGCATCAGAAAGGCGGCGTGCAGCAGGCCATGAACTATCTGGCGGGGGACTAGAAGATGCAAAAGACCGGACCGTTGACCGGCGTCAAGGTAATCGAGATGTGCCACGTCATGGCCGGCCCCACCTGCGGGCGCATGCTGGCCGACATGGGCGCCGATGTGATCAAGCTCGAGCGCGTGCCCGATGGTGACGACACCCGGCGTATGCTGCCACCCGACATAGACGGCGAGCCCGCCGCCTTCATGATGATGAATTGCAACAAACGCGGCATCGCCGTGGACTTGAAAAACGAACGCGGCAAGGACGTCTTGAAGCGCATGCTCGCCAGCGCCGATATTGTGACCGAGAACTACCGCGCAGATACGATGGCTAAGCTGGGCCTCGGCTATGATGACTTGAAAGACATTAACCCGGCCCTCGTCTATTGTGCCATCTCTGGTTTCGGGCGCACCGGGCCGTATGCGTCGAGGGGCGGCTACGACTTGATCGCACAGGGCATGAGCGGCTTGATGAGTTTCACCGGTGAGGGGCCTGGCCGTCCGCCGGTAAAGGTCGGCGCGCCGGTTTGCGACATCACGGCGGGCATCATTGCCGCCATGGGCGTATTGGCGGCCTATGTACACCGACTGAAAACCGGCCAAGGGCAATTCGTCGACACATCGCTGTATGAGGCCGGCATCACGCATAGCTACTGGCAATCAGCCATCGCGCTGGCCACCGGCATCGCGCCCGGCCCCATGGGTTCGGCGCATCCATTAAATGGGCCCTATCAGGCGGTGGAAACGTCAGATGGCTGGATTACCTTTTCCGGCGCCAACACGCGCAACTGGCTCAGGTTGTTGGACCTTCTGGGTCTGTCAGAGCTGGCCGAAGATCCGCGCTTCAAGGAAAACGAGGGGCGGATGGCCAACCTCGATGAGCTGTCGGAGTTGCTGTCGGCGGAGTTCCGCAAGAAACCGCGCCAGCAATGGCTGGCCGAGCTGGAAGAGGCGAAAATCCCCGCCGGACCCGTGTTCGACGTCAACGAGATGCACGCCGACCCGCACACTCTGGCACGCGACATGGTGGTCGAAGTTGAACACGACCGCATTGGCCCCGTGAAAACCATCGGCTGCCCGGTGAAGTTCTCCGAAACGCCCAGCGCCGTCCATAGCGCGGCTCCGCTATACGCGCAGCACACCCGCGAGGTGTTGGCGGAGTTCGGCTATGAGGTGGATGAAATTGACAGCCTTGTTGCTGACGGCGCGGTGATTGCACACGGCGTTGTGTGATTTTTCCCGCTCGCGACCTCTCGCAGGGCACCCCAATCGTCGATTTTAAAGCTGGCATAAAAGTGGCCAATTTGCTTTTGTTGATAAGGGGATATTGCGATGTACATCAGAGTCATGATTGCCGCACTAGCCGTGGTTTTGACGGGCGTTGGAAAAACCACCTATGCTGAAATGGCAAGCAAAGCTAAACACTTACCCTTAGCTGTCGTTATCGATAGCGCGGATTTTTATCCCTATTATTACCGGGTCGATGGAAAACTCGTCGGCCCCTTGCCGGAAGTGACCATCGCCGTTTTATCGGCCATCGGTTACACAGTCGATTACCAAGAGACGCCGTGGGCTCGGGCGGTCGATTTGGTTAAACGGCAGAAGGTAGATGCCATTACCGGCATTTTCTATCGGCAGGAAAGAGAAGCGTTTCTTCACTATCCGCAACACTTTCCCGCTGAATCCAAGCTAAATCTTATCGTACCGTCGAATTCCGAACTGAAGTTGGACGGAAATCCCTTGGCGCTTGAAGGCCATGATATTGGTGCCGTTCATGGCTGGTCTTATGGTTTGCTTAATGATTCCCCTGAAATCGGACGGATCGATTTCAGCACCGAAGAGATATTGGTGCGTAACGTGGCGCTTGGGCGTATCGACATTGCGATCGGGAATCCCACCTCACTGCTCAAGTTTGCCAAGGATCTGGGTGTGGAAAACCGTATCCGCATCATCGACCCCCCCGCGGAAAGCACACCGCTGTACACGGCCTTCACCAAGAAACCCGGACACAAGGACTTGGCGCAACAATTCTCGGCGGCGCTTGCCAAGTTCAAACAGACCCCGGAATTCCGGGAAATTATGAACCGCCATGGCATAAACTAATTTGGACTATTCGGTGCGGCAAAGACGGCAATCGAGGATGGAGACCATGTGAAATGCTTGAGCGGTTCAAAACACTGCGCAGCAAATTTCTATTCGTCCTGCTGATTCCGGTCGTTATCGCGACGGTGACGGTGACCGTCCTTTTCGGCATTCAAACTTTCTTTGACCTAAAGAGCGACGTGCTCGCCAAGAAAGAAGAAATGGCGGCACTCGGCGCAAAGTTGCTGATGGCGCCCATGTGGAACTTCGACAAGGCGCAGGTAGAAAGCATCGCAAGTTCCATCGCGGCCAATCCCGATGTCGCCAGTGTAATCGTTCGTAACGACCAGGGAGATATTATCGCCCAGGTTGGAGAGCCGAAGTTAGAATTGGTCGTACGCCAGGATATTGCCCAGGTCGGTCGTCAAAGGGTGTACATGCTGGGCAAAATGGAAATCACTTTCCACAACGAAAGAATTCACGCCGCGATCACCAAGCAAATCATCCAAAACTCGCTGCTGCTGCTCTCTTTGGTCGTGGTCATCTTGGTGAGCGCTGTGTTTGCCAACCGCCGGATTGTCGACCGCCCGTTGGGCCAATTGCTGCGTGCCATTGGGCAAACGGAGGAGCGTGGTTCCCACGCGCCGGTCAACTGGCACTCGAAAGATGAGATCGGCGAGGTCATCACCGCTTTCAATGCCATGCAAGAGACGCTCGGCTTCAAGGATCAGAACCTACGACAAAGCGAAGAGCGTTTCAGATTGCTCTCGGAACTCTCCTTGGAGGGGCTGATCATCAATCGCAAGGGCGAGGTCCTGGACTCCAACACCTCCATCGAGAAAATGTTCGGGTATAGCCACGAGGAATTCAAAAGCATCACGCCAGCCACCATCATCGCCAAGGAAAGCATGCCATTGGTGATGGAACACATTCAAAATGATCTTGAGACTCCTTATGAAGTGATCGGCGTCAGAAAGAACGGCACACGCTTCCCCATTGAAATCCATGCCCGAATGATGGAATTGGGCGGCGAAATGTTGCGGGTTACCTGCGTTCAAGACATTACTGAACGCAAGCGGATGACGCGCTATCATCATGCGACCGTAAAGCGTCTTCAGCTCCTACTCGATTTGAGCCGGGATGCCCCGATGCTTAGCGAGAAAGAGCTTCTGAAGCGCTCATTGGACATCGCAGTTACCATCACCGACAGCAAAATCGGCTACTTGCATTTGGTCAATGAAGATCAGGAGACATTGACCCTATCAACCTGGAACGACGCTGCGATGGAGCTGTGCACGGCCGATTATGACAACCACTATCCCATCTCGCAGGCCGGCGTATGGGCTGATGCGATCCGGTTCCGGCGACCGGTGATTCATAATGATTACCAAGCGATTCCGGATAAACCTGGCTATCCCGAAGGACACTTCCATCTTATCCGGCACATGAGTGCGCCGGTAACGGATAGTGACCGGATTTCCTTGATCGTCGGCGTCGGCAACAAAGAGAGCGACTACGACGATTACGATGTGAACTTGTTGCAAGCGGTCTCCAATGACATTGAGAAGATCGTCATGAAGCGGCGGGCTGAATTGGCGCTCGAGGAAAGGACCCACGAACTCGAACGCACCAAGGAAGAAGCCGAATCGGCCAATCGCGCCAAGTCGGAGTTTCTGGCCAGTATGAGCCATGAGTTGCGAACGCCGTTGAATGCCGTTCTGGGGTTTGCCCAGATGCTTGAGTTCGATCCCCGCAACGCACTGTCTGCAACACAAAAAGAACATGTCGAGAGCATTCTGGAGGGCGGCAATCACCTTCTCGCCCTGATCAACGAGGTTCTCGATCTGGCTAGGATCGAGGCCCAACAGCTGGACCTCACGCTTGAGAACGCGAACGCCAATGAAATCGTTTCGAAATGCGTCGCCCTGACAGCCCCCATTGGAGCGCCGCGAAGGATAAATATCGTTGATAAGCTCAGTGATGGACCAACGGTGCACCTTTGCGCCGACAGCTTGCGGCTGAAACAAGCCCTGCTCAATCTGTTCTCCAATGCCATAAAGTTCAACAAGGACGGCGGCACCGTAACCATAGACGGCAAACCAACCGGAGATGGATTGTTCCGTATTTCAGTGACAGACACCGGGGCCGGCATAGAAGACAAGGACTATCCCGGCGTGTTTCTGATGTTTCAGCGCCTCGGCGCGAACTCGATGGTGGCGCGGGAAGGTACGGGTATCGGCCTCACCGTGACCAAACTCATCGTGGAACAGATGTCCGGACAAATTGGTTTCGAAAGTGAGGTTGGCGTCGGCAGTACGTTTTGGATCGAGCTGCCGCTTGGGTCAAATGAGGAGATGTCCGGTTGAAGGCGGCCGTTTGACAAAACAACCATTTCGGAAGACCGTCGGCACGCTATACATTTGATCGAAGCCAACCGGAAACGTACTTTAATCGAGCGCCATGCAACCTTTCGAAAACATCCGCATCATCGACATGACCCACGTCTTGGCGGGGCCGTTCTCGACCTATCAGCTCGCGGTTTTGGGCGCCGATGTGATTAAAGTCGAATCGCCCGACAACCCCGACATGACACGCATGGAAGGCCCGACTGCGGAACTGAACGACGAGCGCTACGGCACGTATTTTATGGCTCAGAACGCTGGCAAGCGCAGCCTGGCGCTGGACATCAAGTCCGAACAAGGCCGGGCGGTGCTGCGCAAATTGGTCGAGACCGCCGATGTGTTGGTGGAAAACTATCGCGGTGGCGTCCTGAACCGATTGGGATTTGGCTACGAAGACCTGAAGCCGCTCAACCCGCGCCTGATCTATTGTTCACTGACGGGCTTTGGGCATACCGGGCCAAAGAAATCGGACCCTGCCTACGACGTCATCGTACAGGCTTTTTCCGGCATCATGGCATCCAATGGCGAAACCGACGCACCTCCGGTTCGTGTCGGGCCGCCCATGGTCGATTACGGCTCGGGTGCGCAAACCGCGCTGGCGATTTCCTCGGCGCTGTTTCAGCGCGAACGGACCGGCAAAGGCCAGCGCATTGATGTCGCTATGCTGGACGCGGCCTTGATGTTGATGAGCGCCAGCGTTGCGGCGACGAGTGCGACGGGCATGCCTCCCGACGCGCACGGCAACGCGCATCCAAGCTACGCCGGTTATGCGGCTTATGACACGGCCGACGGAAAGTTGATGATCGGTGCGTGGACGAACCGGCAAATGGCCGAGCTGTTCCGCGCTTTGGGCGACGAAGCGCGCGCTCAAGCGGTGGAAACCACGCCGCGTGGAGACGTCGGCCGACGCCGGGAAGACGATGCGGCTTTTCTTCGACAGGTTTTACCCGCGAATTCAGCAGATGAATGGGAGCGGTTGCTTAACGCCGTCGGCGTGCCCGCCGCGCGGATACGCCGCCTCGACGAAGCCCTGGCGCATGAACAAGTCGCATCCCGTGGCGTGATGCAAAGCTATCCGGGCGCCGAGCGTGACGGTGCGCCGGCTGCACTACCGGTTGCCGCTTTCACGTTCGAGCACGGTGGTCCGGCGCCGGCTGGCGCGCCACCAACCGTTGGGCAGCATAGTGTGGAAATTTTGAGCGAGCTTGGATACGGTTCCGATGAGATCGGCAAGCTAGTCGCCGATGGCGCGGTAACCATACACGAAACCGCGTGACGGCGGTGCCAATACACACCATATGCGATCATGAAGGAGAAATTCACATGAGAGCCTTAGCCGCAATTGTCGCCGTGTATGGCATTCTCGCGTCCGCAAACGTTACCGCCGATGACAACCATAAGCACATCGGTGACGAGGTGAATTCGTTGCCGCTTTTCGATGCCCATATCCACTATAAGGAACCCGCCTGGGGCCCCTATCCGCCCGAGGCGGTTTTAAAGTTGATGGACGATACGGGCGTCGCCATGGGATTGGTCTCGTCGACCCCCGATGAAGGCACCATCACGTTATGGAAACATGCGCCAAGGCGCATCGTGCCCGAATTGCGCCCCTATCATGGCAACGCCGGGTCGTCGAATTGGACCCGCTCGCCCGGCATGTTCGAGTACCTTCGGAAACGTTTGGATGCCTATCCTCACGAAGGCATCGGCGAGTTTCATCTACATAATGTCAATCCCGAGGATGAAACGCTTCTCAGGAAGATTGCCGCCACGGCAAAACGTCGGAATTTGTATATCCACGTGCACTCGGGCAAAGAACCGGTCGACTATCTGTTCAATCTGGAACCAGATATCAAGATCATTTGGGCGCATGCGGGCATGACGGAGCCCGCTAAAATCGTTGAAGCGATGATGGAGACCTACGTCACGCTCTATGCGGATACGTCATTTCGGGAATCCGACATTCTGAACGCCGAGGGTGCAATCGACCGCGATTGGCGGCGCGTCCTGGAGCGCTTTCCGGAACGCTTCATGGTCGGGTCCGACACTTGGGTCAACAGCCAATGGGACGACTACACGCATTTAATCGCGTTGAATAGAAAATGGCTCAGTCAGTTCTCACGACCCATCGCGGAACAGATCGCCTACAAGAACGCCGAACGGCTTTTCGGGCGTAAAGTGAGCACGCAATTGTTGGGCAAACGCTGACGCTTCCCAAAAGCCTGGCGTCACAAAGCCTTCAGTGCCTTATCGACCGCTTTCACCCGTTTCTCGACGGAGATATCCATAAAAGAGGTGAGCTCCAGATCGCGGTCTTCGAATGCGTTCTTGCCAGGATTGACTTGTTCCCAGCGCGCGACGATCTCGTCGCGTTTGCGCAGCGAGATCTCGATATCCGGCCGGAACAGCTTGAGCATGTTGGTAACCCAGACATTCACCGGCCAGCTGGGTAAAGCTTGATCAATATCGAACCGCTCCACCATTGAGATGACATCATCTGCTGCGTACCACACCTCGCCGGTAACCCAGCGGTTGGTGGTAAACAACCGGACAGGAAACCCGGCGCGATCCATGGACAGTCCGACGAAATGCGTCAACGCATCGTTGGCATCGCTGGGCTTTACAAAGTCCGCAACGGGTGCGGGCTCGATGCCTGTGGGCATGCCGCGCGGCCTGAGGAAGGTGTGAAAATGGCCGTGCTCCTCGCCGAACTTGTGGGCGCGGTTCTCCGGCGGATGGGCATGATAGTAGTATTGGGAATGGCTGTCCCAATCGTAGACGTCGCCTGAGGGGTAGTGATCCCACTCAAAGAATTCACCTTGGCCCTTGAGCACTTCGCCGACAATGTTGGCGTCGCTCTTTTTCAAGACCCGGTAGCATTCAAGCACCCGGTTGCCGGCCTCGGCCATGGTTTCCAACTGCGCCTTGCCCAAGTTTTCGAGGGTGGCGGGTTTAAGTTTTAAATCGGCGACACTAATGTTCATATCGTCCAACGGCATGGTTGATGGTTCTTTCTAAGTATAGCGGCTCTGGCGGGAAACGAAAAACGCCACGGCATGCTTCCATTCCGCAGCGCTTTTCTAGAGACGCACGTGGATCAGTAGGATTTTTTCTTTTTCTTCGCAGCGCACGGATTGCACGGATTACAAGCCTTCTTCGCAGCGCAGGGATTGCACGGATTGCAGGCCTTCGCTTTTTTCGCGGCGCATGGGTTGCACGGATTACAGGGTTTTTTTGCGGCGCACGGGTTGCAGGCGGCCAACTGGATGATTCCACTGGTCGGCTTGAGTTCGGCGGCGGTCGCGGTCGGCAAAGTGGCTGCGGCGCCAACCCCGGCAAGCGCGGCAATACCCATTGCGGTGAAAGATTTCTTCAACATGGTCGTCACTCCTGTGAGTCGTTTGATTTAATGATGTTCCTGATTAGTCACACTACTGATTTTTACGTTGTACAGGGGTCACGACGTTTCACATGATTGTGAGTATGTGCATTGGCTCGAAGAACAGGCTCAGGCAAAGAAAAACCCCAGGCCACAGAGTTAACTGCGACACTGGGGTCATCCTCGCGTGTGTGTCGTTATGCGGCTTTCACGTCTTGAAGGAAGGTACCGATTTCAGAACGCAAGGATTCTGATTGTTCGTTCAGCGCCTTGGCGACATCCAGCAGTTCGGTCGATTTGGAACCGGTTTCTTGCGTGGCTGAGGTTACGGTACTGATGTTAACAGATACCTCTTGGGTCCCGCGTGCGGCTTGCTCGACGTTGCGGGCGATTTCCTGCGTGGCGGCCGATTGTTCTTCAACCGCGGCGGCAATGGCAGACGAAACCTCTTTCACATTGTCGATAATTTCCGTGAACCCAGTAATCGCCTCAACGGTTTCACCCGTCGCTTCCTGAATACCGCCGATTTGCTGACTGATTTCCTCGGTCGCCTTGGCGGTTTGGTTGGCGAGATTCTTGACCTCCGAGGCAACCACCGCGAAACCTTTTCCAGCTTCACCAGCGCGCGCCGCCTCAATGGTGGCGTTCAAGGCCAGCAGGTTGGTCTGATCGGCGATATCCGTAATTAATGCGAGCACTTCGCCAATACGCTGAGCGGCTTGATCAAGGCCGACAACCTTGTTGTTGGTGTGCTGTGCATCATCAGCAGCCTTGGAGATCAAAGTCATGGATTGGTTGATTTGAACATTGATCTCACCGATGGTCGAGGTCAATTCCTCCGCTGCCGACGCCACTGTTTGCACATTGGCGGAAGCCTGTTCGGAAGCTGATGAAACAGTCAGTGCCTGCTTTCCTGCGCTGTCAGCGACCTCCGACATGGACTGCGCCGAATCTTTCATCTGTGTCGCAGCGGAAGCAACATCGGCGATAACCTTGTTCGCCGTCGAGTCGAATTCCGCAGTGCGCTTGGAGATCAGTTCGGCGCGGCGCTCTTTGTCTTTGCGTTCTTCTTCCTGGCGCTGGCGTGCTGCTTCTTGCTCTTGAGCAAGCTTGTCGGCCTTGATCATGTTTTCCTTAAATACCTGAACGGCGTCAGCCATTTCGCCGATTTCGTCGGCACGATCCGTTGCGGGAATTTCAGTTTCCGTGTCGCCACCGGCAAGGGCAGCCATAGCGCTGGTCATCCGCGAAACTGGATTGGTAATGGTGCGAGCGAACACAACACCCAAAGCCGCGACGAGGGCCAACAGCAAGAGACCGGAAACAGCTAAAAACATTTGCAATTCGGAAACCGGCTTTAAAACTTCCTCCTCATCGATTTCCGCCATGATCGCCCAACGGACACCGTGAAAATCCAACGGGAAGTAGGCGGAGAACACGGGAATATTTCGGTAATCCGGGGTGACTTCAATTCCGGTCTTACCTTCAATGGCCAGCCTGACCGTCGCGCTGTCAATTTTAGTCTTGAGAATGGTCGATTCCTTGGAAAAACGGGAATCGCTGCGCATGAGCTTGTCTGAGCCGACGATGTAAGTTTCGCTACTCTCACCCATACCGGCGGTCGCCTGCATGACCTTGTTGATCCGCCCGATGGGCATTTGAAAAACAATGATACCTTGGCGGGCTCCGCTGGCGTCGAACAGACCTGCACCAATGAAACTTGCTGGCGCGTCGGCGCTTGGTGCGTAGGGTTTGAAATCGAAGAAAGTGACGTCTCCGTGCTTTGCTGCTGCAGCTTTGTGGTAAATAGCGGCCAGATCGGTGTCTTTCCATTCCCCGTCGATCATGTTGGTCGCGTAGTCGAGTTCCTTAAAAACCGAATAAACGAGGTTGCCCTCAAGATCGAAAAGAAAAATGTCATAGTAACCCCGCTCTTCAAGAAAAGTCCGCATCCAGGGATGGTACTTGGCATGGCTTGCACTATAGAGGGAGCCATCCGATGCCGTATCGAGCTTGTGTTTCTCACCAAGAGGATTGGGGTTGTCGGTGATATACAGTTTTTGCAGCGCTTCGGTACGATTACCGCCTATATCTCTCCAGCCAGATTTAAAATCTTGCAGCATTTCCATGATATAGGGGTTGGCAGCCTGGAACTTCAGATCCGAATCGATATCACCGAGATACGCTTGCAGCGCATCCCTACGCGCGGAGCCCAAGGCCGTCAGGCGGTTCTCCGCTGCTGTTGTCAACTCGGTTGATGACTTGAAATAAGCAACCAAGCCTGAAAGCACGACCGCCATCAGCACCATGGCCGATATGACGATTGGAAGTTTCTGCGAAATTTTCAGGTTTTTCATCTGCTTTGCTGCCTTCTTGCTGTTGGTTTGTCCCGCCGACTTGAGGTCGGCCACGTTTCGAGAGAATTTAATAATATATAATATGATATATTACAGATTTATGGCATAATACATATGTCTTTGATTTATGTCAATCCGCCACTCTTTTTTCTGCACCCTCAAACGCAACGGGCGGCCCAACATTGGGCCGCCCGCGAATTGGCAAGGTCGCAATTTCAGGATTTCATTATCACATCTTCCGGTTCTCTTCCGGCAATAGCATGATGTAATCCTGGTCCGGCGCCACGCTTTCGTGGCACTCGGCGCAGAACTTCATACTCATGCCCTTGGATTTGGTCGCACCGGCGACTTTGCCGTTTGGCATGACCATGGAGTATCGCCAATCGCCAGTGGCCTTGTTCCAACCAGCTGCCATTTTTTCCATGATAAACATGGGGCCGATGGCAACCTTGCCGCTGGACTGCACCACGAAGCTGTCCTTGGCCAAAACCGAGCCCAAAGGCATGGTGCCCGCTTTCTCGAACTTCTTATAGCGGTAATCACCGTGACTGTCGGCGTAGTTGTTGACGAATCGATTGCCGTGCGTGCCCGACTGATAGGGCGCGTTGGCAACGTTGGTCCAGGACTGATAGCCCTTGATCTGAGCGACCCCGGCTTTGCCATAGGCTTTGGCCATGTCGTCCTTGAGGCAATTGTAGACGGCTGTGGCTTCGGCGGCTGACAGCTCCGGCGCTTCGCCTGCGGCACAGGGATTACAGGGATTACAAGGGTTGCAGGGATTGGCCGCTGCACACGGATTGCACGGGTTCTTGGCAGCGCAGGGATTGCAAGGATTCTTCGCTGCGCAGGGGTTGCACGGATTTTTGGCTGCGCAAGGGTTGCACGGGTTTTTAGCGGCGCACGGGTTGCAGGGATTGCAGGCTTTCTTCGCCGCGCAGGGGTTGCAAGGATTACACGCCTTCTTGGCTGCGCAGGGGTTGCAAGGATTACACGCCTTCTTGGCCGCGCACGGATTGCAAGGGTTGCAGGCTTTCTTCGCCGCGCACGGGTTTGACTTCCATGCAGCAGCAAGCCGTGGCACCACGCATTTCGTTGATGCTGCTCCACCACCAGCCGCACACGGATTACAGGGATTGCAGGGATTGCAGGGATTTTTTGCCGCGCATGGATTGCACGGGTTGCACGCCTTTTTCGCGGCACAAGGATTACATGGGTTACACGCTTTCTTGGCTGCACAAGGGTTGCAGGGATTGCAGGCCGCCAACTCAATGACTTGCGGCCTTGGCTTCGCCATCGGGAGCAGTGCACCCGACGCGCCGCCCGTAGAGCCACCCGCCGCTTGAGCGGGCGTTATCGGAGAGGCCGCGCCCCCAATGGCAATACCAGCACCGACAAATGCCGACGCAACGGTGGTCGACAACAACACAGATTTAAATGACCTCACGACGGGGCCTCCTTTATTTTATGTACCGTGCAGCCCTTTGCGGGCTTGCGAATGAAAATCAGTTAACCGTGCTATTGATGCCAGAGGCCTTTGGCGGCGGCTAATCAACCGTCATCAAAAAAATGTGAAGGCACGATTTTTTGTTTGTGCGCATACTGGGGCGATGAAGAGAAACATGATCACCACCATCTTCGCCGCCGCCTTCATCATGGTCTTTAGTGACGGCGCAACAGCGATGGAAGTTCCGCTTACGGTTCCGATCAACGCCGGTCCTTTCATTATGGGGTCCGACCGCGCTGAGCGCGAAATCGCGTACCGCCTGGACGAAGCCGCTTATGGCCACAACCGTACCCGGCAATGGAAGTGGTATGAGGACGAGCCCCGGCGCGAGATCAAAACCGGGTTTTATGAAATCACCGTTACGCCGATCACCAACCAGCAATATCTGCAATTCGTCACCGCCACCGGCCATGGCGCGCCAGACGTCGATCGCAAGACGTGGAACAGCTACAAGCTTGTCCATCCCTACCCGCGCACCCGACGCCATGCCTGGAAAGACGGTCGCCCACCGATGGGTCGGCTCGATCATCCCGTCGTGCTGGTCAATCACGACGACGCTGTGGCTTATGCGCGCTGGCTTTCGAAGAAGACCGGTCAAAATTGGCGCTTGCCGACTGAAATCGAGTGGGAGAAAGCGGCGCGCGGAGAGTTCGGCGGGCATTTCCCTTGGGGAAATGGGTTTGACCCGACCTATTTGAACAGCCACGACACCGGCCCGTTTGATACCAAACCTGTCGGCCATCATTTCGATGGCATCAGCCCGTTCGGTCTGCTCGATGCGGCAGGGCAGGTGTTCGAGTGGACACTCACGCCAACGCCCGGCAAGAAACGGCGCTTTTATGTCAAAGGCGGTTCATGGGATGACAAAGGTTGCGGTGTTTGCCGCTCGGCAGCACGTCATGGCCGGCCGGCCTATCTGAAGCATATCCTGGTCGGGTTCCGGCTGGTCCGGGCGCCGTAATTCGGGCGAACCTTCAACTTTCCGGCACGACAACGCGGTAGTTGGGCGTCGGGTTGAGCGGGCAGGAGAATACATACTCACCGGGTTTCAACGACACTTTGTAGTCCTTGCTTTTGCCGGTGTTCAAACCGCCGCCCGAGACGCTGACCTTGGTCAGCTTGTGAACCGGATTTTTCCAGTTGTAGTCCTTGGAACGGAACCAAAAGCCCAATTGATAGGGGACGTTCTTGTTGGTTACGCGGAACACATAGTCGCCGGGTTTCAAGGTTATGGTATTGGACTTGGCCAATCGGTCGCTGCCGGACTTGGCGTTGATCGCCTTGCAGTCATCCGCTGATTTCGGCGCGTAACCATGGTCCGTGCCTTCCGGCTCCAGGAACTGGCAGCCCGTCTGTGTCAAGGTGATGACTTCCGCCGCTTGGGTGTTGGTGGCGCCGACGCTGACCAAGAGGCCGGCAACGGCAAGGGAAACGATATGACGAGACATGACTGAACTCCGCTGACAAAACGATCCGCCACACGATCGGCCACGAGGTGACCACACGGCGGCAATTCCCGTCCGATGTAATGATATGCGTCGATCCGAACAAATCACCTTAGTGTGAGGCCGAACCACGGCCGCAAGCGCACGCCGACGACATTGCCGACAACAGCGCACACAATCCAGACCCAGCCATGCAGGCTGGTCGACGCGACACCGCTGAAGAACGCCCCGATGTTGCAGCCGTAGGCCAAGCGCGCGCCATAGCCCAGCATCAAACCGCCAAGCACCGCACTCAGCAGCGATTTCCAAGGCATTCGCCATGATGCTTCGGCGAGCCGGCCAGCCGATGTCGCCGCGGTCATGGCCCCCAGCATGATGCCGATGTTCATCACCGATGTGGTGTCTTGAAGGATCGGCCGCGCCAGGGCTCTGGCCGGGAACCCATCTGTCCAAAACCCGCTCGTTGCCGGATCCCAGCCAATAAGTGTTGCCGTCTTTGCCGCCCAAAGTGCGAAAGCCCACGTTACTGACCAGGGATGACCGGCTATCGCCAATGTCGCCCAATTGAGCAGTGCCAGCAGACCGGCGCTGAGCACCAACGGCCAAGGGCCGCGCAACAGTGTTTGCCAATTGAGCGGCGCCTCACCTAACAAGGGCCGCGCGTGGCGTCCCCCCAAGCGCCGAAGCACCAGGTAGATGCCGGCCAGAAGCGCCAACTGCGCCAAAACCGCTGGGCTCCATCCCCACTCACGGCCCAGAGCTACACTGCCGATACCGGGCAGCTGTTGCCACCAGGCGAGATCCAGGCTACCCCAAAATCCGCCGATACAGAAAAACGCGAGCGCCACGAACATCCGCAAATTGCCGCTACCGGCGGTCAACAGCGTGCCCGAACCGCAGCCGCCCGCCAGTTGCATGCCGATGCCGAAAATCAGTGCCCCCAGCGCCATGGAAACGCTCACCGGTGCAATAGCGCCACCGACGCCGCGACCGAATAACGCACCTTCCGCCAGCGCCGGCGCAAACAGCACCATGGCTAGCGCCAGCATGATGCATTGCGCCGCTACACCTGAGATATCCTTCTCAACGATGGCCCGACGGTAAGCCGCCGTGAAACCGAATGCCGCATGGTAAAGCGAAACGCCCATCAGCAACCCAACCACCAGCAACAACGCTTTGCGTACATCGACACCGGTCAGATGAATAAACAATGCAGCAAAGCCCGCTGCCGCCAATGTCAGGTAGATGCGTTGAACAGGTAAAGACGACATACCGGCAGATGTAACCCGCTCCATCACACCAGACAAATGACGAGAGCGTGAGTGCCGGCTGTCAGCTCATTCACGGAGCTTAATCACCAGGTTCAGACGCTTTCCATTGCGCGACAGGCTCACGGCGGCCGCCTCGTCTGGGCGGTACATGAACAACGCCGCTTTGGCATCGGTTGGTCTGATGACCTGGCGGGCATCGACCCGGGTCAACACATCGCCAATCTGAACGCCGGCCGCCGCGGCCGGGCCATCTGCATCGAGCTTCACCACCCGCACACCACTTTGTTTGCGCCGATCTTTTTGGTTCAGGCTGGCCAACTGCCAGCCGGCCTTGCCAAACCGCACGCGTCCATGAGCTTTGAGGTCGGTGACGACACGCATGAGCAATGCCGGTGATGTCGCGAAATTGACCCCGACATTTGCATCACTGCCTTTGGTGACGATCGCCGACAACAGACCCACCAGCCGGCCACGGCCATCAACCAACGCACCGCCGGACGCACCCGGATTGACCGCGGCATCTGTTTGCACGAAGTCCTCCACCGGATTGAAGCCCGCGTTGGTGCGCCGCGTCGCCGAGATAACGCCGCAGGTAACACTGATGCCCAACCCGAATTGATTGCCAATCGCACAGGCGCGCTGTCCCGGCGGCGGTGGCGCGACGATCTCGGGTACCGGCAGGTTCACAGGCGCCTTCAACAGGGCGATATCGGTGTGCCTATCCTTGCCGAGGATAATGGCGGCCCGCAACTGACCATTGGCGAGCCGGACGTCAACGCGGCTCGCACGGGCCAACACATGCGCATTGGTGGCCAGGTAGCCTCCCGGCAAGATCGCCACCGCCGAGCCTTCAGGCTCCTCCAGCGTGCCGCGTTGGCGCTTGTAACCGCCAGGCCATGTCGGCAATACGGCAACGACCGAAGCTGCGGCATCTGCAACAGCGCCGGCCCACGCCGTGCCCGCCGGCCATCCCGCAAGCAGGCCGCCGGCAATCATCATGATGAGAACGAGTGTTCGCATTCTATAGCACTACAACGATTCAGCACTTACGTGAAGGCTTGGCGGTTGACGCCTCGCGGGACGCGTGGTCTTAAAGGGGGGCTCATTTTCGAAGGTTCTCAATAATGTCACAAAAGCAGCACCCCAATCTGCCGCCGCGCGTTCGGCTTGCGCACACGCCCACCCCGTTGGAGCCCTTGCCCTACCTGAGCGCCCGATTGGACGGACCCAATCTGTTCGTCAAACGCGACGACTGCACCGGCCTTGCCATGGGCGGCAACAAGGCCCGGCAACTGGAGTACTATCTGGGCCAAGCCGTGGCCCAGTCAGCCGACACGATATTGATTACCGGTGCCGTGCAATCGAACTTCGTGCGCCAGGCGGCAGCAGCCGCGCGCAAATGCGGCATGGATTGCCATATCCAGTTGGAAGACCGCGTGCCGCACAACGACGCGACCTACATGGGGTCGGGCAATGTGTTGCTCGATCATTTGCTGGGCGCGACGATCCACACCTTTCCGGAAGGCGAAGACGAAGCGGCGGCGGACGCCAATTTAGAAGCCATCGCGGACACGCTGCGCACCCAAGGTCGTCGGCCTTACGTCATTCACCTCGGTATCGATCACCCACCGTGGGGCGGACTTGGATACATCGATGCCGGGCGCGAGATCGCCCAACAGGCCCAGACAATGGATATTGATTTCAACGCCGTCGTGGTTGCCACCGGTAGCGGCCTGACGCACGCCGGACTATTGGCCGGCCTTCGCGCGGCCGGCCAGCGGGTACCGGTTTACGGTGTCTGCGTGCGCCGCGATGCGGTTCAGCAAAAAGCCCGAATCGAACGGCGGCTGGGCGAAATTCTGGATCTTGCAGGCCTTTCTCGCGATACCGCCACAGCCCAGGACGTTCACGTGGAAGATACATGGCTCGGCCCAGGTTACGGGCGCATGACCGATGAGATTCGCGAAGCCCTCGATCTCGGGGCGGGGACCGAAGCCCTGATTTTGGATCCGGTCTATACGGGTAAGGTCATGGCTGGGCTTATCGGTATGGTACGACGCGGTGATTTCAAGAAAACCGACAACGTGCTTTTCGTCCACACAGGCGGCAGCCCGGCACTGTTTGGATACGAAGAGTTGAATAAGGCCGTCGCACGCGATTGAATTTCGCGAAACCAGGCAACGGACCTGGAACCAAGAGCCCGGCTTTTGTTTTCCCCATCCGGACGTATTCCGTATAACCTGCGACGTTTCATAGGGAGCCCGCCCACGTGTCAAAATCGCGATCATCCATATCCCGCCTGTTGACGGACTGGCCGCACGACATCGCCGTCGCCGGTGCTTTTTTGACGCGGCTGCCGTTCCGGCCCAAGGGGCTGGTGGCGCGCGCGGCAGGCATGGACGCGCTGGCCCACGCAGCACGGGCGTTTCCCGTGATTGGATTGTTGGTTGGGGGGATTGCGGGTGGGGCGTTGTGGCTGGCCACGCGCGCCGACATTTATACCCTACCCAGCGTGATCATCGGCCTGATCGTCGCCGCCTTGATTACCGGCGCCCTGCACGAAGATGGTCTCGCCGACCTGGCCGACGGCATGGGGGCACGCAGCCGCGAACGCCGCCTGGAAATCATGCGCGATTCCCGCATCGGCGCGTACGGGGTGTTGGCTCTCATCTTTTCCATCACGCTGAAAGCCGCCTTGCTCGCCGGCCTGCCATGGCCAGGCTTGGCCTGGGCCGCGATGGTTGGGGCGGCGGTGCTGTCGCGCGCCGTCATGCCCCTATGCATGCTGGTTTTGCCACCGGCCCGTGCTGACGGTCTTGGCCAAGGCGCCGGGCGGCCCGATGGGTTGGTTGTCGCACAAAGCTTGGGCCTAGGCATAGTCGTGGCGATCGCTCTGTTCGGCTGGGCCATGGGGTTGGCAGCCATCGTTGCGGCGTTGTTGGCCTTCGTCATCGTCGGTTGGCTTGCGCGGTCCCGATTGGGTGGGTATACGGGCGATGTCCTGGGCGCCTTGCAACAGGTCGCCGAGGTTTTCATCCTGATTGTCGTGGGAGCGATTTTGCCGTGACGCCCAAAACGCCAGAAACCATCGAGACGCGATGGTGGTTCGTGCGCCATGCCCCTGTTGTGGGCATGAAGGGGCGGCTCTATGGGTCTGCCGATGTGCCCTGCGATACCTCCGACACTGATGCTTTCACGGGTCTCGCCGAAAAATTGCCGGCGGACGCCGTTTGGGTGACCAGCCATCTCAGCCGCACACACGCGACAGCCGCCGCCATCCGCGCCGCCGGACTGGACGCGCCCGAGCCGCTGATCGAGCCCGATATCCGAGAGCAGGATTTCGGTGAGTGGGCTGAACTCACCTGGCACGAGATGGAGCACAACGAACCCGACGTATACGCCAAGTTCTGGGAGGCCCCCGCCCGTAACGCGCCGCCCGGCGGCGAGAGCTTCGCCGATGTCGTGGCCCGCACTGCCAAGGTGGTGGAGGCGTACACAGCGAAACATGCCGGACGCGACATCGTTGCCGTTTGTCACGGCGGCTCGATCCGGGGAGCCATCGCACATGCCATGGGTCTGACGCCCGAAGCCGGCATGGCGGTGGTTGTCGACACATTGTCGCTGACCCGCATCGATCATATCAATGGCGGATTGCTGCGCGGCAAGGGCTCGACCTGGCGTCTGTTGGGCGTCAACAACCCGCCCGCCTGCGCGCCACCCGGAGGATACATGCGATGATGGGGGCGATGACGAAATTGCCTCGTGTCACGCTGGTGCTCGGCGGTGCCCGCTCAGGCAAAAGCCGCTATGCGGAGAATCTGCTGGAGCCGTATCCGGAGAAGGTTTACCTGGCCACGGCAACCGCCGGTGACGCCGAGATGCAGGCGCGTATCGATACGCACCGCGCACGCCGCGGAGCCGGATGGCTGACGATCGAAGAATCCGTCGATATCGTCGATGTCATCGCTGCCGAGAGCGAGAAGGGCAGGCCATTATTGATTGATTGCCTGACGCTGTGGGCGATGAATTTCGTTTCCATCGGTCGCGACGGCGGTCAGGAAGTTACCAAACTGTTCGAGGCGCTGAACCAGACCGCCGGCCCGGTGGTCATGGTCAGCAATGAAATCGGCCTCGGCGTCATTCCCGAGAACGAACTGTCGCGGCTGTTCGTCGACTTGCAGGGCAACGTCAACCAGGTGGCCGCGCAGGCCGCCCAGCGGGTGGTGTTCGTCGCCGCCGGCTTGCCGCTTATCATGAAGGACAACGCACAATGAAAATCCCTGCAACCGTAATCACCGGCTTTTTGGGGGCCGGCAAAACCACCGTGATCCGACACCTGTTGGAGAACGCGGGCGGCAAGCGCATCGCACTTATTATTAACGAATTCGGCGACCTCGGTATCGACCGTGAATTGGTCACCGGTTGTGGTATCGAGGGCTGCGACGATGACGCGGTCATGGAACTGGCCAACGGCTGTATCTGTTGCACAGTGGCAGATGACTTTTTGCCGACCATGGAAGCGTTGTTGGACCGCCCCGAACCGCCCGAACATATTGTGATTGAGACCTCGGGCTTGGCGTTGCCGAAACCACTCGTGCGCGCCTTCAACTGGCCGGAAATCCGCTCGCGCGTCACCGTGGACGGCGTGGTCACCGTCGTCGACGCACCGGCAGTCGCCGAGGGGCGGTTTGCTGACGACCCCAATGCCGTGCAGACACAGCGCGAGGCCGACGAAATGCTCGATCACGACTCGCCCCTGGAAGAGGTGTTCGAGGACCAGTTGCTGTGTGCCGACATGGTGCTGTTGAACAAAACCGATTTGGTGGAGTCCGAAGGCATTGATGAAATTCGCCGGGTGGTCGGTGAAGACATCGGCCCGGCGGTAAAAATGGTGCACACCACACATGGCAGCATCGACCCGGCGGTATTGCTTGGCATTGAGGCTGCGGTGGAAAACAACATCGAAGACCGCCGCTCGCATCACGATGGCGAGGATGACCACGACCACGACGATTTCGAAAGCTTCACCGTCAGCTTCGGCGACGTCGCCGACCCGGAAGCTCTGGAAGAGCGCATCAAGAGCGCGGTCATCGATCACGATATCCTGCGCGTAAAGGGTTTCATTCATGTGCCCGGCAAAGACATGCGCCACGTGGTGCAGGCTGTCGGTCCGCGTATCCAGCGTTACTACGACCGGCCTTGGCAATCGGATGAACCACGTCGCACGGAGTTGGTTGTCATCGGCGAAACCGGCCTAAACCGTGATGCCATCGAGCGCGTGCTAAGCACGGGAGACTGAATTGCACCTTCTCGCCGCCCAGCCCGGCGCCATCGCCGACGGGTCGGAAGCCGTCGATCTCGGGCAAACGCCTGGCGATATCGTCGTGCTGTCGGCGGCTGACACCGAGCTCGCAATGCTGGCCGACGCCCGCGCGGATTTGCCGGCGGATACCTTCCCGACGTTGCGCCTCGCCAACCTCATGCAACTCGGCCACAACATGTCGGTCGATCTTTATTGTGAGGAAATAATCGCCAAGTCCAAGCTGGTGGTGGTGCGGCTGTTGGGTGGGCGCGGCTATTGGACATATGGCGTCGAACAAATCAGCGAAGTGTGTCGGCAAGCCGATATCCCCGTTGCTTTCCTGCCCGGTGACGACCAGCCCGACGCCGAACTGGCGGAGCTCTCGACCCTGCCCGCCGATGCCCAACACAGGCTCTGGCAGTATTGCGTCCACGGTGGACCGGAGAACGCGCTCGATTTCCTGCATTTCGCGGCGACGCTGATCGGCCTCAAAACCGAATGGCAAGAGCCACGTCCGTTGGTGCGCGCCGGCCTGCATTGGCCGGGGGCCGCCAACACCGATCTGGCGCGGGTGCAAGCGAACTGGACGGATGGTGCGCCGGTGGCGGCCCTGGTGTTCTATCGCGCGCTGGTGCAAGCGGGGAACCTGTGGGCTGTCGAAGCCATGATCGAAGGCCTGGCCAGGCAAGGCCTCAATCCTTTGCCGGTTTTTGTCGCCAGCTTGAAAGACCCGGTCGCCGCGGCAACGCTGGAAACGCTTTTGGCCGACGCGCCGCCCGACGTGATCCTTAACGCCACGGGCTTCGCCTATTCGCCGCCGGGTGCCGAACGCGTGCGTGGGCCCTATGACTGCGCACCGGAAGGCGAGGCCGGCCCACCGGTGCTGCAAATCGTTTTCTCCGGCGGTAATAAAGACGGCTGGCTGGACGGTACGCGCGGTTTGTCGGCGCGCGATATCGCCATGAACGTCGCCCTTCCGGAAATCGATGGCCGGGTGCTGACACGCGCCGTCTCGTTCAAGGGTTTGGCACGCCGCGACCCCTTGACCGAAACCGATATCGTGCGCTACGAGCCGGTGGAGGACAGGGTGGATTTCGTCTGCGCAATGGCCAAAGCCTGGGCGGATTTGCGCCGAACGCCGACGGGAAAGCGCCGCGTCGGCCTGGTGCTGGCCAACTACCCCAACCGCGACGCTCGGCTCGGCAACGGGGTTGGGCTTGATACCCCGGCAGGTGCGGTGGAGACCCTGCGCGCCATGCAAAATGCCGGCTACACTACAGATGACGTGCCCGAAGACGGCGAAGCGCTGATCGCGCGGGTACTGGCCGGCCCGACAAATGATTTCAAGAATCTGGCCGGACGCGATGTCTCCGAGACGCTGTCGTTGGTCGAATACCAAATGTTTCTGGGCGAGTTGCCGAGTGCCGTCGTCGATGCGGTGACCGAGCGCTGGGGCGCACCGGAGAGCGACCCGTTTTATATGCCCGGCGAGGTCGATTGCGGACGCTTTGCGATCCCGGCTTTCCGGCTCGGCAATGTGGCTGTCGCACTGCAGCCGGCACGCGGTTACAACATCGACCCCAAGGAAAGTTACCACGACCCGGACTTGGTGCCGCCGCATAACTACTTGGCCTTCCATGCTTGGCTGCGCCATCAGTTCCGCGCCCATGCCGTGATCCATTTCGGCAAGCACGGCAATCTGGAATGGTTGCCGGGCAAGGCACTGGCGCTGTCGGAAGCGTGCTTCCCGGAAGCCGCACTGGGACCGCTGCCGAACATCTATCCCTTTATCGTCAATGACCCGGGCGAGGGCACCCAGGCCAAGCGCCGCACCTGTGCGGTCATTGTCGACCACCTAACGCCGCCACTCACCCGCGCGGAAAGCTATGGACCGCTCAAAGACCTGGAGCAGTTGGTGGATGAATACTACGAGGCGGCGGGCGTCGATCCGCGTCGGCTCCGAGTTCTGCGGCGCGATATTCTCGATCTCTGCCGTGTGACGGGGCTGGATACAGATTGCGGCATTGATGATGACGACAATGAAGACGCCGCATTAGGGAAGCTCGACAACTATCTGTGCGACTTAAAGGAAATGCAGATCAGGGATGGCTTGCATATTTTCGGCAAAACCCCGGATGGCCGATTGCTGACAGATTTGTTGGTGGCGCTGGTCCGCGTGCCGCGCGGCAATGGCGAGGCCGGCGATGCGTCGCTGCACCGCGCCCTGGCCGATGACCTAGGCCTGGCGTTCGATCCACTGGATTGTGAGATGGGCAGGGCGTGGGAAGGGCCAAAGCCGGCGATCTTGGTTTCGCAATCGGATGATCCCTGGCGCAGCGCCGGTGATACGGTGGAGCGATTGGAAGGCCTGGCTGGCGCATTGGTGGCTGGCGATGTGGGTGCCGACGATTCTTGGATGCGGACGCAAGCGGTGTTGGACGATCTCAATACCCGCATCCGCCCCGCCGTGGAGGCTTGCGGCGAGGCTGAGTTGGCCGGCACTTTGACCGCCCTTGATGGCCGCTTCCTGGAGCCCGGCTCATCGGGAGCACCGACACGTGGCCGGCCCGATGTATTGCCGACGGGCCGCAATTTTTATTCGGTCGATACGCGCACAGTACCGACGCCGGCAGCATGGAAGCTGGGCTGGAAATCGGCCACCTTGCTGGTCGAGCGCCATATGCAGGAACACGGCACCTGGCTCAAGACCGTGGCGCTGAGTGCCTGGGGCACGTCAAACATGCGTACCGGTGGCGACGATATCGCGCAAGCGTTGGCGTTGATGGGTGTGCAGCCGACCTGGGATACGGCATCCCGGCGCGTGACCGGGTTCGAGGTGATGCCCGCCAGCGTTCTGGATCGTCCGCGCGTCGATGTGACACTCAGGGTGTCGGGATTTTTCCGCGACGCCTTTCCGGCACTGATCGATTTGTTTGATTCGGCAGCCCGCGCGGTGGCTGCGGTCGACGAGATGGATGACGTCAATCCCGCCGCCGAACGCAATCGGCATGAAATCAAGACCCTGATGGCACAGGGACTGGATGCCGAGGCCGCCCGACTGCGCGCTGGATACCGCGTGTTCGGCTCCATGCCCGGAGCTTATGGCGCTGGCTTGCAGGCGTTGATTGATGAGAAAGGCTGGGAGACGGACGCAGACTTGGCGCGGGCCTACGTGGCCTGGGGCGGCTATGCCTATGGAGCGGGGACCGAGGGCCAGGCTGAACACGGATTGTTTGAGACACGGCTGAAATCTGTCGAAGCAGTAATCCAAAACCAGGACAACCGTGAACACGATATCCTCGATTCAGACGACTACTACCAGTTCGAAGGTGGCATGACGGCGGCGGTCCGGCATCTGTCGGGCGCGCAACCGGCGGCCTATCACATGGATCACTCTCGCCCCGAAACGCCCCGCGCGCGCACATTGGACGAAGAGGTTGCGCGCGTCGTACGGGCACGCGTAGTCAATCCGAAATGGATCGAAGGTGTTATGCGCCATGGCTACAAGGGCGCGTTCGAGATGGCCGCCACGGTGGACTATCTGTTTGCCTTTGCCGCAACGGCCAGGTGCGTGAAGGATCATCATTTCGACGCCGTGTTCGAAGCCTACCTGGATGACGATCATGTGCGAGATTTTCTGGAAAAGCACAATCCTGCGGCACTTCGCGACATGTCGGCTCGGTTGCAGGAAGCCCAGGATCGTGGGCTGTGGCGGCCCAGACGCAACGACACGCGCGGCGCTCTCGAGGCCCTTATGGAGACTTCGGCTCCATGAGCGATCTCTTCAAAGCCAGCCTGTGGATGGTCGGCGCGTTGGCGTCGTTTACCACCATGGCCATTTGCGGGCGCGAGTTGGCGGGTGAGTTATCGACGTTCCAGATTTTGTTTTGGCGCTCCATTGTCGGCCTGGTGATGATCACGTCACTGCTGACCTATTTCGGCTGGGGCCAGATCCGGACATCAAGTTTACGCATCCATGCGCTTCGCAACATCGCCCACTTCGGCGGTCAATTCGGATGGTTTTTCGCCATTGCCATGATCCCGTTGGTGGAGGTGTTCGCGCTGGAGTTCACGGTGCCGATCTTCACGGCGGTGATGGCGTCTATTTTTCTGGGCGAACGGCTGACGTTGGGGCGCATCATAGCCATCATCATTGGATTCGCAGGTGTTATGGTGATGTTGCGTCCCGGTATTGAGGCCATCGGCATCGGATCGCTGGCGGCACTCGGCGCGGCGGTTGGCTACGCCACGGCGCACACCTCGACACGTTTTCTGGCGCAGCGCGACTCGCCGCTTTGTATCTTGTTTTTCATGACGGTCATGCAGTTGCCCATGGGCTTCGTGCCCGCGCTGCATGACTGGAAGTGGCCCGAAGGCCTCGATTGGCCGTGGCTGGTGCTGGTCGGAATCACCGCCATGAGTGCACATTACACCCTGACCCGCGCACTGCGCCTGGCCGAGGCCGCCGTGGTCGTGCCCATGGAGTTCTTGCGTCTGCCGTTGATCGCCATGGTCGGCTACACGTTCTATGGCGAGGCGCTGGAGATCTGGGTCGGCATCGGCGCGGTACTGATTTGCGCCGGCATTATTCTCAATCTGCGTGATGCGGAGCGGCGATAGTCATGTCGATCTCATCCACGACAACCATGGGTGCAATTTTTCGCGGCTGGCGCAAACGCTGCCCCGGTTGTGGCGAGGTGCCGCTTTACCGAAAATTCCTTAAACAGATTGAGACCTGCCCCAACTGCAGCTCGGAACTCGGGCGAATTCGCGCCGACGATTTTCCGCCCTATCTGACGATCATTGTCGTCGGACATATCATCGTGCCATTGATTGTCATGACAGAGAAATATTATGCACCGCCCACCTGGGTGCACATGGTCACGTGGCTGCCGATGATTGTGGTGCTGATGCTGATCTTTCTGCCGCGCCTCAAAGGCTGCGCCATCGGTATGATGCTGAAGCTTGGTCTCACGGGCGATGAGCGCCAAGGTTTTGAAGAAGATGACTAACCGAGCTTGATGAACGCGCCGCTATTCCAGCGTCTCGCTGCGGTAAATTCCCCAAAATTCGACCCGCCGCAACCAACCTTCCCGCCCGGCCACATCGACCCGGCACCAAGCGCCTTCCTGTGGGCATTCGAGCAAGCGGCCAATAACACCAGGTTCGATTTTGGCCACCGGCGCACTCTTGGTTGTTTGCCGGCTTCGTACCGTCCGTACTTTTCCGGTAACAATCAGCGTGCGGCGTCCACCCAGCATGCTCTGATGCACCCAGCCCTGCGTGCCTTGCCAATCGCGGACCTTACGCCAGGTGCCGTATTCGGCGATCACCTCCATCGGCAGCGCTTGGCGGCGGTACATCCATTCCACCGGATATTGCACGCCAGGGCCGGTGCGCATATTGACCTCTGCGGCGCGCAGGCTGACGAACCTGGGCAGCGGCAGGCCCGACCCATTGGTCTGCGCATGGGCAGCCGTCAGGGCCATTGGCGGGATGCCGGCAAGGGAAAGAAAAGTAAGGGCGCTGAATGCCAGAAGAAGGATACGCATGGAGGGCTTGTCAGTCTCTCTCGATGTTCGATTCGCACATACTATACTGCCTTGGCCCCGTAGCGCCAACGGATGCTGGACAAGTCCCTGACGTATTGCTACGCCTGGGGTTGTCGGTGCCGACAAGCCTGAAGACAGGGAGAATTCCATGACCCAAGACCGACCGCGCGTGGTTGTCACCCGGAAATTACCGGACCCCATAGAAACGCGGATGATGGAGCTGTTTGATGTCCAGCTCAATCTGGACGACGAACCGATGCCTAAGGCAGACCTGATCGAAGCGGTGAAAACCGCCGATGTGCTGGTTTGTACGGTGACGGATCGGATCGATTCCGGCCTATTGTCCCAGGCGGGCGAAAACCTGCGCCTGATCGCCAACTACGGCACCGGTGTCGACCACATCGACCTGGCGTCCGCGCGGCAACGCGGCATTACGGTCACGAATACACCGGATGTGCTGACGGAAGATACCGCCGACATGACTATGGCGTTGCTGTTATCCGTGCCCAGGCGCCTGACGGAAGGTGAGCGACGGCTTCGTGCTGGCGATTGGAATGGTTGGTCGCCGACCGGCATGTTGGGCCATCGCATTTACGGCAAACGCCTCGGCATTATCGGCATGGGCCGTATCGGCACGGCGGTCGCCCGCCGAGCGCGTGGTTTCGGAATTTCCATCCACTACCACAACCGTCACCGTGTACACGAGGACACGGAACAGGAGTTGGAGGCCACCTATTGGGAGAGCCTTGACCAGATGCTGGCGCGCATGGACATGATTTCCGTCAACTGCCCGCATACGCCTGGAACCTACCATCTGCTGTCGGCGCGGCGGCTCAAGCTCTTGCAGGCGCACGCCGTGATCGTCAACACGTCTCGTGGTGAGGTGATCGACGAAAACGCGCTGACCCGTATGCTGGTCGGTGGCGAGATTTCCGGCGCCGGGCTCGATGTTTTCGAACACGAACCGGCGGTGAACCCGAAACTCCTGGCGCTTGATAACGTGGTCTTGCTGCCGCACATGGGCTCGGCCACGCATGAGGGCCGTATCGACATGGGCGAAAAGGTGCTGATCAATATCAAAACCTTCGTCGATGGTCATGCTCCGCCTGATCGTGTGCTTGGCGAAGGGTTCTAGAACGCCGTGGATGATCTTGCGTCGTTGCTGCACGGCCGTTACGGACTTGATCTCAAGACCGACGCACCGCTCAACCCGACGCTTCAATCAATCCTCAATCATCGCAGCTGCCGTTCCTATCTGGATCGGTCGGTGGATGACGAGTTGCTCCAAGTGCTACTCGCTTGTGCGCAATCCGCGCCAGCGAAGTCCAATCTGCAGCAATATTCCATTGTTGTCGTGCGTGACCCGGATCGACGCAGCCGCGTTGCGGACCTCGTCCCAGGCTTGTCACCGTGGTTCGAGAAGGCACCGGTATTTTTGGCCTTTCTGGGCGACGTGCGCCGCATCCGGCGCTTGGCGGAAAAGCGTGGCCACGACTATGCCAACAACAACGCCGATACATTTATGAACGCGGCTGTCGATGCGGCGTTGGCCATGCAGAATTTTATCGTCGCGGCGGAGAGCGCCGGGCTCGGCACCTGCCCCATCAGCATGATCCGCAACCGGATTGATGAATTTGCCGAAATTCTGAACCTGCCCGATGGTGTATTTCCGATCGCCGGGTTGACGCTGGGGTGGCCCGATTGGGGCGGCATGCCTTCCGTGCGGCTGCCGCAATCCATCGTCGTGCACCACGAGACATATGACGATGGCGCGCTGGATACTGAAATCGAAGCTCACGATGATCGCGCGCATGACCGCAAGCCGATCAAGCCCGGCAGCCAGCGCCACACGGATCGTTACGGCGTGCTGGAAAAATGCACCTGGTCGGAGAACGCAACCCGACAACTCTCCGAGCCGGAACGCGCCCACTTCACCGCATTCTTGAAATCCAAGGGGATTGAACTCAAGTAACGGCGCGCTTCTCCACGGGCTCCATCATGCGCTCAGCAGGAAACAAAAGCCGTACCTCGGTTCCCTCATTTTGAACACTGCTCATCTCGACGCTGCCGCCTTGCTCCTCCATCAATGCTTTGACAATAGCAAGCCCCAAGCCGGTCCCACGGTCATTGTCGGCATGCACCGAAATGGTGCGCGAGACAAACGGCTCAAAAATACGCGGCATGACATCCGGCGCCACGCCGACACCTGTATCCTTAACATACACCTCCATGCCGCCATCATTTGCACGAGATGCCGACAAATTGATCGTTCCGCCTTCGGGCGTGAACTTGACGGCATTGGAGAGCAGGTTAAGAAGAATTTGCCGCAACCAGCGCGGGTCACTCCGCACCATTGGCAAAGCGTTCTCGACATCGACCTCAAGCTTGATCCCGTTTGCCCGCAATTGCGGCATGATCATCTTTTGACTTTCTTGAAACGCGGTATCAATGGAGAACGGTTGTTCATCGTAGTCCTGCCGGCCGGCTTCAATCCGCGTGAAGTCCAAGAGTTCGTTGACGATCTGCAACAAGTGCTCGCCGGCGCTGCGAATATCGCCCACATATTCTGATTTCTTGCTATCACTCAGTTGGCCGCTAATGGTCTGCAGCATGGCGGCAAAACCGATTATGGCGTTCAGGGGGGTGCGCAGATCATGGCTCATATTGGCCAGGAAATGGGTTTTTGCGGCGTTCGCGGCTTCGGCTTCCGTGCGTGCCGCGATCAAGTCGCGGAGGTGACGGTCGTTGGTCAATACAATTGCCGCCAAGCCGGCGCTGGCTTCAAGCGCGGTCAATTCCGCTTCGGTAGGGGATTTGGGGCTGTTGTAGTATAGCGCGAACGTGCCCATAACTTCGTCGCTATTGGACAGAATCGGTTGTGACCAACAGGCACTAAACCCGGCCTGCCGTGCCAAATCCCGATAATCTTCCCAATAGGGATGCTCGAATACATCGGCGACAATCACGCGCTTGCCCTGAAAGGCGGCCGTGCCGCACGACCCGACACCATCTCCGATGGGCAAGCCCTCAATGGCTTCGTTGTAAAAATCAGGCATTCGGTTCTCTGCGCCGCTCCACAACTTTCCGTCGCGGCAAACCAGAATGGTGGCGATCATGTCCGGAAACTGACTCTCGGCGAACCCGATCAACGACTGAAAAACCGCGTTTAGCGGCTCGCCCGACGCGACACGTTTTAAAAGTTCCTGCTCGCCCATCAATATTGCATTGGAACGATCAAGGGCCTCGGTACGCTCGCGGATACGGGCGTCGAGAAGCTCATGCTCGGACTGCAGGTTTTCATCGAGTATCTGGTATCTCTTGACCGTCGCGCCGAGCAGCAATCCGACAAAACTCAGCGTGAACAGAAACCCATGCAGAAATAACAAGCTCTCCGTCGGTGTCGCCGCAACAAACGGCCCTCGACCCATGGCCATCGCACCGATAGAAATGCTGGCAACGATCAGAACACAAGCCGTGACGCCCAATTGACCAAAACGGAAACCCGCCCAAATCACCAAGGGAAACGCCACATACGAAAGTGTGAAGAATAGAGGTGTTGAGTTTTTGATGCTGAAAACCGCCAAGCCGATCAACACGCTCAAACCGGCCAGAATGAACGCTTCGAACATCTGGGCACGATACGCATCCACCCCTTTGGCCTGACTGAAGACCAAAAGCGCCGAGCCCAACAGCATGACACCCATGGCATCGCCAACCCACCATGTGCCGAATGCCTGCCACAATCCATCCGCCGAAATGATGCCGCTGGCGTACAAACCCATCGTCCCCAGCCCGGCACTGGCGACCGGCGTCAGTAGGACAGCGATGGCGGTAAATCGAAGAACATCACGCTGACTGCTCATCAGCGGTTTGAAATCTCCGATCCGGCGCAACAGAACATAGGCCAAAACCGCCGGCAGCGGATTGCCAATCGTGGTCGCCGCAACGAACTCCCAAGAGGCCCCGGCCCAGACGTTGACCAACAGCGCGCCCAACGCGAGCCCGGGCCATGCTCTCAGGCCAAAGAAGAATAGACAAAAAACGGCAAACCCTGTCGGCGGCCAGACCAAGGTGACGTTATTGCCGATGACCGCCATGGAAAGGCCAAGTAGCCCGATCACGGCATAGATTCCGGCAATGCCGACAGTCAAGAACACGCCGCGCAGACTACCTTTTCCAGAGTTCATCGCAGCCTCTGGATCATACGGGCACGAGGGTTTTCGAATCGGAAAATGATATGCCCCCCAATGCCAATCTCCTTTTATTTAAGCACATGGTTTGAACCGTTAAAAGCGGCCCTCAGAACATGCCTAAGGATACCGATTATCCTAAATGAAAATGATCGCGCCATCGCGGGATGCATCCGTGAGAAAGGTCACCACGCCGCCCTCTTCCACCGGCACGTCGTCGCGCAATCTGCCGCGCTCCAGATCAAGGGCACGTAAACCCATTTCGCAAACCAGGAACCGCACCTCCATGGTGACGCACGCAGCTAAAAGCTCCTCGAATGTCGCCACCTTGCGTTTTTCATAATCGGCATCGCGCTCGGCGCCGGTCCCGGAGCCGTCGGATAAAGGCATTTCCGCCCACCCGGGTTTATTGCCCGCATCAGACATCATGAGCGCCCGGCTCGCCTGCATCGTGAAGAAAAGTGTCGCCGGTCGACCGATGGCCGCCGCTCCCGAGGCCATCACCAGCGCGTAATGCACCTTATCAAAGTGCCTGTCATAGACGACGATAGACAACTTGTCCGGGCTATCGGTGGGCTCACTCATGGAACACCCTATTCATGGATAGACAGATCCGTAATCGTCGGGTTGTCGCCGCAAAGCGGGCAGCCGGGATCGGGGTTGACCTTGATCTTTCGCACATCTGCGCCCAGTCCGTCGCAAATCAAAAGAGAACCCGCCAAGCTCTCGCCGATGCCCAAAAGTTCCTTGATCACTTCCGTCGCCTGAAATGAACCGACCATGCCGCACATGGCGCCCATGACACCGGCTTCGGCGCAGGTGGGGATTTGGCCCGGCGGCGGCGGTTCGCGGAACAGGCACCGGTAGCAGGGCCCGACGTTTTTTCCGTCGTCACCGGGAAATGGCTTGTAGGTGGCAATCTGCGCATCAAACCGGAGAATGGCTGCCGAAACCAACGGCTTTTGGGCAAAGTAGCACGTATCGTTGATCAGAAAACGTGTCGAGAAATTATCCGACCCATCCGCAACGAGATCATACCGGCCGATCAGGTCGGCGGCATTGCTCGCGTCAATGCGGAATTGATGCGCTTGCAGCGTGACGTCGGGATTGATCGCACCAACGGCTTCGGCGGCGCTTTCGACCTTCGGTTTACCGACGTCGGCAGTATGGTGCAGCACTTGGCGCTGCAGGTTGGAAAGATCGACCGTATCGTCATCGACTACGCCGATGGTGCCAATGCCCGCCGCAGCCAGATACAGGATCAACGGCGAGCCCAATCCGCCCGCGCCGACGACCAACACTTTCGAATTCAACAATCGCTCTTGGCCTGTGCCGCCCACTTCCGGCAAAAGGATATGCCGGGCGTAGCGGTTGATCTGTTCTTCGGTGAAGTCCACTGGCGTGATCCCTATTCCAGCCCGTCGAACAATTGTGTCGAGAGGTAACGTTCGGCGAATGAGGGCAGAATAACGATGATGGATTTACCGTCCATTTCAGGCCTCTCACCGATTTCCAACGCCGCGGCAAGTGCCGCGCCCGACGAAATACCGATAGGCAGGCCTTCCAGCCTGGCCGCCTTGCGGGCCATGGCGAAGGAGGACTCGTTGCCGATTTTCAGGGTTTCATTGATCAGGCTCATATCCAGGATGTCTGGCACGAAACCCGCGCCGATCCCTTGGATCTTATGCGGCCCCGGCGTGCCGCCGGAGAGCACGGGGCTGTCTTCGGGCTCCACGGCGACGGTATAGAGGTCCGGGTTTCGCTCACGCAACACCTCCGCGATACCCGAAACGGTGCCGCCCGTGCCGACCCCCGAAATCAAAACATCCACCTTCCCATCCGTGTCCGTCCAGATTTCCTCGGCCGTTGTGCGACGGTGGATATCCAGGTTGGCCGGGTTCTCAAACTGCTGCAACATGACGGCACCTGGCGTCGTGTCGACGAGTTCCTGGGCGCGGTCGATAGCGCCCTGCATGCCAAGACCGGCGGGTGTCAGCTCAATCTCGGCACCCAGCAGCATCAGCATCTTGCGCCGCTCGATGGACATGCTTTCTGGCATGGTCAGGACCAACCGGTATCCCTTGGCGGCGCAGACGAACGCCAGTGCAATGCCCGTATTGCCCGATGTCGGTTCGACCAACAGCGGGTCTTCTCCGATTCGTCCGTCAAGCTCGGCGGCTTCGATCATTGCCAGGCCGATGCGGTCTTTGACCGAACCCAGCGGATTGAAAAACTCACATTTACCGAGGATTTCTGCATTCACATTAGCATCGGCCGCCAACCGGCTTAGGCGCACCAATGGCGTTGCACCAATCGTATCTACGATGGTGTCGAAAATCTTCCCGCGGACCTGGGCTTTCGCGCCCTCAGTATTGTCGTTCATCATCCCATCCCTTCGCTAGTCGGCCTGTGATGGCCGGCCTTTGGCGGCGCTTCCATCCTTTGTTTCACCTAGATCGTGAAGTCGAGAGTACGGCGACCCTCGCTTTCCACACCTTCACCGCGCGCCTTGTCACACAAGTCGTCAATAGTGGTCGAGTCCAAATGGGTCATCATCTCATCTTGCAGTTCATCCCATAACGGCTGCACGACTTTCTGGCCCAAATCCGACTCCGACAAGTTCTTGTCAGATCCTTCTGTCACTTCCACTGAACGAACCACGCGTGCGATATCACCGACACTGATGCGACGACGTTCGCGCGCCAACCGGTATCCGCCGCGCGGACCACGCACGCCCACCAAAATCCCCTCGCGTACGAGCTGCTGCAGCGCCTGCTCCAGATAACGGCGCGGAATACCCTGCCGACGGGTGATTTCACGGCTCTGCACAGGCTCTGCACCGGCGTGGTAGGCGATATCGAGAACCGCCTCGATGGCATAGAGCGCCTTTTTCGATAATCGGAACATGGTGTTTCCCCTTAACCTGTTCCTGTTGATCCAAAACCGCCACCGCCTCGCACGGTGTCGTCGAGCGTGGCCATTTCGCGCCATTCTGCGCGGGTCACCGGCGCCACCACCATTTGCGCGATGCGCATGCCGCGTTCAATCGTGAACGGCTCTTGGCCGTGATTGATCAAAATAACGCCAACCTCTCCGCGGTAGTCGGCATCAATCGTGCCAGGACTGTTGAGTGCGGTGATGCCGTGCTTGATGGCAAGGCCCGAGCGCGGCCGCACTTGTGCCTCAAACCCTGAAGGGAGCGCAATGGCGATACCCGTGGGCACCAAAGCTCGAGCACCCGGCTCTAACACCATATCGTCATCGACGGCCGCCAGCAGGTCCGCGCCGGCGCTATCGATTGTAGCGTAGGCCGGCAAGGACAAATCGTGCCCGTGCGCAAGGCGTTGCAGTTCAATGACCACTGTTCCACCCGTCATCAGGCGATCTCCGTTTCAGGTGACAGCCTGTCGGCAATGCGCTGGGCCAACCGCACACCGACTTCTGTTTTGCTGAGCGCCGGCCAATCTTCGCTGCCACCCACCGTGATCAGGTGCACGGTGTTGCTGTCACCGGCGAAGGTTCCCGTCTCGGGCGAAACATCGTTGGCGACAATCCAATCACAGCCTTTGCGCGCCAATTTGGCTTCGGCGTTGGCAATAACATCCTCGGTTTCCGCTGCAAAACCGACCACGAGATCGGGTCGCGTGTCGCCGGCTTGCGATATCGTCGCCAAGATGTCGGGATTTTCCGCCAACTGCAGTGGCGGTGGTGCATCGCCGGGAGTCTTCTTCAATTTTTCCGCCGCTTCCCTGGCCACCCGCCAATCACATACGGCGGCGGCGCAGACAGCCACATCGACCGGCAGCGCGGCTTCGCAGGCGGCCAGCATTTCCGCCGCCGATTCTACATGCACGCTTGTGACCCCGACCGGGTCGGGAAGTCTTGTGGGGCCGCTGATCAATGTTGTTTCGGCTCCCAGGGCGGCAAGTGCGGCGGCGATCGCATGGCCCTGCTTTCCCGATGAGCGGTTGGCGATATAGCGCACTGGATCGATGGGCTCATAGGTGGGGCCGCTGGTCACCAGGGCGCGCTTGCCAGCCAATGTGTTGCCCTCGGCAAAGAAGTCTTCCAGCGCTGCGACGATATCCAGTGTATCGGTCATGCGACCCATGCCGTATTCGCCGCATGCCATGTCGCCCTCGACGGGGCCGATCATGGTAACGCCGCGAGAGCTGAGCGTGGCGACGTTGGCCTGCGTGGCCGCGTGTTCCCACATGCGAACGTTCATGGCCGGCGCGGCGAGGACCGGTTTGTCGGTCGCGAGCAGCACCGTCGTCGCCAGGTCATTGGCTTCACCGTGCGCCATTTTTGCCAAGATGTTGGCCGTTGCCGGCGCCACCAGCAACACGTCCGCTTCGCGGCTGAGTTGGATATGCCCCATCTCATGTTCATCGGTGAGTGAGAAGAGATTGTCGTAGACTTTATCTTCGGTGACGGCTCCCAAGGCCAGCGGCGTCACAAACTGCTTGGCCGCATCGCTTAACACGCAACGCACGCTTGCACCGCGCTCACGAAGCCGGCGCACGAGATCAGGGCATTTGTAGGCTGCAATACCGCCGGTGACGATCAGCAGAATTCTTTTACCATTCAACACAGGTACATTTCCTGATTTCACGAAATTTTGGTGTGATACATTAGTATTTGCCGACAGTGCGTGCAAGCACCCCGTTAGGGCGGCAGACACTTAACTAATAAGTATAATCACCACAAGTATGGCAACTGCGATCCACAAGCCCTTGACCAGAGTTATTTGGCTTGAATCGCTGCTTTTCAGGGATTGAATGGTATCGGGGTGCAGCCGCACACGGCCATCGGCGATCATACCTGCACTTTCTTCGATACCGTCCATAATGCGTGGCAACCGGCTTAGTGAATCGGCAATGCCATCCACGGCGTCACGTACTCGCGCCTCGGGGCCCAGGTTCTCGTGCATCCAGTCTTCAATCAACGGCCTCGCCAGTACCCACATGTTGGCATCCGGGTTCAATCGCCGCGCCGTACCCTCCGCCACCAGCATGGTTTTCTGCAATAACAACAGCTGTGGTTGGGTTTCCATCTCGAAGGTTTCGGTAATCTGGAACAACTGCCCGAGCAGCCGGGCGATGGAAATCTCGTTCTGCGGCTTGTCGAGAATTGGCTCACCGATGGAGCGGCAAGCCTGTGTGAAGGCGTCAACAGAGCGGTGCGCCGGCACCCAGCCGGCTTCAAAATGCACTTCGGCCGCGCGCCGGTAGTCGCGGGTCAGAAAAGCCAACAACATGTCCGCCAAAATGCGCCGGGTTTTCAAATCCATCCGCCCCATGATGCCGAAATCGACCGCACCGATCGCGCCCTCCGGCGTGACGAACAAATTGCCCGGATGCACGTCGGCATGGAAAAAGCCGTCCCGGAAAACTTGGCGGAATGTTGCGTTGGCGGCCTTGATCAGAACTTCGTCAGGGTCATGCCCAGCATCCACCAACGCTTCGCGATCATCCAGCGCGATACCGTGGATCCGTTCCGTGACCATCACACGCCGCCCTGTGCGGCTCCAATCCACGTCCGGTACGATGAAATCCGCGTCGCCTTCAAAATTTTCGGCCAATTCTGCGGCAGCGGCGGCTTCGAACCGAAGATCCATCTCCAATTCCACGGTTTGGGCCAGGGTTTCGATAACTTCTCGCGGTTTCAAGCGTTTCAGGTCGGGCCGTGCGGTCTCAACCAATCCCGCAACCCAACGCAGCAAGCCGATATCGCGCTCGAAGGCATCTTCGATGGCAGGCCGGAGCACCTTGACCGCCACTTCGCGATTATCGCTGGTGACAGCGAAATGCACCTGCGCGATGGACGCGGCGGCCACCGGCACGTCATCAAACGATGCAAACATTGTATCCATGTTTTCGCCGAATTCGGCCTCGATCGTGGCTTTCGCCTTGGCGCCGGAAAATGCCGGCAACCGGTCCTGCAACTCAGACAGGTCCGCAGCCAATTCCTCACCCAACAAATCGGAGCGCGTAGCCAGCGCCTGGCCCATTTTAATAAAACTCGGTCCGGCCTCGTTTAAGGCGCGGGCAAGGCGTTGCCCTGGCCGGCCTTCGGCATCACGTTTCGAGATCAGTTTCGCAAGGGCCACGATACCCGGCGCCACGCCGATAATCTCGAGCGGGAATAAGGCATCATGGCGCGCCAGGATGCGCGCGACCCTCAGCAGATGCCCCCCGTTCATGAACGCGTTTTTCAGCGCACCGAACATGACTTAAACGCGCCAGGCGGAATGCAGCGCCGCGATACCGCCGGAAAGGTTACGCACCTTTACACTTGCCAACCCCGCGCCGGCAATCATATCGGCGAAAGTCTGCTGGTCAGGAAATCTGCGGATGCTTTCCGCCAGATACTGATAGGCTTCGCGGTCACCGGCAACACGCGCGCCCAACACAGGCAACACGTTAAAGGAATAAGTATCGTATAGCTTGGCCAGCATCGGTGCGGTGACATGCGAGAACTCCAGGCACAAAAACCGTCCACCGGGCTTCAATACGCGGCGCGCTTCGGCGAGCGCGTTCTCGATGTGGGTGACGTTGCGGATGCAAAAAGCGATGGTGAACGCGTCCGCCGACATATCGTCAATTGGCAGCTTCTCGGCGTCACCGTTGACCCAGGTGATGCCGTCCAGTATGCCCCGGTCGCGGCCGCGCTCAAGCATCTCGGCGTTAATATCGACAACCGTTACCGGGCCGCCGCCGTGTTCGAGAAACTTGAACGCAATATCGCCCGTGCCGCCGCCGACATCGACCAGCGTCATATCGGCGCGCGGCCGCAGCCAATCGATCATGGCGTTTTTCCATAACCGGTGCACACCGAGGCTCATGAGGTCGTTCATCAGGTCGTAACGGCTGGCAACACTGTCAAAAACCTCGCGCACCAGCGACTCCTTTTCCGCTTCCGGAACGTCACGGAAACCGAAATGCGTCGTGGGCTGTTCGGGTGTCTTCGCCATCATGGCCGGACCATAACCCAACACCCGGGTTGAAACCAGCATCGGCAAGAGGCATACCGGAGAGCATGCCGAGGTGTCACTATTGGGAGCCGCCAGATGCCCGAACTGCCCGAAGTTGAAACTGTCAGGTGCGGATTGGCGCCGGTGCTGGAAGGGGCCAGGCTGAAGCGCGTGATTACACGCCGACCTGACCTCAGGTTTCCGTTGCCCGACGGGTTCGGCCAGCGTCTAACCGGACGGCGCGTGAGCGCTGTCCGGCGCCGGGCGAAATACCTGTTGATCGAAATCGATGACGCCAGCATCGTGCTGGCGCATCTCGGTATGTCCGGCCGTTTTCGGATTTTCGAAAACCCTCCGCCGCCCGAAGAGCCGCACGACCATGTCATCTTCGAGACCGACACGGGCACCACAATCCGGTTCAACGACCCGCGCCGGTTTGGTTTTATGGACATCATCGATGCGGATGGACAGGCTGATAACAAGTTCCTTGCCGGGCTGGGGCCGGAACCTTTGGACCCGACATTCGATGCTGCGGCGCTTAGCATTCGGCTGGAAGGCAAGGCCGCTCCCCTAAAAGCGGCGCTGCTGGATCAACGGGTTGTTGCAGGGTTGGGCAATATATATGTGTGCGAAGCACTGCATCGCGCCCGATTGTCGCCACGAAGAAAGTCCAGAACCATCGGGCCGGCGCGCGCTGTGCGTTTGGTTGGCGCCATAAAGGAAGTGCTGGAAACTGCCATTGCCGCCGGCGGATCTTCGCTGCGCGATCACCGTCAAACCAACGGCGAACTCGGTTACTTCCAACATGCCTTTCAGGTTTACGGACGTGAAGGCGAGGCTTGCCGGAGTTGCGGACCCAACCATCCTATACAGCGCATCGTTCAGTCGGGGCGGTCCACTTTCTATTGTCCGCATTGCCAACGCTAGTGCTATAAGAACTCATGATCACTCGTTTCCACATATCGCCAGCATGGCTATTGGCAGCCATTTTGATGCTTGCCCCAACGAATCTGTCGGCACAAACCGCCCGTTTTGTCAGCGTAATCGACGATTTGCCGCTGATGGCCGGACTGGTTGAAGACACCGATGCCGCAATGACATTCGACAGTGCCGCCGGACGCATCGCCGAAGCCCAGGCCAATGGACCGCTGGCACCAGAAACGGTGCAAACGTTTTATTCGGAAACCCTTCCGCAGTTGGGCTGGCGAAGCCTGAGCGGAGGCGATTTCCTACGCGGTGACGAGGCCCTCACGCTGGAGGTAGAGCCCACGCCCGGCGGCGGCGCCAGTGCGCGCTTCCGGCTCAGACCGGCGGGCGCCAAATAGTCTGCGGCTAAGGGCTTGACGGCAGCGGGGAGCGCCTATATAAACCGCCGTCCGCTGGCGTTCTCGCCCGCGAAATCGTTTTTTGATCTTAAGGAATACGTCCCATGGCTAACCACGCCTCGGCAAAGAAGCGCATCCGTCAAACCAAGCGCCGCACGAACGTCAACCGCGCCCGCCGCGGTGCTATCCGCTCCGAGCTCCGCCTCGTCGAAGAGGCGATCGCCAGCGGTGACAAGAGTGCCGCTGAATCCGCCTTCAAAGTTGCCCAACCGGCGATGATGGTCGGCGTCAACAAAGGCGTCGTACATAAGAATACCGTCGCTCGGAAATTGTCGCGCCTGTCGAAACGGATTAAGGCCATGGCTGCCTGATCTGGGTTCTGTCCCAGGCACAAATTAAGATTTCGGCAAACGCCGCGCCCTTGGGTTGCGGCGTTTTTTTTTGAGTGGTCTGCTTGTGCAACTATTTTGGCGGGCGGACTCAGACGCCGATACGAGTCAAGAAGTTTATTTTCGACGTTCCCCTTTCGATCTTGTTGAAAGCATCCTCATTGGCTCGTAATATTCGTGAGTCAGCAATTGAACGACGGGCGTCAAAATTAAATAACAACCCCATATTCAGGATGTTCGTCGATATAGTTGTTGATGGTGTTACTTACGAGATGTGGCGGAATTCAATAATTGTTCTAGGCACGTCTATAATAAAACGAAATAAAAACACCACCAAGGCAAAGCACCGTTTCGCCGAGTCCTAATGTGTGGTGAAGCTTCGGCAAGGGAAGTTTTTAAAACGCCGGTTTGGTCACTGTGAATTGGCGTTGGTTATTTTGAAAGGGGGCTGTTCCCAAGGTTCAATTACATGTTGAAGATGCCATCGTGCTGGAAGACACGCTTTTACAGCGGGTCGGGATGTCCTGGGTGGAGCCGCGAGCGTCTTCGTCAATTTGAACCTGATCAGGGGCCGTACTCATGAATGACCTCGCTGGCCGATAACGGAAAGCGGGGACCCGTGGGCCGAAGTAGGCGGCCTATGTGGAAATAAGAACACTGCCGAATAGGGTGCGAAAAAATGGAATCGATGCGCGACATGCCAGGGAAACCGCATATCGACACAAGTACGTCAGGCCAATCAAACAAGGGCGTTCCAGAGGAACTCCTGCAGCAATGGGAATCCGTCGCCAATCAGATGCGGGCGGAAATCGGTGAGGCCTCATATCAGAGTTGGCTGCGCCCAATGACCGTGCGCAGCATGGAGAACGGTGTCGTCACCATTTCCGTGCCGACGCGTTTCATGCGCGACTGGGCGACGGCACATTACCAAGACCGGATGACAGAGTTGTGGCGGACAGCAAACACATCCCTTAAAGGGGTTGAGGTGGTGGTGCATTCGGCACCCAGCGCCGAAACAGCTGATACGCCGGTGAAACGCAGCCCCGTCGGGAGCGCCGCGACCGTGCGCGAACAACACCGCGACGACCTGAGCGCGCCACTGGATGGACGGTTCACCTTTGATCAGTTTGTCGTCGGTAAACCCAACGAATTTGCCTATGCCGCCGCAAGGCGCGTCGCGGAGGCCGACAGCGTACCCTTCAATCCGCTTTTCCTGTATGGCGGTGTCGGGCTCGGCAAAACGCACCTGATGCACGCAATTGCCGGCCATATCCGCCAAGACCAACCCGAACGTACCGTCATCTATATGTCTGCCGAGAAGTTCATGTACCGCTTCGTTAGCGCCTTGCGTGAACAGAATACAGTCGACTTCAAGCAGCAGTTCCGTTCCGTCGATGTTTTGATGATCGACGACGTGCAATTTATTGCCGGCAAGGATTCCACCCAGGAAGAATTCTTCCACACCTTCAATGCGCTGGTTGACCAGGGCCGGCAGATCGTTATTTCCGCCGACAAGTCACCTTCCGATCTCGAAGGCATGGAAGAGCGGCTGGTGTCACGGCTCAATTGCGGACTGGTGGCCGACATTCATGCCACCACCTACGAGCTGCGTCTCGGCATCTTGCAATCCAAAGCGCACAAATTGGGCGCTGAAGTGCCGGCGAAGGTGCTGGAGTTCCTGGCGCACAAGATCACAGCGAATGTTCGCGAATTGGAAGGTGCGCTGAACCGTGTTGTCGCACATTCGCAATTGGTTGGTCGTGATATTTCGCTCGAGACCTCCCAAGATGTGCTGCGCGACTTGCTGCGCGCCAATGACCGCCGGGTGACAATCGAGGAAATCCAAAAACAGGTGGCATCGCACTTCAACGTGCGGATTTCTGACATGCATTCGGCCCGGCGCGCGCGCTCGGTGGCGCGGCCCCGGCAAGTCGCCATGTATCTGGCCAAGCAGCTGACGTCGCGTTCTTTGCCGGAAATCGGGCGGAAATTCGGTGGCCGAGACCACACCACGGTGATGCACGCAGTACGCAAGGTCGAAGAGCTGCGTGAGCACGACACCACCTTCAACGAAGACGTGGAGCTGCTGCGCCGCATGCTCGAAGGTTGATCCTGAAACGAAGCTCCACCAAGACCTGGAAAAGGCTTTGGAAAGCAAGGGGTTTTGTTATAATGGCATTTACCTTGCGGGGGCCGTTTAGCGCCCTCGTTTGCGTACCTGGGAGGGTGCGTACCGCGTGCGGGGGAAACATCATTACAACAGCAATAAGTCATTGAAAATTCATCATGAAACTGACTATTGAACGAGCCGACCTGCTGAAGTCCTTGGGGCATGTACAAAGTGTGGTCGAGCGCCGCAACACCATACCGATTCTGTCAAATGTGAAGATCGAGGCTGGCGACGGTGCGGTAAAGTTAAACGCCACCGATATGGACCTCGATATTGTCGAGACGACAGCGGCACAAGTCTCCACGCCGGGGATGACCACCGTGCCTGCGCACACGCTCTATGACATCGTCCGCAAGCTGCCGGATGGTGCACAGATCGACCTGGATGCAGGCGGCGGCGGCGAGCTGACGCTGTCGGCCGGGCGTTCGAGATTCACCCTGCAAAGCCTGCCGACAGACGAGTTTCCGGTACTGTCGGGCGGTGAGCTGGAGCACTCGTTCACGCTGACCGCGGCGGAACTTCGGAATTTGATCGATCGCTCGAAGTTCGCCATCTCCACCGAAGAAACCCGCTATTACCTCAACGGTATTTATCTGCACAAGGCAGAGCGCGACGGCACGCCCGTGCTGCGCGCCGTAGCCACGGACGGCCATCGGTTGGCCAGCGTGGAATCGCCGCTTCCCGCAGGCGCCGAAGACATACCCGGCGTCATCGTGCCCCGCAAGGTGGTGACTGAACTGCGTAAGCTGATTGACGAGTCCGGCGACGAAGTGGGTGTGTCCCTGTCGGAAACGAAAATCCGCTTCTCATTCGATGATGCGGTGCTGACGTCGAAACTGATCGACGGCACCTTCCCCGATTATGAGCGCGTCATTCCTGCCGGTAATGACAAGACCATGGAGGTCGGCTGCAAGGGCTTTGCCGATGCCGTCGACCGCGTCTCGGCCATTTCCAGCGAGAAATCACGCGCCGTGAAGCTTGCGCTTTCCAATGGCTTGTTGGTGCTATCCGCCTCCAGCCCCGAACACGGCAGCGCAACGGAAGAAGTCGAAGTGGACTACCAGGGAGACGACATCGAGATCGGCTTCAATTCCGCTTATCTTCTGGACATTACCCGCCAAATCGAAGGCGATACGGCGCGCTTCACCATGGCGGATTCCGCCTCGCCGACGATCATGAGCGAAGTGGATGACGATAGCGCGCTTTATGTGCTGATGCCGATGCGTGTCTAACTAGGGGCGCGTCTAAATGCGCGCAATAGAGCAGGAGCTCGAAACTGTACGGTACGACCGGACTGGCCACAGATGATTCGCGGACACGAGCGGCAATGAGTGCCACTGAGCGCCGCCGCTTTGCTGTGCGGCGCCTTACGCTGAGCAATTTCCGCAACTACGCCGATCTGCGCATTGAACCCGCCGCCGATATGCTGGTGTTCACTGGCGCCAATGGTGCGGGCAAAACCAATCTGTTGGAGGCTGTGTCGTTGTTGGTCCCTGGACGCGGTCTCAGGCGGCCGAAACTGACCGACCTGGCGCGGCAGGGGCCTGCTGGCACGGGACGTGGCTGGGCTGTCGCCGCCCGCGTGGAAACACCGGATGGTCTTTGCGATGTCGGCACCGGCTTGGAAGCGGACGGTTCCGACAACGACTCTGCCAACACCGCTTCCAGGAGTCCCACTAGCCTCCCTGGCCGCCGCAGCATCCGTATCGACGGAGAAACAGCGCGCAACCAGTCCGCGCTTGCCGACGTCATGAGCGCACACTGGTTAACACCGCAGATGGACCGCTTGTTTCAGGAGGGTTCATCGGCCCGGCGGCGGTTTTTGGACCGGATGGTCTTCGGCTGGGACCCGGCCCACGCTGGGCGCGTCGCCGCTTTCGAGCAGGCCATGCGCCAGCGTATGAAATTGCTGCGCGGGGATCGCGCGCCGGACACGACCTGGCTTTCCGCCTTGGAAGAGACTATGGCTTCAAAAGGCATTGCCGTGACCGCAGCGCGGCTGGATGTCGTTGGGCGACTGGCGGCGGCGGCGGCAGAGGGATGGGGGCCATTCCCGGGCGCGAACATTGCACTGTCCGGAGACCTTGAGACCTGGCTTTTGAACGACCCGGCGCTGGCGGCCGAAGACCGGTTCCGTGACTCTCTCGCCCAGGCCCGCACCGAAGATGCGCGCACTGGCCGTACCAGCGTTGGGCCGCAACGGAGCGATTTGATGGTACGCCATCAACCGAAGGATCAAGATGCCGAATTGTGCTCCACGGGTGAACAAAAGGCCTTGTTGATTGGATTGGTCCTGGCCAATGCGCGCACCCGCGCCAGCGAAGAAGGCGGCGTGCCCGTCTTACTGTTGGACGAAGTGGCCGCGCACCTGGATGAAGCCCGCCGCGTGGCACTGTTCGAAGCATTGCATGAACTCGGCGGACAAGTTTGGCTAACAGGCACTGACGCCGAACTGTTCCAGCCACTCAGTGGCCAGGCAGAATTTTTCATCGTCGCCGATAACGGCGTCGAACGTTTACGTTAGGAAGATTATGAGCGAAGAAACACCGACAGACGGCCCCGAAGATACCGCAAACCTGGATTCAGCCGCCGGCGGCGAGGACTACGGCGCCGAGTCGATCAAGGTATTGCGTGGCCTGGAAGCTGTGCGCAAGCGCCCTGGCATGTATATCGGCGATACCGATGACGGATCAGGCCTGCACCACATGGTCTACGAAGTGGTCGACAACGCCATTGATGAGGCCCTGGCCGGCTATTGCGATACGGTATTTGTCGAATTGAACGGAGATGGCTCGGTTACGGTGCGTGATAATGGCCGCGGTATTCCGGTCGACATCCACGAAGAAGAAGGCGTGTCGGCAGCCGAGGTGATCATGACCCAGCTGCACGCCGGCGGAAAGTTTGACCAGAATTCCTACAAGGTGTCCGGCGGTCTGCACGGTGTCGGCGTGTCGGTCGTAAATGCGCTTTCCGACTGGCTGGAGTTGCGCATTTGGCGCGACGGCAAGGAACATTTCGTACGGTTCGAACTTGGCGAGACAGCGGCGCCGCTGGAAATCGTCGGCGATGCGCCGATCACGGATGATGACGTGCCGCTCACCGGCAGCCAAATTACCTTCATGCCGTCGCCCGATACTTTCACCATGACCGAGTTCGACCTCGGCACGCTGGAGCATCGTCTGCGCGAGTTGGCGTTTTTGAATTCCGGTGTCGCCCTGCAATTGACTGACAACCGGCCGGTCGACCCGGTGACTATCGACCTTCATTATGAGGGCGGCCTTAAGGCCTTCGTCGATTATCTGGACCGCTCCAAGTCCGCACTGCACGATAACGCCATTTCCGTCATCAGCGAGAAGGAAGGCATCGTCGTTGAAATGGCCATGCAATGGAACGACAGCTACCACGAGACTACGCTGTGTTTCACCAACAACATCCCGCAACGTGACGGCGGCACCCACCTGGCCGGTTTTCGCGGCGCGCTGACACGGATGATCAATAGCTACGCGTCGAGCTCGGGCGTCGCGTCGAAGGCCAAGGTGAACATCACCGGCGACGATGCGCGCGAGGGCATGACGTGCATTTTGTCGGTGAAGGTCCCGGACCCCAAGTTCTCGTCACAAACCAAAGACAAGCTGGTATCGTCGGAAGTGCGGCCTGTCGTGGAAAGCCTTGTTGGCGAGGGACTGGACCAGTGGTTCGAGGAACACCCGGCGGAAGCCAAAAAGGTGATCTCCAAGATCGTCGATGCCGCCGCCGCGCGTGAAGCGGCCCGAAAGGCGCGCGAATTGACGCGCCGAAAGGGGGCGCTGGATATCTCGTCCTTGCCCGGCAAGCTGGCCGATTGCCAGGAACGTGACCCGGCGCAGTCCGAACTGTTCATCGTCGAGGGTGATAGTGCAGGTGGCTCCGCCAAACAAGGGCGCAACCGTGCCAACCAGGCGATCTTGCCGTTGCGCGGCAAGATCCTCAACGTCGAGCGCGCGCGCTTCGACAAGATGCTGTCATCTAGCGAAATCGGCACGCTCATCGCCGCCCTTGGCACTGGTATCGGGCGCGAGGATTTCGACATCGAGAAATGCCGCTATCACAAAATCATCATCATGACCGATGCCGACGTCGACGGCAGCCATATCCGCACATTGCTGTTGACGTTTTTCTTCAGACAAATGCCGGAGATCGTCGAGCGCGGCTATCTCTATATCGCGCAACCGCCACTGTACCGCGCCAAGCGGGGCAATTCCGAAGTCTATCTCAAGGATGACGCTCTCTTGGAGGACTATCTGTTCAATGCCGCGATCGACGAAGGGGCGGTGTTCACCACGTTCCAAGGCGCGCAAATGGCCGGCGCCGATCTTCGCGATGCTTTGGATGCGGCGCGTGCCGCCAAGAGCGAGATTTCAAACGTTGCTCGCCATGTACCTGCCAGCGTGGTCGAACAGGCCGCCATCTTGAGCGCGCTGGATGCGGCTTTGTTGTCCGACACCGAAAGCGCCCCTCAGGTTGCGGATTTTATCGCAAAGCGTCTCGATGCCTTGGCCGACCCTCTGGAGCGCGGCTGGCAGGGAAAGGGTTCGGATGACGGTGGGCTGGCTTTTTCCCGCACACTTCGCGGCGTCACGGAACGTCACGTCATCGATGCCGCCCTGATCCGCTCGCAAGACGCGCGGCGGCTCAACGAACGTGCCGGTGAGTTGCAAAAACTTTATGCCAAGCATGGCATGCTCACAGTCAAAGATCGGGAAATTCCCATTACCGGCCCCGTATCCCTGGTTGACGGAATCATGGAGGTCGGGCGCAAGGGAATTTCCATGCAGCGTTACAAAGGCTTGGGCGAAATGAATCCGGACCAGCTTTGGGAGACGACACTGGACCCCAATGCGCGGACGCTTTTGCAGGTCAAGGTCAGCCACACGGATGATGCCGAAGACGTATTCTCGACATTGATGGGCGACGTGGTTGAGCCCCGGCGGGAATTCATCCAGAAGAATGCCCTGAAGGTCGCGAATTTGGATGTTTAACTCCGGTTTTTAGGAACCGCCTTTTCTGAGAGCCGCCACCAATGCGTCGTAGCTGCCATCCGTTTTCATCTTATCGAGCAACGTGTCAAAGCGCTGGATGAAGTCGCTTCCCAACTGGGAATTTTTCGATAGCAAAAGCGTGAAGTCCATGGCGCCGAGCGGCTCGGAAACAATAGACAACTCCCGGTCCAGGCCGGCACTTGGGATGGCGCGGCGCAAAACCGCCTCGGCTTGCAAAGTGGCATCGACCCGGCCTTTCGCCACCATGCGAAGGCAGCTCGCCACTTTTGTCGCGATCAGCGGCTTGATCTCATTGGAGGCATAAAACCTTTTCCCCCAACCATTGCCCAGAATATCACAAGGCGTGAAACGCTTCAGGGTCGCCGGCGTCGGGCTGGACGCAAGTGCTTGCAATGCGGCGCTGCCGGTCGGTGCGGCAAGGACCATATTGAGGCTGTAGACGATGTTCTTGGAACGCCAGGCATAAACAAGACGAGGCTTTGTCGGCACCGTCACCATGGCATCCGCCTGGCCGGCCTTGACGCTACTTTGTACGCGCTTCCACGGGTAGCCCACATTGCGGACAGTCATTCCCATGCGGTTGGATAAAATTTCCGTCATCAGCGCGGGCAGAATGCCTTTCACGCGCGCTCCTGCGCCCGATGAATAAGGCGGCCAATCGGAGTTGTACGACATAACGATGGTTTGGGCTGCTGCAGGTGTTATAGCAAAGCCAGCGCTCGTCGTAAGAACAACTGCCAGCATACCCCTTGCGGCAAGGCGTGAAAATTTACTCATGTTCGGTTCCTTGGCGAGAGTCTTCGACACAATGAATAACTATGTATGTATTTAAAAACAAATTCCCATCTTTTGTTGGTTTGTTTTTGATCCGTTTTTTGACTGAAACTTTAACCCGATTCTAACGGGTCGGCTGCCATAAGGGGGCATGACTGAGCGATCTCGATTTCCCGGTAGCGCATGGCTATGGCCGGTGTTCAAGTTTGTGGCCACAACAGCGGTTTGGGGTGCCATTGCGGTGATCGCCGTTCTGGGCTGGTTTGCCTTGGACCTGCCGGATGTGGATGAAGCCCTGCAGGCAACGCGCCGTCCGACTGTAACGCTCATGGGTGCCGATGGCGCGGTGTTTGCCACGCGCGGTGATCTTTATGGTATTCCGGTGCGCCTGTCGGCGCTGCCAAAAACTCTGCCGCAGGCCGTGATCGCCACGGAGGACCGGCGGTTTTACAGCCATTTCGGCCTCGACCCCATTGGTATCGCGCGCGCCGCATGGGCCAATGTGCGCGCCGGGCGGATTGTTCAAGGTGGCTCGACCGTTACCCAGCAAGCAGCGAAGAACTTGTTTTTGACGCCGGAGCGGTCGTATAAACGCAAAATTCAGGAAGTGTTGTTGGCTCTGTGGTTGGAGCGGAAATTCTCCAAGGACCAGATCCTGACCATATATCTGAACCGCGTTTACTTAGGTGCCGGAACCTACGGCGTAGACGCGGCGGCCAGAAAATACTTCGGTCGCAGTGTCGAAGAGCTTTCACTCTACGAATCGGCGATGATCGCCGGTCTTCTAAAAGCCCCCAGCCGTTACAACCCGCAGGCGAGCCCCGGCGCTGCCGCCGGTCGGACCCGTCAAGTGCTGAAGAATATGGTCGCTGCCGGCTACCTGACCGAGGCCCAAGCTGCAAGTGCCGCCAAACAACGCGGGCGGCGCTATCGGCCGCCGGTCACCGATGGGCGCTACTTTGCCGACTGGGTGTTGTCGCAGTTGGGTGATTACGTGGCGCTTGGCGGACGCGACTTAAGCGTCACCACAACACTCAATCCCGGTCTGCAGCGCTCCGCCGAGCGGCACGTGGCAGCCGCCGTCTCTAGCACCGGCAAGAAGGTCCGCGCCGGACAAGGGGCCTTGGTGGCGATGGCCGGCGACGGCGCCGTGCGTGCGCTTGTGGGCGGACGGAGTCACGCCGAAAGCCCATTCAACCGCGCTACCCAGGCGGCGCGCCAGCCGGGGTCCGCGTTCAAGCCGTTCGTTTTCCTAGCCGCCATTGAGGCTGGAATGACCCCCGCCAGCCCGGTCGATGACAGCCCCATTGAAATCGACGGGTGGAAACCGCGCAACTTCGACGGCAAACACCAAGGCACGATATCGCTGGGCCAAGCGTTGGCGAAATCTGTTAACACTGCGGCCGTCCGTGTCGCACACTCGGTCGGATTTCAGAACGTCGCCGATACGGCATCGCGGCTCGGTGTGCCAGGCCACATCAAAGCCCGCCCGAGCCTGGCGCTCGGCACACACGATATTCGCCTGATTGATCTGACCGCCGCCTACGCGCCCTTTGCCAACGGCGGCTTTGCCGCCTGGCCCTACGGGATTACGGAGATCCGCGATGCCGACGGCGCTGTGCTCTATAAACGCGGCGGATCGGGGCCCGGGCGGGTCGTCGAGGCCGAGCACGTGGCCGCCATGAACGCCATGATGGCGGGCGTGATGAGCCACGGCACCGGACGCAAGGCGAAACTGCGCCGGCCCGCTGCAGGCAAAACCGGCACCAGCCAGAACCATCGCGATGCTTGGTTCATCGGCTATACGGCGGATTTGGTGGCTGGTGTTTGGATCGGCAATGATGACGGCACGCCCATGAAGCGCGTCACTGGGGGCGGCCTTCCGGCACGCGTCTGGCAGCGCTTTATGACCGATGCGCATCGCGGATTATCAGCCCGGCTTTTGCCCGGCGTCGACGGCACCTCCCCGCCGAAACCCGCGCCCAGCGCCGCCCCCATGGCGAGCAGGCAGAAATCCACACCGTCATCGGCGGAACCCGGCTTGCTTGACCGAATTCTGACCTTCTTCAACAGCGGAAACTAGAGCGCTTTACCCCGCCAGGGAATGAACGCCGGCACTTGACGGCAATATTCACGATAGCTATCGCCATAGACCAGTCTGAGCCGGCGTTCCTCGAAGCGTGCGCCGATGATCAAATAGAGCGACCCCCACGACGCCGTCGCAAGCCCCAGGTCGGTCCAGGCCGCGCCCCACAATATTAAGAACCCGGCTGTATATAAAGGATGTCGCACATAAGCGTGAAAGCCCGCAGCGATCAAAGGCTCGTCCTCTTCGAACGGCGCGCCGGCCTTGTGAGCACGAATTTGCGCTGTGCCCAATAGCCGGCCCAAGTCATAGGTCCGCAGCGCCAAAACAAAAGCAGCCCAACCGACGACGGACAACAGCCTCATGACCCCGCGCCATTCGTCAATCGGCGCCACCTCACGCCCGCCATCGAAAACCCAGGCGCCGAACAGGCCAATGCCACCGATATGCACGATGGCTACGAGATTGTAGACCAGCCTGTAGTACGGTCCGAGAAAAGGGTGAAGCCGGGCCTTTATGTCTGCGCCCGCTAGACTTGAGTGCACCAGACCATAGCTTAGCCAAGCCAGCGCATATAGCCCATTGGCTTCCGCAGCGGTCATTTCCCGCCAGTAAGACGTTCAATGGTTGCCGTGGTGGAATGACCATCTTGCAGGTCAGCCAGATGCACGCGTCCGCCCCAGCTCTCGACCTCCGGCGCGCCGACCACGTCTTTTTTGGCGTAGTCCGCGCCCTTGACCAAGACATCCGGTCGCAATGCCTTGATCAGTTCCAGCGGCGTATCGTCCCCAAACACCACCACCAGATCAACGCTTGCCAGCGATGCCAGCACGGTCGCCCGTCCAGCTTCGCTTTGCACGGGCCGCTCCGGCCCCTTCAATCGCGCGGTCGACGCGTCGCTGTTGAGGCCGACGACCAGGCGGTCGCAGGTGGCCTTGGATTGATCCAGCAACGAGACATGTCCCGGATGCAAAAGATCGAAACAACCGTTGGTGAAGCCGACCTTGAGCCCCTGGCGGCGCCAAACCTCAACGCGGTCTTTGGCTTCAGGTAGGGTAAGCACCTTGGCTTCGGCACGGGAGATTTCCTCGTGATGAAGCGCGCTGACCAGCTCTGCGGCATAGACCGCCGCCGTTCCCACCTTACCGACCACAATCCCCGCTGCCGCATTGGCCAACTTGACCGCATCGGGCAGTTCCGCGCCCGCCGCCAGCGCGCCGGCCAGTGTCGCCACCACGGTATCGCCCGCGCCAGAGACATCGAACACCTCGCGGGCTTCAGCCTCAACATGCAAGCTGGTTTCCGGTGTCACCAGCACCATGCCCTCCTGACTGAGTGTGACGAGGACGGCACCGAAATCGAAACGCTTCAACAAATTGCTGGCTGCCTCAACGGCGGCACCGACACTGTTCACCACAAGGCCCGATGCTTCCGACAGCTCCTTGCGGTTCGGCGTGATCAAATCTGCGCCCGCGTAAATACTATAGTCGTCACCCTTGGGGTCGACGATCACGCGCTTGCCCGCATCTTTGGCTGCCGTAATCAAGTCTTGCGCGCGGTCACCGCCCAGCACACCCTTGCCATAATCCGACAACACCAACGCTCCACAATCGTTAAGGCCCGACATGGTGGCGGCGACCAAACCCTCGGCGGTGCCCGGGGCAAGTGTGCCCGTCACTTCCTTATCGGCGCGCAACATTTGCTGATTGCCGGCCAGATAGCGGGTTTTGATGGCTGTCGGCCGCGAATCATCGACGATCAGATCGGGGTTGATGTCACCCAGGTCCGCCAAATTCTCGGCCACAATTCGCCCGGCCCCGTCATCGCCCACGGTTGCCACCAGGGTCGCGCTACAGCCCAATCCAGCTAGGTTGCGAACCACATTGCCAACGCCGCCCAACATCTCGGTTTCTTGGGCGATACGTAAAACCGGTACCGGCGCTTCCGGTGAAATGCGCGCCACATCCCCGGAGATGAACCGGTCCAACATCACATCGCCGACACAAAGCACCCGGCTTTCTGTGATCGCCGACAACAACGGAATAAGGGTAGGGTGTGCGGTCATACCAACTCCAGTTCCGTTTCCAGCGCGCCGCATAACATATGACCAAGCGTGATGTGCATTTCCTGGATGCGCGACGTTGTCTTGGCGGGCACCACCAAATACGGATCAGCCACCTCTGCCATCGGGCCGCCGCCCTTGCCGCCGAAGCCTGCCGGGGTGACGCCCATGGCCCTGGCTTGTTTGAGCGCGCGGATAACGTTCTCACTGTTGCCCGACGTGGAAATACCGATGGCGAGATCACCCGGCTTGGCCAGTGCTTCCACCTGGCGGGCAAAGATATTTTCAAACCCGATGTCGTTGGCACCCGCAGTGAGAGCCGATGAATCCGTCGTCAACGCGATAGCTGCGATAGGCGCGCGATCTGAGATGAACCGAATGGTCAATTCGGTCGCCAGATGCTGACAATCGGCAGCGCTGCCGCCATTGCCGAAAAACAGAATCTTTCCGCCGTCTCGGATGCATGTCACGGCAATCGCGACCAATTGCTCAAACGGTTCTTTCAACTGCGCTTTGGTGGCGGCAGCCACGCTGGCTTGCTCGTCGAACTCGTTATCGAAAAACGCACCCAAATCCATCATTCAGAACCTTTTCAGTTTCCGCTGCTTATTGCAATTCGATCGTGCCGCCACCGCGCAGGCTCTCCAGCGCCGCCAGCGTCGCAGTGCTGGTTTCCACCAGTTCGGTCTCGCTGATGGGTGCCGGACCACCAGATGCAACGGCGTTCACGAATGCTTCCAGCGCGGCTTGGAAACCTTTGTCTTGCGCGCCTTTCCATGGTTGCGTGGCGCTGTCGCCCGATACCGTCAAAGTACGGAAGTCATCAATCAGATATGTTGCACCACCGGCGTGCGCCTCGATACGTTCTTTGCCCGCAGACGCTGAACCGCGTGCCGTATAGACGATATTCGCCAATGAGCCGTCCGCGAAGCCGAGCGAGATCACCGCATCATCGCACGCGCCATCGGTATTGGCGGCAGCCTGTGCATCGACGCTGGAGATCGCCGCACCAACAAGAGCACGCGCCAGATCGATAAAGTGGCAGGCTTCACCCAAAATACGGCCACCGCCTGCGTCCAGGTCATGCACCCAGTGCTCAGCCGGGATCGCGCCGGCGTTGATGCGCATAGAAATCACCTTGGGTCCTGCGTGCCGCGCCAGTGCATCCCTAAGCCGTACCGTCGCAGGCGCAAAGCGGCGGTTGAACCCGATTTGGAAAAACGCGCCGGAAGTTTCCGCCTGGGTGTTGCGAGCTTCGATCACAGCGTTCAGTTGCTCGAATGTCAGCGCCAAAGGTTTCTCCACCCAAACCGATTTGCCGGCCGCAAGTGCGTCCCGGGCGAGATCTGCGTGGCTATCGTGACGAGTGGCGATCAGCACCGCGTTGACGGAATCGTCTTCAAATACCGACGCCGGGTCCGTATCGGCATGCTGAAAACCAAATGTCTCCTGGCCATGCTCGGCACTGGCACCGCGTTCCGTAATCAGGGTTTGCAGCGTGACAGCGGCGAGCCCTTTCAGCTTCGGCAACAAAACCGTGCGCGCATAATTACCGCTGCCAACGGCGCCGACAACACAGTCGCCGGCCTTCCCGTGCGCGGGCTTGATAACAGGCGTCGGGTCGGCATCGGTCTCACCGTCATAGTTAAGAATAACCCCAAGATGCTTGCTGCCACCGGTAACTAAACCATAGGCCTGCTCTGCATCAGTGAACGCGAAGTGATGCGTGATTAAGCTGCCGGCATCCAGCCGCAACGCTCTGCCCGGTTGCATCAATCGCAAGGTTTCTTCGAGATTGCCGGTTTCGGTCCAGCGCACCCAACCTTCCGGATACTTAACGCCGCGGGTCTCGAAATCATCGTCGTACCGGCCCGGCCCATAGGAGCGCGACACAATGACGTTCAGCTCTTTCTTCATGAAATCAGCGTAAGGAAATGCCGTGCCGGTCATGCCGACCATCACCACCCGTGCGCGGTCGCGGGCAATGACAGCGGCGGTTTCGAACGGCTCGGCAGAGCTTGTGGCGGCGGCGATAATGACCGCGTCGCAACCCAGACCGGCAGTCATTTCTCGGACCGTCTCCTCGACCAGCCCATCGGCAAGATCGAGCGTTTGTTCGGCCCCCAAGGTCTTGGCCAACGACAAACGATCGGGATCGTAATCCAGCGCCACCACCCTGGCACCGGCGAGAGTGAGAAATTGCGCAGCCATCTGCCCAACCAAGCCGCAGCCAATCACCGCCACCACATCACCCAATCCGGTCTCGGCATTGCGTACCGCATGCAGCGCAATAGCCCCAACGGTACCAAAGGCGGCTTCTTCATCGCTGACGCCATCCGGCACCGCAGCGGCTAAGTTACGCGGTACGACATTGAGCTCGGCATGATTGGCGAGCCCGGCGCCGGCCATGGCGACACGTCCACCGACCCGGAAGTCTCCCTCCAACCCCGCGCCCACGGCCTTGATCACGCCGGCGGCTGAGTAGCCCAGCGGCAATGGTTCGTCTAAGCGCGCCATGACGGTTTCGAACGTCGCCTTCAATCCGTCGCGCTTGGCCTTGTCGAGCACCTTCTTCACCAGGTCCGGGCGCGCACGCGCCTTGCCCGCCAAACTCTTCTTGGCGAAATCGATGACCATGCGTTCGGTGCCGGCTGATATCAGCGAGGCACGGGTTTCCACCAGGAGATGGCCGGCCTTGACACGCGGCGCCGGGACGTCCTTGAGCGCCAGCTTGCCGCTCTTGCGGCTCTGGATGACCTGTTTCATGTGGCTTTTTAACCCCATTTTACCGGTGGATGCAAAGACCTGATTCCATTGAAAAAACTTTGTTCGGCGGCGAGGGCGCGCTATGAAGCTTGCATGTGTGGGATCGCCGCCCTTTTTGCCTATCATGCCGATGCGCCGCCGGTGGCCATATCCGAGCTCCTGGCGGTCAATCACGCGATGCTCAGACGCGGCCCGGACGGCGGCGGCCATTGGATCGACGAGGCCAGCCGCGTCGGCCTCGGACACCGTCGTCTCGCCATCATCGATCTCTCAACGGACGCCGCCCAGCCTATGGTACGCGACTCGCTTGGTGGCGAGGCAGAACGGTTTCGCATCACCTACAATGGCGAGATATACAACTTCCAGGCCTTGCGGGCCGAACTCGAATCAAGCGGTGTGCCCTTCACCACCCAATCCGACACCGAGGTATTGATCCGGCTCTATGAACGCGATGGCGCGGAGATGGCAGGAAAACTGCGCGGCATGTTCACGCTCGCCATCTGGGATGCGAAAGCCGAAAGCCTGTTTTTGGCGCGCGACCCGTTCGGCATCAAACCGCTCTATGTGGCCGATGACGGGCGTACGCTGCGCGTCGCCTCACAGGTAAAAGCGCTGCTGGCTGGCGGACATGCGGGCAAAGTTGGGCCGGACCCGGCGGGCCACGCAGGTTTTTATTTATTCGGCAGCGTGCCCGAACCGCACACGCTCTATGCTGATATCCACGCCCTTGGACCTGGGACCACCTTGACCATCGAGAAGGGCGGCCATCGCCACGAGACGACGTTTTTCAATATGCGCGATGCTTTGATGGCAGCACCGGACAAGGCAGCGGAAATCGATCTGCGGGAATTGCTGCTCGACAGCATGCGCCATCATTTTGTCGCCGACGTGCCGGTCGGCGTGTTTTTGTCGGCGGGCCTGGATTCGACCACATTGACCGCGCTTGCCACCGAAGCGCAAACGGGTGACATCCGAACCTTCACCTTGGGCTTCGAGGAGTTTGACGGCACGGCCAAGGACGAAGTGCCGCTGGCAGAAGCTGTATCCGAACACTACGGCACCCGCCATCTGACCGAACGGATCGCCAAACTGCATTTCGACGACGCCCTGCCCGATATCCTCCATGCCATGGACCAACCCAGCGTCGACGGCGTGAACACCTATTTCGTATCCCGCGTGGCGGCGCACGGCGGTCTGAAGGTGGTGCTTTCCGGGCTTGGCGGTGATGAGGTGTTCGGCGGTTACGACACTTTCGCGCAAGTCCCGCGACTGGCGGCCACGTTAGGCGCTGTGCCCGGCGCAAGCGCGGTGGGTAAGCTGTTTCGGCAAGTCACGGTGCCGTTGATTAGCTCAAGAATATCACCCAAGTATGCCGGTTTGCTGGAACTGGGCGGCAGCTACGGGGGTGCATATCTGCTCCGGCGCGGCATGTTCATGCCGTGGGAATTGCCAAGCGTCATGGACCCCGACATGGCACGCAGCGGCTGGGAGGCGCTACAGCCGATCACACGTATGAATGCGGAGGTGGGTGATATTTCCGACCCCCAGGGCAAGGTCCGTGCGCTTGAGATGGCATGGTACATGCGCAATCAACTGCTACGCGATGCCGATTGGGCGGGGATGGCGCACTCTCTGGAAATCAGGGTGCCGTTGGTCGATCCGGTGCTGTTCGCAGGGTTAGCGCCGGCATTCGCGAGTAAGCGCGATATGGCGCTTACACCGGCAAAGTCCTTGCCCGACGCTATCGTGAACCGAGCGAAATCAGGGTTCTTCGTACCGGTTGAGCGTTGGGTGCGCGATAGCGGTGGGCAATCGGGGCCGGAATACGGCCTGCGCGGCTGGGCGCGCAAGGTCCACGCCGCGCAAACGAGCGGTTAGATAGGGAGCGAATCGTGGCAGATAAAAAGATCGACAGTGTGCGGCTGCAAAACATCGTACAAGGCTTCGGACAATCGGCGGCACTGATGTCGGCGGTTGAGCTGGGCATCTTCACGGCCATCGACGGCGGTGCAAACAGCATCGACGCCGTGGCCGCAGCCGTCGATATCCACCCCGTCAATGCTGAACGCCTGCTGACCATGCTGGCGGCCATGGATCTGGTGCACCTGGATGAATCCGGTTTCAGCAACGCCGACGACGTGGCGCGGTTTTTGGTCGATGGCAGCCCGCGTTACGCCGGCGCGTGGATGCTGTTTAACAAGCCACAATGGAACGATTGGGGAAAGTTGACCGAACACCTGCGCGCAAAGGAACTGAAAGTCCTGGGTCCGATCGGTGACTTCACCGTCGATGATGCCCGGGCCTATCACAAAGCGACCTATTCCATCGGCATGGGGGCAGGCCGACGGTTCGTGAAACAAGTCGATTTGACGGGGCGCAAAAAGATCCTCGATCTCGGCGGCGGGTCCGGCGCCTACTGCATCAACGCCGCCATGACCTATCCCGAGATTACCGCCGTGGTATTCGATCTGCCGCCGGTGGCCGAAGTGGCGCGGGAGTTCATTGCCGAGAACGACGTCCAGGACCGGGTCACGGCCATGGGTGGCGATTTTACACAAGACGATTTTCCGACCGGTGCTGACGTGGTCATCATGGCGTCGAACCTGCCCATGTACGGACCCGGCGTCATTCAGCATGTCGTGCAAAAGGCGTACGGCGCCCTGGAGCCCGGTGGTGAGATGCATCTCATTGGCGAGACCTTGAATGACGACCGCGTCGGTCCCATTGGGCCTGCCTATTGGGGATTGGGTCAGGCGATAAGCGAGACCGAAGGCGTTGCCCATTCCGAGGCGGATTGCATAGGGTACTTTGAAACTGCAGGGTTTCGAGATGTGGCCGCGACACCGTTCATCGAGGGCACGTTGACGCGGATTCACGGCATCAAATCCCGGTCCTAGTTTGCGCCCCTGATTTAAGTCAAAACCAGCCCTGTATTTATCCGTTATGAAAGCAGGCTTAGCTGCATTCATGAAGGAACGGTTTCATGCGACTGAACGAAGATCAGGTTCAACAGTTCAAACAAAAAGGCTTCATTGTCGTCAAAGGCGTGTTCGATGCCGACGCCATGTCCAAGGTTTCGGCCTGGGCGGACGAATTGCAGGCGAAAGAGCCGGCCCCAGGTGCCGAAGCGAAATACTACGAACAAAGCGTGCTGAACGGCGAAGACGTGCTGGTGCGTATCGAGAACGTTGTCGGCGAGGAAATCAACCCAGCCATGACATCGCTTTTGATTTCGCCCGAAGTCATCGCCAGCCTGACGCAGTTGTTGGGTGAAGCACCGGTGCTGTTCAAGGAAAAGATCAACTACAAATTGCCCGGGTGCCGCGCCGACAAACTCCACCAAGACCAAGCGGCTGGCTGGAATACATATACGGATTTCTTCATCACCATGGCGATTGCCATCGACGCCAATCGCGAGGACAACGCGGCGCTCAGTTTCATGAGTTCCGGCAATTACCCGCATGCCGACCTGATGACCGAGGAATGGAAGCCGATCACCGAAACCGACCCGCCATACGAACCCGTCGAAGACTACAGCCTGATCGAGGCCGACCCGGGGGATGTGATTTTTTTCGATTCCTACGTGCCGCATGGCTCACCGCCGAACACTTCAGAGCGCGCCCGTCGCAATATTTTCCTCACTTTTAACCGGGAGTCGGCCGGCGACCTGCGGGCGCGCTATTACGCCGACAAGTGGGCCAGTTATGCGCCGAACAAAGCGGGCGACGGCCGTGGCGAGGCGGAGTTCCGGGTATAAATCCGAGAAATCTTGATTATTTCCAGTGCAGGGTACCTTTCGGTACGAAAGCCCTAAAGGCGAATGCGAACGTGACATCGTAAACGGTGTCGACCCATTTATCGAGGGCCGCATCGTAACGGCGTGCGATTACGTTGCCGACATCGCGGCCGAAGTGAATCCACTTGGTATCGTGGATCGAATTCTGGCCCGGTTCCCACCATATGGTAAGGTTTCTTCGGTCGATTTCGCCTCTTCGTTTCAGGCTTTTAAGTGTCCAGGCTTCCTTCCCGACAACGACGACGCGGTCGAAAGGCTTGACGCCTTTCGGCAACTTATAAACGCCCAGGCCGTCGCCCTTTGAAGTATCCATGCGCACATAAGGCGTCGTGCCGTACGGTCTGGCGGCCGGGTCGTTCGGCACCAAGACACGTCCCCCCGGATGGCGTTCGCGAAACCGGGCAAAGGACTCGATTCTGCTGGGCAGAGGCTTCAAGCGCTTGCCCGAATGCGTGCCGACGATCGCCTGACCGGTGAATTGCTGCCACCACGACTCGGTCTCATGGTCGTACATCAGCATATCGAAATGGCGCAAACGCCCGGTGTTGCCGAACACAGCCGGTTTGCCGCCAACACGGCGCTCGAACACGACGCCTGAATTGCAAAGCGGACAATAAGTCACCAGGATCGGTTTTCCGGCAATGGTGTCGTTGACGATCTCGTGCCATAGCAAAATACGCAAAGGATAGGCGCGCGGTTCGAAATACAACGACACGCTGAGCACCGGCTCCAAATCACCCAAACCGGTCACTTTGTCCACCCGTTCAAACTTGGGCTTGATAATGGGTGTAATGGTGTCGCGCTTGGCACCGTCGGCTCGGATATCCTCAAGCTCAATCGTGCGTTTGGCAAAATCGGTTTTCGGAAACTCCCGCGACCAATGCTGAACGTTCTCGCTGAACGCCGAAGATTGGCCCGAGTTGGTTACAAAGAACAACGCCGCAGCCAATAGGCCGTTGCCAATCCACGATCTGAACCTTGCGTGACGCATAGCAGGGATGGTACCCAAACAAGGTAACAGGTACAAACAGGCGGGCCACCATGACCGGGAAATCGAAACCTGAGATGACGGAAGACGAACTGAACCAGCGCCACGCTGAAAAGATGGCAAAGAAAAAAGCCGCGCGCGATAAAATCATCGCCACCAAAACCATCGAGAAGGGCCTTGTCATCGTTCACACGGGCAAGGGCAAAGGCAAATCCACCGCCGCCATGGGCCTAGCCGTACGCGCTATCGGCAACGGCATGCGCATTGGGATCGTGCAATTCGTCAAAGGGGTGTGGGAAACCGGTGAGCGGGTCGTGCTTGATGCCTTTCCCGATCAAGTCACCATCAAGGCCATGGGCGAAGGGTTCAGTTGGGATACCCAGGACCGCGAGCGCGATATTGCCGCCGCCGAGCAGGCCTGGGCGACATCGAAGGAAATGATGGCCAGCGGTGAATATGATATGGTGGTTCTGGACGAGCTCAACATTCCCTTGCGCTACGAGAACCTCGACATCAACGATGTGGTGGCGACGCTTAAGGCCAAGCCCGAAATGCTGCACGTCGTGGTTACGGGCCGCAACGCCAAGGACGAGTTGATAGACGTTGCCGATCTGGTAACTGAAATGACTATGATCAAGCATCCCTTCCGGGCCGGCGTCAAAGCGCAGAAAGGTATTGAATTCTGATGTTGCGGCTCTTCGCATCCCTCGCCGTCATCGTCGTATTGAGCGGATGCTCGACATCACGCTCGCCGACCCTCGCCACTGCGCAGAACCTGATTGCCGATTCCGTTGAAACCCTGGCGCAATTCAACCGACACGAAACCCTGAAGGACTATCGTCAATATCTGGACGGCGCGGCTGGTGTCGTCATTTTGCCGGCGGTGCTGAAAGTCAGCTGGGTCGGCGGCGCGGAAACCGGTGATGGCGTACTGCTGGCGCGCAAACCCGGCGGGGGGTGGACCGACCCGACCTTCCATACCATGGTTGCCGCCAGTTTCGGCATGCAGGTCGGCATTCAGGATACGGCGATTATGCTGATCCTGCGCTCTCAAAAAGCGTTGAACTCGATCCTCAAACACCAGGGCAAGTTTGGGGCCGACATGGGTGCTGCCGCCGTGTTCTCCGGTGTCGGCGGCGAGGCCTCGACCACGTCGAATTTGGGCGCCGATATCGTCGCCTTCGCGGCGCCGAATGTCGGCGCGTACATAGGCGGCTCCCTGGAGGGCGCCGTGCTGGTTACACGCCGCGACTACAACGAGCTTGTGTACGGCATCGGCGCCACACCGGATGCCATATTGGCGGGTCAGTTGAAAACGGCCATTGCCCAACCGTTGCAAAAAGCCCTTGGCCCCTAGCTCAATCGCTCAACCGTTCGGTGCGCTGATGATGCAGGGCACAGGGTCGGACGTCGGCAAATCGCTGCTGGTGGCGGGACTATGCCGGCTACTGGCGAACAGAGGTGTCAACGTCGCGCCGTTCAAGCCGCAAAACATGTCCAACAATGCCGCCGTGACACCGGGCGGGGGTGAAATTGGCCGCGCCCAGGCCCTGCAAGCGCGCGCTGCGGGGCTCGAGCCGGATGTCCACATGAACCCGGTGCTGCTCAAACCGCAATCCGACATCGGCGCGCAAGTGGTTGTGCAAGGCCGCGTAACGGGGAATGCCAAGGCTCGGGATTTCCACGCCCTGAAACCGACCCTGCTGCAAGCTGTGCTGGAGAGCTTCCGGATTGTCGGCGACCAACGCGATTTCGTTTTGGTGGAAGGTGCCGGCAGCCCCGCCGAGGTCAACTTGCGCGACGGCGATATCGCCAACATGGGATTTGCGGAGGCCGCCAATGTGCCCGTCGTGCTGGTCGCCGACATCGATCGGGGCGGTGTCATTGCCAGTCTGGTCGGCACCTATGCAGTTTTAAACGACGCCGAGCGGGCACGGGTTTCGGGTTATATCATTAACAAGTTCCGAGGCGACGTGACGCTGTTTGAAGATGGTATTCGAATCATTTCCGAACAGACCGGTTGGCCGTGCTTCGGTATCGTGCCTTACTTCACCGACGCACACCTGTTGCCGGCTGAAGATGCCATGAGCCTGGACAGCCGCACGACGCTCGACGGTTTGACCGATGACATAAAAATCGCTGTGCCGCGCTTGTCGCGCATCGCCAATTTCGATGATCTTGACCCGCTGGCGGCGGAACCGGACGTAAGCGTGCAGGTGATCAAATCGGGCGAGCCTCTGCCTGGCGATGCCGATGTCCTATTGCTGCCGGGCTCGAAGTCGACATTGGCCGATCTAGCGCATCTGCGCGAACAAGGTTGGGACGTGGATATCGCCGCGCACCACCGGCGCGGTGGGTTGGTCGTGGGCTTGTGTGGCGGCTATCAGATGCTGGGCCGGTCAGTTGCCGACCCGGATGGCATCGAAGGCCCACCCGGCACGGTGGAAGGCTTGGGACTACTGGACGTCGAGACCATTATTGGTGGCGATAAGTCGCTCGTCGCCGTGACGGGCACTGCTGCGGACAGCCGCGAAACCGTGCACGGCTATGAGATGCACATGGGCGTCACCACCGGCTCGGACACTGGCCGGCCCTGGCTGGTTTTGGAGGGCGACCGCCCCGACGGAGCCTGCAGTGCGGACGGAAAGGTCCTGGCCACCTATGTACACGGGCTTTTCGCGGCGGATGGTTTTCGCCGAGCTTTCCTCGGGCGGCTTCGCCACGGACGCGAGAGCGGCGTCGCCTATGACGCAATGGTGGACAGCACTCTGGACAGTCTGGCGGCGCACCTCGATGCCAATCTCGATGTTGATGCGATGTTGGCGGTTACAACGACCCGTTAGGTTTTCCAAGCGCCATTGGCTTGTTGGCGGCCACCTCTTCGAGAGTTAACCCTTCAAGCTCATGGGGAAATACCAGCCAATCCTCGGTTTCGTGGATGTAGTAGTCCGGCGTTGCTTCGACTTTTCGTTTGCTGGGCTTGTAGTAAACGGTGGCAACCCGGATCACTTCGGGTGTATTGCGCCGCGACAGGGCATTGATACGCTCAATGGCGGCTTGGATCGAGCGACCCGAATCGAACACATCATCGACGATCAGCAATGAATCATTGGCATTCACGTTCTCGATAATATAGTGCAACCCATGCACGCGGATCTCGTCGCTCTGTTCTTCGATGCCGGTATATGACGAGGTCCGGATGGCGATATGGTCCGACGGAAAGCCGTGATACTTCATGATTTCCTGTACCGCGATGCCGACCGGCGTGCCACCGCGCCAAATCCCGATGATGTAGTCCGGATGGAACCCGTCCGCCATGATGTCGAGACCCAGCTGAAACGAATCATCCAACAGGCTTTGAGCGCTGACATAGGTCTTTTCAGTCATTGTGGCCTTTCTCCCCGATGCTCCTCGGCTCCCCGCTTCTCAAGAATTTTTGGTTCATTTTCAAAAAAAACCGAATAGTCGATAGAATGTTTTAGGTTATGATGGTGGTTGGGCGAGGAAGCTCCCTGCCTTCTTGATCGCTTACAATAAGCGATGGTGCAATAGCATTTTGCCGAAAGAGCATGAGAAGGCGCATAAGGAGCCATTTTGCAGGGAACGACAGAGGCGCAGATGCGTGATTTCATCACCTTTCGGCTGAATGGCGAGACGCATACCGTGCGCGGCGTATCGCCCACCACGACGCTGCTCAACTATTTGCGCGAGACGAAAGCGCTTGCGGGCACAAAGGAAGGCTGCGCTGAAGGCGACTGCGGCGCTTGCACGGTGGTCGTTGGCGAGTGTGCAGACGGAGAGGTCCGTTACCGGGCGATCAATGCGTGCATACAGTTCGTCACCATGCTGGAAGGGAAATCGGTTCTCACGGTCGAGTTTCTGAAATCACCGGATGGAGATCTGCACCCGGTCCAACAAGCGATGGTGGACGAGCACGGCTCGCAATGCGGGTTCTGTACGCCGGGGTTTGTGATGTCCATGTATGCCGCCTTTATTTCCGGCGACGTCATGAATACAGAGACCGCCCCCGACATGCTGGCCGGCAACCTCTGCCGATGTACCGGTTACGGCCCGATCGCCGCCGCCGTGGCATCGGCGGGCACGATGAAGATGCCCGAATGGGACAAAGCCCGTATCGAAGCCGATCGCCAATGGCTGCGCGAACATGCCAATACGGAAAGCGTCGATTTCGCTTTTGGTGGTGATCGCTTTATATCACCGGCATCCGTCGATGATCTGGCCGCGAATTATGCCGCCAACCCGGATGCGGTGCTGGTGGCAGGTGCGACTGACGTGGGGCTGTGGGTCACCAAGGGCCAGCGCAAACTGCGCACTTTGATCGGCCTCGGGCGGGTGCAGGAACTGAAGGCCATAACCCGCAGCGACGAAATGCTCTCCGTCGGTGCCGGCGTAAGCTACAGCGATGCGCTTGAGACCATCGGTGAGTTGGCGCCCGACTTCGGTGAAATGATGCGCCGTATCGGAGCGCAGCAAGTGCGCAACGCCGGCACCATCGGCGGCAATATCGCTAACGGCTCGCCCATCGGCGACACGCCGCCGGCGCTGATCGTGCTGGGCGCGGAGCTTGTCTTGAGGAAAGGCGATGCGCGCCGCCGCCTACCGATCGAGGCCTTCTTCATCGAATATGGCAAACAAGACCGCGAGCCCGGTGAATTTCTCGAACGCATCGATATCCCGTTACCCGCGCCAAGCACCACCTTCAGGAGTTACAAAATCACCAAACGTTTCGACCAGGACATTTCCGCGGTTTGCGGGTGTTTCGCCATTGAAGTTGCCAATGGTCATGTGACATCCGCGCGCATCGCGTTCGGCGGCATGGCGGCGGTGCCGGCGCGCGCGAAAGCTGTGGAAGCGGCCTTGATTGGCAAGCCATGGACGGACGAGACTTGTGAAGCTGCCGCAGGCGAATTTACGAATGACTTCACCCCCATTACCGACATGCGGGCCAGCGCCGCCTATCGGATGGAGATCGCCGGCAATTTACTGCGGCGGTATTTCCGCGAAACCGAACAACCGCTTTGCCTCACTCGGTTGGTTGGTGTCGATGCCACCATCGCCGGCGCGCGCACCGACAGCGCCATTCGCACCGAAGCCGCCGCAACAGATGACATATCGGGCGCGGTGCGCGCATCGCGCCGCCACGACAGCGGCCACAAGCATGTCGCCGGCGAAGCGGTATTCGTCGACGACATCGTCGCCCCAAACGGCATGTTGAACGTCTACGTAGCCATGAGCGAACGCGCACACGCGCGGATCATCGCCATGGATTTGTCCGCCGTCGAAACCGCCCCCGGCGTGGCCGCCGTCGTATCCGCCGCCGATATTCCCGGCACCAATGACATCAGCCCCGCCATGGGCGATGACCCGTTGTTCGCGGACGGCTTGGTTGAGTACGCGGGCCAAGCGCTTTTCGCCGTGGCCGCCGAAACCATCCAGCAAGCGCGCGATGCAGCCAACTTGGCCGATATCACATATGAAGACCTTCCCGCCGTCCTCACCATTGATGAGGCGATGGATAAAGACTCACTCCTGGAAGCCCCTTACCATATGGCAAGGGGCGAGGCCGAGACGGCCATCAAGAATGCACCGCACGAAATCTCGGGCCGGATATACATCGGTGGGCAGGAGCACTTCTACCTGGAAAGCCAAGCCGCTCTTTCGGTGCCGGGCGAGGACGGCGATGTCACCGTGCATTGTTCCAGCCAGCACCCCAGCGAAATCCAGCATACAGTCGCCAAAGTTATGGGGCTGCCCAACAACGCCGTCACGGTTGAGGTGCGGCGCATGGGTGGTGCTTTCGGGGGCAAGGAAAGCAACGGCAACTTACCTGCTGCAACGGCGGCGCTTGTCTCCGCCATAACGGGCCGCGCCGCGCGCGTTCGTTACGACCGCGACCAGGACATGATCATTACCGGCAAGCGCCACGATTTCCGCATCGATTACCGGGCCGGATTCGATGCCGATGGCCGCATTGCCGGTATCGAGTTTGATCAGGCGGCGCGGTGCGGTATGTCGTATGACTTGTCGGTGCCAATCTGCGACCGGGCGATGTTCCATGCCGACAATGCTTATTATCTGCCACATGTGCGAATCACGTCGTATCGGTGCAAGACCCACACGGTTTCCAACACCGCGTTCCGAGGCTTCGGCGGTCCTCAGGGTATGGTCGGTATCGAGCGCGTGATTGACGAGATCGCGCACACTTTGGGTAAAGACCCACTCGACGTGCGCCGCGCAAACTATTACGACCCGCCCAGCGCCATTGAAGATCGCTCCGTCACGCCTTACGACATGACGGTCGAGGACTGCATCATTGATGATTTGGTGAACGATCTCCGTGTCACTTCCGATTACGATGCACGCCGCGCTGAAATCCGCGAATGGAACCGCACCAGCCCCACCCTCAAGCGCGGCATCGCGCTGACACCGGTGAAGTTCGGTATTTCCTTCACGCTGACCTTCCTCAATCAGGCCGGCGCCTTGGTGCATGTTTACAATGACGGATCCATCCATCTCAATCACGGCGGCACCGAGATGGGGCAGGGCCTGTTCACCAAGGTCGCACAGGTCGCTGCATCGGCGTTCTGCGTCGATATCGAACGCATCAAGATTACCGCCACCCATACCGGCAAGGTGCCGAACACGTCGGCCACGGCAGCGTCGTCGGGCTCGGACCTGAACGGCATGGCGACGCAGGTTGCCTGCGATAAAATCGTCGCGCGCCTGAAAGCCTTTGCCGCCGAGCGATGGCAGACCACACCCGACAAGGTCACGTTTCTGCCGGGCCGGGTCCGCATTGGCGATGCCGAGATCACATTCGATGAATTGATCGGCGAAGCCTATCGTTCCCGCGTGCCACTGTCGGCAACCGGTTTTTACGCCACACCCAAAATCAACTGGGATAAGGAACAAGCCAAAGGCCGGCCGTTCTTCTATTTCGCCTATGGCGCGGCGGTGAGCGAAGCCGCAATTGATACACTGACGGGCGAGAACCGATTGCTGCGCGTTGATATTCTGCACGATGTCGGCAAATCGCTAAACCCGGCGCTTGATCTCGGCCAGATCGAAGGCGGTTACGTGCAGGGGGCGGGCTGGCTCACCACGGAAGAACTTTGGTGGGATGGCGGTGGGCATTTAAAAACCCATGCGCCTTCGACCTACAAGATTCCGACGCTGGGCGACCGTGCACCCGATATGCGGATTGGTCTTTGGGAGCGCGGCACAAACCTGGAAGAAACCATCTACCGCTCGAAAGCCGTGGGCGAGCCACCGTTGATGCTGGGAATATCGGCGCTGATGGCGCTTTCCGATGCGGTCGCGGCTGCGGGTGACTACAATATCTACCCGGCGCTTGATGCACCGGCGACGCCGGAGCGCATTTTAGCGGCGGTCGGACGAGTGACCGGAAAAGGAGAAGCAGCAGCATGACCGAAAGCTGGTTGCATAACCTAATGGATTTGGTCCAGACCCACGGCACGGCGGTTCGGGTCAGCGTCATCCGGGCCGAGGGCTCCGCGCCTTGCACGGTCGGCAGTGCCATGACCGTTTTCTGTGATGGCTTTCAGGGCACCATTGGTGGTGGTGCGCTGGAACTGGCTGCGTTGGAGGCGGCTCATACGATGTTAGATCGGCCCTCCGGTGCAAACTGGCTTCGGACACTTCGCGACTTTCCGCTGGGCCCGTCGCTGGGTCAATGTTGCGGCGGTCATGTGCAACTGCTGTTCGAACGCGTCACCGCATCGGAAGCGGTCAGCGTCGACAATACCAGTGGCGCAATTGTCGTGCGACCCGTCGCGTCAGGTGTACCTCTGGCGATGATCGCCAACCGCAAAGCTGATGGTGACGGCTGGCCGCTAGCCGTGCGCCGCGCGGTGCGCGATATGCTTTCAGGCGCCAGACCAAACGCTGCAACGCTGTTGGATGGGTGGTTCATTGAGCCAGTCGAAGTGCAACGCGATGTCCTGTTCCTTTATGGTGCGGGGCACGTAGGGCGCGCCGTGGTGCACACGTTTGCGGGCCTGCCATTCGATATTTATTGGGTCGATACCGATGCCAAGCGCTATCCTGATGTACTTCCCAAGGGCGTACATCAACTGCTGGCCGCCAATCCGGCTGATGCCGCCCGGCACGCGCCGGCGGATGCCTGGCATGTGGTGATGACGTTTTCTCATGCCATCGATTTCGAGGTTTGTCATGCCGTGTTGGCACGCGGCGATTTCGCCTATCTCGGGGTCATTGCATCGAAAACCAAGCGCGCACGCTTCATCAAACGCCTTCGCGACGCCGGTGTGGCGGACAATCAGATTGCCCGGCTGCAGGCCCCTATCGGGCTTGCGGGCTTAGAGGGCAAAGACCCTTCGCAGATTGCGGTTTCGGTAGCCGCAGACTTTTTGTTCCGGCGGCAAGAACGCGCTATCGTGTCGGCGCCGCAAGAAAACCTGGCAACGCAGGGGGGAGCATGAACGAAAAACCGCTATTGGAATTGTCGGGGTTAACCAAACGGTTTCCGGGTGTCATCGCCAACGACGACGTCAGTTTCTCCATCATGCCGGGCGAAGTACATGCGCTGCTGGGCGAGAACGGCGCCGGCAAATCCACGTTGGTGAAAATGATCTACGGCGTCCTGCACGCGGACGAGGGCTCTATGCATTTCGGCGGCGCGCCCTATGCCCCGGCGCGGCCTTCCGAGGCGCGTGCGCACGGGGTCGGCATGGTGTTCCAGCATTTCTCGCTGTTCGATGCGTTGACTGTCGCCGACAACGTGGCACTGGGCATGAACAAAGACGCCGTCGGCGCCAATCTGGACCAGCAAATCATTGAGGTGTCGGAAGCCTACGGCCTGACACTCGATCCGACGCGCTATATCGGCTCACTTTCGGTGGGCGAACGCCAACGTGTTGAGATCATCCGCTGTCTGCTGCAAAACCCGCGGTTGCTGATCATGGATGAGCCGACCTCGGTGTTGACGCCGCAGGAGGTTGAAATCTTATTCGAGACCCTACGGCAATTGTCGTCCGAGGGTTGTTCAATTCTTTATATCTCCCACAAGCTCGATGAAATCCGCGTACTCTGCGACCGCGCCACAGTGCTTCGGGGCGGCAAGGTCGTCGGTGACTGCGACCCGCGCCAGGAAACGGCCAAGAGCCTGGCGGAAATGATGATCGGCACGACCCTGACCATGGCCGAGCGCAAGCAAGCGGACATGGGTGACGAGCGCCTGCATGTCTCGGGCCTCACGGCTGAAAGTCATGATCCCTTTGGCGTCGACCTAGCGGACATTTCATTTTCCGTCCGTGCCGGAGAGATCTTGGGGATCGCCGGGGTCGCCGGCAACGGGCAGGTCGAACTGATGGAAGCCTTGATCGGTGAACACATCACGCCCGCCGGCATGGTCAACATCGATGGTACCGCGGCCGGGAACTTAGGCCCGACGGAACGCCGCGCACTCGGCATGTGCTCCGTGCCGGAAGAGCGTCTCGGCCACGGTGCCGTGCCGGACATGGCGTTGTGGGAAAATATCATTTTGTCTGCACGGACCCGCAAAGGCATCGAGAAAAACGGATTCCTTAATCTTGAAATCGCGCAGGACTTCGCCCGCGAGGTCGTCGATAAATTCAACGTCAAGACATCGGGTATCGAACACGATGCGAAAAGCCTGTCGGGCGGCAATTTGCAGAAATTCATCGTTGGCCGCGAAATATTACAGGCACCCAATGTGTTGGTGATTTTGCAACCGACATGGGGTGTCGATGCTGCGGCAGCTGCCGATATTCATCGCGCCTTGCAGGAACTCGCCGATGCGGGCACCGCGATTTTGGTGATCTCCCAGGATTTGGATGAACTGATGGCGATTTCGAATAACTTCGCGGTGATTTCGGAAGGCCGCTTGTCGGACGTGTCGCCGACGGGCAGCCTGTCGATCGAAGAGATCGGGCTGTTGATGGGCGGCGTGCATTCCTCTGCCAACATGGAGACCGTGGCATGATCAGGCTGGAACCCAGAAAAGAGATGTCGCGTCATCTCCTGTATCTGACGCCAGTCTTGGCCGTCATCGTCACCATCGTGCTCGGTTTGGCAATGTTCGCAGCGCTCGGGAAAAACCCTTTCGAAGCCATATTCATCATCTTCTTCGAACCGTTGGCGGATTCTTTCGCCATTTCGGAAATGATCGTCAAGGCGACGCCGTTGATCTTGATTGGTATCGGGTTGTCATTCGGTTTTCGGGCCGGGGTCTGGAATATCGGCGCCGAGGGACAGTTTACCATCGGCGCCTTAGCCGGCGGTGCCTTGCCGGCGCTTTATCCCGTCGAGGGATTTTGGGTGTTGCCCGCGATGTGCATGGCCGGAATCATCGGGGGCATGGCCTGGGCCGCCATTCCGGCGTTCCTGAGAACTCGGTTCAACGCCAACGAAATCCTAGTTACGCTGATGCTCACTTACGTGGCGGTGCTGTTGCTGAGCGTCCTCGTGCACGGACCCCTGAAGGATCCGGCAGGTTTGAACTTCCCGGAAAGCCGGCTTTTTAACGATTCGGCGACCATGCCGATTCTTATTGAAGAGACGCGTGCCCATGTCGGCTTCCTGTTCGCATTGGCGGCGGTTGTGGTGGCCTGGATACTGCTGGGCCGCCATGTGTTTGGGTTTCAGGTCAAGGTTATGGGTCAATCACCGAAAGCCGCCGCGTTCGGCGGTTTTGTCGAGCACCGCGTGGTCTGGATCAGCTTGATGATATCGGGCGGCTTGGCCGGGCTGGCAGGCACCTTCGAGGCCGCCGGACCGGTTGGGCAATTGGTGCCGGCGCTGCCAGTGGGCTACGGCTTTACGGCGATTATCGTTGCCTTCCTGGGGCGCCTGAACCCCATCGGTATCTTGATGGCTGGGTTTGTCATGGCGCTGACCTACATCGGCGGCGAGTCGGCGCAGATTAAAATGAACTTACCCAGCGCCGTCACCGGCGTGTTCCAGGGTATGTTCCTATTCACATTGCTGGGCATTGACGTGCTGGCCAAGTACCGGGTTCGGCTGGGCCGGCGTCACGCCGCCGAAACAGCAACTGAGGCGGGGGAATAAATCATGGATCTTCTCGTACTCATTCTTCAAGGGGTCATCGTTGCCGCAACGCCGTTGGTGTTCGCGTCCATTGGCGAGCTTGTGGTTGAACGTGCCGGCGTGTTGAACCTGGGCGTCGAGGGCATGATGATCCTGGGTGCCATTGCCGGGTTTGCCGTTACGCTTGGTACTGAATCACATGCTTTGGGCATTTTGGCCGCCGCCGTGGCCGGTGCCATCGCGGCTTCGCTGTTTGCGGTCCTGACTCAGATGTTATTGTCAAATCAGGTTGCCACGGGGCTGGCTCTAACCATTTTCGGGCTCGGGCTGTCGGCGTTGATCGGGCAGGGGTATTCGGGCGAATCGACCGAATCTCTGGCGAAAATGAACATCCCGCTGCTCTCCGACATCCCCTTTGTCGGACCGATTTTGTTTGGCCATGATCCGTTGGTGTATCTCTCTGTAATCCTGGTCGCCGGCGTATACTGGTTCTTGAACAAAACCCGGCCCGGCCTAGTGTTGCGGGCCGTCGGCGAAAACCACGACGCGGCGCATGCCATCGGTTACGGCGTCATCAAGGTGCGGTTTGCGGCACTGTTGTTCGGCGGTGCCTGCGCGGGAATTGGCGGCGCCTATCTTTCCATCGTACAGACCCCGCTTTGGGTGGAGAACATGACCGCCGGGCGCGGTTGGATCGCACTGGCCATTGTCGTGTTCTCAGCTTGGCGTCCGGGTCGCGCACTGCTTGGCGCCTATTTGTTCGGCGGCGTGACGGTGATCCAGCTTCATGTTCAGGGGTTGGGCGTGGATATTGATGCGCAGTATTTGTCGATGCTGCCGTATCTGGTTACCATCCTTGTCCTGGTGGCAATTTCGCGCGACAAGACGAGAGCAAACCTCAACGCTCCAGCGTGTCTGGGGAAATCGTTCTACGCGTCTTCATGATCTGGGCATGAAAACGTTTCAAAACTCGAACAAGAAAGTATCAACTAGGGAGAAGATCAAATGAAACTAAACATGAGAAATTTGACCGCTGCCGTGGCGCTCGGCGTTGCCATGCTGATGGGCAACAGTGGCGCCATGGCGCAAACGAAAGTCGGCTTTGTCTATGTCGGTCCGACCGGCGACCATGGCTGGACCTATGAACACGACCAGGGCCGCAAGGCCATCGAGAAAGCGTTCGGCGACAAGGTGAAAACCACCTACGTCGAAAACGTCTCAGAGGGCCCCGATGCCGCACGCGTGATTCAGCAGTTGGCGCGGGCCGGCAACGATATCATCTTCACCACGTCATTCGGCTTCATGAACCCGACCCTGAAAGTCGCCAAGCGCTTTCCGAAGGTAAAATTCGAACACGCCACCGGCTTCAAGCGGGCCAAAAATGTCGCCACCTATTCGGCGCGTTTCTATGAAGGCCGCCATGTCATCGGCTTAATCGCCGGTAAAATGACCAAGACCAACACGGTTGGTTACATTGCATCGTTCCCGATTCCGGAAGTGGTGCGCGGCATCAACGCAGCCTACCTGGCCGCCAAGAGCGTCAACCCTAATGTCAAATTCAAAGTCGTTTGGGTCAGCACCTGGTTCGATCCGGGCAAGGAAGCGGATGCGGCGAAAGCGTTGATTGATCAAGGCGCGGACGTGTTGATGCAGCACACCGATTCACCCGCGGCCATGCAGATTGCCGAAAAGCAGGGCATCTACGCTTTCGGCCAGGCTTCTGATATGAAGAAGTTCGGCCCCAATGCTCAGCTCACGGCAATTATTGACGATTGGGGACCGTATTACGTTTCGCGCGTCCGTTCTCTGATGGAAGGCGTGTGGGCAAGCAAAGACACCTGGGACGGTTTCGCACCGGGCATGGTCGATCTTGCCCCGTTCTCCAAAAAGATCCCCGCTGACGTCCGCGAAATGGCCGCCAAGGCACGTGCCGACATTACGTCGGGCAAAATGCATGTGTTCACAGGGCCGATTAACAAGCAGGACGGTTCCGTGTGGCTGAAGGCCGGCCAGACGGCACCTGACGGCGATCTCGCCGGCATGAATTTCTATGTCGAAGGCATTGAAGGTTCACTGCCGAAGTAAACAGGATACCGGGCGGCATGGCCTAACGCCCTGCCGCCCTTTTTCTGTCCGCAAGAAAGTGACGAGATCAGTATGACCGATAGCCTGGTGCTCAAGGGACAGACATTGTCGTTCAAGGACGACCCCTTCGCGGTCGACCCTGAAGAGGCTGTGGAGTTTGAGACCGACGGAGCTGTTTGGATCGAAGATGGATTGGTGAAGGAGCTTGGGCCCGCCACTGACATTCTTTCCAAGGCCAAAGGCGTTCAAGTCATCGACTATGGCGATAGCCTAATCAGTGCCGGTTTTGTCGATTGTCACGCCCACTATCCGCAACTGCCCATAATCGCATCCTACGGCGAGCAATTGCTGGAGTGGCTGGAGCGCTACACGTTCCCGTGCGAAAGCGCATTTGGAGATTCCAACCACGCCAGGAAAGCCGCTGATTTCTTTTTGGACGAAGCGCTAAAGAACGGCACGACGACAGCCGCTGTTTATGCGACCGTTCACCCCCAGTCCGCCGATGCATTTTTCGAAGCCGCCGACAATCGCGGATTGCGCATGGCGTGCGGCAAAGTTCTGATGGATCGCCACGCGCCCGATGCCTTGCTCGACACCGCGCAAAGTGGCTATGAACAATCCAAACAATTGCTCGAGAAATGGCACGGTACCGGCCGTAACGTTTATGCCATCACACCGCGGTTTGCACCAACTTCGACGCCTGAGCAACTGGAGGCCGCGGGAGCCTTGTGGCGGGAATATCCCAACGCCCTGATGCAAACACACTTGTCGGAAAATACAGATGAGATCGCCTGGGTCAGAGATTTGTTCCCGGACCAGCCAGACTATTTCGGCGTGTACGAGGCCTTTGGCCTGACCGGCCCCGGCGCGATTTTCGGCCATGCCATCCATTTGACGGACCGCGAGCGCGCGGCGTTGAAAGAGACCGGTTCCACCATTGCCCATTGTCCGACGTCCAACATGTTCATTGGGTCGGGTTTGTTCGATCTGGCGGGACTGCGCGGTGGAGCTAATCCCATTGATGTTGGGCTGGCCAGTGACGTCGCCGGCGGGTCCAGCCTTTCGATGTTCGTCACCATGCGCGCAGCGTATGAAGTGGCACAGCTGCGCGGCGACAACCTACATCCGGCAATGTTGTGGTATTTGGCGACGTTGGGTTCAGCCAAGGCCATGCGCCTTGATGATCGTATTGGCAATTTGGCGCCGGGCCGGGAGGCCGACCTGATCGTGATTGATCCAGGATCGACGCCATTGATCGAACGCCGGGTCGCGCAAGCCGACAATCCATGCGATATGTTATTCGCGCAGATTATCCTGGCTGACGACCGCGCCGTCCGCGCCACCTACAGCGGTGGCGCATGTGTATGGGAACGCAACTAAGCGCTGGCATTGATCAGGTCGTGTGCCAGCCGGGAATGGTTGGCCAGTAAGGTGTTCAGGTCGAGGGTATCCAACGCGCCGTCACGCACCACAAAGCGGCCCTCGACAACGGTGTGCTCGGCGCGATGCGGCCCGCAAAACAGTAGGGCCGCGACCGGGTCCCAAGCGCCTGCCATGGCGATGGTGTCCGTTCGGTAGACCGCGAAATCGGCGCGCTTGCCCACTTCCAACGAGCCCAAGTCAGGCCGGCCCAGAACGGCGGCACCGCCCAACGTCGCGATCTCCAGTGTTTCGCGCGCACCCAAGGCGTCACCGCCGAGTGCCACGCGCTGCAGCAACATGGCTTGGCGCGCCTCGGTCAATAGATCGCCAGAATCGTTCGACGCCGAACCATCGACGCCCAAGGCCACCTTAACGCCCTCGTCGCGCATGGCGCGGACCGGTGCGATGCCGCTGCCGAGCCGCATGTTGGAACACGGACAATGCGCGACGCCGGTGCGGGTCTTGGAAAACAAATCAATCTCCGCGCCGTCCAACTTCACGCAGTGTGCATGCCACACATCGTCACCGGTCCAGCCCAGATCTTTGGCATATTCGCCCGGCCGGCAGCCGAACATCTCCAGCGAGTAGGCAACATCGTCGTCGTTCTCGGCCAAATGGGTATGCAGCATGACGTTCTGGTCACGGGCCAGCAGCGCCGCATCACGCATCAATTCACGGCTGACGGAAAATGGTGAGCAAGGCGCCACACCGATGCGTATCATGGCACCGGGCGCGGCATCGTGATGCGCTCCGATCGCCCGCAGGCAATCGTCCAGAATATCGGCTTCGCGCTCCACCAGGCTATCGGGCGGCAGGCCGCCATCGCTCTCACCGATACTCATGGCGCCGCGGGTGGCATGCAAGCGGACGCCAATGTCGATTGCCGCCTCGACCTGATCATCCAGCCTGGCGCCGTTCGGGAACATGTACAAATGATCTGACGAACAGGTGCAGCCCGAAAGCGCCATCTCGGCCAGAGCCAGTTGGGTGGAGACGCGGATTTCGTCGGGACCCATGCGCGCCCATATGGGGTACAGCGTGCGTAGCCAGCCGAACAATGTTGCGTCCTGGGCGGCGGGTACGGCACGGGTCAGGTTCTGATAAAAATGGTGATGCGTATTGATCAGACCCGGAATGACGACACGCCCCGCCAGGTCGAGCGTTTCATCGGCCTTGTCGGGCAGGTCCTGATCGACACCCACGGCCTCGATGACACCATCACGGACAAACAGTCCGCCACCGGAAATCTCCCGGCGTTCAGCGTCCATGGTGACCAGGACTTCGGCATTGCGAACCAATAATGTCGACATGAATAAATTTATAAAGATGGTTGGGGCAGCATCAAGCCGCCCCAACTCAAATGTGTTGTTTTGTTATTAAGCGTCCGGGTCAGCGGCATGCCCGCCCGAAATCTCTTCGGTTGCTTCTTCCGGCAACTCTTCCGGCAAAATCAGGTTGAGCACGATGGCGATGAAGGCCGCCGGCAACAAGCCCGACGCCAACAATACTTTCATGGTCCCCGGCACGTGCTGAAGCGCGCCCGGCACCAATTGCAGGCCCAAACCGATGGATATGGAGATCGCGAAGATCACCATGTTGCGGCGGTTCCAATTGACATCCGACAGCATGGAAATACCGGCTGCCACCACCATGCCGAACATGACAATCACACCGCCGCCCAGCACCTCAATCGGCACCGACGACACGATTGCACCGATTTTTGGTACCAAACCCGCAACGATCAGGAAGATTGCACCGATGGTGACCACATGGCGGCTCATGACGCCGGTCAGTGCAATCAGGCCGACGTTCTGTGAGAACGACGTGTTCGGCAAACCACCGAAAACACCAGCGATGGCCGAACCCAGGCCGTCCGCCCAAGTCGCACCCTGAATTTCCTCGGTCTCGGCTTCTCGGCCCGCACCTCCCTTGGTGATACCGGAAACGTCGCCGACGGTTTCCACCGCCGAGACAAACGCCATCAGGCACATGCCGATAATTGCTCCGGCGCTAAACTCAATACCGAAGTGCAGTGGATTGGGCAGCGCAAACACGGCGGCGCGTCCAACGTTGACGAAACTCACCATACCCATGAAGTAGGCCACGACGTAACCGACGATCAAACCAATGAGCACCGCCGCAACGGATGTAATACCGCGCGTAAAGAACTTCACGCCCAAGGTGACCACAATCACGATCAGCGCCACGGACCAGTTCTGCAGGCTACCGAATTCGGGCTTGCCCATGGCCGGCACGCCGCCCGCGGCATATTGAATGCCCACTTTGACCAGCGCCAGGCCAATCATTGTCACTACCAAACCCGTAACCAGCGGCGGCAGGGCGAAGCGGATTTTTCCGATAAACGGCGCCAGGCAGGCGTGGAAAATACCACCGACCAAAATACCGCCCATCAACACCGCCATGGCATCGATGCCCTTCCCGGCAACCAACGGGATCATGATCGGAATAAACGCGAAACTGGTACCCTGGACGATCGGCAACTTCGCGCCGACGGGACCGAAACCAATGGTTTGGAACAAGGTGGCGATACCGGCGAACAGCATCGACATTTGAATCATGTAAATCAGATTAGGGAAATCCGGCGAATTAGAACCGAAACCGAAACCGGCTGCGCCCGCGATAATGATCGCCGGCGTGACGTTGCTGACAAACATCGCCAGTACATGTTGGATGCCGAGCGGGACCGCAGATCCCAACGGCGGCATGTAGTTGGGGTCTCTAAGTTGCTCTGGGGTTCCCAACCCCGAATTTTGAACAGACATTATTTCCTCCTCGTCATGTTACCTGCTTTACGTATCCTGATCCTGGACTTTTCTTATTCGAATAAAGTTTCGATCCGTAACCGCGCAATCCGCTCGACCTGCCGGCAGGCGGTGGCGAACTCCGTATCGCGGTCGTTGTTCACCCGGGCCTTGAAGGCTGTGAGAATGTCATCCTTGTTCATCCCCTTGACGGCGATGATGAACGGAAAGCCGAAGGTCTCGGTATAGCGCGTGTTAAGGTCGGTAAAGGTGGCGCGCTCGTCGTCGGTCAAGGCATCAAGGCCGGCACCCGCCTGTTCGCTGGTGGAGTCCGCCGTCAGGCGCTTGGCGGCGGCGAGCTTGCCGGCCAGATCCGGGTGCGCCGTCAACACGGTGAGCCGCTCATCTTCGGCACCCGCACGGAACTCCGCCGTCAGGGCCGCATGAATACCCAGCGCGGTATCGTTCGCCGGCCCCAACTCACTCTCAAACGCACGCTCCGCAATCCACGGCGAATGCTCGAACACACCACCAAAGGCCGCCATAAAGGCATCCTTGTCCATCTCCGACGGTATGATTTTGGCCTGCGCAGGCGGATGGTTTTCGGCCCAATGGCGGGCGATATCGATGCGGCGCGCGAACCACACATCGCTATGGTCTTTAACGTAGTCGACGAAACGCTGCAGTGCGGCCACACGCCCGGGCCGGCCCACCAAGCGGCAATGCAGGCCGATGCTCATCATTTTCGGCGCACCCGCCTGACCTTCCGCATACAGCACATCGAACGAATCTTTCAGATAAGTGAAAAACTGATCGCCCGAATTAAAGCCCTGCGGGGCGGCGAACCGCATGTCGTTGGCATCCAGCGTGTAGGGGATGATCAACTGGTCGCGGCCGGCGTGGCGACGCCAGTAGGGCAGGTCATCAGCATAAGAATCGGCTACATAATCGAAACCGCCTTCCTCGCTCACCAGGTCGACGGTGTTGACCGAACAGCGGCCTGTGTACCAACCCGTAGGGCGTGCGCCGGTGACCGTCTCGTGAGTTTTGACGGCTTCGCGGATGTCTGCCATTTCAGCGTCGCGGTCATGGTCTTTGTAGTCGATCCACTTGAGGCCGTGGGACGCGATCTCCCAATCCGCATCCAGCATGGCTTGAACTTGGGCGGGCGAGCGTTTCAAGGCCGTTGCCACGCCATAGACGGTGACGGGGATATCGGCGCTCGTGAACAGCCGATGCAGACGCCAGAAACCAGCCCTGGCGCCGTACTCGTAAATCGATTCCATGTTCCAGTGGCGTTGTCCGGGCCACGGGTCGGCGCCGACGATTTCCGACAAAAAGGCTTCCGACGCCGCATCGCCATGCAGGATGCAGTTCTCGCCGCCTTCTTCGTAATTGACGACGAACTGCACCGCAATTGCCGCGCCGCCGGGCCAAGCCGCATCGGGGGTTGAGCTCCCATAGCCCATCATGTCGCGCATGTACCGCATCGTCGGAATTCCGCCCCATCCTCGAATCACTACACTTTAACAGCAAAACAATGAATCCCACTTTAAAAAATTTCCGAAAGATGTTTAAGAATTCGGCGCCTACTGATAGTAAGGAATTTGCTTGATCATGGCTCGGCGATGGAGGGTGCAATGGCGCAAAGTAGCGGATTTCTCACGACCCATATTCTTGATACGGCGAACGGATGCCCGGCCCAAGGCGTGCGGATTGGACTGTTCCAGTTGCACGGCGATGAGCGTCAATTGATCGCCTCCATGGTTACCAATGACGATGGGCGCACCGACGAGCCCATTCTCGGCAAAGGCGCGATGGAGGCCGGCACCTATGAGTTGGTGTTTGAGATCGGGGATTATTTTGCCGGCAGCGGCGAGAAACCGGCGCACCCGTTTGTCGATGTGGTGCCGATCCGTTTCGGAATCAGTGACGCCGAACAGCACTATCACGTTCCGCTGCTGGCCTCGCCATTTTCCTACTCGACGTACCGTGGGAGCTAGCGCTCTCCGCCAAGGATGCGCTTACATTCGGTCAAGGCGTAATCGATAAACAGCCGAACTTTGTGATCCTGCAAACGCTTGTGTGGATAGACACAAGCGAAAGGCAACGCCGTCGGCGGTGTTTTCTGCACCACACGGACAAGCTCGCCCGATTGCAAGGCGTCGGCAACCTCATAGACCGCCTTGTTGACGACGCCGCATCCCGCCAGAGCCCATGCTGTGAGCACGTCGCCATCGTCTGATTCCAGCGGGCTATGAAAATCGAAACGTTTGGAACTGCCGTCGACCTGTAACAGCCAGAAGAATTCGTCGGCGCCCGGATAACGCAACAACAAACACTTGTGGCCTTGTTCGATCAAATCCTCACCAGTGTCAGGCATGCCGTACTTTTCTACATACTCCGGTGCCGCGCAAAGCACGCGTTCGAACTCATGAATTTGACGGACCCGCATTTCCGAGTCCGATAAGCGCCCCGTCATGAACGCCGCATCGAGCCCTTCGTTGGTGATATCGACGCTACGGTCGGTGAGCCGCAATCGTATGTTTATGTCGGGATAACGTTCATTGAACTGCGGAATAATCGGCGCGATCAGCTTTTTACCCAGGCCTAGCGGTGCGGAAACGAAAATCGACCCTTTCGGCTTGTCGGTAATCTCCGACATGCCGCCTTCCACCTCGGCGATGGTATCGAGAATTTTCGTCGCCCCCGTGTACAGCAGCTTGCCGTGCGAGGTCGGCGTCATGGAGCGCGTGGTGCGGTTGAACAGGCGAACCGCGAAGTGCTTTTCCAACTCGGAAATACGGCTGCTCACCACCGCCGCGGACAGCCGCTGGTCGCGCCCCGCCGCCGACATGGAGCCGAGTTCGAAGACCCGGACGAAAGTTTGAAGATTATTCACATAAGACACGATAAAATAGATACTATTGTTTGGCATTTTTTGAAAGTCTTTGGGACAACCGCATCTTCAGTTTCTCGCGGATTGTTGCCATTCTGCCGGTGATAAATGGGGAGCGTCATGTTCGAGTTCGCAATTGCCTGGGATTGGCTCAGCCTTGCCGCACGCTGGCTGCACATCATTACCGCCATCGCCTGGATCGGATCATCATTCTATTTCATCGCGCTCGATTTGGGTTTGCGGAAAAGTCCGGACTTGCCTGAAGGTGCCACGGGGGAAGAATGGCAGGTTCACGGTGGCGGATTTTACCATATCCAAAAGTATATGGTCGCGCCGGCACAAATGCCCGAGCACCTAACCTGGTTCAAGTGGGAGAGTTATGCCACGTGGCTTTCGGGTTTTGCCTTGATGGCTATCGTTTACTACGCGGGCGCGGATATCTATCTGATCGATCCGGATGTGTTGGACGTATCGGCGGGTACGGCCATTGTGATTTCTGTAGCTTCCATTGGCGTCGGATGGGTGATTTACGATCTCCTGTGCAAATCGCCCTTCGGCGCCGACAACACACGGCTGATGATTCTTCTGTATTTCGTGCTTGTCGCCATGGCCTGGGGCTACACGCAACTGTTCACGGGCCGCGCCGCATTTGTGCACTTGGGCGCCTTCACGGCGACCATCATGTCGGCCAACGTGTTTTTGATCATCATCCCCAACCAAAAAATCGTCGTGGCCGATCTCAAGGCTGGTCGCGCACCGGACCCTAAATATGGATTGCAGGCCAAGCAGCGATCCACCCACAACAATTACCTGACACTGCCGATCCTGTTTTTGATGCTCTCAAACCACTATCCTCTGGCTTTCGCCACGGAGTACAACTGGGTCATCGCGTCACTGGTGTTCTTGATGGGCGTCACCATCCGCCACTATTTCAATTCCAAGCACGCGCGCAGCGGCAATCCAGTCTGGACCTGGGTGGCAACGACGGCGCTTTTCGTGGCAATCATCTGGCTGTCGACGCTCGGCCCCGGGCCGGAACCCGATGAAGAAACTGCCACACTGACGAAGTACGAGCAGCAGTTTGCCGGAGCGCAGCAGTTCGAGGATGTCCGTGATTTGGTCCAGGGCCGGTGCTCCATGTGCCATGCCGCCGAGCCCGGCTGGGAAGGGATCATCGCGCCGCCGAAAGGCGTGCAATTGGAAACTGATGCTCAGATCGCACGTCACGCGACAGAGATTTATCTGCACGCCGGGCGCAGCCGCGCCATGCCGCCGCCAAGTGTTTCACGTGATGGAATTGAGCTGAACGCCGAAGAACGTGCGCTTTTGGTGAAGTGGTACGAAAGCGTAAGGGGCGCCTCATGAGCACAACAATCTAGTAATTTCAAACTCCGAAAGACAACACAGATGACGAACCCACCTTACGCCACGCCACCGGGCGGGCTGCCGCCGCAATCCCAATTGTTATCGGGGCGTGCGGTTTTCAAGAATGCCTACGCCGTCATCCCCGGCGGCGTGATGACAGATATCGTCACCAGCCGCCTTCCATTTTGGAATGATGCGCGATTTTGGGTGTTGGCGCGGCCGTTGTCGGGGTTTTCGGAAACCTTTTCTCACTACATTTGCGAAGTCATGCCCGGCGGTGGTAGCGACAAGCCGGAAACCGATCCCAATGCACAGGCCATATTGTTCGTCGTCGATGGCACGATGTCACTCAGCGTGGACGGCCAAGCCCATGACCTGACGACCGGCGGATACGCCTACATTCCGCCCGGTAGTAACTGGTCGGTGGTGAACCGCTCGTCCGCCCCGGTGCAATTTCATTGGCTCCGTAAAGCCTATGAGAAGGTGGAGGGTATGGGCCCACCCGACTTGTTGATCACCAGCGATACCGATATCGTGCCGGACCCGATGCCCGATACGGACGGCAAATGGGCAACCACACGGTTTATCGATCCCTCTGATTTGCGCCACGATATGCAGGTCAATATCGTTACGCTCGAGCCCGGCGCCGTGATTCCTTTTACCGAAACTCATGTCATGGAGCATGGACTCTACGTGTTAGAGGGCAAAGCCGTGTATCGGCTGAATGAAGACTGGGTTGAAGTCGAAGCCGGTGACTACATGTGGCTGCGCGCCTTTTGCCCGCAAGCCTGCTACGCCGGAGGGCCGGGCAAGTTCCGGTATCTTCTGTATAAGAACATCAACCGGCATATGCCATTAAGTATCTAGCCATGCCCAATATAGAGATCAAACTGGAGCCCCTGACACCCAAGGCCTTCGCGCCCTTCGGCGATATCATTGAGGCCGCCGGCACTGCGGACATGATGATCAACGAAGGTCGCTGCGGACGGTTCCATGATTTGGCGCGGCTCGATTTTGGTGGTGAAGCGGCACGTGCGGGCATCAGTATATTTCGCTCCGATGCTTGCGCGCTGCCTTATGAGGTCAAACTCATGGAGCGTCACCCACTAGGCTCGCAAGCCTTCATCCCCATGTCCACCGATCCGTTTTTGGTGATCGTTGCACATGATGACGACGGAATTCCGAGAACACCCCGGGCGTTTCTAACGCAACCCCTGCAAGGGGTGAACCTGCTTCGCGGCACCTGGCACGGCGTGCTGACGCCATTTGTCGATGACGCCGTGTTCGCGGTCATTGATCGGATTGGCCCGGGCAACAATCTTGAGGAATATCACCTGAAAGAAAATTGCATTGTCATAGAATAATGGGTTCAGCCATTTGTAGGCAATTCGAACAGGCGACCATATCCCGAGACCTCACTTGGATTCTCCAGTAATTGAAGACAATGCCAAACCAAGGCCTGGTTGCTGGTGACAACGGGCTTGTCCAATTGCCGTTCCAGCTGCTCAACGACCAATGCGGCACGGATGGCCGTGCATGAGATGAAGAGCGCGTCGGCGTCCGGGTCACAGGCCTGTTCCGCGCCTTCGATGATTGCCGACAAGGGAATCCCCGTCATCTCAATATCATCATCCATACCAAATCCATCGATATTCAGAACCTCAAGCCCTTGTTCGCGAAACCGCGCGGACAACTCACTATTCACCTGATCGGTATAGGGTGTGAGGATTGAGATCTTTTTGGCGTCCAATGCCTTCAGTGCCGCGCGAACTGCGGCAATCGGGTTGGTGCAAGGAACGCCGGGTTGCGCAGCCTGGATCTTTTTTGCAACTTCGGCCTCGCCAATGGCCGCCGTGCCCGACGTGCAGCCATAAATCATCGCATCGACACCCTTTCCGGGCAGAATGCCGGCGGCAGCACGGGTGATGTCGCCGCTCATGGCACGCAGGTTTTCCAGCGTCAGTGGATTGGCATTCAGCACACGATTGGTGAACAGATCCACGCCCGCCGGTAACATGCGGCGCAAGTCCGTCTCGCTGTTGTAGTCGGTGGCGAGTGCGATCAATCCAATGCGGCCACCGGGTGCGATGTCGTCCAGTTTAAAATCAACGCTAACGCGGGGCATGGATGCCTCCTTGGGGTCAGCCGACAACGGGCAGTTCGCTAGGCGCGCGGCGGCTCAGCATTTCAGCCCCCGTCTCAGTGATCACGATATTCTCTTCGTGCACCATTTGTTTGCCGGGCGCAAATTCCATACCCGGCTCCAACGTCAAAACAACGCCCGGTTCCAAGGTTGTCAAATCGTCGGGTGTATTCGACGGCCATTCGGTCAACTGCATGCCGAGGCCATGGCCCAACCGACCGACACTGTTGCCAAGCGCGCCGCCCTGTTCCATTACACCCCACATGGCCGCCCAGACATCGCTGGTCGTAGCACCCGGCCGGGCGGCGGCAAAGCCTGCGTCAGTAGCGGCATAGACGACATCGTAGGCGCGGCGCACCGCATCATCGGCATGGCCGAAAGCAAAGTTGCGGTCGAAGTCACAGAAATAGCCATCGAAGGTGGTGCCGGTATCGATGATCAAAATATCGCCGGCCTTTTGGATGCGGTCGGTCGGTCCCATGATGATACTTTCGTATCCGCCGGGGCCGGAACCGGAAATCAAGTAAGGCGTAGTGTCCGCGCCGCGTTGCAATAGATCGATCCGCATGCGGTGGCAAATCTCGCGCTCGCTTTCACCGGCTTTCATCGATCCCGGCAGGGCCTCAAAGGCGTCAGAAGTGAGCGCGCAGACATGAGCGATCTTCTCGATCTCAGCGGCGGATTTGACGTAGCGGATACGATGCAGCAGTTCCGCCGCGTCGGCCATTTCGAAACCGCCTAAACCTTCCCGCAACCGATCATAGTCACCAAGCGGCATGCGCAACGCGCTCTCATGGCCCACAGGCACGCCCAGCCGGCCATATGCCCGCGGCAGGTCTTGGATAGCCGCGCGCAACAGCGTGACCCCGTCGTCTTCAGGCCTGGGTGACGGCCATGTGCGCATGTCATCAACCCACGTCGCGGCCATCCCGGCGGCGCCGATTTCAGGGATAACGGCGATCGGTTTCCCCGACAGCGGCAGCAATACGAACCACGGCCGGGTCGGGCTTTCCCAAAACTGCGTGAAGAAACCGGTGAAGTATCTGACGTCGGGTTCTTGGGTGAGCAAGACGGCATCCAACCGCGCCGCATGCATGGCCGCCTGGACACGCTGCATCCGCGCCTCGAACTCCGTTGTCAAAAAGCCTCGTGAGGGTACGGAGGGCACGATCACTCCTCGGTTGAAACCGCCGTGCTAACCCAGCCGGCGTTTGCACATGTCGACGAAATGCGCGTAGACCTTCTCGGCCGCTGCCTCGTTGTAGACATCACGCTTCGGGAAACAGAACCCGTGCTCCGTGCCCGGGTGAATGTCCAGCACATGATTGATAGCGTGGGTGTCGAGCTCCTTTTGCAACGTCGGAATCACGTAGGCGGGCACGGTGCCGTCGGTTTCGGCGAAGCCGTAGTACATCTCGCCCTTGATGTCTTTGACGCGAAAATGCGGCGAATCGTCTTTGCCCGTCACAATGCCGACGCCGTAAAGCGACGCCGATGCAGCGAATACGTCGGCGAACTCGGCCGCCGCCGTGGTCACGATGCGACCGCTCATGCAGTACCCGATGCAGGCCTTCGGGCCCGGTTTCACCACATCGAGGCCGTCCATGTAGTCGAGCAATAAGCGCGTGTCGTCCATCACCATGGCGTTGGACAACTCTTTCATGATCGCCTGCCACACGGCGCGGGAATACTGGTTGCGCTGCGGGAAGCGGATGATGCCGAAGCGGTAAAACAAGTCCGGCAAAATGACGTAGTAACCCTCGGCGGCGAACCGCCGCGCCATGTCGTAAAGCTCTTCGCGGATCGCCGGCGCATCCATGTAGAAAACGATAGCCGGAAACGGGCCCGCTCCGTCGGGCCAACACGTAAACGTATGCATGGGGCCGTCAGGCGTTTCGATATCAACGATCAATTCATTCATGGATCAAGCCTCCCTCTAAACTTCCAGGGCCATGCCGTCGCGGCCGGGGTCGGCGCCGCCGTCCCATTCGCCATCCTGCAGACGCACCGCATGCACGCCGGCGAAGTGGTAACTCAAATAGGTGCGCCGCGTCGGATAACCGCGCGATTGCAACTCCGCCTCAACGGACCGCAGTATCCGGTTGGATACATCAATGGTATCCGACGTGGTACAGAACCTGGGCGCCGCCACCGCCTGCTGGGCGTCCATACCGAAATCGACGGCGTTGAGGATGGATTGCAATACGCCCATGGTGATGAATGTGCCACCGGGTGCGCCGGTGACGAAGAACGGCTTGTTGCCATCAAATAAGATGGTCGGGCACATGGCGGTAAAACGCGATTTGCCAGGCGCCAGCGAATCGGGATTGCCAGGGCGTGGATCGAAAACGCCCATGCAGCCGTTGTACATAAAGCCCAACCCATCCGACACCACGCCCGACGGCATGCCCAGCGAATGGGTCATGGAAACGCAGTTGCCATGTTCGTCAACCACGGAAACATGGGTGGTGTCTTTCGATTCTTCCGTCTTAGGGCCAAGGCGCGGCACGCGAGTTTTCTCACCCGACTTGATGCGATCCGCCATCTCGGCGCCGTGGGCCTTGCCGGTCAAACGCTCCAAGGGCACGTCGACGAAACGCGGGTCGCCTACATGGTTGTCCTTGTCCACGGTGGCGATTTTCATGGCTTCCGACACAGTGGCGATGTAGTCGGCGGAGTTATGACCCATGGCCTTGAGATCGAAGTTCTCGAGGATGTTGAGCATCTCCAGGATCATCACGCCGCCGCCAGGGGGCGGGTTGGTAGCGACCTTAAGGCCCCGATATTCACCCCAGATCGGCTGGCTTTCTTCGGGTTTGACAGCAGCCAGATCTTCCATGGAAATCAGCCCACCGTTGGCCTGCATATCGGCAACGATGTCTTGGGCGATGGCGCCGGTATAGAAGTCGTCGACGCCGTGTTCGGCGATACGCCGGTAGGTTTTCGCCATGTCCGGGTTCTTCAAAATCTCGCCGGGCACACGCAAGCTGCCGTCTTCTTTAAAGTAGATTTTTTTAGTGCCGACACTGGATTTGAACTTCTCAATGGTCGGCACCCGGCCCGCACCTTCCACCACGTTCCAGAAATAGCTTACGTGCGGACGCACCATGAAACCGTCTTCCGCGTAGCCGATTGCCGGCTGAATCAGATCCGCAATATCCATAGTGCCGAAGCGCTCCAGCGCGGTGGCATAAGCGCGCAGGCTCATAGGCGTGGTGATCGACCCATAGCCCATCTCGTTGACCCGGCCCTTGAGGATAAATCCGAAACCGTCCTCCGCCTCGTGCTCGATCAAATCTTCCCACATATCGGGCTTCACGGCCAAGGGCGCGCGACCATGGAAATCCAACAGAATATGCTGGCTTTCGTTTGGCAGGTACAAATGCATGGAGCCGAAACCCGCGATGCCGCACATCTGCGGGTCAACGGCGGTCTGTACCAGCGCGGTTGCGATGGCCGCATCGACGGCGTTGCCGCCAGCCTTCAGTGCCTCGGCGCCGGCTTCCACGGCTTCCGGTTGCGGCGCGGTGACAATGCCGTGTGTCATCGGTTTTTCTCCCTTGGAAAATTCTTAATGTTTGTAGCTGGGTTCTTCATCGTCGAGCATGCGTTTCAACGCGGCCCAGGCGGTATCGTTAGCGCGCTGGTTGGCGCCGTTTCTGTCAAATTGCTCGGCCGTTTTCTCGCACACCTCATCGGACGGCATGGAGAGATTGCCGCCGGCCTGTGCGGCGAGTTGCAGCTCGCAGGCATTTTGTAGATAGCGCATCTCTTGAAATGCCTCGGCAATGGAGCCGCCGACGGTCAACAGCCCGTGATTGCGCAGGATCATAGCCTTGCGGGTGCCGAGATCGGCGACCAGGCGCTCGCGTTCTTCCAGGTTGGTGGCGATGCCTTCGAAGTCATGGTAGGCGAGGCGGTTGTAGAACCGCATGGACGTCTGCGCCAACGGCAACAATCCGTCGGCTTGCGCCGACACCGCCATGCCGGCGGTGGTGTGGGTATGCATAACGCAACGCGCATCGTCTCTGGACATATGTACGGCCGAGTGAATGACGAAACCCGCAGCAATGATATCTGCATCGGCGCCGAGCGATCCGCCATCGACGATGGAGCCATCAATATCGACCTTGACCAAGCTTGATGCATTGATTTCCCGGAACATGAAACCGTAAGGATTAAGCAAAAAATGATCGTCATTACCCGGTACGCGGACGGAATTGTGGGTGAAAATGCCATCATCCCAACCGTAGCGATACACCAGCCGGTAGCAGGCCGCCAAGTCCTCGCGCAATGCCCATTCGGCGGCGCTGACCCGAGCCCTTACATCGCTTTGCGCGGTATTTCCGTCCACCGTGTCCCTCCCCATATGCGTTGGCCGTCGATTGTGCCTGCGGCGGCATTGCAAGGCAAGTTGGGGGAACGGGCGAAAGGCCATATAGTGCCGCCATGAGCGACGTACCGCCCGCCCCTTTCAAAATCGCTTTGGCCGATCATCAAGCCGGCCGCTTGGATGCCGCCGCTGCTGGGTACGCGCAAATTCTGCACGACAACCCCGATCACCTGGAAGCCGCGACCAATTTGGCAGTGCTGCTGCACGACCGAGGACAGACTGCGGATGCGATCCCCTTGTTCGAACAGGCGTTGAGGCTGCGGCCTGAAATGACGGAAGCGCATTACATCCTGGCGCTTTGCTTGATGCAGTCGGGCGACAACGAAAAAGCCCGCACACATTTCGGCGCCGCCGCTGAGGCGGCCTCGGCGGACAGCCGCCCTTGTGTCGGACTGGCGGCCTTGGCGTTAAAGGAAGGTGATGATGACGCCGCCTTGACCTATGCGGACGCGGCGTTGGCGCGTGCCCCCGATGACGCCGACGCCTGGAACCTGAAAGGCGCGGCGTGTAAGGAACTCGGCAGATTTGCCGACGCCCACGCCGCCTATGACCGGGCGCTGGCCAGCCAGCCTGATCATGCGGAAGCACGTTACAACCGAGGCGTATTGCGTTTACTGCTTGGCGACATGCCCGGCGGCTGGGACGACTACGCCTGGCGTTGGCAGGGCGACGGGCGACAGATGCCCGGCGCCGATCTCGGTCTACCGATCTGGGATGGCGCGCCGATGCCGGGCGGGCGCTTGTTGGTGGTAGCTGAGCAGGGGTTTGGGGATACCTTGCAGTGTCTGCGCTACTTGCCGTTGTTACACGAGCGCGGCATCGAGGTCGCTGTTCACTGCCGGCCGACCTTACGGCGGCTCGTTGAAACCCTCCCCCACATGGCTGGTGTATGTTGCCCGGGCGAACCGCCGTTGGACGGCAATGCTTACCTGCCGATGATGGATTTGCCGCGCCTGTTCCAAACGCGCGAGATCGATGTTCCCGCGGCGGATGGTTACCTTGCCGCCAAACCCGGCGATGGAATTGCCGATAAGGGCGCACGCAATGTCGGTTTGGTTTGGGCCGGCAGCCCGACGCACGAAAACGATGCCAGACGTTCCGTGCCACTCAATGCCTTGAGGCCTCTTTTGGAAGTGCGGGATTGCCAATACTTCAGCTTGCAAGTCGGCGAGCGGCGGGACGATCTCATAGCCTGTGGCATGGGCGAAGAGATTGAAGACCTATCTCCGGCGATCACCGACTTTGCCGATACGGCAGCTATGATCGCGGCGCTCGACTTGGTGATTTGTGTCGATACAGCCGTGGCACATCTGGCCGGCGCCCTCGGCCGACCGGCTTGGGTGATGCTGCCCTTTGTGCCCGATTGGCGCTGGCAACTGGATCGGCGCGATTCGCCCTGGTACGCCAGCCTGCGATTATTTCGCCAGCCCAAGCCCGGCGATTGGGGCGCGGTTGTTGATGAAATTGCGCACCAACTGCAGCCCTAAGATCAACTTGCCGTGGGCAGGCAAAAGAATCAGTGACAGCGATCATAAGGCCGGGCCATGATGTTTGGTGAAATGACTGAAACCTATACCATCGATCCCGCATTGCAGCCCGACCCCGGCTCCTGTGCGTTTGACCTCACCAACGCGCTGGCATCCGTTGTCGGGATACACAGTAAGGTTCCCGACAATGCCTATACCGCGCAAGCGCTCGGCGACGAACGCGCCGGCCACGGTGTTGTGATCAGCGATACAGGGCTGGTGCTGACCATCGGCTATCTGGTTGTCGAGGCCGAAACGATCTGGATGGTCGATCACACGGGCCAGGCCGTTGCCGGCCATGTCGCCGGCTATGATCAGGAAACCGGGTTTGGCCTTGTACAGGCGCTGGGCCGGCTGAACGCACCGGCCATGCCATTGGGCAGCGTCAGTGACGTGCATGTGGGCGATCCGGTGATTTTGGCGGGGCACGGCGGCGCGGCTGCCGCCGTCAATGCGGTGGTCGCCGACAAACGCGAGTTTGCGGGTTATTGGGAGTATCTATTGGACGAAGCCCTGTTTACAGAGCCGCCGCATCCGTTTTGGGGTGGCGCGGCGCTGATCGATACTGATGGGCGGCTTGCCGGCATCGGCTCGCTGTTCGTGCAGAAGAACCCGCATGAGCTGGATTCCTTCGACGGCAATATGATTGTGCCGATCGATATCCTGCTGCCGATACTTGATGATCTGCAACGGTTCGGCCAAGTCCAGCATCCGCCCCGGCCGTGGATCGGTGCCTTGTCTGCCGAGGCCGATGACCGGGTTATCGTCGTCAATACCTGGGACGACGGCCCTGCCGAACAAGCGGGCCTTGAAGCCGGAGACTTGGTGATCGGTGTCGGTGGGGAACCGGTGGCGTCACTAGGGCAGTTTTACCGGCGCATGTGGGCTTTGGGCACCGCGGGCGTGACCGTGCCGCTGGATATCGTCCGAGATGGACGATTGGCGGAAGTCACCATCGAATCGGCTGATCGCTCCGCCTTCTATCTGGCGCCTAAACTGCATTGACCCGCGATCACCAGACTTCATGCCTGCCAGACGCAAACGTAATTCTGTTTTCGCAGGCCTTTTCACCACGTGCCGCCGCTGCCCATTTTAAATCCTTGCGGAAAAACCTGGATTGGCAGGAGGCGACCATCTCCATTTTCGGACGAGAGATCAAATCTCCGCGTTTGAGTGTTTGGTACGGTGACGCGGCCTATACCTATTCCGGCCTGACCTGGCCGGCCCGGCCCTGGCCAGAGGCAGTGTCGAAGATCAAGGCCGAGGTCGAAGTCCTTGCTGACACAACGTTTAACGGCGTGCTTGCCAATCTATACCGCGATGGCCGCGATTCCATGGGCTGGCACGCCGACGACGAACCGGAACTGGGCCCCGACCCGGTCATTGCTTCGGTGGTGTTCGGCGCGAACCGACGGTTTGTGTTCCGGCGTAAAAATGACCCGGCGGAAAAGGTAGAGATGCCGCTCGGTGATGGTGACGTGCTGATCATGGGGCAAGGCGCGCAAGCCTATTGGCAGCACGCCGTACCGAAGACGACGAAACCTGCCGGCGAACGCATCAATCTGACGTTTCGGCGCATCATGTAGAGAGCGTAATTTGCTTTTTTTCCAATGCTGCCTACATTCAAGGCATCATCTTGAATAGAGGAACTCACCAATGAGCGAGCCGGTCATCTTGGAAGTCTTTTCCGACTATGTCTGTCCCTGGTGCTATCTGGGAGACAACCGCGTGAAACGGCTGAAGGCTGAGTACGACGTTGATATACAATTGGTGCATTTCCCATTGCATCCGGAAACTCCATCGGAAGGACGCACGCTGGAAGAATTGTTCCGCTGTGGGCCCGAAGAGGTCGAGGCCAAGAACACCCGGATGAAAGGCCTGATGGCGGCCGAGGGCCTGCCCTACAGCACACGCAGCCACACCTACAACAGCCGCCTGGCTCAGGAAATCGGCAAATGGGCGGATACGCAACCCGGCGGAGATGCCATCCACGACAAGTTTTTTGAGGCTTATTTCGTCGACAACCGGAACATCGGCGACGAGGAGGTTATCATCGATATCGTCAAGTCGGTGGGGCTGAACGAAGCGGAGGCGCGCGCTGTCTTGTCCGAGCGCCGCTTCAAAGATGCCATTGATGCCGATTGGGCGAAGTCCCATGCCTACGGGGTCACTGGCGTGCCGACATTCGTCTCCGCTGGCCAAGGCCTGGTCGGCGCACAACCTTATGAGGGCCTTGAGCAATTGATGAATGCCGTCGGCGCGTCAAAACGCGCTGCATAGTTTCACCGGCTTAGTGGCTGCGTGACTTTTCCCAAAACGGCTTTGTGCCGGCGAATTCTTCCCAGTCGGCCAATAAGTCAGGTTCGATATCCTTGAGCGCGCGGGCATTCCATCCGCGCACCTCGCCAGCGGCAAGTTGAATCTGCTCATCGACCGTCGCGCCGTCTCCCGGATGGATCAGCGCATCGGTCAGCCGCACCGCGACGACAACATCATTCAGCTTGCCGAAATTGTCTTGCAGGTTGCGCAGCGCGGAACCGAAAGCCTCCATTTCGGCACCCGGAAATACGCCGCGCAGGAAATCCACCGCATAGCGCATGCGCTTGATCTGAATTCGCACGGCGTGGCGTGCATCCATATCCAACTCGGCAAGATTGCTGCCGGCTTTCAGCAGTTTTCTATGGGAACGCCGTAGAATACCGGGTGCCGCTTTTCTCAGGCTTCGCGACAAGGTTACCTTTGCGGGCGCGTCCGCTTGGTTCGGCGCACGCCAGCTTTGTAACGCCAAAAACGCCGTCAGGCGCATCATCATCTTGGCGTATCGCTCTCCCGATAGGGTATTGCGCACGCCATCGTAAGCCTGGCTTCGTTGGTGCGCGCCTGCACGCCGTAGCGCGTCGATGGCATTACCATCAATCCCAAGTGCCGCCATGGATGGAAGCGTCTCATCCAAAAACACATCCCAATCCCTGGCCGGTCCCAGGCAGTTCCCCATCCACTTCAAATCGGCGTTTATCCATTCCGCATGTGCTGGGTCAATAAAACGCCGGAAAATCTTCAATGCCGAACGCAATTTGCGGATCGACACCCGCATCTGATGCACCCCTTCCGTATCCTCACCCAGGATGCAGGCTGTCTCATTAGCGGTGATATTGCCGATACAGGCGGAGAAAATCCGCTCCAGGCACTGATGCACGCTGAGATCATCGCTCATCATGAATTTGGCAAGTTTGTGCGGTCTCGGTATCGCGCCAGAAAGTAACGCGTAGCCGCGGCCGGACTTCGAGGTCGACGAAACGGCCAGCGGGCAGATCTCAATAATATCCGCCGCCAGGGCGAAGAACGATGCAAGGTTGCCTTGCCCCAATTCCAGCTCGCACTCCGCAATATCTTCGCTTCGACCACCGGCTGTTACGCTGCCCAGGTCGGCCACCGCTTCGGCACTGACCTCTGGGCCCAGCGGATCGTTGCGACGAACGATCTTTGCATGACGCTCATATGAAACATCGATGATCGGCACCAAATCATCGGCGCTGACATCGCCCAACGCACGCAATGCGTCGGGAGGCAACGACGCCAGATCCAGATCGGTGCCGCTGATGGCGTGCTCCCATTCCCATCGATCCATAACACCGCTGCCGGCACTGGAGTTGATGCCGGCTTTGGCTTTGACGGTAAGAACCGATATCCCATTGGTTTGCCTAATCCGCAGACTGACGCCCATCGCGTCCAGGCGCCGGTCTTCGGTATCGAAGTACCGGCTATGGAGATCGGCTACGGTCCACTCGCCGGTGCCGGCGTCAATAGCATCGACGGCGGCCTTGAAGCGCGGGAGATCATCCGCACCAGCGCGGAATTTCAGCTCATATTCGCGGTTGTTTCTATCGGTGGCCATGCCCAGGGCTTCCCTAAATGTCGGGAAGAATTATGCGCCCCCCAATCAGGGTAATCAATCCAGGTCGAGAGGGTAGACCGGACGGCGAACGTTTTCGTAAGTGAGTTCCTTGTAGTTCCTCGACGTCAGACCGCCGCCGCCGTCGACCACCAATACCTCGGATGCAATGGGCTGAAAAGCGGCGCGGAAATGATGCGCGGATTTCACCGCGACGACATTTTTCAGCAACGGGTCGATGCGCGCGTGGCGGAAGAACATCTGGTCGTAGACCTGAAAGCGCCGGGATGCGACGACAACGTCAATGCCGTCAATGGTAACTACTGCCGTCGTGCCCATATCGACGTGCAGTCCCGCCGTCATCGGCCCTTCCAAGCGGAACTGACCGTTGGTCACCGCCTTCACCGTGGCACGCACGGCAAGTGGCGCCCCGTAGGCCGGATCGGTTTTGCCACCGAGATCCAGGTGCACGATGGCCCCCAAGCCTTGATCGCGGCAAAGTTCCGCCGCGCCCGGATCGAAAATCGTGCCGAAGGCCGCATTCGCCAGATTGGCATCAAGCATACCCCTGAGAAGCCGTGTCCCGTCGCCATATCCGCCGCCGCCCGGATTGTCAGCGAAATCCGCCAGCACAATCGGCTTGCTGGCGGGGCGCGCCTCTCTGACCCGCGCCATGGCCTCTTCGATGCTTATCGTCTGGATGGTGGAGATGTGACGTTTGTCCCAGATTTCCTGCACCAGGGCATCGGCCAGCGCGGCGTGTTCGCCAGTATCACCGTGACCGACGATCAGTGCAGTCGGGCCCGTGTCATGAGTATCAGCCCAGGGAAATCCGGCGCAGACGCCCGCCGCCAAAACATCGGGGCGCACCAATAACTTGTCTGCGCTGGCCAGCACTTCGGTCATCGGGCCCTGGGCGGTGGTGCGGCCATGATCGGCACCGTCGAGCATGGCGCCGCGGCGCACGGTCGTCTTGGGTTTGATGTCGCCGGCGAGCGTGCGCTTGATCAGCGTTGCGGCCGCCGTGGCCACTTCGTACTGATCGATATGCGGATAGGTACGGTAGGGAATTAGAATATCCGCCAACCCTGCCATGGCGTCGGTAACATTTGCATGCAAATCGAGGGTTGCGGCAATGGGGATATCGGGCCCAAGTTCACCCCGGATGGCGGCCAGCATATCGCCTTCGCCGTCATCGGTGTGTTCACAAGCCATGGCACCGTGCAGGCACAGCAATACGGCGTCGAACGGCCCTTCGGTGCGGATGCTCTGCAAGATATGGTCGCGCACATAGTCAAACATGACCTGCGTCACCGGGCCGGACGGCATGGCGTTGGCATGGATCGGGTGGCGCACCTCCCAACCCTCAGACGCACAGAAATCCAGGAACGCTGAGATTTCCGTGCGCGTGTTGCGCAGTTTCTTTGCCACATCGCTACCCAACAACAATTCCCGTGCCCGGTAGGCATTCATATCGGCGGGCTGACGGCAGAAGGTGTTGGTTTCGTGTTTGAATCCGGCAATCAGGATGCGGGTCATGCGGGGATCTCTACCAGGGCCGCTTTTCGTTGCTGGCCCATGGGTCGTCATCCAGGGGCCAAACAGGGCGCGCGGCACGGTCCAGCGGCAGGCGGCGAATATTGTGATCGACAACGCCGGGCGTCGACGCATAGATCACATTGTCGGAAATCGCCGCGTAGTTCGAGTAAAAATGCTGCATGGATTTCACCACCAGGATTTTCTTCGACGCATAGTCGATGCCGGCGTTGGCGAAGAAGCTCGGGTGGAAATTCTGCGTACGCACGGCGTGCACGACATACTCAATGCCGTCAGCCTCAAGCGTCACCGTGTTGCCCATGCGCCGCGTCGAATCGCCAAGCCCCTGGGCGATCATATCATCGAATACGGCCTTCACCGTTACCTGCAAATCCAGCGGGTCGCCCGACCAAGGCCCGGCCTTGCCGCCCAAGCGCAATCCGAGCTTAGCCCCGACTCCGGCTCCTCGGCAAATATCCACCGCCACCGGGTCCCAGATACCGCCGATGGCCGCGTTGGTAATGCCGCGCTTGATCAACGCGTGGGCAATAAAGGTCGAATCGCCGGCCGCCCCGCCGCCTGGGTTGTCGGCGGCATCGCCGAACACCACCGGGCCGCCGTCAATGGCCTCGGTATGTTCAAGCGCCTGGTCGATGGCATCATCCATTTCCACCACGCTCGGCACGATCTGATCACGCAACGACCAGAGCTTGCGGCCCAGCTGTTCCGCCAGCCGGTCTCCGTGATCTTTTCGGTCATCGGTAATCACCACCATGCGTGCGCCCACGTGCGGAATGTTGGCCCACGGAAACCCGTGTCCCAGCGACACAGACAACACGCCGTCATGCCCCTCCAACGCCGCCATGCCGTCCACGAAGGATCGCATCGGCTCTCGCGTGGTGTGGAATAGTTCGATCATGCGGCAATCGAAGGTGCTGATCACCGGCTTGATTTCACCGGCGAGCGTGCGCTCCATGAGTGTCCACAGTTCCTCGGCGCGCGCGGCGAAATCGATGTGCGGGTATTCCTTGAAGATGACGAAAGCGGTGGTGTTATCGGCGAAGCGCTTGGTGATGTGGCAGTGCAAATCAAGCTCGCAGCCGATGAATACGTCCGGCCCGACGATACCCCGAATGTGATGCAACAGGTCATCCTGACAGTCATCATAGCCGTCGGCCACCATGGCGCCGTGCAGCGACAGCATCACCGCATCCACCGGCATGGCATTTTTCAAATCCGACAAAATTTCATCGCGGTAAGTCTCGTAGGTGCGTTTCACCACCAGGCCCGAAGGTGTCGCGAACGCACAAAGGCTTTCCACCGTTTCCCAGCCCTTGGCATCGGCGTGGCCGCGCCAGATTTGCAGCGGCACGCCGAACATGTTGACGGCTTCGGGATGATCGCCGCCGCGTACCAAATACGTATCTTCATAGGCTTTGGTGTCGGTGGGCAGCGGCGCCCAGGTGTGGGTTTCGGTGCCGAGGCAAGCCGTGAATAAACGCATGGCTTAACCCGCCGCTAAAGCTTTGAGGTCCGGCACCGGCCGGGCGGTTTCGGGATTGCCAGCCAACACACGTTCCAACGCATGAGCGACGGCCAGCACGAACCGGTCCGAACCATTCGGACCTGAAACCTGCAAGCCGAACGGCATGCCGTTGTGATCGATACCGCAAGGCACCGAACAGGCCGCCGGCGTGGCCATGGTCAGGGCATAGCAAGGTGCCAGCCAACGCATGTAGGTGGGCATCTTTTCACCGTTGATTTCGTCCATATAGAGCTGTTCGTGCGGGAACGGCGAAATGCCGTTGGTTGGCGAAATCAGGATGTCGACCTCGCGCATCAACGACAGGAAACTGCGGTAGTAACGGGTTTGCTCGACGTTCGCCCAGGCGACATCGGCGGCGCTGTATTTCATGCCGCGTTCCGTGTTGTCGATCACGTTCGGTCCCAGGAGATCGCGCTGGGTTTCCAGGCGTTTGCGGTGCTGGGCGACGAAGTTGGTGGCGCGGATAATTTCAAAGGACTCGTGCAAGTCGTCATCGAAGCCGGGGTCGCGTTCCTCTGCGCCGGCGAAGATGTGGCGGAAGGTGTCCACGCGGTTTTTGAACACTTCGCGAATGCCGTTGTCCACGGGCGCCACACCCAGGTCGGTGGAGATGGCGACCCGCAGCGTTGAGAGGTCGACATCCGGCAACGGATCCAGCAATGCCGGGTCAAAGCCACGCGAGAACGGATCGCGCGGATCGTCGTCGGCGATAATTCCGAGCATCAGCGCCGCATCGGCCACCGTACGGCCCATGGGGCCAAGCACCGAATATGGGTTCAGGCCGACGGCGCGGGTCTCGCTTGGCACGACACCGGGCGATGGCCGGAACCCGACAACCCCGCAAAAACCCGCCGGGATACGCAGGCTGCCGCCGTAATCCGATCCCGAAGCCAGCGGCACCATGCCGGTCGCCAAGGCGACCGCCGAGCCGCCGGACGAGCCACCGCAGGTCAGCGTTGGGCCGAACGGATTGCCGGTGGCGCCGTATACCCGGTTTGTAGTGTTCGCCCCGGCGCCGAACTCAGGCGTATTGGTTTTGGCAAAAACGATGCCGCCGGCATAGCGGATTTCCGACACCAGACGCTGGTCCTCGTCGGGCACGTTGTCTTTGTACAGCAACGATCCCCATGTGGTGGTGATGCCTTCCGTCACCTCCAAGTCTTTGATGCCGATGGGTAAGCCGTGCAACGGGCCGACATCGTCGCCGGCCATGATATCATTTTCGGCCTGTTTGGCCTCCATGCGGGCGCGCTCGTAGTCCCAGGCAACGACGGCGTTGACCGTGCTGTTGACGGCCTCAATTCGATCAATGCAGCTTTCCAGCAATTCGACCGGAGAAATATCTTTGGTGCCGATCCGACGGCGCGCCTCAATGGCACTCAGGTCGCATAATTCGCTCATGGGGAAAGATCCTTCAAGTTGGGTCGTCGCCGCGCAGTAGCGGGCGTGGTTTGCAAATGGTCCTCTAGGGCGCCGGCCGCGTCGAGGAGGAATTTGTCGCCGCGCCTGGGGCCGACAACCTGCACGCCGAACGGCAGGCCAAGATGATCGACACCGCACGGAATGGCGATGACCGGGTGGCCCGTCAGGGTGATGATGGATCGAACCAGCGATGCATCCACATAGTTTTCCATGGGCTTGCCGCCGACGGTTTTCGGGATGCCGTCGTCGAGCCGGAACGCGGATACCGCATTGCCCGGCACGATCAGCAAGTCGATATCGGCAAAATAATTTTCAAATCCGGCATACATCTGCGACCAAGCCTTCTCCGCCGCCCCCGCATCCGCCAACGACATATCCAAGCCTGCCTTCACATTGGCAACAATGTTCGGCGACAGCACATCGGCATGGTCACGCACGCGATCCGTATGATTGGCCAGATAATACAAACAGCGCTGCGTCCACAACACATCCCGCACACCCGGAAACTCGGGCTCACGGTTTTCGAAAGCGCCGAACACACCACCCATGGCGCCGACAACCGCCTGGAAACTTTCACGGATGCCGTCGTCCAGCGGTGCTTCGCCAGCGAAATCAGCCGTCCAGGCCACCCGTAGGCTGGATAAGTCGGGCTTGTTCAATTCAGCAAATCCCGCCGCATCGCACGGACCGGCCATGGCGTCGAGGGGATCATTGCCGACAAGCCCCGTCATCATCAGCGATGCATCGGCCACGTTGCGCGCCATCGGCCCTTGCACGCTGAAATGCGTATAGTTGAGCGCACGGCCCTCGCGCGCCACAAGGCCCGGCGTCGGGCGGAAGCCGACCACGCCGCACCAAGTGGCGGGATTGCGCAAGCTGCCGAACGTATCTGACCCATGCGCCATGGGCAGCATGCCGGTGGCCACGCCCGCCGCCGAGCCGCCCGATGATCCACCTGAAGTGCGCGTCAGGTCGAACGGATTGTGCGTCGGGCCGAACACTTTGTTGGTGGTATTGGAACCGGCGCCGAATTCCGGTGTGTTGGTTTTGGCCAGGATGATTGCACCCGCATGGCGCAACCTTGCCACCAGGGCTTCATCGCGGTCCGGTACGTTGTCGGCATGCAGCGTTGAGCCATAAGTCGTGCGCAGGCCTTCGGTGGCATTCAAATCCTTGATGCCGACAGGTAGGCCGTGCAGGGGCTGTAAATCTTCACCAGCACGAACAGCCGCCTCCGCCGCCTCCGCTTCAGCGCGGGCGCGCGGGATATCCATAGCGGTGATCGCATTGATCTTACCATTGACGGCTTCGATCCGCCCCAGACAGCTTTCCAGCAATGCCACCGGTGATAGCTCACCCCATCCGATCAATTGCCGGGCGTCTGTGGCGTTCAGGTCACACGGGTTCGTCATGGCCGTTATGTTGCCGCCTAATTGCCACTGGCGTGCGGCGTGCCGGCTTCTCCCAAATCCCAATAGATGCCGGCCATGATGCCCAAGGCCTCACGGAACTGCGGCAGCAGGATATGTTCGTTCGGCGCGTGCTGTGAACAGGCCGAATAGGAATGCGGCACCCAAATGGTCGGTAGGCCCAGTGTCACGTTAAACAGATCGTTGCAAATCGACCCGCCGAGGCTTGGCACCACAGCGGTTGGCTTGCCCGTGGTTTTGGCCAAAGAGTCCGAGGCCCAAGCTGCCCAAGGGTTGTCGGGCGGCGTTGCAGAGGCGTCAAAATCACCGGCGTTTTCCGGCGGCGGCGGCAGAATTTCGATGGCTTCGAATCCGTGCTCGTCCAGGTGCTTACGCAGTGCCGGTAAAAACCCATCGCGGTCGGAACCGGCAACAAACCGGATCTGGCAGTTGGCAAGGGCGCGCGGCGGCACGGCGTTCACAGGCCGGTCGGGGTTGCCGGTTTTAAAGGCCAGCACTTCGAAGGAGTTCCAGGCGTATACCTGCTCGGCGGGTGTCAGGCCGGGCTCCCCCCAATCGGCGTCGATGTCGGGCGCGCCTTCACCGCCGCTGACACTGATATCAGCCAGCGCTTGGCGCACTGAATTGCTGATCGGCGGCGGCAACCATTCCTTGATTTGGATTTGCCCTGTGGGCGAAACAATAGTGGATAGCGCATGCGCCAGAAGAACACCCGGATTGGCCAGCAGCCCACCCCAATTGCCAGAATGATGTCCGCCTTCACGCAGCTCCAGCGACAGGTCAAAGTTGCGTGCACCACGGGCTCCTAAGAAAATCGTCGGGCGATCAGGCTCCACACGCGGTCCGTCGGAGGCGATGAAGACGTCCGCCGAGAATGCATCGAGATTGGCTTCGATGATTTTGTCGAGGCCGGGCGAACCGCTTTCCTCGCCCATCTCAACCATGAACTTGGAATTGAAACCGAGCTTGCCGCGCGCTTCCAACACCTGGGCCATGCCGATCATGTTGACCGTGTGCTGGCCTTTGTTGTCGGCAGTGCCGCGGCCATAAAGCTTATCACCGCGCTCGGTCGTCACCCATGGGTCCAGGCCTTCGTACCATTGATCGGCAAGGCCGCGCACGACATCGCCGTGGCCATAACCCAACACGGTGGGCAGGCTGCTATCTTCCATGCGTGTCGCCAGCAACACCGGGCCCTTGCCCTCGACCGGGTTATTGAACACTTGGCATTCGTGACCCATGGCCTCGAAGGCGGGGATCATCTCGTCATCGAGGTAGCCCCTGAGTGCGGCCTGACTGTCGTTTTTCTGGCTTTCGGTGGGAATGGCGACCCGGCGAGCGAGATCATCAACAAATTTTCCATCGTCGAAATAGGCGTGGGCGGCGGCGACAACAGCTTCGCGGCTCATGCGGCGCTCTCCGACGATTTGTCGTAGAGATGGCACTCAACATGGCCCTCGCCCACGGCAATGGGCTTCGGCGCCACGGAGGAACAATGATCCATGACCTTGGCGCAGCGCGGATGGAATGTGCAGCCCGACGGCGGTTCCACCGGGTTCGGGTAGGCCGCACCCAGATGCGTGTCCGGTACATTCAAGTTGGGGTCCGGGGTCAGCACTGATTCCAGCAGGGCTTCCGTATAGGGGTGCTGCGGATTGGTGAACAGCGTCTCCGTATCGGCGTCTTCGACGATGCGGCCCAGATACATGACCGCGACACGCGTCGCCATGTGTTCAACCACGGCCAGGTTGTGACTGATAACCACGTAAGTGAGATTCAGTTCACTCCGAAGATCCTGCAACAAGTTCAAAATCTGCGACTGCACGGAAACGTCGAGCGCAGAGGTTGGTTCATCGCAGATCACAACCTGCGGGCGGTTGATCAAGGCCCGCGCGATGGCAACGCGCTGGCGCTGGCCGCCCGATAACTGGCTGGGGTAGTTTTGGAACACGCGGGCCGGCAAGCCGACCAACTCCATGATTTCCTCGGCGCGGTGGCGCCAGGTTTCGGGGTTCGGGTCACCTTGCACTTTGAGGGGCAGGGTAATGATCGAGCCGATGGATTTGCGCGGATTGAGCGACGAATAGGGATCTTGAAAAATCGGCTGCAGCAACCCGGCGATTTCCAGCCGGCCCAACTCTCCGACAGGCTTGCCCTGCACGGTGACATCACCTGAGGTTGGTTGCTCAAGGCCCAGCAGAATTTTTGCCAATGTCGTCTTGCCGCAACCCGACTCGCCCACCAGCGCCACCACGTCACCGCGGTTGACCGTTAGATCGACACCGTTGACCGCATGTAACGGACGCTTGCCCTTGAACGCGCCAGCGGAAATCATGAAGGTTTTTGTAATGTCCTTCGCTTCGATCATTGCCTCGCTCATGCCGGCACCTTCGCTTTCAGGTTTTGCGCACATTGATCGGCCGACAGCAGACAGCGGAACTCGTGGCCATCTTCGACCCCGGCACCCAGCGCCACGTCATCGGCGCTACAGGCCGCCTCGGCATACGGGCACCGATCGGCAAAACGGCAGCCGCGAAGATTTCCCACAAGCGAGGGCACAATGCCCGGGATTGAGCCCAATGGCGCACCGCGTTGGGTTTTACCGGGAATGGGGATGCACTCAAGCAGGCCTTGGGTATAGGGATGGGTTGGGTTCTCAAACACTTGCGTGGCTGAGCCTTGCTCGACCACCTGCCCGGCATACATGACCGCGACCCGGTCCGCGACGCGGGCGACGACGCCCAAATCGTGGGTGATCAGGATGAGGCCCATCTTGAACTCGTCTTGGAGCTCAGCCAACAGCAGCAAAATTTGCGCCTGAATGGTTACGTCCAAGGCCGTCGTTGGTTCATCGGCGATAATCAGGTCGGGCCCGCACATCAGCGTCATGGCAATCATGACGCGCTGGCGCAAGCCGCCGGACAATTGATGCGGATATTGCGGCAGGCGCGAGCGCGCCGCGGTGATGCCCACCTTTTCCAGCAAATAAACGGCACGGTCACGGGCCTCTGTCCGGCTGACCTTGCGATGGCGGAGCATCACCTCTTCCATCTGGTTGCCGATGGTGTAGGACGGATTGAGCGATGTCATGGGCTCTTGGAAAATCATGCCCATGCGATCGCCCCGGATGTCGGCCATCCGGGATTCACCGATATCAAGGATGCTAAAACCGTCGAGCTCCATCTTGTCGGCGCGCCGAATGGCTTTTTTCGGCAGCAGGTCCATCAGCGCCAGCGATGTCAGCGACTTACCGCATCCGGACTCGCCGACAATGCAAAGCGTTTCCCCACGATCGACGTGGAAATCGTTGCCTTGCACAGGATGCAGCATGCCGCCGGGCACCGGGATATCGACTGTCAGGTTTTTTACGTCAAGAATGCGTTCCACCATGGACGCGCCCCCCTTTTTGTACTTTTGCGTCAGTTCCGGTTTTCCGGCGCGGTCACGTCACGGATACCGTCGCCCAACAAATTGATGCACAAAACCATCATGAATAGAGCCACGCCCGGGATCGCGATGACCCACGGCTTGAAGAACATCATGCCCTTACCCTCAGAGATCATCAGCCCCCAACTCGGCGTCGGCGGCTGCACGCCCAGCCCCAGGAACGACAGCGCCGCCTCCAGAAGCACAGCGTGCGCCACTTCCAATGTGGCGACGACAATCAGCGCATTGACGATATTCGGCATGATCTCCGTGAGGATGATACGTAGGGTCGAGCACCCCAGAGCCTGCGCCGCCGCCACATAATCCATATTGCGGACTTGCAGCGTGGTGGAGCGCATGACAACCGCGAAACGGTCCCATATCAGCAAACCCAGCACCCAGATCACAATCCACATGGAACTGCCGACCAGTGCCACAACCGCCAACGCCACCAAGATCACCGGCATCGCCAAGCGCGTGGTGATCAGGAAGGTGATGACCATATCAACACGGCCGCCGAAATAGCCCGCCGCTACACCGAGCGCGGTGCCAATGACGCCAGAGATGAGCATCGCCATGAAACCGATCAACAACGACACCTGCGCGCCGTAAATAATCCGGCTCAGGTAATCACGCCCCTGGCCATCGGTGCCCAATGGATGCTCCCATGTTCCCTTGGCGTGCCAGATCGGGTCGATGAATTTTTTCGTCAAGTCGAAGGCATAGGGATCGTGAGGCGCCAGCAGCGGCGCAAATATTGCCATGCCGAAGATCGCCAGCAATACGCCGCCGCCGATGGTCAGCCCAGCGTGGCCGAACGCGCGCTTCATCAGCAATGATGTGGGTGAGGGCTCGAGAATTTCCTGAGCTGTCGGAAGCTTTCTCGCAGCTGTTGTATCGTTCATGCCAAGCCTCCCTCAATGAACCCTGATCCTGGGGTCGAGGAATGCATTCAGCAAATCCGCCAGGAAGGTTAGCAAAATGTAGAACGTCGCCACGGTCAGCACGATCGCTTGCATGACCTCGAAGTCCGAACGCTGGATCGATTGCCAGGCCAAGCTGCCGAGTCCATGCAGCGAAAAGATATGCTCGATAACAATCGAGCCGCCGAGCATGAAGCCCAGTTGGACTGCCGAAAGCGATACAACCGGAATGATGGCGTTCCTGAGCGCATGTTTGAACAACACAACACGTGGCTGCAGTCCTTTGGCACGCGCGGTGCGGATATAATCCGACGACATCACATCCATCATGCCCGCACGGGTCAGGCGCATGATCGCCGGCGTTGCGTAATATCCGAGTGCTATCGATGGCATGATGAAATTCAACCACGACGCATGGCCCGATATGGGTAGCCATCTAAGCCAGACCCCGAAAATGATAATCATGATCAGCGCGAAGAAGAAACTGGGTAACGCCTGCCCGACCACGGCTATGCCCAGCGCCATTCTGTCGATAAATGTATTGGGGTGCATCGCCGCCAGCACGCCCAGTGGGATCGCCAGCACCAGCGCGAAGGTCAATGCACAGGCGCCCAAAATCATCGTTGTCGGCGCTCGGGTGGCAATAATCTCGGAGACCGGTGTCTTCAAATAGATCGACATGCCGAAGTCGCCCTGCACGGCTTTGCTGAGCCAGTCGTAATACTGGACCGGCAAGGGGCGATCGAAGCCATAATGCTTGCGGATATATTCAATATCCTCTTCCGACGCCACTTCGCCGGCCATGGCCGCCGCCGGGTCACCGGAAAGCCGCAACAAGGTGAAGGTCGCGATCGACACCGCGAACGCAACCAAGAACGCGACGCCCAATCTCTTTAATGCATAAATAAACATGATGTGTTCCGAAAAGAGCGCGCCCCGGCTTGAGGGCCGGGGCGCGTTTCGTCAAATGGACTTACTTCCACTTCGCCGTGAAGAACCGCGGAATTTCATCCGCCGTCGGCGTGAAGTCGAGGTCATGTGTGTACGCATAGAACTTCGCGTAGGTGAACATCGGCAGCCAGCATACGTTCTCCTGCAGGCGCGTCAGGGCTTTCTTGTAAGCCGCTTTGCGCACTTTCGGATCAGTGTTGCTGTCGCCTTCGGCCAACCACTTCGTGACGTCGGCATCGCGGCAGTAGTCGTCGCGCTTGCCTTGGAAGAAGTGGCTGGTGATCGCCGAAACGTCGTTCATGGAGTACGAACCCCAAGTCATTTGGTGGAACGGCGCTTTCGAATCCCAGACCAGCCCACGCAATGCCTTGTACTGCATGTACTTGAGGTTGGTCTTGATGCCGACTTTCGACAGGTAACCCATCACCGCCTCGGTGATTTCACGCTGGCGGTAGGCGAAGATGTCGGTCGAGAAGCCACCCGGATACCCGGCTTCGGCAAGCAGTTTCCGAGCTTTGTCCGGATTGTAGTCGAACTGCGGTACGTCTTGCGTGCAACCGAACTGGGTCGGGAAACATGCAGAGTGAATCACCTGCGATGCACCACCGATGAGGTTCTTGGCGATCGCGCCCCGGTCGATGGCATGGGCTACGGCCTGGCGGACCTTCTTGTTGTAGAACGGATTTTCTTTGCCTTTGCCGGCACGCCCAGCGCGGTCCATGGTGACGTAGCTGATACGCATGGTCGGTGCGTTCACGACGTTGGCGATACCGATCAACTTCAGCTGTTCAGCCTTGTCTTTCGGCACGTCCCAAATCCAGTCCAAGCTACCGGACAGCAACTCGGCGATCTGTGCTTCCGGATCGGAAATCGTGCGGAACTTGATCTTGCCGATGCTCGGCTGACCTTTCGGCGAGCCTTTCCAATAGTTTGTGTTTTTCTCTAACTCCACGGACTCACCGGGAACCACATTGACCGTTTTATAAGGCCCGGTGCCGATGGGCGCCACGGTGCCGTAATCAGGACGGCCTTTGGCGTCGTTCTTTGCGGTCTTCCAAATGTCCTTCGGGAAAATCGCCAACGGACCGGAAACAAATTCCAGCGCTGCGGGGAAGGTCTTTTTCAGGTGCACGCGGACCGTATCCGGCCCTGTTTTCTCAGCGCGATCGATCCAGCTGACGTTACGCTTGGTCAAAACGCCCGAATCCTCGGCCGAAACGTGGTTGTAAGTGGCGACCACGTCGTCGGCACTGAAATCGGCGCCATTGTGGAATTTCACACCCTTGCGGATTTTGAATTCCAGTGTCTTGTTATCGACCCACTTATACGACGTCGCCAGCAAGGGCTTGTATTCGAAAGTCTTTGTGTCGCGATACAGCAGGTTGTCCCAGGTGTGGCGCTGCAAAATGACCATTTCACGGACGTTGTTGTAATACGGCAATGCCACGTCCATTTCACGACTTGTCGACCAGTTGAGCGTGTCGTCGGCCTTGCCGGCGAGCGCTGCGTTACTGGTCAACGCCGTGGCAGCAACTGCTGCGGCGATGATAAGTTTGTCTTTCATGGAATTCGTCTCCTCCATTGGATTAATCTCGACGTTGAATTGGACCCCAATTGTCGATTTTCTGTTTTCGAAACCGTAAAACCGCCGCCCCAGGACCACCAAGGGCGACAATCACGATTAACACGGTGAAAAACTTTAACCCCCATGCCTGAGCAGGAAAACGACAATCTGCACTTGTATTATTATATAATATTTTTTATTATATTTTAATTATGGTACCTTATCCTCCTCTTCGGGTCAAGCTGGCCTGCCGATGACCAAGCAAGACACGCTGTTCGTCAACTCGCTCGCTAAGGGCTTGCGGGTGCTTGACGTCTTCCGCCGCACCCGCGCCAGCCTCGGCATCACCGAAATCGCCCAGGCGACGAACATGGATAAAAGCGCCGCGCAGCGTTTCACCAATACCTTGCATCAATTGGGATATCTGGAAAAAGACGCACACACCCGACGCTACAGTCCGGCCATCAAGCTGATGGATTTTTCCTACACATATCTGCAACAAGACCGGCTTGCGGAAATCGCGGTCGCACGCCTGATCGAGGCGGGCAAGGTCTACGGCACGACGGTCAATCTTTGCGTGCTCGCAGGAACCGATATCATCTACACGGTCCGCATCCCACACGAAAAGGCCAACTACATCGCGACGGTTCCGGGCCGCCGTATTCCGGCCTTTTGCGCCACCGGCGGGATTTGTATTTTGGCATTCCGGCCGAAAGACGAGGTGGAGGCGGTCATTGATGCCTCGGATATCCGCCCACTGACCGAACATACCATTACCGACCGCGACACCATTATGCGTCGCATCTCCGATGCTCATGATATGGGCTATGCCATTGGCGCCGGGCAAGCTCTGCCCAATGAAATCGCCGTTGCGGCGCCGGTGATCGGCAACGACGGTATGGGCATTGGCGCGGTCTTGATCCCCGTCTACAAGCCGCAATGGAGCATGGAAGAGGCAACAGAAAAACTTGCTCCTCTGGCCATGGAGACAGCGCGTTCCATCTCGGGCTCGCTCTATCGCAATATATAAGACAAGAGGACATCATCCATGGGTAACGCACCCCGCGTTCTGACCGGCCTGTTCGGCCATGAGACCAACACCTTTAGCCAATTGCCGACCACGCTGGCGCATTTTGAAGGTTATCTGCTGGCCTTCGGCGATGACATCCCCGCTACCGTCGAGGGCAGCGTGATCGAGCCCGCCGGTGTTGAAGAAGCCGCCACCGAACTGGGTTGGGAGTTGGTACGATCCGTCGTCGCCTGGACGACGCCATCGGGCCGGGTCGCGCGCGATGCCTGGGACACCTGCGCCGGCCATGCGCTGAAAACCGCCGCCGAGGCCGGCCATTTGGATGGCGTCTTGTTTTCCATGCACGGCGCCATGGCCGCCGTCGACCATGACGACGCCGAAGGCGAATTTCTGGAACAATTGCGCGGCGTCATCGGCCCGGATGTTCCCGTCGCCATCACGTTGGACCTGCACGCCAATGTAACGGACCGCATGGCCCGGCATGCCGACATCATTTGCGCGTACCGCACCTACCCGCATATCGACCAAGTCGCCACGGCAAAGCGTGCGGCGGGCATCTTGGATCGCGCCATGAAAGGCGAGGTGCGCCCTGTCTCTCACATTGCTCGGCGCGATCTGTTGGGCGGGCTCGATAGCGGGCGCACCACCGTCGACAATCCCATGACCGAATTGCTCAGCCGTGCAGAAAAACTCGAGACGGAAGACGACGACGTGCTTTTGATCAGCGTACAGGCCGGGTTCTGTCCCGCTGATCTGGACGAGGCCGGGCCGACAGTGGTCGTGTGCGGCGACGGACGTGACGCGCGCTTTCAGGCCATCGCCGAAACCTACATGGATCACGCCTGGGAGACCCGGCACTACGATTCAAACGAGTATCTGGATGTAGCAGAAGCCATGCAGCGGCTTGGTCAGCTGTCGGACGGTGAAGGCCCGGTGGTGATTGCCGACGGGTCCGACAACCCCGGCTCCGGCGCTTACGGTGATTCCACATTTTTGCTGGACGGCATGATCAAGGCCGGCCTTGAGAACGCTGCCTTCGGCACCATTTGCGACCCGGATGCCGCCGCTCAGTTGGTGGCAGCCGGCGAGGGTGCGACAACGACCGTACGTCTCGGCGGCAAGGTCGATCCGACCTACGGTCCACCCATCGACATCACCGGCGAGGTCGTGACCGTCACCGACGGCAGTTACCTGGCACTGGGTCCGCGCTGGGGCGGCACCATCCAACATTTGGGTCCGACGGCGGTGCTTCGGATCGGTGGCGTGGATGTCATTGTCGCCTCCAAGCGGGTGCAATGCACCGAGTTGGAAACCTTCACCCATGCGGGCATCGACCCGCGCGAGAAAGACGTTGTGGCGGTGAAATCCATCCATCATTTCCGCGCCGCCTATGCGCCTATCGCGCGCCACGTGCTGATTGTCGATTCCGGCGCGTTGGCAACCAAAGACTTCGGCAAGCTGCCCTACAAGAACCTGCGCCGCCCGATCTTTCCGCTGGATTTGGATTGACGGCACGGAATGAAAACGCGACTGAAATCTATCCTTGGGCAAATTCTGGACACCGCTGGCATCGATCAAGCGCGGGCCGACGAGATCGATATCAGCGGTGAAGACCCCGTGTTGTCCACACGGTTTCTCATGGGCTCTGCCGGCGCGGCGGCGTTGGGTGCGGTCGGGTTGGCGACATCTGACTTGTGGCGGGTTCGCGGTGGCGGCCGGCAAGATGTCTCCATCGACACTCGGCGCGGCGCGGCGGCATTGCGCGCGACACACTATCTGCAAATCCCGAACCAGGGTGGCGGCATGTTCGGCAGCCTGCTGTCGGGGTTTCACCGCACCAGGGACGACGGCTGGATACAGCTTCATTGCGAGTTCCCGCATTTCCAGGACGGGGTGCGTGAGGTGCTGGGCATCGCCAACGACACCGACGCGCCCGCTGCCGTCGCCGATTGGGATGGGTTTGAGTTGGAAGACGCTCTGGCGGCGCGAGGTCTGCCGGCCTTCGTCATGCGCGACAACACCGAATGGGCCGCGCATCCGCAAGGCAAAGCTGTCTCGGAGTTACCGCTGTTGGAGATCATTAGGATCGGAGACGCGCCGCCGCAACCGCTGCCAATTGGTGAACAACCGCTCTCGGGTATCCGCGTTCTCGACCTAACTCGCGTCATTGCAGGCCCCATGACCGGGCGCACATTGGCCGAACACGGCGCTGATGTGTTGCGCATCAGTGCGGCGCATTTACCTTACCTGGAACAATTGGTCGTCGAATCGGGCTTTGGAAAACGCAATGCCCATACTGATCTCAGGACAGAGCAAGGACGCGATATCTTGAAGGGATTGATCGCCGACGCTGATGTTTTCTCCCAGTCTTATAGGCCCGGCACTTTAGCGGCGCGGGGTTTCTCGCCCGAGGAAGTCGCAGCGCTGCGCCCGGGCATCGTCTACGTCAGCCTCAATGCCTGGAGCCACGCCGGGCCCTGGGCCGAACGGCGCGGATACGACAGTTTGGTGCAGTGCGCCACGGGTATCGCCCACGAACACGGCGGCGGAACGCCTCAGCACCTGCCTGGCCAGGCGCTAGATTATCTTTCCGGGTACCTGGGTGCCTTCGGCGCCATGGTGGCTTTGCAACGGCGCGCACGCGAAGGTGGCAGCTGGCTGGTGCGCCTGTCACTGGCGCAGACGGCGCATTGGTTAAAGTCGCTTGGCCGTGCCGATGCGCCCGGAGGGCTCGACCTAACAAACGAAGATGTCGCTGATTTGATCCAGCAGACGGACACGGCATGGGGTCGGGTGACGCACCTGGGGCCTGTGTTGCAAATGTCCGCCACGCCGCCACGCTGGACCCGCCCACCTTCGCCGCTCGGCAGCCATGACGCCGCGTGGCTTGCATGAGCACTGCCGCCCGCCCACCGCTCGCCAAATCCCTGCAAGGAACAATGTGGATGGCGTTGGCCTGTGCGGTATTTAGCGCGTTGGCGGCGACGGTACGTCATTTGTCGTTTGAGATGGACCCGTTGGTCATCTTGTTCTTTCGCATGTTTATCGCTCAAGTGCTGCTGCTACCGTGGTTGTATAAACACGGCCTGACGGTGTTGCGGACCCAACACTTAAAATTACATGCGGTCCGCGCCATGTTTACCTGCGGCGCCATGGTTTCGTCCTTCATGGCATGGTCGATGATCTCTTTGGCCGATGTCACGGCGTTGAGCTTTCTGGCGCCGATTTTCGCCACGGCAGGCGCCGCGCTTATTTTGGGCGAGACCGTTCGTGCACGGCGTTGGGTGGCGACGATCATCGGGTTCATCGGCGCCATGATCATTCTCAGACCCGGTATGATGTCCATGGAACTGGGGCATTGGCTGGCACTGGCATTTGCCGGTTTCATGGCGTGCACCATCTTGGCGGTGAAGCGGCTATCCGATACCGAACACCCGTTCACTGTGGTATTCTATGTCGGCCTGTTTGTAACACCGGTGTCGTTGGCACTGGCGCTGCCGGTATGGCAATGGCCGGCGGCGCATCTTTGGCCATGGTTGCTGATGTTGGGTCCACTGGCGGCGGGCGGCCATATCATGTTCGTGAAGGCGCTGGCTTGCGCCGATGCTTCAGCCATATTGCCGTTCGACTTTCTGCGGCTGCCGTTCGCAGCACTATTCGGGTGGCTGGCGTTCGGTGAAATTTCCGACATCTGGACCTGGGTCGGCGCTGCGGTGATTTTTTCGTCGACCTTCTATATATCGCGCCGCGAAGCTCAGCTGCGGCGGCGCGCTCGTGAAGCATAGATCATTGGCTGCTTAATGCTCTATCGGCTGGGTACTAAACTCAGCCTGAAGAAACTCTCTCCGCCGCCAGCGAACTCAACGGTTAAATCACCGTCCATGGCATGCATGATAGCGCGGCTGATCGGCAATCCGAGCCCGGCGCCGCTATTGCGATGAGACCGTTCGCCACGCACGAACTTCTCGAAGATTACGGTCGATTCCTCTCGCGACACGCCACCACCGTTGTCAATGACATCTATGAACACGCGCTCGCCGGACGAATGAACAGAAATCTCCACTTCCGGATTGTCGGAAGGATTATATTTGACCGCGTTGGAAAGAAGATTGATCAGGACTTGCCGGAAACGGTCGGCGTTGGCGTTGACGGCAAGGTCGTCGTTGGCGAAATGCGGCACCACGACCACATCGGCATCACGAGTCATGCCCGCGATGGCCTCGACCGCCGCCAACACGGCGCGAGACACCTCGATCCGCTCGAGTTTTAAATTCTGCGTGCCCGACTCGAGGCGGCTGACGTCGAGCAATTCGTCCAAAAGGCCGGTCAAACGCCGGCTTTCGTCATTGATGATTGAAACGAACCTTTTGCGTTCGTCATCAGAAAGATCATCTTCGGTCATGAGAATTTCGGAAAACGACCGCACCGAGGTCATGGGCGTGCGCAGTTCGTGACTGACTTGGCTGAGGAAGTCATCCTTCTGGGTGTCGAGCGTGCGCAGTTTCTCGTTCACGTCTTGAAGTTGGCGGGCCATCCGTGCTTGTTCCGCAGACTTCTCCTCGAGCTTCCGCGATGTCTCTATCAACTGCTGGGTTTCATCGGCAATGTCGATCAATTCGGTGATCCCAACCGTCTGGTGATCGGCGATCCGCGTAACCATGGCGTGCGCCGAGGCGGCGCCGATAGACCCGGCCAATTCCCGCTCAAGCCTGGCAATGGCCGCTTCCGTGGCGTGCGGCAGGCCGTTCGCCAATCCCTGTTTGCGTGCCATTTCGTCAAACAATTGCCGCGCCGGGTCGGCGCCGAGAACCCGTTGCGCCAACAAGAAGAGGTCTTCCGAATCGGCGCTGCCGGCGGTGAATCCGGAAGGCGCGCCGCCGGCTGAGCGAAACACATCGACGAACAATTTACCCTGCAGGCGCTCGAGAATACTGGACGTGGTGACGCTGGAGATCACCAGAAAAGCCAGAGCATTGATACCGACGCTCCAGATCACGGCATGGACCAGCGGATCCATGCCGGTCATCCCAAGCAGCGATTGCGGGCGCAATGCCTCAATGCCCCAAGGGCCCGATTCCAAAACGGCCGCGCTGAGAATGAAATCGCCATTGAAGCTTGGCAAAAACAACGTATAGGCCCACAGAATAAAGCCGATCAGCAAGCCCGCCACCGCACCTGTACGAGTTGCGCCGCGCCAGAAAATACCCCCCATCAGGCATGGCAGGAATTGCGCCACGCCGACGAAGGCGATCAGCCCGATCGCCGCCAACGCATCCGATCCGCCGCTCATCCAGAAATACAGAAACCCGAGACCCAAAATCACTGCGATACTGATGCGCCGGGAGGTCAGCAAAAGATTCCGCATATCGCCACTGACGGCCTGAGTGCCGGTCAACACGCGCAACACCACGGGCATGACAATATGGTTGGATACCATGGTGGAGACCGCAATGGCGGCAACGATCACCATTGATGTGGCCGAAGAAAAACCACCCAGGAATGCGAGCAGCGTCAATTCATAGCGTTCTTCGGCCAACGGAAGCGTCAACACGAAGAGATCGGGATTGGCCCCCGCCGGCATCACTTTGAGACCAACCAGTGCAATCGGCATGATAAAAAACGTCATGCCGAGCAGATAGAGTGGGAACAACCATGATGCGGTGGACAGATGACGCTCTTCGATGTTTTCCACCACCGTCACCTGAAATTGTCGGGGCAGACAGATGATGGCGGTCGCGGACAGGAATGTCAGCGTTGCCCAACGTGGCCCAAAAACATCGCCGACACCGTTGATCACCTCGGTCGGCACGTCAGAGAAGATATCGCTGAACCCGTTGGCGACGCCGTAAGTGGCGAAAACACCCACCGCGATCAACGCGAACAGCTTGACGATGGCCTCTACCGCAATCGCCGCGACCACGCCGTGATGGCGCTCATTGGCGTCCAAATTGCGCGTGCCAAACAGGATGGTGAAAAGCGCCATGCCGGCGGCGATCCAAAAGGCGGTGGTGATGGAGTCCGCCTCTCCAGCAATAATCTGGTAGCTAAGGGTCACGGATTGCAATTGCAAGGCGATGTACGGCGTGGTCGCGATGACGGCGATAAGAGTCACGATGACGGCAAGGCTGGGACTTTTCCCGTAACGAGACGAAATTAAGTCGGCGATGGAGGTGATCCGGTGCGCGCGACCGATGCGTACAAGTTTTCGAAGCAGCCACCACCAGCCGACAAAAACCAAAGTCGGGCCAAGATAGATGGTGACGAATTCCAGTCCGTTGCGTGCCGCCGATCCGACCGCGCCATAGAATGTCCAAGACGTGCAATAGACCGAAATGGAAAGCGTATAAATTACCGGTGAATGGAGCCAACGCAGCGGGCGTTCGCGGGTCCGGCGATCAACAATAAATGCGATGGCGAACAGAATCGCGACGTACCCGAGACAAACCGCTAACAGGATATTGACGGATAACATCAGCTAGTGGGATCGGGATCACGGGCAGATGGGCTGGAGGGGTCGCTATCCTGTAATGGCCTTGCAAGGGCGGCGGCGCCGATGATCAGCAACGCCCACACGGCAAGGATGTACAGAAGCGAAAGTGGAATGCTTGAGATTTTTGCATCAATCAGCGGAATACCGATCATCGGCGGCATCAAGGCCACCGTGCCAATCAGAACCAACGCGATTGACCGGTCGCGGGGCTTGCGCCGCGAAAGCTCCGGGTCTGTGCGGTCGGTCAACGGTCCGATTTCCCGACCATTAGCCGGGCCGTCCATTTTCAAGTTGCTTGACCGCTTCAATGATCTCGGCGTTGGAAAAGGGTTTGGTAATGAACAGATCGGCACCGTACTCCAACGCCGTTTCACGGTTTTCCCGCTGGCCTTTGGCGGTCAGCATCAGCACCGGCAAATTCGCCGACCTGGGATCACCGCGCAACCGTCGAAGGATTTCGTACCCGTCCAATTCCGGCAGCATAACGTCCAGAACCAAAACGTCGGGGCTGTCTTGAAGAACCGTTTCGAGCGCCTGACGACCGTTGCTCTCGACCATGATCTCAAACCCGGCCCGCTCCAAAAGGAAGGTCAGGGATTCGACAATATTCGGTTCGTCCTCCGCCAATAGCACACGTTTTGCCATGACTTATCGCTCTCCTGTTTTATGCGCTCATTGTCCGGCTGGCGCTGCAGACAATTAAAACGCAGTCCGCAAGGAGGCGCAAACATCCTTTGATAACTATTCCGTCAAAGGGTCTTCGACACGGTGCACGCATTTCTGGCGCGGACATAGGCGGCAACCGGGCCCGACTTCTTCCACATGCGCGGCGGATTCGGGTGCGTAAACGGTATGCTGCGCATTCTCCTCACTCATGGTCAGCATATCTGTCACGTAATGACGCGGCTTGCCGAACCCGCTGACACCCACATGCCGCGCACGCGCCACAAAAACGAACCGAGACCCCGACGGAAACAGAGCGCGTTGACGAATCACCGTTTCGGGAGATTGCTGAGCTCGGTACAATGCCCATAGCGGGCAGGCCGCCGCGTAACGCGGGATCGCCAATCCTTCCAGGCCCAGGATTTCGATGATAGTGCCCGCGGCATTTGCACGGATATAACCAAACTGCGGCGCGTTGTCCTCCAGGGGCAGGGCGGCAAGGCGGTGGCATACGGTTTCCACGTCGGTGAAAAATGCTTCCGCAAGCGCCTCTATATCGTAGCCGAAATCTGCCGCGCATCGGGCAAACGAATTGACAGGTACGGCAATCGCACGGGCGCCATAGTCGGCCAGTGCGCGGCGCGCGCGGTTTCGCCCAACCTCCGTTTCGATCTGCGGCTGATCATCAATAATGCGTTCGATTATAGGGGCAAGGTGCTCTTCCGTGAGTTGGCGGGTTTTTGACCGAATGGAGATGGGGTCGGGGTCGGACAATTGATCGGACAATTCCGTCGCCGCGGCTTCGATTTCCGGAAAACGGTTCTGGCGGGCGTCGAACATGGCCTCGACTTCATCCGCCGACGTCAAGACCGGTGCGGCGTCTTCGGCGTGGTCCAGATACACGACCAATGCTTCGCCGATATCCGACAACGTGCGGGTCTCTTCGTTGACGATGTGGGTAAAGCGTTCGCGCCGCTCCGCCGGGACATCCGGGTAATCCTCAAGAATTTCCGCAGCCGAACGGATAGCGGCGATTCGTGACAGCATGCGATGCACGGTTTCACCAAGGAACGGATCGTTCGACAGGCGATCCGACAGGTTTTGGGCACGCGCCGTTGCGTCGCGTTCGGATCGGGCCAGCGCGGCAAGCGCCCGTGCCCAGCCAGGGAACCGCCCGATCAATTCGTTGGCGCGCTGGTCTTCGATGCCGAGTGAACGAAACGCCGGCAGATGCGCGATCTCGACCAGGGTGTCGAGCAGCCGGCGCTCGGAAACATCGTCCAATTCATGCAGTGCCAGGTTCAAGGCCTCAGCGACCTTGCGCAGTAGCGTGCCGGCAATGCGGCGTTTGTTCCATTCAATGAGGTTCAGATAGGACGCGGAAATCTCCACCCGACGCGCGAGTTCCGCTTGCGTCACGCCAAGCTCGCGACGGCGTTGGCGGATGCGGGTGCCGAGGATCGATGTGGACATGGGTTTCCTTTTGATTCAGAGAGTTAATCGCAAGATCGTAAATGTTTTACAGAATTACATTCGATAAGTCAATAAAATTGACAAAAAAATGTCGTATTATCAATTAGTTATTGAATAATTGACTAAACACCTTGATGGTGTCGCCTGGACACGAGGCTTGTTTGTCGGCCAAACCATAACCGCCAAAGAAGGGGCGACGGTCGATCGGCACCTAGATTACTTCACACGTTCAATGGGAGACACCAAATGACTAAGTTCCATGTAACTCGTCGCAACCTTTTGAAGGGAACGGCAGCGGCAGGCGCCGCGATCGCCGCGCCGACGATCTTTTCCAGCCGTGCCTGGGCTGCCGGCTACACCAACGAACCGAAGGGCGGTACCGTCACTTTCGGCTTCAACGTTCCGCAGACCGGCGCCTATGCCGATGAAGGCGCGGACGAACTGCGCGCCTACCAGCTCGCCGTTGAGCACATCAATGGCCAAGGCGACGGCGGCATGCTCAACACCTTCACCTCGAAAGCGCTCAAGGGTAACGGCGTTAACGGCAAGAAGGTCGTGTTCGTCACCGGCGACACGCAGACCAAGTCCGATGCGGCACGTGCCAGCGCCAAACGCATGATCGAAAAAGACGGCGCCATCATGATCACCGGCGGCTCCTCGTCGGGTGTCGCGATCGCTGTTCAGGGCCTGTGCCAGGACGCCGGCGTCATCTTCATGGCCGGTCTGACCCACTCCAACGACACCACGGGTAAGGACAAGCGCGCCAACGGTTTCCGTCACTTCTTCAACACCGAAATGTCGGGCGCTGCGCTCGGCCCGGTGCTGAAAAACGCTTTCGGTTCCGAACGCACCGCCTACCACCTGACCGCCGACTACACTTGGGGTTGGAGCCAGGAAGGTTCGATCAAGAAGTACACTGAGCAATTGGGCTGGAAAACGGCCGCTGCCGTGCGTACGCCGCTGGGCGCCGGTGACTTCTCGCAGTACATCACGCCGGTGCTGAACTCGGGCGCCGACGTGCTGGTGCTCAACCACTATGGCCGCGACATGGTCAACTCGTTGACCCAAGCCGTGCAGTTCGGTCTGCGCGACAAACAGGTCAACGGCAAAGACTTCGCTATCGTCGTGCCGCTCTACTCGCGTTTGATGGCACAGGGTGCCGGCGCCAACGTGAAGGGCATCTTCGGTTCCACCAACTGGCACTGGTCCCTGCAGGACGAAGGCTCCAAGGCGTTCGTCAAATCCTTCGGCCAGAAATACGGCTTCCCGCCGTCGCAAGCCGCGCACACCACGTACTGCCAGGCCATCCTCTATGCGGATGCCTGCCAGCGGGCCGGCACCTTCATGCCGTCCGGCGTCGGCAAAGCGCTGGAAGGCTTCAAGTTCGACGGCTTGGGCAATGGCCCGACCGAATACCGCGCTGATGATCACCAGTGCTTCAAGGACGTTTTGGTCGTGAAGGGTAAAGAAAACCCGTCCTCCAAGTTCGACGTTCTCGAGGTCGTGGAAGTGACGCCGCGCGCACAAGTCGAGTACCCGGCAAAAATGCTGGGTGGTGAATTGGGCCCGTACAACAACGGCGCCTAAACGTTCCTCCCACTACCGGCTGTCCTTGGTGTTCGCACCAGGGGCAGCCATTTTTCTTTCTTCTCCGGGAGCTTCATCGGATGGATGCGATATTACTGCAGGTCCTGAACGGACTGGATAAGGGTGGCGCGTACGCTCTTATTGCACTTGGATTGACGATTATCTTCGGCACGCTCGGTGTCGTGAACTTCGCACACGGTGCGCTGTTCATGCTCGGTGCGTTTTGCGCCGTGTCGGTAAAGGCGATCTTGAGCTTGGAACAAGTCACCCTTGACCCGACCAAACTCACGGCATGGGGTTCACCCATGGAAATCCGCCAACCGTTCGTTGAAGTATGGTTTGGTGATCTCGGCGCCACGCTGCTGAATTATTCCGTTCCCGTATCCATTCTCATTGCCATTCCGGTTATGCTGTTGATCGGGGTCGTCATGGAACGAGGCCTGATCCGGTTCTTTTACAAACGCCCCCACGCGGACCAAATCCTGGTGACCTTCGGTCTCGCCATCGTGTTGCAGGAAATCATCAAAAGCGTGTTCGGCGCAAATCCGATACCGCAGCCGGCACCCGATGCCATGAAAGGCATGATTGATTTCGGCATATTGGTGGGCTTCGACGCCGGCAACGTGGTTTATCCTGCGTGGCGGCTGATTTATTTCGTCTTTTCCTTGGGCGTGATCGGCGCCGTGTTCGCGTTTTTACAATTTACAACGTTTGGCATGGTAGTCCGCGCCGGCATGGCGGACCGCGAGACTGTCGGGCTGCTGGGCATCGACATTGACCGGCGGTTCACCATCGTGTTCGGCATCGCAGCCGTTGTCGCCGGACTGGCGGGTGCCATGTATACACCGATTCTGAGCCCCGATTATCACATGGGCATGGACTTTCTGGTCCTGAGCTTTGTCGTCGTGGTGGTCGGCGGCATGGGGTCGTTGGGCGGTGCGGTCGCGGCTGGTTTCTTGCTGGGCATCTTGCAGAGTTTCGCCTCCATGAACGAGGTGAAAGACATTCTGCCGGGTATTGACCAGATCATCATTTATCTGATTGCCGTTGTTGTTCTTCTGGTCCGCCCCCGTGGCCTGATGGGCCGCAAAGGCGTGATGGAGCACTAAGTCATGGGTTTATTTGCGATGAAACGAAGGGACTTGATCCTATTTGCCGCTTTCTCGGCCGTGGTCCTTGCCGGTCCGATTATTTTCCAGCCGATCGGCGCAGGCTACCCTGATTTACTGCAGAAATTCGCGATCTTCGGCATATTTGCACTGGGTTTCAATATTCTCTTCGGTCTGACAGGTTATCTGTCGTTCGGGCACGCGGCGTTCCTGGGCGCCGGCTCCTATACGGCGGTCTGGACCTTCAAGCTGTTGAGCATGAACCCCGTGCCGGCCATCATCCTGTCAACCATCGTTGGCGGCGTATTCGCAGCCGCGATCGGCTTCATTTCCTTGCGCCGTACCGGGATTTACTTCTCGATCCTGACGCTTGCGTTCGCCCAGATGAGTTACAATCTGGCTTATTCGGTGCTGACGCCGATCACCAATGGTGAGACCGGTTTGCAGTTGGCGCAATCAGATCCCCGCGCTCTCGATGTGATGTTCGGGCGTGATTACGGCGCCGTGTTGCCGTCGTCGGATCTCTTCGGTCTCGATATGACGGGCTATCCGGGCTTCTATTTCTGCGCCGTAATGCTGATTGTCTGCTTCTTTATTTCGCTTCGCATTTTCCGCTCGCCTTTCGGTTTGATGTTACGCGCGGTGAAATCAAACCAGAACCGCATGAACTACACTGGCCTCAACACACGGCCTTACGCACTGGCGGCTTTCGTCATCTCCGGCATGTTCGCCGGCCTGGCGGGCGGCCTCATGGCGGTAACCGACCCGTTGGCGGGTGCCGAGCGCATGCAGTGGACGGCATCGGGCGAGATCGTGCTGATGACGATCCTCGGTGGTGCGGGGACGCTCCTGGGCCCGGTGATTGGCGCCACGACGATTAAGTATTTCGAGAACATCTTCTCGGCCTTTAACGAAGGTATCCTCATGAAAGCCTTCGACTTCCTGCCCGAAGCCCTGCAACACATGATGGTCTCGATCACCTCGTTGTTCGTCGGCGAAGGTTGGCATCTGACATTGGGCGCATTGTTCATGCTCATTGTCATCTTCCTGCCCGGTGGGCTGATGGAAGGCTTCAATCGTATCAAGGGCCTGTTCACGAGAAAGGCCTCAAGTGACAATATCGGTGGCAAAACGGGTGGCAACGCGGATGCGGCGAATGCCGCGCCGGCAGAGTAAGGGGGCTGGCATGAGTATTCTTTCCGTAGCCAACGTCAACAAAAGCTTCGGCGGTTTGAAGGCGTTAGATGAAGTCAACCTCGAGGTCGAAGCTGGTACGGTGCACGCCATCATCGGCCCCAACGGCGCCGGCAAATCGACCCTGCTCAACTGCTTCATCGGCAGGCTCGAGCCCGACACCGGGACGGTTACGTTCGACGGGCAATCCCTGTTGGGCATACAGCCGCACGAGATCAACCAGGCCGGCGTCAGCCGCGTGTTCCAAACGCCGGAAATTTTCGGCGACCTGACGCTGCTGGAGAATGTCGTTATTCCGGCGTTCGCGAAACGCGACGGCGCGTTTACCATCAATGCGTGGTATTCCGTCGGTAGCGAATCGGAACTCAAAGCCAAGGCCATGAGTATGTTGGCCGACGTCGGACTGGCAGAGAAATCCGGTGACTTGGCAGGGCAATTGTCACGTGGCGATAAACGCCGCTTGGAACTTGCCATGTGCCTGGTGCAGGACCCCAAGTTGCTGCTGCTTGACGAGCCGACCGCCGGAATGGCGCGCGCCGATACCAACAACACCATCGACCTGATGAAAACCATCGCCCAGAGCGGCGTTACCATGGTGGTCATCGAACACGACATGCATGTGGTGTTTTCCCTGGCCGATAAGATTTCTGTCTTGGCGCAAGGCACCGTTATCGTCGAAGACCTGCCCGAAAACATCAAAGGCAACCCCCGAGTCCAGGAAGCGTACCTGGGCGGCGCGCATCTTTAATCGCGCGATAGTATGGAGGATCGCATGGAAACCGCGGATCAAGCCACAAACAATCTTATCGGTGACGACCCGTTCAAAGGGGCCGCGCCAGGTAAAAAACCGGTCATGAGCGCCGGCGGTCAAGCCGCCTTCTTCTCGTGCTGGGACATCCACGCCTATTATGGCGAGAGCTACATCGTCCAGGGCGTCAGCTTCGACATCCGCGAGGGCGAGATCGTCGCATTGTTGGGTCGAAACGGCGCCGGCAAGACGTCGACCTTGCGCGCGATCGCTCGGGTCGATGATCCGGCGCTGAAACACGGTGAAATCTGGCTTGATCATAAGCCGCTTCACAATATGAAGGCGCACGAGGCGGCGCTCACCGGGATCGGCCTGGTGCCTGAAGACCGCCGCATCATTCAAGGTCTGACGGTCGAAGAAAACCTTAAGCTGGCTCAGATCGCGCCGCCCATGGGCTGGTCGATCGAGCGGATCTATGAATTGTTCCCGCGCCTCGGCGAACGCCGCAACCAGGAAGGCACAACCCTATCGGGTGGCGAACAGCAGATGCTGGCGATCAGCCGTGCGTTGGCCCGGGATGTCAAACTGCTGTTGCTTGATGAGCCCTATGAGGGCTTGGCACCGGTTATTGTGCACGAAATCGAGAAGACCCTGGAACAGATCAAGACGCTGGGCATGACCACGGTCATCGTTGAGCAAAACGCCATCGCGGCCCTGCATCTGGCCGATCGGGCGATCATCTTGGACATGGGCCAAGTGGTGTTTGACGGTGTTTCGCAGGAGGTTCTCGATAACGCTGATTTACGCCAACAGTATTTGGCGATTTAATCGAAGGCTCGACGGGTGACGGACGCTCCCACGACAGAGGATCGGTCCCGATCGATTTTGGCATTAAACACCAAAGTCGAAGACGACTTCGTTGCGCCGTTGGCGGCCGTTCGCGGTGCGTTGGAAATCCTGCGCGATTTCCCTGACCTGGAACAAGAAAAGCGCCAGCGTTTCATTGAAACGGCTTTGCGGAGTTGCGCGCGGCTTGAGATCAGTGTGGAGCACCTCGCCGATTCCGCCTATGCGGCCGGCCAAGAGAAGGAACCTGAAGAGACTCTTGATGCCGAGGTCGCACCGGAGACGGTTGCCGGCCCTTATGACGACCGTATTTCCGAGATCGTCGGCACCAATATCTTAGAGATCGATTTCAGCGACTTCGTGTTCAGCAGTTCCGATATCGTCGATCAGTTCTATGATGCCATCGAAGCGAAAATTGCCGCCTCCGGACATGATTGGTACTTTCTCGTCAACTACCTTGACGTCCGCGTCTGGCCCGAAGCTTGGATCGCCTTCGCGCATAGAGGCGAAAAGATCAATGCCACGAGCTCGCTGGGCACTGTGCACTATGTAGAACACGAAGACTCGAACGACAAAGAGACCGAAAAACCTCTGGCCCGCAGTTACGATCCCAATCTCCATGATACCCGTGACCAAGCACTGGCTGCGATCGAACAGATGAAACGGGACCAAACGGAGTGAGGCTCAGTCGGCTTGTTTCACACGGCCTTCGCGGTAGGTGATATAGAGCGTGGATGCGAAAACAATGCCGCCACCGATCCACGTCCAGAGATCGGGAAACTCACCGAACCACAGATAACCAATCACCGCCGCCCATATCAGGCGGGTGAAATCCACGGGCATGACGGCGGTGGTATCCGCGTCGCGCATGGCGGTGGTCATGGACATTTGTGCAATCAACGCCAAGAGCCCGATGGAAACAAGCATGGCGAGTTGCTCCCACGTCGGCCATGTCCAGAAGTAGAGGGCCGGACCGATCGCCAAGATCGTGAACGTAACGGAAGAATAGAACACGATGGTGGTTGGTGAATCGCTGCGCGACAACACCTTCACCGTCAGCACCGCCGCCGCCCAGGTAATGGAGGCAAAGATCGCCGTAACGGCACCCAGGCTGATCGCTTGTGCGCCGGGTCTGAGAATAACCATGGTCCCGATAATACCGATGGCGATGGCGCTCCAGCGCCGAACACCGACTTTCTCGCTGAGCACGATGGCAGCGCCGACGGCGACAAAGATCACCACGGTGAAACTCAGCGCCGTGGCGTCGGCGACCGGGATCAACGACAACGTATAGAACCATGCCAACATGGATGCGCCGCCGAACAGACCGCGCAGTATCTGCAGCCCGGGCCGTGTCGTTCGCCACCAAATCTCACCGGTTCGGCTGCCTTGGCGGATTAACATGGGAATCAACACGAACAGCGGAATAACCGTCCTGAAAAGCGCGATCTCCATGGAGTGGATTTCTGTGCTCAAGGCGCGGACCATGGTGTGCGATACCGATACGACGCAGGCGAAGATCGCCATCAGCGCCATGCCGCGAACGTTGGGTGAAAGGTCATGCCATCTTGCAGGGAATGTGGAGCGGGACATGGCGCCATCATAGGGCAAACGCCATGTGGCACCAGCCTGCGCCTATTCTACACGCGACGTACTTTTCTTGCCCGTTCCCCGCTCTCATTCCATAATCGCATCATGATGTGCAAAGGACCGAATTCCGCATGGCTGGTCGCGCTTGTTTTGATGTTGCCGATGCTGCCCGGCTGCACCACCAATCCGGCGACCGGCGACCAAAGCTTCACCGCCTTCATGTCACCCGAGGACGAGGCCCGCATCGGCGCCGAGGAAGACAAGAAGATCACCAAGGAGCTAGGTGGGCCCTACAAATCCCCCAAACTGGAAGCCTATGTGCGCAACGTCGGCAAAAAACTCGCCGCGGTTTCCGAGCTGCCCAATACGCCGTGGCAATTCAAGGTGCTTAATGACAACGCCGTCAACGCTTTCGCATTGCCGGGCGGCTACGTCTATATCACACGCGGACTGCTCGCCATCGCCGACAACGAAGCCGAGATGGCGGGCGTTCTCGCGCACGAAATCGGTCATGTGACGGCGCGCCATTCCGCACAGCGCTATTCAACCGCCATGGCTACCAATTTGGGGCTTACGGGACTGAGTATTCTGGGCAGTGTTCTGGGTGTGCCATCAGGTGTGGGTCAAATCATCTCCACCGGCGCGCAGATGGCCATGCAGCAGTATTCGCAAAGCCAGGAGTTGGAAGCCGATATGTTGGGCATGCGCTATATGGCGCGCGCCGGCTACGACCCTCGCGCCGCGACCAGCTTCTTCCGAAAACTGAAAGCGCATTCCAGCCTGGAAGCCCGTCAAAAGGGCAAAGATGGCGTCAGCCACAACATCATGTCGACCCACCCACGCACCGAAGAACGCATTGCACAAGCCATGAAACTGGCCAAGACCAAAGCCGTTGCCAATCCCATCGTGCGGCGTGAGGCTTTTCTCCAAATGATTGACGGCATGGTGTTCGGTGATGACATTTCCCAAGGTGTGCGCAAGGGCCGGACGTTTACTCATCCAGGATTAAAGATCACGTTCACGGTTCCGCCGAAGTTCGTGTTATTCAACTCACCCAAACAGGTGGTGGCCTTCGGACCTGAGAAATCGCGAGTGGTCTTCGATATGGCGAATCCCAAAGATGCCAAGAAAGTGCGGGATCTTCGCGCCTATTTGAGCGGCGTGTGGGGGCGCAATCTGAGACTAAGCGGCGTTGAAAAACTCGACGTCAACTCCATGCCGGCGGCAACCGGGCAGGCTCGCATTTCAGACGCCAACGGCACGCGTGAAGTCCGCCTGTTGGTGGTTCGCATGAACAACGAGCGTATTTACCGTTTCGCATTCATTGCTAAGCCTTCGGAAATGCAGCGTCTCAATGTGGAACTGCGGCGCACCACCTACAGTTTCCGTCGTTTGAGTCAGGCCGAGGCCGACGCCATTCAGCCGCTGCGGCTGAAAGTGCGTCCCGTAAAGGCAGGAGAGACGGCCATCGATTTGGCTGCCCGCTTTCCGTTCGAACGCTTCCAGCGTGAATGGTTCCGGCTGTTGAACAACTTAAGCATCGGCGAGAACCCGCCCGCCGGCCGGCAGATCAAGCTTGTGGTGGAATAGGCTGCAAGCGAAATAGCTGACTAGGCAGCTTGAAGGACCTTTTCCAGCTTTTCAGTCGCCGCATCGACGTCGGTTTTCTCAACCGCCGCCAGTTCACTGGCCAACCGATCGCGCGCCGCCTCGTAAATCTGACGTTCCGAGAACGATTGGTCGGGCTGCCCCACGTTGCGATGCAGGTCACGCACCACTTCGGCAATCTGCACCGGATCACCGGAGTTGATCTTGGCCTCATACTCTTGGGCGCGGCGGCTCCACATGGTGCGTTTCACCCGGGCTCGGCCCTTGAGTGTGGTCATGGCATCGTCCATGATTTTCCTCGACGACAGCTTGCGCAAACCAGATGTAGGCGCCTTATCGAGCGGCACACGCAGTGTCATACGGTCGCGATCGAATGTGATGATCACCAGTTCCAATTTATGACCGGCAATTTCTTGCTTTTCGACACCGATGACCTTGCCGACCCCATGGGTCGGATAGACGACAAAATCACCTGCTTTATAACTCGGGGCCTTGGCCATGTTTTAACTCGTCTCCAATCAGCAAAAATGCCCGCCCCGTTGCCAATTCGCGGCAACGGTCGGACAACGCAATACCGGCTGTGCCTGCACAACCGGTATTCTCGGGAACGTATCACAAAATTCCGGGAATAAAAAGACCACCCGGAAGGCTATAAAACGACGCGGTTGCCGTCAGTCGCCGGCGCCCGGATTGGGGCTGAATTGCTCTTCCTTGCCGGGCTTGTCTTTCCATTCGTCGGCATCGGCCGGCTCTTCGCCCTTGCGGGTGATGTTCGGCCATTCAGAGGCGTATTTGGTGTTCAGTTCCAACCATTTCTCAATGCCGGGCTCGGTGTCGGGCAAAATCGCTTCCGCGGGGCATTCGGGCTCGCACACACCGCAATCGATGCATTCGTCTGGATGAATGACGAGCATATTTTCGCCTTCATAAAAACAATCCACGGGACAGACTTCGACGCAGTCCTGGTACTTACACTTGATGCAGTTTTCTACGACGATATAGGTCATCTTGATCTCCGGTCGTTTGGCATCTTAAAAAATCTATTCACGAAATTCATGCGGGCGCGGCGCCCACAGCCGGTTTACGCCGCCCCAGGCGCAATGTCCAGCCGTTGCAGCGCGTTTTTACGCGCCAGCCCGACCTCTTTGTCGGGCACATGCAACAGGCCGGCGACACGGCGCACCAGATTTGCCTCATAGTCGTGCACGACACCGTCGGCGTAAACCACCTGCCACAGCATCTCCATCAACGCCAAGCGCTGGTCATGGTCGAGACCGTCCTTCAGCACGCGGGTGATGGAGTAGAGTTCGACGGATTGCTCGACCGCTGCCTCGCCTTCCTCGATCAAGGCCGCGACATCGGCAGCGGGAAGCTCGAACCGCTCGCCCAAGAGCGCGGCAATGGTTTCGCGCTCAGCCGCATCAAACTCACCATCGAGCACGGCGGATTCAATCAACAACGCGGCAGCCGCGGCCGGGATTTTATCCTCCGGCGGCACCGGTTCATTGCTTTTGAACATCATGGCTTTAATTTTATCGATCATCGCCGCTGACTATCACGTCAGTATATATGCCGCAACCCCAAGCATACTGCGGTTATTATAACCTTGCGCGCGCGGTGTGGGTTTATTACCTGTTGAATATGAACAGCGATGACCGTCTCGACTTCCCCGCCACCGGACGCAACGCCGAACCGATCCTGGATGTGTTGCGCGACGTTCTGCCGCAACAAGGCACCGTGTTGGAAATCGCATCCGGGTCAGGCCAGCACGTGGCGCATTTCGCCCGGCACTTTCCCGGTCTGACGTGGCAGCCCACCGATCTCGACCCCGAACACCGTCGCTCCATTGCCGCATGGACTGCTGAGTTGGAAAACGTGCGCGACCCTATCGGACTGGATGCGACGCACGCACCTTGGCCGGTGCAGCGGGTGGATGCCGTATTGTGCGCCAACATGATTCACATCGCACCTTGGGAGGCCGGGCTGGGCCTGTTGGCCGGCACCGGACAGGTGCTGAGTTTGGGTGGGCTGCTTTATCTTTACGGCCCGTTCCGCATCGACGGCGCTCATACGGCCGACAGCAACGCCCAGTTCGACGCCAGCCTGAAATCCCGCAATCCTTCATGGGGCGTGCGGGATTTGGGCGACGTCACGGATTGCGCCGCCGAACACGGCCTGACGCTGGAGACAAGCATCGAAATGCCCGCCAACAATTTGTCCGTGATTTTCCGAAAGACCGCCTAGCTCAATTGGCCCGCGAACGCGCGTCGGCACCCTCGGCAATGAGCGCGAACGTCTCCGCGCCCGCGCCCAAGCGCCGCCAGCTGCGTTCTTCGGACTCGGCTTGGATAACCGCGCCGGCCCGGCGCTCATGGCAACCGACCGTTTGTTCAACCGTCAACGTATCAATAACCAGCCATTTGCCAGCCTTGGTGTCGCACCTTACGACAAACCTCATTGCTTTCTCTCCTATATGTCATGGTCAACATATAGGCTTACAAATATTGCAATTTGGTGAATCGCCGATGACGTTTTCGCGATTGGGTGACTTTTGCGTGATCTAGACGCTGCCTTGGGCCGTCAGGCCGGCGGCCTCGATACCGGCGACGGCACAGGCTTCGTCTTGTTCGGAGACATCGCCGCTGACGCCAACCGCGCCGATGATTTCGTTCGTTTCGGGATCGCGGATCAGCACACCGCCGGGCACCGGCACGGCACGGCCCGACGCCGCACCGTTGAGGGCGCTTAGGAATTTGATGTCGCGGGCGTCCAGCTTGCCCGACGGCATACCGGTGCCGAGAGAAATCCATGCCTTGCCCGTCGCCACCTCGACACGAACGATGCCCGACTGGTCTTGTCGGTTGAGCGCCACATAGTGGCCGCCGGCGTCCAACACGACAACGGTCAGTGGTTGCAGCTCGAGTTCCGTTCCTTTTGCCAAGGCGGCACTGACGATGGTGTTGGCTTGATCAAGGGTGAGTTTCGACATTTATGTACTCCGTTGGTTTATTCACTTTCGCCAATCAGTTTATCCAACTGGCGTCGATCGCGTTTTGTTGGCCGCCCACTCCCGGGCTCTCGCGCCATGGGTTTGGCGTCGGCGGCGGACTTGCCTTTTCGGGGCGGCTGAGGCGGCGAAAGGTCCTCGTATAGGGCCTGTGCCTCCGGTGCCGGTCCCCGGCGTGTCCCCAGCGCCAAGACCTTGATCACCCGCACCTGATGACCGCGTGCGAAAGTCAGAACCTCGCCGGGACGCACGGTATGATGGGCCTTCTTAACGATGCTGCCGTCCACGCGCAACTTTCCAGCTTGGCAAAACTGTGTTGCCAAAGAACGGCTTTTAAAAAACCGCGCATACCATAACCATTTGTCTAATCGGAGGCCGCTGCCGTCACGCATTGCTAACCCGTGCCGCCAATATTGAGTTCGCGCAACTTGGCAAATGGCGAATCCAGATCAATCTTCGGCTGGGGCTGCGGCTTGCCACCCTTTTTCGGACGCGGCTTTCCGGTTCGCCCGGCCTCACGGCGTTTCGGCCGGTAGGTAACGGCTTCGCCTTTTGTGTTGCGCTGATAGCCAAGCCGCTTCAGCACCTCGGCCAAATCGTCTGCGCCGCATCCCATCAAATTCATCAACACCGCCGGCTCGTCAAAAGGCCCCTTGGCGCTTAAGTCCCAGGCTTCCGACGCAACACGTTCCAAAATCTCCAGGCGAACGGCAATGGGGCCGAGCGGCCGGTAGCCGATGGCCTCCAAGAACGCCGGCGGCAGTTCTCTGCCCGTGGGCACTGAGGCGCGGCCATCGGCCGGCAACGGCAACGGCAGGGCCATTTCATGGTGAAGCGCCCAAAGCAGACCGCGCAGGGTCACCGGCTTGGACTTCAACAGCTGCGGCGCATACACGGACTCGCGCCCGATCCGAATACCGATGGCCCGCAGCGCACGGCGGCTTTCCTTGTCGAGCGCCTCGATCTCCGCCTTGACCAATGCGCGCGGCATGGACCCCAGATGTTCGGTAAGGCGGAAATGCAGTCCCCGCGCGGCACCCGACGGCAAGGCCGATGCGTCCGCAAACAAAGGCGCGAGCATGCCGTGCAGGTAATCGCGCAACCAGGTTTCCAGACGGTCGCGGATGCGGCGCTCTTGGCCGCTATCGAGCAGCTCGCTTTTAAATAGGGTCACCTGCGGGCGCAGTAAGTCCGAGCCCGCCACCACGCGCCCCACTTGTGTGCCCTGCCACAGAATATCCGGCGTCTCGGCGGTGCGCGGATCGGGAATCGCTATCTGATCATCAGCCGCGCCCGCTAGCGAGACGACACGACGCTCGATCTCCTGGCGCAGGGCCTGGGCAGCTGCCCGGTCCACCGCCCGCGCCGCGGCGACGCCTTCCGCGCCCTGAGGTCCGTGGTCCGGCGTGAACCGAAACCCGGACAAGCGGCCAACGGAATGGCCCTCCACCAACACTTCGCCGTCGGCGCGCACGGCGCCAAGCAGGTCGCGATCCTCGTTCAGGCGGCGCACCAAATGTGCCGTGCGTTTATCGACGAAGCGCTGGATCAGGCGCTCGTGCAGAACATCGGAAAGCTTGTCTTCGATATCGCGCGTGCGCCCCTGCCAGTGTGCCGGGTCCGTAACCCAATCGGCATGAAACGCCACGTAGGTCCAAATCCGGATACCGGCGATGCGCTGAGTGAGGGTTTCTATATCGCCGCCGGTGCGGTCCAAGCGATCGATCTGGCCTGCCAACCAGTCCGTCGGCAAGCACGCCTTGTCCGAGCGCAAGTGTTCATAGATATCAGCAAGCAGACGCGTGTGTGCGTCACTCGCGACTTTGCGGAAATCCGGTATCCGGCACACCTCCCACAATAGCCGGACGGCCTCGGGGTTGGTGGCGAGCGCGGCCACGTCCTTGTCGGCGGCCAGGGCGCGAAGCGAGATTTCATCATCAGCGGGGCGCGCGCGCGTCAGATAGGGCAGCGTCGGTGCTTCAGCGAGGCTTCGCTGCAATGTGTCGAGACTACGGAACTCGAGACGGCTGTTGCGCCAAAAGATTTTTTCCAGTGCCGGGAAGTCGTGTTCCTCAATACGGCGGACCGCCTCCTCGTCGAATGCCGAGAGCGCCGCCGTTGTCCCGAAGGTTCCATCGTTCATATGGCGTCCGGCGCGCCCGGCCACTTGCGCCAGTTCCGACGCCGCCAGCGAGCGGTGCTGGCGGCCGTCAAACTTGCGCACCTGGGCGAAGGCCACGTGATCGACATCCATGTTCAAGCCCATGCCGATGGCGTCGGTCGCGACCAGAAAATCCACCTCGCCCGATTGGTAGAGCTCGACCTGGGCATTTCGGGTCCGCGGGCTGAGCGCCCCCATGATCACCGCCGCGCCGCCGCGCTGACGGCGGATCAGTTCGGCCATGGCGTAAACTTCGCTGGCCGTGAAGGCGACAATGGCCGAACGCCTGGGTAAGCGAGCCATCTTGCGCGGGCCGGTGTAACTGAGCGTCGAAAGCCTGGGCCGTTCCATAAACTCGGCCTCGGGCACCAGGGCGCGGATCAACGGCTTGATGGTATCGGCACCCATGAACATGGTCTCGAACCGGCCGCGCGCATGCAACAGGCGATCGGTGAAGACATGGCCGCGATCCGGGTCGGCGCACATCTGAATCTCGTCAATACCCAGAAATGCCACGGGGCGGGTCGTCGGCATGGCCTCGGTGGTACACAGGAAATAGCGCGCCCCCTTGGGCACGATCTTTTCCTCACCGGTGATCAGCGCGACCTGGTTGGCGCCCTTGATCTTCACGGCACGATCATAGTTTTCGCGCGCCAGAAGGCGCAGCGGAAAGCCGATCATGCCGGTTTCATGCGCCAACATGCGGTCCATGGCGAAATGAGTTTTACCGGTATTGGTCGCCCCTAAAACGGCAATGATGCGGGGCTCGCCGGTGTCGATATGTGTGTCGATCTGCATGCCCCCAGCATTGCGCGAGGCCGCTGGTTTGGCAAGATCGAGAAATCATTTCGGATTCGATATGTTCATTTTATGTTCCGCCTTCGCTTTCGAATGACCCGGACACGCATCCTCTGTAGCTTAATCATCACACCCTTCGGCAGGGTCAAGGAACGGGAGGAGAGATCATCATGAACAAGCAGGCACGCAATCTTGACGGCGACACGAATACGGCCCGTGACATAGATCGGGACATTGAAACCGTACGCCGCCTCGTAGCTGAGTTCATGAATGCAGATGGGTCTCTCCCCCCAGCACTCTCCCAGGAGCACGGCTTCTCGGCGCCACCCCTCGTCAACGTGGCTCCGCGCCTCGAAGACGCCGCCGCGACAGTCGAGCTCCTGGGAGACGTTGCCATGGTGTCGTGGGCCGAGGTTGTGCACGCAGACATCGCGTCGCAGGTTGTCGTCAACCGGCTGACACTGCTGCGCCGCCATGGACGCTGGATCGTGATGCCCGCTCTTTTACATTAGGCGTGCTTTTACACCAGCCGCGCTTTTGCACTCGCTGCGTTCCGCCGCTACACTCCCCTAATGAACGACGAACAGCAAATCCGTGCCGTCATCGACGACTATTTCCAAGGCATGTACCTCTCGGACACAGCGCGCCTGGGCCGCGCCTTCCATTCGGACGCCCGCATTAACGGCTGGGATGAGGGCAAGCTTATCGACGCACCGATCACCAAGTTTATCGAGTTCATCGGCGGCGTCAGCGCGCCCGCCGACGACGGCGAGGCGTTCGAGATGGAAATCGTCTCTATCGACATCGCCGACAGTGCAGCTTCAGTCAAAGTAAACGATCTCTATAAAGGGCTTCGCTTCACCGACTTCCTGACCTTGCTGCGCTTCGACGACGGCTGGCGCATCGTCAATAAGGCTTTCTCGCACCTTCCCCGTGAGAAACCCTAACGGCCCTTATTTCGCCGATGTCGCGGCGGCAGGGGTTTTGGGCGGATTTTGCGATAACCAGCGCTTGAAACGATTGTCCTCGAACTCGCAGATGCCCCACTTCCCGTCGCCGTCGCGGCAGGTGCCGGTGCCGTGCCGTTGGCCGCCCGCGAACATGCCCTCATAGCGGCTACCGTCAGGAAAGGTGAGGACGCCGACGCCATGGCGGATGCCCTGGAGGTAGGTGCCGTCATAGACCGTGCCGTCGTTGCCGACCCAGATGCCACGGCCATGTTGCTTGTCGTCTTTCCACTCACCTTGATAACGGCCATCAGGCCGCAGCAACACGCCTTGGCCCTGGATGCGCCCGGCGACGAATTCACCTTCGTACATGTCACCGGATGCATAAGTCAGTTTACCCCGGCCCTCAGCTTCGCCGTCTTTAAACGCGCCCGCGTAAACATCGCCGGCGGCGGTCCGTGACACCCCTTTGCCCTGCGGGATGCCGTTGACGAAGTCGCCCTCATAGCTGTTGCCGCGCCCGTCTGAGCGCAGCCCCTTGCCGTGCATGACGCCGGTAAAAAAATCGCCCACATAGCGACCGCCCGCCGACAACTCCAACACGCCGACACCATGAAAGCGGCCGTCGCGCCACTGGCCTTCGTACTTGTCACCGTTGGCGAAGGTCTGCACGCCATCACCGTTGCGCTTGTCCTCGGCAAACCCGCCGTCGTAGCGTCCGCCGTCGACCAACGCCCAAACGCCCAAACCCTGGCGACGACCGGCCCACCAATCACCTTCATAGCGCTCGTTTTGTACGCCTTCCCATACACCTTTGCCGTGCCGTTTGCCCGCCTGCCAGGCGCCGCGATAGATCTCGGCGCCTTTTGACCACGTCCCTTCGCCGCTTTTCAAGCCACCCCGCCATTGGCCTTCGTAGCGTTCTCCCGAAACCTGGACGAACCGGCCTCTGCCGTTCGGTTTGCCTTCCAATAGCTCGCCGACATATTTGTCGCCGTTGGACCAGATAATTTCTCCCGCACCCGTCTGGCGACCGGCACGGAAGGCCCCTGTGTAGGTGCGCCCATCCTCTTTATAAACGCCGCGCCCGTGCCACTGGCCGTCGACAAAGTCGCCTTCGTAGGTGTGTCCGTCGCGGTTTTTCCACACGCCCTTGCCGTGCGGTGTGCCGTCAACCACGTCACCTTCGTAGTGATCGCCGCCAGGCCATTCGATCAAGCCCTTGCCCGTCGGTTTACCGGCGATAAACGGCCCGGCGTAGGTGCGCGTGCGGTCGATATAGACGCCGCGCCCCTGCCAAACGCCGTCAACGAAATCGCCTTCATAGGCGTGTCCGTCGGCGCTCTTCCATTTTCCTTTGCCATGCTGCACACCGGCCTTCCATTGACCGTCGTAGATATCGCCGCGTGTCGACGTAAAGACACCGGGGCCGTGGTTTTTGCCGGCTTTCCAGTTGCCCTCATAGCGGTCACCGGCGGCGCCGACCCAGGTGCCCAGCCCTTCGGGCAAACCGTCGACCCAACCGCCGTCGTAGATATCACCATCCAGGTTGCGCCACGTGCCGGGGCCATGGCGGCGGCCTTTCAGCCATTGGCCGTCGTAGCGCGTACCATCTGTGGCGACGAGCGTACCGTTGCCGTCGCGCAGGCCCGCTTCAATGGCGCCTTCGTAGCGATCGCCCTGTAATTTGCCCCGATAGAATTGCAAAACGCCCGGCCCGGATGCCTTGCCGTCCTTGCACGGCCCCAGCCACGTCACCCCATCGTGCGCCGGTTGCCCCCAATCCCACAGCTGACACTGGGTGTTGGGATCTTTCAGCCATTCGGCCCGAACGGGAGTTAGCCATGCAGGTGTCAGCCCCACGGCCAACCCGACAACCACCATTGCCATCATCCGAAAATATAAGAAGTGCGGGGTCACGCCCGTTTTCCCTCCGCGAGTCGATGCATTCTAGCATATGGGCAGGCAGCGTTAGGCGCGAGCGGTTTTGACATCATGCTCAACAGAAAGATAATGCGTTTCCATGATAATCCGCGAAGATGACCTGCAAGGACCCGAAATTGCCGCGCTGCTGCGCGCGCATCTCGACTACATGGCCCTGCACACGCCGCCCGAAAGCATTTATGCACTGGATATCGACGGTCTTCGCGTGCCGGAGATCACCTTTTGGAGCGCATGGAAAGGTGCAGAGTTGATGGGCTGTGGCGCGCTCAAGGAATTGACGCCCGATCATGGCGAAATCAAATCCATGCACGCCGTCGAACACCACCGGGGCCAAGGCGTGGGGCGGGAAATATTGCAGTTCATCGTCGCCGAAGCCGAGGTCCGGGGTTATGCGCGCCTCAGCCTGGAGACCGGCAGTATGGACGGCTTCCAGCCGGCGCGCGCCTTCTATGAGAGCTTTGATTTCGTCGAATGCGGCCCGTTCGGGGAATACACGCTTGATCCCAACAGCGTCTACATGACCCGCGCCCTGGGTGATTGACGTCAGGGGTTAGGCGTCAGGGGATTGAATTCAAAAACCACGCGTGCCAGCATCTGAACATGGATATCGGGCCATGGAAATAACCCCCGTTGCTGGCGCCTTGGGCGCGGAAATCTCCGGTGTCGATCTAGGCGCCGATTTGAGCGACGCCGTGATTGCAGATATGCGCGGCGCCTTGCTTGATTTCGGCGTGGTGTTTTTCCGTGACCAGGATTTCGATGCCGAAGCGCACAAGCGATTGGCGCGGCGCTTCGGTGACATTTTCGTGCATCCGTTTTTCGTGCCCGGCAACGACCCGGAGATCGTCAATATCATCCGCGAACCCACCGACACCTCGATTGTCGGTCAGGATTGGCACGCCGATACGCAAATGGTTGCGGAGCCGCCCATGGGCGCAATTCTCTATGCCGTCGATGTGCCTGAGTACGGCGGCGATACCTTGTTCGCCAATCAATACCTCGCCTATGACGCCTTGTCGGACGGTATGAAACGCATGCTCGCGGGTCTTCGTGCGGTCAATTCGGACAGGCTGGTTGCCGGCCCGGCGCACGGGCGCAGTGACAACCGCACAACCAAGGCCCGCGCCGATGCCGATTGGCGCGAGACCGTCAATCTGCACCCGGTAGTGCGCACCCACCCCGAAACCGGCCGCAAGGCCTTGTTCGTCAACCATTCCTACAGTGTCGGGCTGGAAGGCATGAGCGAAGAGGAAAGCCGGCCGTTGCTCGACTGGTTGATGGATTGGGGCCACCGGCCCGAGTTCACCTGCCGGTTTCGGTGGCACCAGGGATCGGTGGCGTTTTGGGACAACCGCTGCACCAAACACCTGGCCATTGATGACAGCCATCGTGTCCGGCGCGTCATGCGCCGAGTGCAGATCGCCGGCGACCGGCCAGTCTAATACATGAACTGAATAGGCAGGAGAGACACCGCATGGCAGCCTTGCGAACGCCCGATTTCGACGCCTATCCGACACAGCATATCGTTGCCCGGGCCGAACCGGACACCCACGGCGTACGTGTGGTTTGGGATGACGGCGCCGAGAGCCGCTATCACGCCTTGTGGCTGCGCGAAAACAGCCCCGATCCTGACACTACCCACCCGACGACCCGTGAGACCACGCTGCGGATCGTTGATGTGCCCGAAAACCTGTGCGTTGTCGATGCGGCGGTGGCGGAAGGCGGCGATCTGATCGTGCATTGGTCCGATGGCTCAGCGCCTGGCCATTTCGACCGCGGCTGGCTGCGTTGCCACACTCACGGACTGCCGGACTCCAACAGATATGAATTGCCGGAGGTGAGTCCCTGGGACGCATCTATTCGAGCCAACCTGCCGCGCTTCGACGGATCTTCATTTCCACAAGACCGCACCGCCTTCAGCGGCTGGCTGGAAGCGGTGCATGGTTACGGGTTCGGGATTTTGCACAGCCTGCCCGCCGCCGCCGACACCATAGACGCCGTCGCCGAAGCCATCGGGCCGGTTCGCGAAAGCAATTTCGGCCGCCTGTTCGAAGTGCGCTCCAAGGCCGAAGCCGATTCCAACGCCTACACCTCGCTGGCATTGCCCGCCCATACAGACCTGGCGACACGGGAATACCAGCCCGGGCTGCAAATGCTGTTTTGCATCGCCAATGGTGCAGACGGCGGCGAAAGCCTGCTGACGGACGGCTTTGCCGTGGCCGGCCACCTGCAAGCCAACGACCCTGAGGTTTATGAGGTCCTGACGCGCACGAATGTGGAATTCAAGAACATCGCCCAGGATACCGACTACCGCTGGGAAACGCCGATGATCGTTGCCGGCGACGACGGCAACCCTGTCGAGATTCGCTGGACCGACTGGTTGCGTGCCCCATTGCGGGCTGCGCCTGAAACCGTCGATACCTTTTACAGCGCGCTTCGGACAGCCGACGCGTTAATGAACGATCCGGCCTTTCAGATCGAACTGAAACTCGAACCTGGTGAGCTGTTGTGCTTCGACAACCGCCGCGTCCTGCACGGCCGGCGCGCATTCGAAATGCGGACCGGAGAGCGCTGGCTCAGGGGCTGCTACATCGAGCGCGAGGAGCTGCACTCGCGTCTCCGAATGCTCGATCGCGAACGGCGAGGTGCCGAGATGGATGCCTGAGGCGGCTACATCACCGCGCCGATCTGCCAGGGAATAAACTCGTTATCGCCGAAACCCAGTTGCTCGGACTTGGAGCGTTCTCCACTGGCCACGTTCAGCATGCGATCGAAAATCACCTGCCCCATCTCCTGGACGCTCATCGCGCCGTCCGCAATGACGCCGCAGTTGATATCCATATCTTCGCTCATGCGCGCATACATTTCCGAATTGGTGGCAAGCTTGATAGAGGGTGCGGGCTTACAGCCATAGACCGATCCGCGCCCGGTGGTGAAGGTCACGATGTTGGCGCCCGCCGCAACCTCGCCGGTGATCGACGCCGGATCGTAGCCGGGACTGTCCATGAACACGAACCCCTTGGTGTCGACGCGCTCGGCGTATCTGTAAACACCGGTGAGGTTGGTGGTGCCGCCCTTGGCCGCGGCGCCGAGCGACTTCTCCAAGATGGTGGTCAGCCCGCCGGCCTTGTTGCCGGGCGACGGATTGTTGTCCATGGAGCCGTGATTGCGGTCCGTATAGTCTTCCCACCAGCGGATGCGCTCGATCAGTTTTTCGCCGACATCGCGGCTGACGGCGCGCCGCGTCAACAAGTGCTCGGCACCGTAGATCTCGGGCGTTTCCGCCAAAATCCCGGTGCCGCCCTGCGCCACCAGCAAATCCACCGCCGCGCCCATGGCCGGGTTCGCGGTAATGCCGGAGTAGGCATCCGAGCCGCCGCACTGCAGCGCCACGGTCAATTCACTTGCCGGAACGGTTTGCCGAGCCGCGCCTTTCGCATGTTCAAGCATCGCCGTGATCCGCGCCACGCCCTCTTCCACGGTGCGCCGGGTGCCGCCGGTATCCTGGATGGTCATGGCATGAAAGGCGTCATCATCGGCGATCTGCTGGCCCGCGATCAATGCCGGGATCTGCGCCACCTCGCACCCCAAGCCGACCATCAGCACGCCAGCGAAATTAGGGTGGCGCGCAAAGCCCGCCAGGGTGCGCTGCAGGTTGCCGAACCCGTCACCGTCACCCGCCATGCCGCAGCCTGTGGAGTGGCTGAACACCGACACGCCGTCGATCTCGGGATAGTCATCCAAAACGCCAGACCGGTTGACCGTGTCGCCGATCTGACGCGCCACAGTGGCCGAACAATTCACCGATGTCAGGACACCGATATAGTTGCGCGTTCCAACCTTTCCGTTCGCGCGGACATAACCTTCAAACGTGCGGCGCTCACCGTCGGGCACCGGATCAATGTCGCGGCAATCGCTGGAAAAGGCGTAATCGCGCGCGAAGCTTTTGAATGCCAGATTGTGCGTGTGCACATGGTCGCCGGGCGCGATGTCTTGGGAGGCGAAACCAATGACCTGATCATACTTTCGCGCCGCATCGCCCTTCGCGATGGCAACGGTGGCGATTTTATGGCCGCGCGGCACGATGCCGTTGACCGCCACGCCTTCATCGTCAAGCCGTGCCCCCGCGGGCAAATCCGACTGCGCAACAACGACATTGTCATTCGGGTTGAGGCGGATCGCCGAGGGTTTTGGTTGTGTCATGGATTTCCCCAATTGCTATTTCGCGCACTTTTCACCGGCTTCATACTTCACCGGTCTCGTCTTTCGGCGGCGGTGTCCAGCCGCGGTCGGTTGTGTCATGGTTCTCGGCGCGGTCCAAGGCCATGATGTCGGACAGTTCCTCGCCGCGCGCCTTGGCGGCGGCGAAGTAATCGTTGTCGAGGCCGGTTTCCTTCCAGTGCGCGCGTAGTGCTGTCAGTGAACCGAGATCGTGCTTGCGGAAGGCACGCGCTTTTTGCTCGGCGCGGAACGGGTGGTCGCCCATTTCCTGGAGCGCCCGGCGCCCGGCAATGAGCGCCGATTCGAACATTTCGCGCACGATCACATGCGCACCCGCGCGCTCCAACTCATAGACATGATGACGGTCGATGGCCCGCGCGATGATGCGGCAATTGGGGTAGTGATGCGCCACATGCTCAACGGCGCTCAGCTGTTTGTCACGATCATCCATGGCGGCAATGAACAGCTTGGCATCCGCCGCGCCGGCGGCATGCAGCAGGTCGGGGCGCGTGGCATCGCCGTAGTAGGTCTTGGTGCCGACCTTGCGAAGCGTCTCGATGATGGCCGGGTCGTGATCCAACACCACGACCTTGTGGTCGTTGCTCATCAGCATGCGGCCCACCATCTGGCCGAACCGCCCCACACCGGCGAGGATCACCGGGCCCTGGTCGTCAATGTCGTCGGCATCGCGCTGGTCGTTGCCGGCGGCGCGGGGGGCGATGACTTTTTCATACAGAATAAACAATGCCGGCGTCAGCAGCATGGTGACGGCCACCACCAAGGTCATGGTTTTGGTTATGCCGCTATCGAGCACACCGGCGGCGGATGCGAACCCGAACAGCACGAACGCAAATTCGCCCGCCTGTGCCAGCGCCAGGGCAAACAGCCACGTATCGCCCCAAGGCAACCGAAAGGCGCGGCCCAAGGCGATAAGGATCAAACACTTGAGCACCATGATCGCCACGGCGAGGCCGAAGATCGTGCCGGGCTCGCCGAACAACAATTGGAAATCGATACCCGCGCCCACGGAAATGAAAAACAGCCCCAGCAACAAGCCCTTGAACGGTTCGATATCGCTTTCCAATTCGTGGCGGTATTCGCTGTCGGACAAAACGACACCCGCCAAAAACGTCCCCAGGGCAGGCGATAGGCCGATCAGGTCCATCAACAACGCGATGCCGACCACCAACAGCAACGCGGCGGCGGTGAAAATCTCGCGCAAGTGCGCTTCAGCGATGAAGCGGAAAACCGGGCGGATCAGATATTTGCCGGCAATGATGATGGCGGAAATGACACCCAGAATGGCCAGTGTCTGCAGCCAACCGGGCAGATGATCCAAGGCGCCGCCATGATGGCCACCGTCGCCGCTCAGCACCGGCGCCGCCACCGCCAACAGGGGCAGCAGGGCCAAGATCGGGATCACGGCGATGTCTTGAAACAGCAACACCGAAAATGCCGACTGGCCGGGCGGTAATTTCATCCAGCCTTTTTCGTTCAGCGTCTGCAGCACGATCGCCGTCGACGACAGCGCCAAGATCATCCCCAGCGCCAACGCGCTCTGCCATACCACACCGAAGGCCCACGCGGCGGCGGCGAACAATATCGTGGTGCCCACGACCTGCAGCCCACCCAACCCCAAAAGCCTGTTTCGCATGCGCCACAACATGGAGGGCTGCAACTCAAGCCCCACCAAAAACAGCATCATCACGACGCCGAACTCGGCGAAATGCTTAATCTCCTCGGTCTCGGAGCCGACCACACCAAGCGCCGGGCCGATCACGATGCCGGCGATCAGATACCCCAACACGGACCCCAAGCCCAAGCGGTTGGCGATCGGCACGGCGACAACGGCGGCCAGCAAATACACGAAGCCTTGGCTCAACAGTTCCATCACGTCACCTCGGCCTGGATGGAAATCCAGCTGTTCAGGTCTTTTGAAATCGTTGCCGCGTTGCTTGCGCCCGCAACGTCAAACCGGCCTTCAACCAACGCCACCAACAGACGTTCGTAGTCATCGACATGGCCCGACAAGCGGTCTTCGTCCGTCGCATGGCCCGACGCAAACAAGGCAAATGGCGGCAAGTAGCGCATGCGGCACAGCACGGCCATTTGCTCAAACGGCGAAAACAATTGCCGCAATTCATGACGGTTGGAGCCATCTTCCGAATAGGCCTCGCGCCTCGCACCGGCAGTCACGGCGTTGAACAGCACCTTCCCCTCCAGGGCGCGGCCTTCCGAGCCGTACGCGAAGCCGTACTCCAACACCAGATCCTGCCATTCCTTCAAGATCGACGGGCTGGAGTACCAATATACGGGGTGCTGGAAAACGATCACGTCGTGGGCCAGCAAACGCTCTTGCTCGCGCTCGACATCAATTTCAAATGTCGGGTATTCGCCATAGAGATCAACCAGCGAAACCCCCGCCACCGCCTTCGCCCGCTCGGCCAATCTGGCGTTCGCCACGGATCGGTCACCTCTCGGGTGTGCATAAAGTATCAAGACCTCGGCCACATGCCACCTGCCTCTTGTGAACTGGAATCTAACGCAGATATAGGACCCGCATTCCCAGATGCAATCAAGGGGGCGCAATCAAGGCGACGGTTTCATCATCGGCCGCCGACAGACGAAAAGCCCCGCACCCAAAGGATGCGGGGCCGCGCTTGCGATTGGGGAGACCGCTATTTTTTCGGCGCGCGAAACGGTTTGTGGCAGCCCTTACACGATGCACCGACCGCACCGAAATTGGCTTTGATGGCATCAACGCCGTTGCCGGCGGCCCCCGCCATCTTTGTTGCGGCAGCAACGAGCGCCTTGCCCGCTTCGGCGGCTTTCGGATACTGGGTCCAGTTTTCTGCCTTGGCGCGGGTTTTGCCGTCCAGGCCCGGCGCGCTGGCGTCAGAGCCTTTCGGCCACATTGCCGCGTTTTTCATGGTGGCGGCGGCCAACAGGTTATTGGCGGCGGCGCTGGCGGCGGCGGCATCATAGGGCATTTTGCCTTTCACCATGGCGGCAAGCTGGCCGACATTGAAGGCATAAATCTGCATTACAGCCTTGCGCGCCTTGATCTGCTTGGAGAAATCGGCGGCGTGGGCGGCCTGTGACAGGGTCACTGCAACCATCAGGGTCGCGGCAACAGCGAAAATCTTTTTCATAGCGAGGGACTCCCGTGAAACATCATTGACCTGTTAAGAGGTACTTTATGCGCATAATCATTATCAATTGGGCAAATTGGCCACTATGATGTGCGCATATGCACAGATATCGCTGGAGTGATTTGGAGTTTGTTTTAAGCGTTGCCGCCACCGGCTCCGTCGCCGCCGCCGCACGCGCGCTCGGGGTCAACCACACGACCGTCTTGCGACGCGTCCAGGCATTCGAGAAAACACTCAATATCAGGATTTTCGAGCGCCTTCGGACCGGCTACCGGCCCACGCCGGAAGGTGAGATTTTTCTTGATGCGGCGCGCGCGATTGAGGCCACCGTCACTGACCTGGATCGGAAAATCGCCGGCAGCGACACCGCTTTGCAGGGCCCGCTGTCGATCACATCGACCGACACCATCATCGCCGAGCTGATGGATGACGTCGCCCGGTTCCAGCGCCGGCATCCGGGTATCATCCTCGACGTCACGGTGGCCAATGACCGTCTAAACCTGGACCGGCGCGAATCCGACATCGCCATCCGTGCGTCGGCCAACCCGCCCGCGCATCTGGTCGGGCGCAGGATTTGTGACCTCCGCTTCGGTATCTATGCTAGCCCGGCCGCCACTCAAGACGCTGAAGCTGTCGCGCTGGAGAAGCGCCCATGGGTTGGCCTGGCGCCGCCGATCTTGGGTTCCGTCGCGGGCGAATGGATGACGCAGATGGTCCCCGCCAGCCAGGTCGCACTGCGCACCAACAGTTTTGCCAACGTTCGCACGTTGGCGGAAGAAGGCGTCGGCCATGCCTTATTGCCGCGCTTCGTCGGCGATGCGTCCGGCAAACTGACGCGCATTGAGGACGGTGAGAAAATGCCTGTCGCCGGTTTGTGGCTGCTGTCCCATGCCGATATTTTGCGCTCCCCCAGGGTTCGCGCGGCGACGGATTTTCTGTTCGAGGCATTGCGGGCGAAACGCGCGCGGTTCGAGGGGGAGGCCTAAATCAGCCATGGCCATCAAGGGCATCCCAAAAATCCGAGATCTGTTGGCCGGCCCGTCCGTCGACAATCCACCCCTGGCGGCGACGCTGATGGTGAGTGCGCTGTTTATGTTGGGGTTGCAGGACGCCATTGTGAAATGGGCCAGCTCGGACATCTCACTGTGGCAGTTCCAGTTTTTTCGCTCGGCGTTCAACCTGGTGTTGGTCTTCGTGTTCGTGCGCTTTGTGCTGGGTGATCGCCTTCCAATACCCCGGCGACTCGGGGCGGTTATCCTGCGTAGCCTTTTGTTGTGCGGCGCGATGGTGTTTTTCTTCTCCGGCGTACCGTTTTTGAGCCTTGCCGAGATCGCCGCCGGGCTCTACGTGTTTCCGCTGTTCGTCGGCGTACTGTCACATTTCGTTCTGGGCGAGAAAGTCGGCCCACGCCGGATGATCGCCATCCTTGCCGGCTTTTGCGGCACCTTGCTGATCCTCAAGCCCGGCACAGATGGTTTTTCGCCGATCTCGCTGTTGCCGGTGGGTGCCGGGTTTTTGTACGCCTGTACCGTCTTGACCACCCGCAAGCTTTGCCGCGACGAAAGTCCCGTGACGCTGGCCATGGGCGTCGCCATCGCACTTTTGAGCTTGGGCGCGGTTGGCATGATCGTATTCACGCCGGGGGTCGGATCAGGGCCCTGGGCCGAACAAGCTGCTGCCTGGCCTTATATCTTCACCGGCTGGACTTGGGTCGAAGCATCCATATACGGCGTTATCGGAATCTGTTCGTTACTCAACCTGACGGCCAACATCAGCCTGGCGAGAGCCTACCAGAGCGCCGAGGCCAGCTGGCTCGCGCCGTTTGATTTCTCTTATTTGATATGGGCGACGTTCTGGGGCTTTGTCATCTGGCGCGACCTACCCGACGCAATGATGTTCTCCGGCATGGTGCTGATCGCGGCGTCGGGCGCGTTTGTTGCCTGGCGGCACCAGCAGGAGAGCCGGGGGTGAGGGCGGGCAGATGATTGGTCTTGTTCGATTTCGCCGCCTGTATAGATGCGAAATGGAAACTTATTGGGACGGCCACAGTGCTGTCTCGTCGAATGAGGTTTTGCTACATGCCGAACATCCGGACTAGAATGTATTGGCTCGCGTGTTTTCCGATGTTCCTCTTATGAGTACTGGTCGGTGATTTAGTGGATATTTTCTGCCAAGGTTCTGTAACACAATCCGACGATATCTTCGTATGAGCGTCTATGGCGAAACGCTGCCAGACGATTTCAGCGCCAGCCCGAAATTGGAGGCGGCTTGGAAGGTTTGGAAAAAATGGTGCGGCGGCCGTTCGGTGCCCACATGGGCCGACGTAGATTTGATGCTTTTACCACCCAAGCTGTTGCCATTCGCTACGGTCATGGACGTCCTGGACGACGGCAGATACCGGTATCGGTTCTGGGGCACCGGCATCGCCAATGCCTACGAAGTTGAGGTCACTGGCAAGCTCCTTGAGGAAGCGTTCGGTGGTGAGTTTTTCGGTGTTACCAAGCGGCAACTGGATAGCGTCGTGGAAAGCGGCGAACCACAATTGTATCGCACCATCATCGAAAAGCCATCTGGCGCGCGGCTGATTAAAATCAATCTCCGCTTGCCGGTCATGGATATGCCGGACCAAATCACAAAGGTGATCACGGTATCCACATTGGAGCGCGTCGGCATACACGACTACGAAAGTGTTGGGGAGATCTGGGGAACATCAAAATTAGTGGCCGGGCAGCGGGTGAACGATGGCGGCGCATGAGTAAAATTGGCCAATCATGAGGTGCTGGGTGAAGTGTTGGTTGGTTTCACCGGCGCGGCCAGCCGTACGATCAATACGACCTTGCCATCCGCACAGGAGAACTCACGCACGCTCTTCAAGGCTTTGAGCCCAAGCCGCTACAGATCAATGTCGTGTACCCACCAACGAAATTCTTGCCGCATCGTAGGCGATTATTGATCGACTTTCTTGTTGCCCGCGCAAACGAAGGAATGTGTTGAGGCGTATTAACTTCCCTTGTTCAGAAGAACTTCCAAACTCGCGCTTTAGCCGATCTTATTTTGTTGAATACGAAGTGCCGCGAGTAACAATAAAAGCACGACACTCACTCCTGTAAGCACATAAAGCGATGCCGCGAAATCACCCGTCATATCGGAAACGATCCCGATGGACACCGGCCCGCCGACGCCACCGAATTCTGCGGCAGAGAAAAACATACCGCCGGCAACCCCCGCCCGCTCCGAGCCGACGCCAGGAATGTCCAAAAGGACGAGAATCGAAAGCGTCATTGCGCTGCCCCGTGCCAGGCCCTGAGCAACCAGGGCTGACGTCAACAAAGGCCCTTGCTCGGCCTGCAGCAAAAGTGACGACGCGCCAAAACCCGCAAACAGAACCGCCAAAATCCAAATCCGCCGTTTGGGCAAAGCGAGCCTCGGAATCGCCAGTGACGACAGGACAGAGAAAACCACCGGAATGGATGCCATGTAGCCCGCGTCGACGGCATTGAGACCCTTGGAACGCAAGATTTCCGGCAGCCAGTTGTTCATGCCGTGATTGCAGAAAAAGATACCGATACTCATCGCCAGAACGATCTGGAAGGCCGGAATACGGATCAGCCGTTTGAAGTTCTCGTACTGCGACCCGCGCGGCGTCTCCGCATGATCCCGTTCGACCTGCTTACAATCGGGGTGCGCGGTGATCAACAGCCAAACGATGCTCGCGGCGCCGATGAACACTGCATAAAGCAGCATAACGCTACGCCAGTCTCCATCCATGATCGGCATGAACAGGCTATTGGTCAGTGACAATCCAGTCATTGAACCGAGCGTCGGCGCCGTCATGTAGATGCCCATGGCGGTGCCTCGCTGGCGCCCCTCGAACCACAAGCTGATTGTCTTGGGCGCGCCGACCGAGACCAAAGGCCCTCCCAAACCAAACACGGCGACGGCCAGAAACAAACTGGCAAACCCATTGGCTTGCGATCGCAGCACCACGGAAATCGCGATCATGACGAAAGCGAACAGAATGCCGCGTCTTACGCCGATCTTGTCGAGGAATATCCCAAGCGGTATCGCCGAGCCGATGTAGACCAGTTGCCAGGCGCCAAGTACGGACCCCATCTGGGAGCGGCTCAAACCAAGATCCGCCGAAATTTCTGCAACCAATGGCGCCAACGTGACAATGGTTAGGCCAAAGCAATAGTAGGACAGCCACACCCCCGCCAAAACCGCCCAGCGGACCGGGCTGTTGAAGGGCTTAAACCCAGATATGTTGGCTTCACCCGCCATGTTCACGCCTTGTCGCCGGCCTCGGATCGTTTCGCTATCCGCTATTACATGATTTGCGGCTTCGACACAAAGGCGGCCTTAATGCCCTATATTAGGAATTTATTGACTTTTTGAAAATCTATGATAGTCTCGCGTCCGCATCGCCACTTACCCGGCGGCGGCACGCTATTTGACATTCGAAGATGTTTTAACCGGGACTGATGGTTCAGCGTTGGGCTCGGTGGAACTGGCCTATGTCGGCAGACGGTATGAACAGGCCAGCTTGGTGCAAAAAATACCGGTCAAAATTTGGGTTCGGTCCCCAGATTTTTTTATGTTTCCAATGAAATCAAAGTCTTCCAACCCGCGAACTATCGGTCAATTTCTGCAATTCGAGTTGGTCAGGTGCTTTTGCCTTTGGCATGAAAAATGAACCCCAAGACGTTCATCAGCAACTGCGCGGCCAAGAATGCCGTCGAGCCGGTGTGGTCATAGTCGGGCGCCACCTCAACCAGATCGAGGCCCACCACATCGCCCTTCGCCGTCAGGCCTTGCAGGATCTCCAACACCTCGTAGTACAGGAACCCGCCGTGGCTCGGCGTGCCGGTGCCGGGCGCGATGGAGGGGTCGAAGCCGTCGATATCGATGGTCAGGTAATAGCGTTTGCCCTCTGGGATACGCGCCAACACGCCTTCCGTGCCGAGTTTGCGCACGTCGCGGACCGAAAGAATGTCGGAGCCCGCGGCGCGTGCCGCCTCATAGTCGGCGCGGTTGGATGACGAGACGTTGCGGATACCCAATTGCGTGAAGCCGGTCACATGCGCCATTTCCGAAGCGCGCCTGAGCGGGTTGCCGTGGCCGTATCTGACGCCATGGCGCTCATCGACGAAATCCAGGTGCGCATCAATGTGGATGATGTGCACGGGGTCTTGGTCGTCAAAGGCGCGGATGCAGGGAATATGCACGGAGTGGTCGCCGCCCAGCACGACAGGCAGCGCGCCCGATTTGATGATCTTGCGCACGCCGAGCTCAATGTTGTCGTGGCTCTTGATGGTGTCGGTGTGGATCATGTCGGCGTCGCCGATATCGACGATGCTGACTTGGTCGGCGGGCAGGTAGGTGATGTCGTCTTCGAAGTCATAGGCGCCGCCGTGGCCGAACGAGAACAACGTCGAGGCCTCACGAATGGCGCGCGGCCCGAAGCGCGCGCCGGCACGATACTGCGTGCCCATGTCGAAGGGTGCGCCGAGCACGGCCACATCAGCCTCAATGGCATCCCAATCGAGCTCGGGCGGTTGTTTGCCGAACGTGCAGTGGCCGACAAACGGCAAATTCAGGCGGCCTTGGTCGTAACTGTTTTCAGCCATTTCCGATCCTCACGACGGCGAGCGACGCTACAAACGCGACGTTCATCAGGTTGGCGACAATATATAAGTATAGCGCGCGGGTCATATCTTTCACCGTAACGCGCGCGCGCCCGTCACCGATCCACGGGTCATCGACCACGTGATCAACGTACCGACGCGGTCCCGCCAGCGCCAAGCCCAATGCGCCAGCCATGGGGGCTTCAGCCCATCCTGCGTTGGGCGAGCGGTGTTTGCCGGCGTCGCGTAGCATCACCTTCAGTGCTGCTGCAGGATTGGCGGTGGGCGTGAAGATGGCCGCCAGCGTGATGAACAATCCCGCCAGGCGCGCCGGGATCAGGTTCAGCACATCGTCAAGCCTTGCTGCGGCCATGCCGAAGTAGCGATAGCGGGTGTTGTTGTGGCCGATCATCGAATCCATGGTATTGACCGCTTTGTAGACGGCCAGCCCCGGAAAGCCGAACAACACGTACCAGAACACCGGCGCCACCACGCCGTCGGCGAAGTTTTCGGCCAGGCTTTCGATGCCGGCCCGCGCCACGCCGTGGGAATCGAGCTGCGCCGGGTCGCGCCCGACGATGTGGCTGACCGCCTCACGTCCGGCCTCGACGCTTTCGCCTAAGCCCTTGGCCACGGCGCGCACATGGTCATACAGGCTGCGGCCCGCCAACAGCGTCATTACCAAAAACAACTCCAATGGCCAGCCCCACGGATGCGTGAAAGTGATCCAGGCAACGCCAGTACCGATAGCACCGGTGAGCACGACGATGAACACCACCACCAACGCGCCGCGGATCAAACGGTCGACATTGCCGCGTTTGTCACGGTTGAGTTTGCGGTCCAGCGCATCAATCAACCCGCCGAGCCAGGCCACCGGGTGTTTGACGAAACGAAAAAGGAATTTCGGGTCGCCCACGTAGGCATCCACCACCAGCGCCAGCAAAAGCAGGATCAACGGGTCGAGGCCGGCGTGCATACCGGGCACGTCGCCCGCCGACCCGCCCAATGTTTGACCAAGCGGTCCGAAAGTAAACATCGCCGGAGCATGCCGGGCCAGGGACACCGACGTCAAGGGGTGCTGACGTCAAGGTGCTGGCGTCAACAGGCGCTCACGTTTGGTTAATAAAAGATGGTGTATTTTCAGGCGGTATATGGGGTACCAATAGGCATGGAATTTAAAGACGCAGGTCAGGCGCTGGTTGAGGCATTGCGGCAGTTCGTTGTTGTCATGCCGACCTGGATGATGGTCACCATCGTGGCCGTCGTCGCTATCGTCGTGGGCGTCTTGGTGGGTATCGCGCTGAGCCGTCGCGGGGGTCGTGCACCAGCTCAGCCGCGCCCTGATGCAGATACGCCCGCTGCGCCTGTGCGCAAGGCGCTGCCGCCGCCGGAAAATCCTGCCGTCACCGCCTACCGGGAATTTCTCGAAGGGCGCGATGTTTCCGCCAACGACCTCGATACCAAGGTGCGGGAGTTCGCTTCCGCCTTGAAGGACATGCGCCAGAACCTGCGTGATCTGGTGCCCGGCGACCCGGCCCGCGACGCCGATGCCGAAGCCGCCCGCGAAGCGCTGGAAGCCGGTAAATTCGAAGACGCCATGCTGATGCTCTCGACACTCGGCAACGACGAAGGCCGTGACGGCGTGCATGCCCGCGACGCGGCCGCCAAACATCTGATGGCAGCGGCATTGGCCAAGTCGGTCGCCGGTGATTTGATGATGGCGCAGATGGATCCGAAAGCCGCATCCAGGCAATTCGCCGACGCGGTGGAATTGCTGCCCGATGCGCATGAAGAACTGTTGGCCGAGATTTTCAACAAGCACGGCACGGCAGCCTATCAGGCCGGCGACCCGCTGGCGGCCATCGGCTCGTTCGAGCAATCGCTCGACTTGTTGCAGCGCCGGCTCGGCAAGAACCACCCGGACGTGGCGGCGGCGCTGAACAATCTGGCGCTGTTGTATTACTCGCGCGGCGACTACGCCCGCGCCGAGCCTTTGTATCAGCGCTCGCTGAAAATCGATGAGCAAACTTTGGGCGAGGATCACCCGGGCGTCGCCACCGATCTCAATAATCTGGCTTTGTTGTATAAGAAACAAGGCAACCTGGAAGCCGCCGAGCCCTTGCTGAAACGCGCGTTGGATATCAAGGAAATGAATTTCGACCCCGGCCACCCGAGCTTAGTCACCGGTTTGCGCAACTATGCCTCCGTGCTCAAGGGCTTGGGCCGCGAAGACGAAGCCGAAGTCTATGACAAGCGCGCAACCACCCTACCTCCTGCACGCATGCCCGCCGCCCAATAAGCGCTTTTCCGTTTCCCTATTATCTGTATATTCGCCTGACCCACTCGCACCCCGGAGGCGATGACCAGGGGCGGGTTGGTGGATGTTCGAATACTGGACGTTCTCCCATAACGCTCGAAGGCAAGGACCAAGCGCATGACGGACAAACCCGCCGTAATGATTTGCGGCCACGGCTCGCGCGATGACGCAGCCATTGAAGAATTCAACTCTCTCGCGGTACACCTCCGAAAACGACTCCCCGACCACGACGTCGAGAGCGGCTTTTTGGAGTTTGCCAAACCCATTATCCGCACCGGCCTCGATAAGCTCAAAGAGCGCGGCGCAAGAAAGATCGTCTGCCTGCCCGGCATGCTGTTCGCCGCCGGCCACGTGAAGAACGACCTGCCGTCCGAGATCAACAACTTCGGCGCCGAGAACCCGGATATCGAAATGGTGTTCGGACGCGAGCTGGCGATCGATTCGAAACTACTTGGCGCCGCCCGCGACCGTGTCGAAGAGGCGCTCAACGAGGCTGGCGACCATATTGAACGCAAAGACACGCTGCTGATGGTGGTCGGGCGCGGCACTAACGATTCGGACGCCAACTCCAATGTCTCCAAGGTGGCGCGCATGCTGTGGGAAGGCATGGGCTTCGGCTGGGCTGAGGTCAGTTTCTCCGGCGTCGCCTACCCGTTGGTGAACGAGGGCTTGGAGCGCGCCATGAAGCTTGGCTACAAGCGCATTGTCGTGTTTCCGTACTTTATGTTCACCGGTATTTTGGTACGCCGCATCTACACCTGGGCTGACGAGGCCGCCGAAGCCAATCCCGATGTGGAGATCGTCAAGGCCAGCTATCTCAACGATCATGAGCAACTGATCGATTGCTTCGTCGACCGGTTGGATGAAGCACTCGAGGGCACCAACAACATGAACTGCCTGCTGTGCAAGTACCGCGAACAGATCATCGGCTACGAGCATGACCACGGCGCCGCGCAGGTCGGCCATCACCACCATGTTGTCGGTGCCGGCACCGACGGCCACGGCGCTGCTGATCATGGCGTGCATCACGGCCATCATCATCATGGACACGGCCACCACCATCACGACCACGACGACTGAACGGCGCGCGGCAATGTTCGACTATCTTCGTGATCCGGATGAGATCTATCGGCAATCGTTTGCCACGTTGCGGGCCGAGGCTGATTTTTCGGCTGTGCCGCCTAATTTGGTGCCGGTTGCGGAACGGCTGATCCATGCCTGTGGCTTACCCGAGGCGCTGAAGAGTCTTGCCTGGGGAGGTGATCCTGCGGCGGCAGGCCGAGAGGCACTTAAGGCAGGAGCTTCGATTTTGGTCGACGCTGAAATGGTCGGCGCGGGCATCATGAAGACCCGCTTGCCCGCAGATAACAAAGTCATTTGCACGCTCAACGATTCACGCACGCCTGACCTTGCAAAAGCCATGGGCACAACTCGCTCGGCGGCGGCACTCGATTTTTGGGACGATCATCTGGCAGGCGCGGTCGTCGTGTTCGGAAACGCGCCAACGGCTTTGTTTCGGCTGCTCGAAAGATTTGCCGATGGCGCACCGAAGCCCGCCGTCATTCTGGGCTTTCCCGTCGGCTTCGTCGGCGCGGCAGAATCCAAGGACGCGTTGATTGAACACGCCGGCGACACGCCGTTCGTAACCATGCGAGGCCGGCTCGGCGGCAGCGCCATGGCGGCGGCAGCGGTTAATGCGCTGTTGATCGAGGCACCGCAATGAGTAGCGCCCGCGCGCATTGGCTGACCATCGTCGGCATCGGCGAGGACGGGCTTGCGGGGCTCGGCGAAGACGCGCGGCGAGCCATTGATGCTGCCGAAGTCCTGGTCGGTGGCAAGCGCCACCTGGAGAAGGTTGCCGATCGCACCGCTGAAAAAGTCAGCTGGGGCAAGGAATTCGACAAAGGTGTCGAGGCGATCCGACAATACCAAGGCAAGCGTGTGGTAGTGCTGGCATCAGGCGACCCCATGTATTTCGGCGCCGGTTCGACCCTGGCCCGGCGCTTCGGCATAGAAGCCATGACCATCATCCCGGCCCCCGGTGCGTTCTCTCTCGCCGCCGCGCGCATGGGCTGGTCCTTGCCCGATGTCGATTGCCTGACCGTGCATGGCCGAGCCTTGGAAATCGTAAACCTGTATCTGCACCCCAATGCGCGGTTGCTGATCCTCAGCTGGGACGGCACCACGCCCGCGAAGCTGGCGGCGCTACTGACCGAGAAGGGGTATGGTGAGAGTATTTTCACCGTTATGGAGCACATGGGCGGCCGTGAGGAACGCACGATCGAGGGATCCGCGAAAGCCTGGGCGGAGCCGGAAACCGCCGCGTTGAATACCATCGCCGTTACCTGTATCGCCGGTGCTGACGCTGTTGCCTGGTCGCGCGCACCGGGTCTGCCGGAAGAAGCTTTCAAGCACGATAACATGGTGACCAAGCGCGAGGTCCGTGCCGCCACCATTGCGGCACTGGCGCCATTGCCGGGCGAAACGCTTTGGGATGTGGGCGCAGGGTCGGGAACCGTGGCCATTGAATGGCTTCGGCTTGAACCTTCGGCCAAGGCCGTCGCTATTGAGCGCAACGCGAAGCGCCTCGGCTTCATCCGGGCCAATGCGGCGAACCTGGGCGTGCCGCATTTGCATGTGATTGAAGGCCAGGCGCCTGGATCCCTGGACGCCATCGACACAGCGCCAGATGCGGTTTTCGTCGGCGGCGGCGTTTCCGATTTGAACATTTTGGAAGCCTGTTGGGGCCGGCTTGCCGCCGGCGGCCGGCTGGTGGCCAATGCCGTAACCTTGGAAGCGCAGCAATCCCTGCTGGCGTTCCGCAAAAAATACGGTGGCCGGATGACGCGCCTCAGCATCGCCCGGGAAGACAGTGTCGGCCCCATGAGCGGCATGCGGCCGATGATGGAAGTTTGGCAGTTACACGTGGAGAAGACATGAGCGGCACTTTGTATGGCCTCGGCGTCGGCCCCGGCGACCCGGAACTGATAACCCTGAAGGCACTGCGCATCATCGAAGGCACCCCCGTCATCGCCTATCCCGCGCCCGATATAGGTGACAGCCTGGCTCGCGCCATCGCCGCACCGCACATCCCCGACGGCAAGACAGAAATTGCCGTGCGCACTCCAATGGTACCGGGCGAGTTCCCGGCTCATGATGTTTACGATTACTATGCGGGTGAGATCCGTGATCATCTGAATGTGGGACGCGATGTTGCTTTTTTATGCGAGGGCGACCCGTTCCTTTACGGCTCATTCATGTACCTGTTCGCGCGCTTGGCGGACGCGCATGAAACCAGGATCGTGCCAGGTGTTTCATCGCTAGGAGCCTGCGCCGCCGCAGCTGGCGTACCGCTTGTATCACGGAACGAAACACTGAGTATCGTACCCGGTCCCTTGGACGAAACGGAGTTGGAGACACGACTGAAAGCCTCCACCGCCGTGGCGGTTATGAAAGTAGGCCGGCATTTCGATAAGGTTCGCCGCGTTATCGAACGCCTGGGGCTTTCTGCCCATGCCCATTATGTAGAGCACGCCAGCATGACCGATCAACGCGCGCTGCCGTTGGACCAGGTGGATACGGCCAAGGCGCCGTATTTCTCCATGATCCTGATCCGCCGCCCGTCGGGGGAGGCCGGCCAATGAAACACCCCATTATCATTGCGTTGACCAACACCGGTCTTGAGCTGGCTGGGCGATTAGATATGCCGGAAGCGGAGACTCACGGCCTAGCTGGACGTGCCCATGGCGCAACAGAGTTATTTTCCAATACGATTGAGCACCTTGGCGATCTTTTTAAGGCAGGCCATCCGATTATCGGTATCTGCGCCGCTGGAATTCTAATTCGGGCTCTAGCGCCACTGTTGGGCGATAAGCGTTCCGAGCCGCCGGTCATTGCCATGGCGCAAGACGGCAGCGCCGTGGTGCCATTGTTGGGGGGCCACAACGGCGCCAACCAGTTGGCTGCGGACATCGCCGAAGCTTTGAATACGAATGCGGCTATCACCACGGCCGGTGACGTTTCGCTGGGTGTGGCGCTCGATGACCCACCGTCCGGTTGGTCTTTGGCCAATCCGGCAGCAGCCAAACCTGTCGCCGCTGCGCTGATCGCCAGGGAGCCCGTGGGCATGCATGTCGACTGTGGCGACACGGCATGGCTAACGAAAATCGACGCCGCTTTCACTGAAAGTGACAGCCCTTCAATCACGGTTACCCATAAAGTCGACGCAGGTAGTGATGAACGGCTGGTGCTGCACCCGCCGGTGCTGGCGCTTGGTGTCGGCTGTGAACGAGATTGCGACCCGGCGGAATTGATTTCCCTGGCGCTAGAAACGCTCGCTCAAGCCGGCCTCGCCGCGCCAAGCGTGGCCTGTGTCGTCTCCATTGACGTGAAGGCCGATGAAGGCGCCGTGCATGCCTTGGCCGAACATCTCGGTGTCCCCGCACGGTTCTTCACCGCCGTTGAGCTCGAAACCGAAACCCCACGATTGGCCAATCCGTCCGACATCGTTTTTGCCGAGGTTGGGTGTCACGGCGTAGCCGAGGGAGCCGCGCTCGCAGCTGTCGGCAGCCAAGGCGATTTGATCGTGCCGAAAGCCAAATCCAAACGCGCCACCTGTGCGCTGGGCCTGGCCAAAGGGAACATCGCCCCGGCCAGTGTTGGTCAGAAACGCGGGCGGCTGACGGTCGTCGGGATCGGTCCCGGATCAGATGGATGGCGCACCCCTGCCGTGACCCGTGCCCTTGCTGGTGCGGATGAGGTGGTGGGTTATGGGTTGTATTTGGACCTGATCGTGGATGTCATCGTTGGCAAACCGCGCCACGATTCCAAGTTGTCAGAGGAAGAGGCGCGCGTGCGCCTCGCCATCGAACGCGCCGCCGAGGGCCTCGACGTGGCGCTGGTCAGTTCCGGTGATGCCGGCATCTATGCGCTGGCAACGCTGGCGTTCGAGTTGTTGGACCGCGAAGATAATCCTGAATGGAACCGGCTTGACATCAGCGTCGAGCCTGGTGTCTCAGCCATCCAGGCGGCGGCAGCACGTATGGGGGCGCCCATTGGTCACGATTTCTGCACCGTGTCGCTCTCAGATTTGCTGACGCCATGGGACGTGATCGAAAACAGATTGCAGGCTGCGGCATCGGGCGATTTCATCACCGCACTCTATAACCCCGTCTCCAAACGCCGCCGTCACCAATTGGTCGCAGCGCGTGACGCCATGCTGGCACACCGCCCGGCGGAGACACCGGTGATCTTGGCGCGCAACCTGGGACGCGATGGCGAGACATTGGATGTCATCCGCTTGGATGAACTGGAGCCCGACCGCGTCGATATGTTGACGCTGGTCTTGATCGGCAACAGCCAAACCCGCCACATCCATCGCGGCCAGCGCGAATGGGTATACACGCCGCGTGGCTACGCCGCTAAGATGGAAGACGCGTAATGTCAGGTTTGTCCTGGCGTGAATAAGAACGGAGATTGAATATGGCACGCTTATTGTTTTTGGGCTTGGCTCTGATCCTCACGTCCCCAGCATTGGCGCAACAAACACCGCCACCACCACGGACCGTAACCGGTGCTCCGACGGCCAGCGGCCAGATCGGCCAAATTCTCTTTGATGCTGCAGAGAAAGCCGTCATTGAAAAATTCTTCGGCCGAATGGCAACCGCCGCGCCGAGCGAGCCAACCACCACCACGGGCGAAACGATCAAGCGTGTCATTGATGCCGCAACTGGCGCCACCACAACGGCGCGCAAAGATGATGACGGCGCCGATGACGAACAACGCGGCAGCAAAGACAAGAAAGACAAACACTGGAAGAAAGACAAAAATAAGGGGAAAGGCAAAGGGCGAGGGAAGAACAAAGGCATGCCCCCAGGGCTGGCCAAACGCAAGTCGCTGCCGCCCGGTTTGCAAAAGCAGCTTGAGCGCAACGGCCGTTTGCCGCCAGGCCTGCAGAAACGTGAGTTGCCGGATGAGTTGTGGGCTCAATTACCTCCGCCCAAGCAAGGCACTGAACGAGTCGTGGCCGGAAATGATGTCGTCCTCATCCACGAAGCCACGGGCATTGTGCTCGATATCCTGCGTGATGTGGTAACACCAAAATAAACCGGAGCATTTATACGTGACTGTCCACTTCATCGGCGCCGGTCCTGGCGCGCCTGACCTAATTACGGTTCGCGCCCTCAATCTGATCAAGGCGGCACCCGTCATTCTCTATGCCGGCTCGCTGGTCCCAGAGGCCGTTTTGGCGGAAGCCCGGACCGATGCTCGTGTTATCGACACCGCACCCATGGACTTAGATGCCATTATTTCCGAGATGCAAGCCACCCATGCCGACGGCCAAGACGTGGCACGCGTGCATTCGGGTGATCCGTCGCTCTATGGCGCCATCGCCGAGCAGATGCGGCGCCTCAATGAACTTGGCATCCCTTACGATGTAACACCGGGCGTAAGCGCCTATGCGGCGGCGGCGGCAGCCATGAAGAAAGAACTGACGCTTGCGGGCGTCAGCCAAACCATCATCCTGACGCGCACCGCCGTGCGTTCGTCCTCAATGCCCGCCGGCGAGGACCTGGAGACACTCGGCAAAAGCGGCGCGACCCTGGCGATCCACCTTTCGGTCAACAACCTGGCCAAAGTGGTGCGAGAGTTAACCCCGCACTACGGCGATGATTGCCCTGTGGCGGTAGCTTACCGGGTCGGTTGGCCGGACCAGTTGATCATCGAGGGCAGACTTTCCGATATTCGCAGCAAGGTGAAAGAATCGGGCATTACCCGTACGGCGCTGATCATGGTCGGCCGCGTGCTTGCGCCTGAAGATTTCGACGACAGCCGCCTCTATGCCGCCGATCACCACCATGTACTGAGACCACGTCGCTAAAGTTGCATCTGAACCCACGTCATGACTTCATCGACACTGCTTGCGCGCGCGCCGGGCGGGGGCGGGGGCGGTGAGACCAGGACTATCGACAGCCCAAGATCAAACGCAGCAACGATTTTGGCCGGCAAGGCGCCGCCAGATGACTTGCTGACAAGGGTATCAATCTGATGTTCGATCATCAGCGCCTTCTCGGATTCGAGGTCGTAGGGCGGTCGTCCGGTGGTCACTTCGAAATTCTCAAGCGACAAGGGTTCGCTCGGCGGGTCAATCAAGCGCACCAGAAACCACACGTTCTCCACGCCCGCGAATGCGCTGACGGTTTGCTTGCCCGTGGTCAGGAATGCACGGGAGGCCGAATTTCCAACGGTATTGACGGCAGTTGCCATGTCGGCGACTTCCAGCCACTTCCCACTCGGCGGCAGTTCCCAAGCAGGGCGGATCAACTGTAGCCGCGCCACGCCTGCCGTCACGCAGGCGTCATGGGCATGTTCCGAAACCGTCTCGGCGAAGGGATGGGTCGCATCGATAACCAAATTTATCGATTCAGCACGCAAGTATTCAGCCAAACCCGATGCGCCACCGAACCCGCCAACCCGCACGCCACCAGCCACATCCGGCGCCCTTCCGGTACGTCCCGCCCACGACGTAATAACCTCTAGTCGATCGGCCAGGTTGACCGCAGCCGCCTCGGCAAGAACGCGGGCTTCTGCCGTGCCGCCAAGGATCAGCAAGCGTCGCATGTCAGCCTCCGGCCCGTCCGGCCAGGACGCCGGATCGGGTAAAGATCAGCACCTCTACTTTCGTGCCGCCGGCGAGCGTCGCCAGCGCCGCGCTACGCGCTCGACCTGCCACGGCATCTGCCAGTGGCACGCCGTTCTCAACGGCCATCTCCAGGGCTTGCATGGCGGTGTTGGCGGCAGCGATGCCTCCAGCTGTATCTTCATCGGCGCCGGCACGCTGCGCGGTTTCGGCGAGATCGCGCATATCAACGCTCGAGCGGCTCGAGTGCAGATCCATGTGGCCTTGCGCCAGCTTACTCAACTTGCCGAAGCCACCGGCCAGCGTCAGGTGCGGAACGGGATGGGCGCGCAGGTACTTCAGTAACCCGCCGGCGAAATCCCCCATGTCGATCAACGCTGTTTCCGGTAGGCCAAGCATCTGTTTGACGGCAGCTTCAGACGTAGACCCGGTGGCTGCGGCAATGTGTATTACGCCGGTCGCCCTAGCGACATCAATGCCGCGATGTATCGAATGTATCCAAGACGCACAGGAATAGGGTACGACGATCCCGGTGGTGCCAAGAACCGATAGGCCGCCCTCAATTCCGAGCCGACCGTTCATTGTCTTTAGCGCAAGCTGTTCACCACCCGGGATCGAAACGGTAATGTTGAAATCGAGCGGCACGTCGTACTTTTCTGCCATTGTCGCTAGATTGTCGGCTAGAATCCGGCGCGGGCCCGGATTGATTGCGGGCTCCCCCACATCAAGCGGCAGCCCCGGCAAGGTGACCGTGCCGACACCTTCGCCGGCTTTGAATTGCAGCCCTTCACCCGGCATGCCGCGTTCAATACGAGTGATGATCTCCGCGCCGTGGGTGATATCGGGATCATCGCCCGCATCCTTGATGACGCTCGCTTGCGCCCAACCCTCGCCCTTGGCGTGCCCCGCCAAATCGAATTCCGGCGTTTGGCCCCCGGGCAACCGGATCGTCACCGGGTCGGGAAATGCCGCAACATGCAAGGCCTCGAACGCGGCAACAGCCGCCGCCGTGGCGCAAGCGCCGGTGGTCCAGCCTTTTCTGAGTGTTCCCTCTGGTTTACGCGCGTTCATGAGGGTAATGTAGCCTTCTGCCGAGACAAAAACGAGGGCCGGAAACATGGCCGAGTCGGAACCTGAGAAAAAACCTGCTACAGAAGATACCGAACCGAAACCTGAGGCGGAATCCGCACCGGAATCGGCCAAGGGCTCGCCACTGAGCGGCACGCGCGGCTGGTTGCTGCTGGCGGCCGTAGTGGTCGGCGCCGGGCTGCTTGTGTTTGCCAGCGGTAAACACCTGCAAGACATCGGCAAGGTCGGCGAGAACCTTGTTAAGGCAACCAAATCCACCGGCAAAGCGACAATCGGCGGACCTTTCGAACTGACCGACCACAACGGCAAAACGGTTACCGACAAAACCTTTGCCGGCAAATACACCCTGGTTTACTTCGGCTACACCTATTGCCCGGACGTCTGTCCCACCGGGTTGACGGAGATGTCCAATACCCTGGACATATTGGGCCCGGACGCGGAAAAAATCGTGCCGATCTTCATTTCGGTCGATCCCGCCCGCGACACGCCTGAGCAATTGCGTGAATATGCGTCCTACTTCCATCCCAGGCTGGTGGGCATGTCCGGCACGCCTGAGCAAGTTGCCGCCGTGGCCAAGGCGTACCGCGTTTATTTCGCCAAGGTAGAAAGCAAGGACCCGGACGCTGACCCCGATGATTACAGTGTCGACCATAGCGCCGTGACCTATCTGATGGACCCGGACGGTGAGTTCGCTCAGCACTTCAGCCATGGCACCGATGCTGAAACCATGGCCAAGCGGATCAAAGAGATTCTGAACCCTTGAACGGCGTAATTATTGCGGCACCCGCATCCGGGAGCGGCAAGACTCTGGTGACGCTTGGCCTGCTGCGCCATCTCGCCGGAACCGGCAACGACGTCGTTTCCGCCAAGATCGGCCCCGATTACATCGATCCCGCTTTCCATGCCGCTGCCAGCGGCCGGCCATGCCGCAATCTTGATGCCTGGGCCATGCGACCAGAAACCCTGAGCAACCAGTTGACCGCCGTGTCCACGCCGGACAGCCTCGTCGTTTGCGAAGGTGTCATGGGACTATTCGATGGGGCTCGTGTTCCCCCAGGTGCGCTTTCTGGCTCTACCGCCGACGTGGCGCGATTGAGCGGCTGGCCGGTAGTGCTGGTTGTCGACGCGCGCGCCCAAGCCGCTTCGGCGGCAGCAGTGGTGCGCGGATTTGCGACCCACCAGGCCGAACTTACCATTGCCGGCGTCATCTTCAACCGAGTTGGTGGCGAAGCGCATGCAGCCATTTTGCGGCAAGCCTGTAGCGATTCGCTTCCCGACATTCCGGTCTTGGGTTGCCTGCCGCGCGGCGCGGAAATGCAATTGCCGTCGCGTCACTTGGGGCTGGTACAGGCGCTCGAACACCCGGACTTGGAAACCTTTATCGATGGCGCCGCTGCCTTGGTCGGTGAGCACATCGACATTCCGCAGCTGCGCGGTCTCATGCGCGCCGGCAAAACGGCGATCCCAACGCCGGGCCAGCCCGCCTTACCTGTTTTGGGTCAGCGCATTGCCGTTGCGCGCGATGCTGCATTTGCTTTCTCCTACCCGCATGTCCTTGATGGTTGGCGCGAGGCCGGCTGCGAGATCGATTTCTTTTCGCCGCTCGCAAACGAGGCGCCGAACCCGGCGAGTGACGCAGTCTACCTGCCCGGCGGATATCCGGAACTGCACGCCGCGCAACTGGCCGCCAACGCCATGTTTCTTAAGGGCCTCGGCAGTGCCGCCGAAAATGGGGCGGCGGTATTCGGAGAGTGCGGCGGCTACATGGTGCTGGGCCGGAGCCTGACCGACGGTTCCGGAGACGCCCATGCCATGGCCGGCTTGCTGCCGGTGGAAACCTCATTCGCGGCGCCCGGCTTGACCTTGGGCTACCGGCAAGCCGCTTGCGTGTCGGATGGGCTGCTTGGCGCCAAAGGTATGGCTTTTAGGGGCCACGAATTTCATTACGCCAAAGTGGTGAGTGAGGCTGACGCCGAACCCCTGTTTACGAGTACCGATGCAGCTGACAATGCGCTTGGCCATGCCGGCCAGCGTATCGGCAAAGTGGCCGGCTCTTTCATCCACCTTGTCGACCGAACTTAAAACCTGTATCTCCGGGGATTGCCTCGGGGATTGCCTCGGGGCCGGGGACGCGCTACCTCTAGGCTGATGTTTGGATTTGCCCGCAAACCGAAACCTGAAACGATCCCTTTCTGGAAACAGAAGACCTTGGCCGAAATGACGAAGGCCGAGTGGGAATCGCTGTGCGACGGCTGCGGACGCTGTTGCCTGAACAAACTGGAAGATGCCGACACCGGCAACATTTACCACACCGACGTCGTCTGCCGGCTGTTGGATATGGAAAGCTGCCGTTGCGTCAGCTATGACGAGCGCAAACGCTTCGTGCCTGAATGCCAGATTTTGACGCCGCAAAATTTGGGCCGCTACAGCTGGCTGCCGTCAACCTGCGCCTACCGGCTGATATCCGAAGGTGACGATTTGCGCTGGTGGCACCCGCTGGTGTCGGGCGACCCGGAGACCGTGCACGAAGCCGGCATTTCCGTGCGTGGCCGGGTGGTGTCGGAACGAGATACGGACGACTTGGAAAACCGCGTGGTCAGTTGGCCAGAGTAAACGAATTAGGGAGATTAACCGTGAGCTTTAAAGACAACCGTTTCACCGGCGTGCTGCCCGCCGCCCTGACCCCCCTCAAGGACGACTTGACGCCCGATGACGCGCTGATGGCGAAGCACTGCCATTGGCTGCTCAACAACGGCAGTTCCGGCTTGGCCGTCCTGGGCACCACCGGCGAAGCCAATTCGTTCTCGCTGAAGGAACGCATCCGTATCATCGAAAGCCTTGTCGAGGCCGGCATCCCGGGCGAGAAACTGCTGCCCGGTACCGGTAGCTGTTCGCTGACCGATGCGGTGACCTTGACCCGCGTCGCCGTCAATGCAGGCGCCGGCGGCGTTTTGATGCTGCCGCCGTTCTACTACAAAAACCCCAGTGACGAGGGACTGTATGCGTTTTTCTCGGAAGTGATCCAGCGTGTCGCCGACCCGCGCTTGCAGATCTACCTCTATCATTTCCCGCAAATGTCAGCGACGCCGATCACCTATAACCTGATCGAGATGCTGTTGAAGGACTATCCAGATTCCATCGCCGGCATGAAAGATTCGTCGGGCGAGTTTGAAAACATGAGCGGCGCGGCGGAAAAGTTCCCGGGCTTCCACGTCCTGAGCGGTGCCGATGATCTGTTGCTGCCGTTGCTGGAGAAAGGCGGCGCCGGGGCGATCACGGCCTGCGCCAATGTCTGCTCAAGCCCGCTGGCCGCTGTGCATGACGGCTTCCGCGCCGGCACCGACGTCAGCGCCTTGCACGCGCAAGTCACCGCGGTGCGCCACACCATCGCAGGCTTCCCGCTGCAATCGGCCTTGAAAGCCCTGATGGCGCGCCACACAGGCAACGATTCCTGGCTTCGGTTACGGCCGCCCCTGACCTTGCTGACGGAAGAGAAAACGGCGGAACTGTTCAACGCCTTCGATGCCATCGGTCACGAACTGCCCGCCGCTGCGTGAGACAGGGCTGCGTGAGATGTGGCGCGTGAAGCGGAACCCGCTTCAAGAACATATCCTCGATATCGGCGGGCGGCGCGTGCCATTGCGCCTGCGCCGCAACGCCAAGGCCCGTCGGCTGATCCTGCGCACGGAAACCCGTCGCCCCGACGGCACGCCGGGCGTGGTGATCACTTTGCCCAACGGCGTGCATGAAACCGAAGCTCTATCCTGGGCAACAACCCAATCGGCATGGATTGAACGGCATCTGGGCAAACTGCCCGACCAGGTGCCGCTGGTTGACGGCGCGGTCATTCCCTACCGAGGTGAAGACCACGTCATCCGCCATCAGCCGACGGCGCGGCGCGGTGTGTGGAACGCCGACGGCATCATTTACGTCAGCGGCCGCGAAGAGCACCTGTCTAGACGCGTCGGCGACTGGCTGAAGAAGCAAGCCCGCGCTGCGCTTTGCGAAAGGGTCGCTGACAAGGCCGGACAATTGCAAGCGGACTACGGCCGCATAGCCATCCGCGACACCAAGAGCCGCTGGGGCTCGTGTGCCGCAGGCGGCAACTTGAACTTCTCGTGGCGTCTGATTTTAGCGCCGGATTTTGTTTTCGATTACGTGGTTGCACATGAAGTGGCGCACTTGAGGGAACACAACCACGGTCCCGGGTTTTGGCGCTTGGTCAATGAGATGACGGATGAGACCGAACGCGCCCGCGCCTGGCTCAATAGTTTCGGCGCGGGTCTGCATCGCTATGGTTAAACCCCTGGTTTCGACCATTTGACCGATAGTTTGGTGGTTGGAAGTTGTTGATTTTAATGAGTATTTATACAAGTTGACGGACCGAACCCTATTTTTTACCCGTACTTTTCGAGGCAATCTCCGGCGCCACAAAATGCACTAGGCCCACTCAGACGCTTGGTCCTTCCGGCAGATGCCGGCAAAGTACGCCCGGTCGAAGACTTTCAGAATTGGGCACATACCTCGCAGTTACTATTCACCATGTCCAATAGCGTGCCTTCACCGAGATAAACGGTGATGCAGATTTCATGATAGTCTGTAATTTCGGTCCGAACTGCCAATCGTTCGTGTAGCGCTAGGCGCGAGCTTGCCGATGCCTGACCATATATGAACTATTTTGTACACCCTGAACTAATATTTATTTATTAACATCTTGTTATACTTGATAAGTTTTATTTTGGTATGGACAATAAATTGACATTTTTGTGCAGACTGTACATATTAACTTAAGTCAGGAGGAACCGAAATCATGGCTGAAGACTATATGGTTCAAGAGCCTACTGCGGCGCTTCTAGAGACTGAATATGATCCCCAACAGATACGCCGCGCATTGAACTTGACCTTGGATCGGTTGAGCGCAGACAAGGATTCTGCGCATGCCTATCTCACAAGCTTTCCTGAAAACGCGGAAGCCGAACAATTCACAGCTATTTTCCGGTTCGCTCGCGACTATTGCCGCCGGCTGCTCAACATGGACGATACGCAAATCGCGGACGCGCTCAAGGTAAGTCGTCCGACGATCAGCCGATGGGCCAACGGGAAATCGTTTCCGCACGGCCTGATGCGGAAGCTCGTGATCGATAAGATGGCCGAGTTGATTGCCGGAGACGGAAGCCGGAGCAAGAAGCGATACTGGGGGCGTCCAAGATCAGATAGGCCAAAGCGACGCGTCTAGCGCTTTAATAAGCTGAAAATATCTTGATGCTATTTATACGCGCGTATGATTTAATCCGTGCATGCTGGTTTTCGGCCAAATACCCTCGGCGATCGAGCGCGAAGCCTACCAATGGTACCGCGGTTTCAGCCTATGCGAACAGAATGTTGCCTCCCGCCAATGGAATCTCTATCAGAAAGTCCTCGAAGACGGCTGGGGCTGGTGCGCGACGACGGAGGACGAAGACGATTTCGTCGCCTTGGGGTACCTGAAACCGGACGAGTTCGACCCGGCGTCGTGGGAGCTTGGCGGCCTGATGCTGGCCCGCACACACCGCAACCGGGGCGTCGGCATATGCCTAGCGCGTCTCATGGTCGCGTCGTTCCTTGTTTCCGAAAGCGACCCGAGCGAAAAGCCGATTAATATTCACGCCTTCGTCCTAGAGGACAACACCAAGGCGCAGAACTTCATGGTCAATAGCCTGGGGTTTAAGGAGACTTACAAGTTCAGTGTCGACAAAAAGGACGCTCCAGAGAACTTGCCGTCAAAGAACGGAAAGGTGGAGGGTCGACGCTATGATATCGTGTTTCCCGACACACCAACGCATATTGCGGACTGGCTTCAGCAGTTTAAATTCATTGTCGGCAAATCGCCCAACATGGAGGACGTCATGCTCGACGACTATGACCAACGGGATATCGACACCTGGATACAGATGTTGAGGGCGATGTGAGATGGGGAAAAACCACTTGCAACCGTCACCTTGACGAGGAAACAACCAATGGATCTTAAGAAAGCACTCGTGCTGGATCTGATTTATCCAGCCGTCCTCGGCACTATGATCGTGTTAATTTTTCTCACGCTCACTGAATCCTTCTTCGTACGGATCGTGGAGCCACCGATTATAATCGCGATTATTGTTGCCATCTATTACTGCATGGGGTTTCTGCGCGCCAAAAGCATCGAGGACGATTCATATGGCATTTCGAACGCGGGCTTCGATTTCGCGAACGCGATCGCGATATTTGGGGTTTATCATAACCTCGGGATCAATTCCGCGCCGGGCGGCCAAGCCTTGCCCAACCCGATGAATGAGCCGGTTCTGCCATTTTTCCTCACCTTCATCTTCATGGCGCCAATTATCCTGAGGCAGATAATCGATGGAGAATTCGATCCATGGCATCGAAGAAATTTAATCTGCTATGCGTTTCTATTGGTGACCGCTTACGCCTACTGGTCTCCGTCACAGTTTTTAGGAGCTATGACCGCCAATTGGTTGGCAGGCCTCTATTCCGTGATATTTCTGCTCTATTTGATCGACTTATTTGTCAAAGGTCTCAATTCTGCGGATTGAAGCCGGTCCCGGCGGCGAGCGGTTCGGATGGAGCGAGAGATTGGAATCACTGCGTCCGGCAGCGCCGCTCCTGGGTGTTGTATGTGTCGCCATCGGCGGCATGTACACCGGGGTTTCTACGCCTGTGGAAGCATCTTCCGTCGGCGCGTTTTTGATCTATATGGTGGCGCTCGCGCCCGGTTCGACCAATGCCGAAACCCTGCTCACCGTTATACTGCAGACCATGAGTGCGACCACGACCGTATTCCTAATCATCATCGGGGCGTTCGTGTTCATCCCGTTCATGTCGGCGACCTGCTGATGCTGACCATTCCGGTGGTGATCCCGATTGCAATCGGCATGGATTGCAATCTCATCTGGTTCGGCATCATCGTGGTGATCGTGTTGGAGATGGGGATGATCTCACCACCCGTGGGCATCAATGTCTTCGTCGTGAAATCCATCGCACCGGATGTACCCATGGGTACGATCTTCCGCGGCATCTGGCCGTTCTGGTTTGCCATGGCGTTGATGATCGTGCTGCTGGTGATCTTCCCGCAGATCGCACTCTATATCCCTGATAAACTTGTCGGCTTGTAGCTGGTAGAAGGACTGACATCATGAACGGACGCGACAGCGCGCTCTACATGGAAGGCATTCGTGACGGCAACCCGGAACAGGCCATGACCAAATATACCGGTGCCCGCTACACCCAGCATTCCACCGGTGTGCCCACCAACCAGGACGGTTTTATTTCGTTCTTCAAACCGTTTCTTGAACGAAACCCCATCCGTGACATCCGCGTGTTGCGCTCGATTGAAGACGGTCCATATGTGTTCTGCCACGTATTCCAATCCTTGAATGACGGCGCGGCGGAATGGATCACCATGGACATGTTCGATACCGATGCGGAAGGCCGCATCATCGAACATTGGGATGTGATCTGCGCGCCGCAAGCGACACCTTCGGGCAACTCCATGACCGAAAGCCCCAATGACGACGACGCCACCGACCCGGGTGCCACCGAAGCCAACAAGGCGATCGTCAAGGAGTTTACCAAGCGCGTATTGATCGAAGGCGGGCACGACGAGCTGGCCGATTTCATCGCCCCCGATATCACCGAACGCAGCCCGCGCGTCGGCGCCGGGCTGGAGGGATGGCAAGCCGCGCTTTCAGCCGGGGCCCTGGGTCGTTACGAAATGCTGTTCAAGCTGATCGGCGAGGGTGACTTGGTTGTCACCTATTGCCGCGTCCACAAGGAAGGCGCCGATCATGCGGTGTTCGATCTTTACCGGCTTCGGGACGGGCGGATCGCCGAGCACTGGGATGCATCGGAGGAGATCGGCCCGCGCGACACCTGGAACAATTCCGGCAAGTTTTAATCCGCGGCGCTCGCAGTATGCCTACGCGGGTTTAGGCTCGCGGAACAAAAGCGAATACAGCACCGGCACAACGCCGAGCGTCAGGATCGTGGCAACCAACAAGCCGCCGGCCAGGACAATCGCCAGGTCGTAGAACAACACATCACGGGCGATGATGATCGGCGCCAGGCCGGCAACGGTCGTCACTGTGGTCATCAGGATCGGCCGCAGCCGCACCACGCTGGCGGCCAGAATAGCATCGCGGACGGCTTTTCCTTTTTCGCGCTCTTCGTCGATGCGTTCGATCAAGACGATGGCGTTGTTGATGACGATACCGGCCAGCGACAACATGCCGAGCATCGCCATGAAACCGAAATTGGCCCCCGGCGCGGCCAATAATCCAATGGTCACACCGACGATCACCAAGGGAATCACCGTCAGAATAGCCAGCGGGCGGCGCAGGCTGTTGAATTGCCCGACCAGCACCAAGATCATCAGCGCGAACGCCATGGGCATGAAGGCAAACAACGATTGCTGTGCCGTCGCCGAGCTTTCCAACTCGCCCCCCTTCTCGATACGATAGCTGGCAGGTACATCGAGACCGGCGAGGGTTTTTTCCAATTGCTTGTCGAATGCGGCGGCGGTCAGGGTGGTGCTTTTGCCTGAAACGGTCATCACACGCTCCAGGTCGCGGCGCTGAATTTGTGCAAACTCGGCGACACCTGAGAAATTCGCGATCCGCAACAACGGCACCGGCGCGCCGCTGCTTGACGCAATGTTGAGCGTACGCAACCGATCCATATTGGTGCGGACCAAGTCATCCGAGCGCATGACGACCGGAATGGTAAGGTCGCCCTGGCGATAATCCGTGATTGCCGTACCCGACAGAATCGCGTTCAGCGCCTGAGCCACATCTTGCGAACTGACGCCAGCCCGCCGCGCGCGGTTTTGGTCCACCTGCACCAGCACCTTGATGGTGCGGTTCTCCCAATCGTCGCGCACGTCGACCGTGAAGGGCTCGGCGCGCATGGCGCTTTTCAGTGTTTCGGAAAACCCCGACAGCACCGATGCATCGGTGCCGACCAGACGGTATTCCACCAAACCGCTCTCCGCCGGCCCCATGGACATGCGCTTCACCTGGGCGCGCAGTTGCGGCAAGTTTTCGAGCGCGAACGCACGCGCGCGGCGCACCACGCCCGGCACGTCGCCCGGGTTTTTCACATTAACGATGAAATAGGCCCGGTGCGGATCGGCCTCCGGCGGGTCCAACGCCAAATAGAACCGTGGACCGCCGCTGGCCACATAGGCGATATGGTTCACCACTTCCGGATTGGTTTCAGTGTTGCGCAACCAGGCCGAAAGCTGAGCGACGCTTGCTTGCGTCAGGTGTGCGTTGGTGCCGACCTCGTGTTCGAGAATAATTTGGAACTGCGTGCGTTCGGACGCCGGGAAAAATATCTTCGAAACGAACTGAAAACCCCAGATGCTCGCCGCCATCGCCGCCACCACGCCAAGCAAGAATGGCGCGCGCCAACTGAGTATGCCGCCAAGCAATCCGCGGTAGGCCCGGTTCAGCGGGCGCTGGCTAAGGTGTGCCTCATCGACCGGTTCACCGGGTTTGAGAAACTTCAGGCACAGCAAGGGTGTCACCGTTAGCGCCAATACCCACGACCCCAGCAGCGTAATCAAGATCACCAGTGAGATGGCACGGGTGTATTCGCCGGCCGCGCTTTCAGCCAACATCAAAGGCATGAAGGCAAGTATTGTGGTGACGCTGGAGGTCAGCAGCGGCATGGAGAGTGAGCGGGCCGCCCCCAGCACCGCTGAGCGGCGCTCCTCGCCAAGCGACAAACGGCGCGAGATTTCCTCGGCCATGACAATACCGTTATCGACCAAGAGACCGAGTGAGATGATCAGGGTGGCGAGCGACATACGCTCCAACTCGATGCCTGTCTGGCGCATGACCAAGATCGCCAATAGCATGGTCAACGGCACCATCAGCCCGACGATCACGCCCGTCCTGAGGCCGAGAAACGCGATGACAACGAACAGCACGATGGCCACCGTTTGCATCAAGTTGATGGTCACGCCCTCGACGGCGGTGGCGATATCATCGGGCTGGAAGGTGATGAACCGCATCTGGTACCCGATGGGCAGGGCATTCTCCAGATGACGTATCTTGGCCTTGAGATCGCGTCCGAATCGCGCACTGTCGTATTGATCGATCATTGAAACACTGATCACGATCGCGGGCTCACCATTGAAGAAAGCCGGACTGCGCGGCGGGTCTTGGTAACCATGGCGGATCGAGGCGAAGTCGCGGATATAAACGACCTGACCTTCAGAATCAGGCAGATCGACGGGAAGATTAGCGATGTCTTCGAGGCTCTGGAAGTTGCCGGAGGGCTCGATCACCATGGAGCGTCCGTCGACCTGAATAGCACCGCCGGGAAGAATGATGTTTTGTTGTTTCAAAGTATCGAGGATACCTGGAACCGACAGGCCCAATTGTGCAATCTGAACGTTATCCACTTCGATGAAGATACGCTGCGGCTCGACACCGAACAGCTCAACCTTGCGCGTGCCTGCGACGGCATATAGCTCGTTGCGCACCGACCGCGCCGCCTCGCGCATTTCTGCCAGACTAAACCCTTCCGCCGTCATGGCAACGGTGGCCATGGCGACGGAACCGTAATCGTCATTCACGTAGGGGCCCAGCGTACCTTCCGGCAAATCCTCGGCGAGATCCGACATTTTGTTGCGGAGATCCTGCCAGATCGGCGCCATATCGGCGTAGCGTTCGTAGACCAAAGCCTTGACCGTAGTCGAACCGGTACGCGCGGTGGCCTCAATATGCTCCACCTCGGGAATTTCGCGGACCTTTTCCTCGATCTTTCGGGTGATCAGATCTTCGATGCGGTTCGGCGCCATGCCCGGGAACTGCGCCGTCACCACGGCTGTCCGAATGGTGATTTTGGGATCTTCGCGCGACGGATGCGAGCCATAGCTGAGCGGCCCGACAATCGCGATCAATAGCGCGATGACCAGCACCAGCCGGTCATTGCCAAGCGCGAACCGCGTCAGGATGTCCACGTTACTGACCCGGCGCCTTGTTCAAAAGACGCACGGCCATGCCATCGGACAGAAATGAGAGCCCCGCAACCGCAATCACGTCACCCGCCTTTAAATCGCCGTCCACCTCGAGCAAGTTGTCGCGAATATTGAGAATCGACACCTTGCGTTTTTGCACGATGCCGCTGCCGGCATCGAAGGTGTAGACGAAACCCTTCCTGGCGGTGGCATCCGGCAATACCGCCGCGGTCGGCAACAGGAAAGCGCGGCCCGTGGCTTGGGTTTCAAACCGAAAGGTGATTTCGGCGGACATACCGGGACGAATACCGGGCACTTGAGTGTCGAGTTTTGCCACCACCTGGAAAGCATTTGCCGCGGTGGCCTGCGAGCCGATCTCGGCGATGGTGCCTTGCGTTGACTTGTCCGACACCCCGGGCGTCTCGCCGGTAGAGGTAAACCGCACGTCCACCGGATCGCCCACGGAAAGCGATTCGATTAAGGTTTCCGGCACGCTTGCGACGACCTCTTGGTCGCCTTCCGAATGCAATTGCAGAATTTGTTGGCCGGCGGAAACTTCGGTAAACACCTCAACATACTTGGCACTGACCCGCCCGCTGAACGGCGCCAGCAAAGTCGTTTTGTTGACGTCGCGTTCGGCAATGGAAACCTTGGACCGTGCGATCTCGACTTGGCTGCGCGCGCTCTCTAACGTCGCAAGCGCGCTGTCGAATGCGGTTTTGGTGGCGTATCCTTTATCGAACAGTTCCTTTTGCTGTGCGTATTTCTTCTCGGCATCGCGGCGTTGCGCCTGTGCGCTTTGCAGCTCGCCCTGCGATGTTTCACGTTGCAAGGTATAGCGTTCACGGTCCAACTGCCCAACGGCCTGGCCACGAGTCACTTGGTCGCCGATACCGAACGGCAATTTCGTAACCTGGCCGGCGATCTCGAAGGCGATCTCGGTGGTGGTGCCGGCCTGGACCACGCCGGCAATCCGCCGCAACTGATCGGACGCGCGCTCCGAAACCGTCATGTGCTTGATGGCACGTACGGGAAGCGGTTGGTCTTTTGTTTCCTGGTCGCAGCCGACCAATAAAAGAGGCGAAATTCCTGCGATCGCCAGGATTACTGCCACAGGCCGTTTCATGCAATTAGCGTAGCACCCGGTCGGCGCCGGCGAAAAGTGCTTTGTCGAGGCCTAGGCGGTCGGCACCGCGCACTTCATTTCGATAACGACGCGGCGGTTGTTCTGATTATCGGCGCCGTCGAGGGTGTGGACTTCAAGCCTGCGTTCACCCCAACCGCGCACAGTGCCAATGGCCAGGCCCGACGCCTTCAGTTTCGCCGCCACATAGTCCGCGCGCTTTTGCGATAGCCGCAGATTGCTTTCGTCGTTGCCCAGCGTATCAGAAAAGCCCGATACGTTGGCGCGGCATTGCGGCTCACCGGCGCGTTCCTTCAGTCCCGGCACCACCTTGGTCACCTGAGCGTCGATTTGCGGCCCGCGCGCTTTGCCGAGCCCGAAATACACGGTTTTCGCCAGCGGCCCGAATACCATCGGTGGCGCCATGGACGCTTTCGGCATCGCCGTCTTGGCCTCGAGCGTGGCGGATTGCTTGCTCAATTGGGTGATGCGCTCAACGATCATGTTTTGTTTTTCGAAGATCGCGCTGACGGCCTGCTTCAATTCCGATACCACGGAAAGCACTTCCGCACCGAGGGCCCCCTCTGCACCCGCCGGGCTGGCGCCCATCTGTTTCAAACCGGCCGAGACCTCGGCATTTAGCGTCTTGATCTCTTCAATGGCAGCGGTTTTGGAGGCGCGGATTTCATCAAGCGTCTCTGTCTTCAGTTCGATGATCACCGCTTGGGTCTGATCGTTTCGAGTCTGGATTTCCGTGCGCAAATGGTCCCAGCCGTAGTATCCGGCGGCCAGCAGCCCTCCGAGCACAACGACGCCTGAGAGTGCCGACATTAATGCAGGATTGGTTCCCTCACTCATGAACTGAACTCCGTTTCCGACTCACATGGATTCCATTGTAGCGTTTGATCGCATAGTGGCGCATGAACGTTAAGATTTGGTTGTTCGTCTAAAGACACCAAGAGAAACAAATATAATGAAACACATTCGATTTTTGCGATATAAACAAAGCCAACGGTGAAAGCCGGTTTTTGCGCATCTGAATTATTTCTTGGGGAGAAAGAAGATGCATCGATTTACGTTTTTCGCGGTGTGCGCACTGCTTTTGACCTTGGGGCAAGGCTCCGCCATAGCACAGTCTCACGGACAACACGGGCATCACGGCAAGGCCGTCATGCTGCCTGCCGGGGCAAACGCGCCAGGTGTGGAAATCACCGTCACCAAGGATGCCGTTGGCGGATGGAACCTCCATATTGACGTCCGCAATTTCCGTTTTGCGCCGGAACACGCAAGCGCCGCACATGTCCCTGGCGAAGGCCATGGGCATCTCTATGTGAACGGTAAGAAAATTGCGCGGTTGTACGGCCCTTGGTTCCATATCGGGAAACTTCCAGCCGGCGGCGCCGACGTCCGCGTTACGCTGAACACCAATGATCATCGCGATATGATGGTCGGCGGCAAACCCGTTCAGGCGATGCTTAAGGTCGGCGGCTAAAACAGCCCGGCATCAAATCCACCATTAAATCCGGCAGTCAACCTCGCCATCCAGTTGCCGCGCTGCCTGTCGGGCAAAACGCAACAGCTGATGACGGCGGCGATTGCCGTTCACCGGGCGTTCATCCGCGGCTCGGTGCAGCGCGGCCCCAAAACCGTCGGCGATCAGCACGCCTTGATCCGCCGGCAGTAGCGCCAGTGGAAATGCCGCGTCGACCGCAAAATAGAAGAAATCGGCATGCGGCAGATAATCCGGCCATTTGCCGTCGGCCTGGAAATCCGCCGCCGAGGATTTGATCTCGACGATGGTAAATCGCCCGTCCCGGTCAAGCCCGGCGACATCGGCGCGGCGCCGGGAGGCGAGCTTGAACTCGCGCAACGGCGAAATACCGCCAGCGCTCAAAAAGCGGCACACCCCCCGCGTCAGGGTTTGGGTAATTTCAGGGCGGGAAACGTCGAGCGGCAAGGCAGCAGCCTCATTTGTTCATATTATGTTCTTATCGTGGCGCTGCCACAGGGTCAAGCGCTTGCGAAAAACACTCACGCGGACAATTGTGGAATGTAAATTCGAGAATAGCCTTCGCGCACGACTTGCGATATTTGCTCGGCGCGGCGCTCCACATGTTCCGTCACCAAAGCCTGAGCCCGTGCGGCGTCGCGCGCGCTGATGGCCTCTAATATGTCCATATGCTGACCAAACGTCACTTGGCGGCGGTTTTCCATATCGATCCAGCGGATAAAACGGATGCGCGCCTGGATACTTTCCAACATGCGAACCAATTCCGCGTTGCCCGATAGGCGGGCGACGCCTAAGTGAAACGTCTCATCGAAATCCACCAAGTCTTCGATCTCATGATGGGCCTTACCCGGGCGCACCTGCTCGAGCATCTCGCGCAACGCAGCGATACTTGCTTCTTCCGCGCGTTGACAAGCCAGCCGAACGGCTTCGCGCTCGACCGCCAATCGCGCCTCGTAAAGATCGAAGATCGACTGCGGCTGCAGCGGTCGGCAGAAAAACCCCTTGCCCGAGCGGTAAACCAGCAAGCCCTCGGCGACCAGGCGATTGAGCGCTTCGCGCAACGGTGTGCGGCTGGCGCCGAGGCGCTCGGACAGCTCACTTTCGTTGATCCGCTCATCGGGTTTGAAGGCGAAACTGACCGCCATAGATTTCAGCTCGCCATACAAGCGCTGGACGTTGCCGGCAGACGTGGATTTGGGCTTGGTCACCATAGCACTCAAACTTTCTATCGGTTTCACGCGCAAAAAGATTATTGACGCTGCGTTCCGATCTGTATACAGACTGGCGTACAAACAGTCAAACCGAAGGTGCGTAACGCGCCGAAAAGGAGATACCGTCGTGTCGGACAACAAAGCGGACAATCAAATGAACGGCGCCGAAGCCATGGTGCGTATGTTGGAATCACACGGCGTGCGCCATATTTTCGGCCTGTGCGGCGATACCACCTTGCCCTTCTACGACGCGCTCTACCGCCTGGATCACAAAATCGAACATATCCTGACCCGTGACGAACGCTCGGCCGCCTACATGGCGGATGGCTACGCGCGGGTGACCAAAAAGGTCGGTGTCTGCGAGGGCCCGTCGGGCGGCGGCGCCACGTATATCCTGCCGGGACTGGTGGAGGCAGGAGAATCGTCCGTGCCGATTTTGGCCATCACGTCGGATGTCGGCGTCGCGTCGCGCGGCCACTACCCCCTAACGGAACTCGACCAGGAAGGTCTGATGCGCCCGCTGACCAAATGGAACGCGGTGATCCCGAAATCCGACATGCTGCCCGATATGGTGCGCACCGCATTTCGCAAAATGACCACCGGGCGGCCCGGCTCGGCACACCTGGGGCTGCCCATTGACGTGCAGCGCGACCCCGTCAATCCCGACCAGATCTGGGCTGATTCGCGCCACGAAACCTATCCGGCCTATCCCATGGGCCCCGACGAGACCGAGATTGACGCCGCACTGGAGTCCATTTTGTCGGCCAAGTTTCCGATCATCGTTTGCGGCGGCGGCATTATCCTGGCCGGTGGCGAGGGTGAATTTCAAACCTTCGTCGAAAGCCTTGATATCGCAGTCGCAACCACGGTCTCGGGGCAGGGAAGCCTGGCCGAAACCCATCCCAACTGCGTCGGCGTGGTCGGCTCCAACGGCGGCGTGCCGGTCACGCGGGAGTTCCTCGAGCAGGCTGACCTGGTGGTGTTCATCGGCTGCCGCGCCGGATCGGTGACGACCGAGCGCTGGCGGGTGCCGTCGAAATCGACGCGCATCGTACACATCGATTCCGATGCGGAAGTGATCTCCGCTTCTTATTCGACAGAGGTCGGTGTCGCCTCGGATGCACGCCTGGCGCTTGCAGCCCTCAACCGGCAGCTGGCGCTTCGCGAAGAACAGCCAACCGGCTTTGGTGGGGCGGCTGCCGTTGCCATCACAAAGGAAAAAAAGTGGGCCGCGTTCCGGCCCCTGGCGGAAAGCTCGGACCGCCCGATCAAGCCTGAACGCACCATCGCTGCGCTCCGTACCGTGCTCGATGACGACGCCATTATCGTTGCCGATCCGGGCACGCCGTGCCCCTACGTGTCCGCGTTCTACGAATTGCGCACAACCGGGCGCACGCTGTTTTCCAACCGCGCGCACGGTGCCTTGGGCTATTCCATGTCGGCCGCCATGGGCGCCTACACGGGGCGGCCCGACAAAAAGGTCGTGGCGCTGATGGGAGACGGCAGCTTCGGCTTCACCTGCGGTGAGCTGGAAACCGTGGTGCGTAAAAACATGCCGATCACGTTTATCGTGTTTTCCAATTCGGTCTATGGCTGGATCAAGGCCGGCCAACGCGCCGGTTTCGGCGAGCGCTTCTACTCCGTCGACTTCAACCGCTCTGACCATGCCGCCATCGCCAGCGCCTTTGGCGTCAAATCGTGGAAGGTGGAAGCCCCCGAGCAATTGCAGTCCGTCCTCAAGCAAGCCGTTGAGCACGACGGCCCAACGCTGGTCGATGTCATCAGTCAGCCGCTGGATGAGGCCGCGGCGCCGGTGAGTGAGTGGATCGCGTAACCGCAATTTGCACACCTCGCCACTTGATCGGCATCAATGATCCGGGATCAGGCCTTCCCTTATAGTGGCGTGTTTTTTTGAAACGCACGGGGGAGAGCATGTCCAAGAATCCGGCACCGAAATCGGCATCGGCACCAAAATACACAGATCCGGGCTGCGCCTATTGTCCGCCCAGCGTCCAGGCTTGCCGCCAGGGCGAAGGGCCGGAGCGCGGTCCCGGATTCTGCCCATCAAAAATGGCGTCCGATGAAATCGACGATGCCTGGGCCATGTACCAGGATCCCGAGGTCAAACGTATCGCGCAGGAATCGGCGCGGGTCGAGTCGGAAGGCTATTGCCAATGGACGCGGGTCGAAGAGGTGGTGCAGTTTTCGAAAAAAATGGACTACACCAAGATCGGCATCGCAACGTGCATCAGCTTCGTCGAGCAGGCCAACACCCTGTCGCAAATACTCGAGAGCCACGGTTTCGAAGTGGCCTCGGCAGCCTGCAAGCACGGCGGCATCGCCAAGGAAGAGATCGGTCTCAAGGACGAAGAGAAGATCCGCCCCGGCGGACACGAATCCATGTGCAACCCGGTGTCACAGGCGGAATTGCTGAACAGTCGGGGCTGTGAGTTCAACGTCGTGCTGGGGCTCTGCATCGGCCACGACAGCCTGTTCTTCAAGCATTCCGACGGGCTTTGCTCCACCTTGGTGGCCAAGGACCGGGTGCTGGCGCACAACCCCATCGGCGCGCTGCACCTGGCTGATTCCTATTACTCCAAGGTCTGGGGCCCGGAACGCCCCGAGAAGAAGCCGAAGCTGCCGAAAGAGGGCCGCAAATAGGCATGCGCCAGGCCGAGACGGAACTGCTATTTCAAACACCCGGCCAAGGCCTGAGCGAGGTGACGGTCGAGATTGCGCATTGGGTCGCCGCGCAGAACATCCATACGGGCCTGCTAACGGTGTTCTGCCGCCACACCTCGGCATCCCTGACAATCCAGGAAAATGCCGATCCCGACGTGCAACGCGACCTCGAAGCCTTTTTCAAACGCCTCGTGGCTGAGGACCCAAGCCTTTACGCTCACACCATGGAGGGACCGGATGATATGCCGGCACATATCCGCGGCGCCCTGACCGACGTATCGTTGGCTATCCCCGTGTCAGACGGCCGCATGGTGCTGGGCACCTGGCAGGGGATCTACCTGTTCGAACATCGGCATCGACCGCACACGCGCAAGCTGGCGTTGCACATTATCGGGAGTTAGTTTTTCCACACCAACAGCGTTGGTGACTATGCACCCTGCTTGTAGAGATGCACGTCGGTCTGCGGGAACGGGATGGAGATGCCTTCGGCGTCGAAACGTTCCTTCACCGACTTCAACATATGGAACTTAAGATTCCAGTAGTCACCTGAATCACACCATACCCGGGTGATGATATCGACCGAACTGGCGCCCAATTCACCAACCACGATAACCGGTTCTGGGTCTTTATGGACGCGGTCGTCCTCGGCCGCCAAGGCCGCGATGATGCTCATGGCCTTGTCGATGTCATCGCCGTATCCGATGCCGAAAACAAAATCGACGCGGCGGGTCGAATTGAAGCTGTAATTCTTGATGGACGAGCCCCACAACGACGCGTTGGGTACAATGATCTCGACGTTGTCGGGCGTATTCAAATGCGTGACGAAAAGCCCGATGCTTTTGACGCTGCCGGATTGGCCGCCGCCCTCAATGAAATCGCCGACATTGAAGGGCCGGAAAAACAGCAGCATGACCCCCGCCGCCACATTGGAAAGCGTGCCCTGCAATGCCAAACCGATGGCCAAACTGGTGGCGCCCAGGATAGCAATGAAGCTGGTGGTCTCAACGCCAAAGCGATCGAGCACCGCGAGCAAGGTGATGATGATCACCAGATAGCGGATCAAATTGCCCAGGAATGTCGTCAGGGTGTCGTCAACATGCTCAGTTTTCTTGAATGCCTTGACGGCCCAAGCCTTGGCCCGGCCGGCAAACCACCAACCGACTATCAGAATGGTAATGGCGCCGATAACATCCAAGCCGTAAGCGGTGACCACTTCGATCACCATCTGGATGGATTCCTGTACCTGCTGATCAACATTTTCCATGGGGAAGCTTCCTGTCATATAAAAATCGCCGCAACATAAGATCGGCGGATTGCAACAACCTTACGCCAATTCACTAACCGCATGAATATCAACCACAAGTGGGGGTCGGCGCAATGCCGACTTGACCCCGCCCGCGCCAGATGCGAAGCCTCTCGGCATGAGTGATATCCGTTTATTTTCCAACCTGACCGATGTGCGCGCCGCGCTCTCAGATCTGCCCGGCCCCGACGCGCTGGCGACCGAAGCCGCGCAGGCGCGTGAACCTCAATTGACCAAGCCGCCGGGCTCACTCGGTCGATTGGAACAGATCGCCGAATGGCTGGCCACGTGGCAGGGCCGGCATCCGCCAAGGCTGGACAAGGTATGTGTGCGGGTGTTCGCCGGCAATCACGGCGTCGTCGCCAAGGGCGTGTCGGCTTATCCTGCCGAAGTGACGGTGCAGATGGTCGGCAATTTCGAGGCCGGGGGTGCGGCCATCAACCAACTTTGCAAGGCAGCCGGTGCAGAGCTTGAGGTTATCGCCTTGGACCTGGAGCGCCCGACCGCGGATTTCACCGAAGGTCCGGCGATGAACGAAGATGCGTTTGTTGCCGCCTTCAACGCCGGCATGGCGAGCGTGCCCCGGGACGCCGATCTTTTGGGCATTGGCGAGATGGGCATCGGCAACACGAGCGTCGCCGCCGCCATTTGCCACGCGCTGTACGGTGGCGAAGCCGCCGATTGGACCGGCCCCGGCACCGGTGTCAGCGGCGATGCGCTGGATACCAAAGCGCGCATTGTTGCCGAAGGCGTGCGCCGACATGACGAAGCGCGCGGCGACGGACTTGAGATCTTGCGTCGGCTGGGGGGGCGTGAACTGGCGGCAATGGCCGGCGCCATTGTCGGCGCGAGATTGAGTTCAGTGCCTCTGTTGCTGGACGGCTACGTGGCCAGTGCGGCGGCGGCGGCATTGCACGCTGCCCAGCCAAGCGCATTGGATCATTGCTTGGCAGCCCACGTATCGGCCGAACCGGCCCACCGCCAATTGTTGGCAAACCTCGGCAAGCCGGCATTGTTGGATTTCGGCATGCGGCTGGGCGAGGCCTCCGGCGCGGCATTGGCGATTGGATTGGTTCGTTCGGCATTGGCTTGCCACACCGGCATGGCAACCTTCGCCGAGGCCGGCGTCAGCGATAAAGACTGATTTAGCTGCGTTCGATGCGGCGCTTCAGGCGCAGCAGTTCGCGGCGGCGGCCATCTTCAGCGATCAGGTTCTCGACGAACCGGCCCTGGAACAGATTGATGCCGATGGATTTGCCGAAATCGATGGCTTCACGGTTGTCGCAGCGCGTCAGAATCAACCGGCCCTCGCCCTCCTCGCGCACCAGATTTGATAGTATCTCATGCACTTCATCACCGCCGTCGACCAGTTCGGGGTTCCAAATCAGTTTCGTCAGGTCGATACCAAGGCGTTTGCGGTTGATTAGCATGATGGAATCCAGCGCCATGCCGTCGAGGCACACGCGGTAGCCCTTGTCTTGCACGAACTCGCGCGCAAACAGATAGGACGACAAGTTGGAAAAGATATCTTCCTTCGTCAATTCGATGATCATCTGGCCACGCCGAGACGCCGCAATGTTATCGTCGAAAACTTGAAAATCTTTCGACAACAAAGTCGCCACGTTGACATTGAAGCTAATCTCGCCCGAGATCGACGCACCATCGGTCTTGGTCAGCATCGACAGCATGCGGCGGTCCAGGGTTTCGGTCAGATGTTGAAACAGCCAACGGTTGGCGACCAGATTGACGCCCGGCAACAGCGTTTCGCGTAAATCCTTGATCGAGATGAACAGCTCGCTGAAGTGCTGTTCCGGCACCAATTTCGCATCGACCGCGCAGACGAACTGACGGCGCACAAGGTTAGATAAATCTGCCCGCTCCAGCGCGGTTTCGACCCGGGCCAACACCTCCGGCGTCAGCGGCTCGCCCTGTTGCTGCTTGGCGCGAAGGGAGGCACGGGCGTCCATGCGCGCACGGACAGCGGTCTGGCGTTTCTCCTCCGCATCGGAGAAGGACCGCGCCAACTTCAAGATGCTTTCGTAATCGCGATCGGCATCATGCCAGCTGGCGAACGGATGCGGTTGCTTGTCTTCCTCAGCCACCAAAGGATCATCATCGAACAAGAAGCGAATCTTCTGGACGATGGTCTCGACCTGCGGTTGGGCTTCGGCCTTAAACACAAAAAATAGATCGGCGTTCTTGAGGACAAACAATTGCCCGGTCATATCGCCGATCAAGGGTTCGAAATTGCTCGCCGCGGTTCGGATATGCTGGTCACGCCGATTGAAGGGGCGCAGGCCAGAAAGATGCAAGTGCACGACCTTGCGTCCGGCCTTGTGCTTCTCCAGTCGGCGCACATAGTCGAGCAGCAGGTTTTCCTGTGACGGAAGCCGCTTTTTACCTTCGTTGGACTCAGCCATGCTTTCGCCCCACCCTATGCCGGCTTAGCCGCCGGCGCGCGCTTTCCGCGCCCGATGACCTGTACCAGCTTATCGATAAAGAACCCCTGAAAACGGCTGACACCCAGCCCCAGGCCCCATTTCACCGCCTTTTCCGAATCGACACGGCCCAGGATCATGGTGTCTTTGCCGGCCGTGGCGATAACCGCGCGCATTTCATCTATGCGCCTGTCTTCTTCATCACCCGTGAACTCCGGTCCCCAGGCGATCTTGATGAAGTCCGATTTCAATCCGGCGGGTTCGAAATACTGCAACGACAGAGGATTGAGGCCGTCGACAACCACCCGATAGCCACGCTCCTGCAAGGAATCCCTGGCATAGACATAGCTTTTAAGGTCGGAAAAAATATCGATGATCTGGAACTCCACGACCACCTTGGCGGCGTTGCTCCCCACTGCGCGGTGCAGATGCTGGAAGTCCCTGGAAAGTACTGTGGAAACGTTGAGGTTGATGCTCAATGGTTCTTGCAGATCGTCGAAAGCTTCTTCGACCAGCACGGCGAGCAGGCGGCGATCGAGGGTCTCGGTCAAATACTGGAACAACCACGGACTGGCAAACAGGTTGATATCCGGCGCAACCCGTTCGCGCACCTCGGCCATGGCAATGAACAGCTCATAGAAAATCAACTCACCGCCGCCGCCTGAACTCACCTGCAGGCAGGCTTGCCGCTTAATCATATCGGCGACCCGCATGCCGGCTAACTTTTGGTTGATCTCCGCCAAATTGCTGGGCTTTAGCGGATTGCCGAGCTGCTCTTCCTTATCGCGTCTTCGGGCGAGCTCCGCCGCCTGCTGTTCGGCCTCTACGGCCAGCTCGGTTATGACACCGAAAAAATCAGCGAAATCCTCCCGGTTCGAAAGGTCGTACCACGTGGAGAACCTATCCTCGAAGGAATCTTCGTCCATCTCGGTCAATGGATCTTCGCTGAACAGGCCGCGCGCCTTTTCCATGACGTTGTCCACGTCATCGACGGGAACCTCGCGGCAAATCAGCACCAAGTCTTTGTTGGCCAGGGAAAACAGGGTCGAATCGGAGCTATCGACGAGCGTATCGAAGGTTCGGGACGCGATGTCGATGAAATGCGGCTGCTTGTGGTTCGGCCGCAGCGCAGACAGGTGCGCATGCACTGCGAAATAACCGATGGCGTTGTTCTGGATACGGTTTAACCGGTCCAGCAGCATCGATTCTTCAGTGGTCTCCGAATCCGCGCCCGTGGATGTTGCTGCGCCCCAATCGGCCATTCTCGTCTATCCGCCGTCCTGTCCGTCCTGGGTTCGTGCCCAAGGTGTGCAAGATGGCACGAAAATAGAGGCCGAACCATTAAAAACCCCTTACGCCAGGTTCCGCCGCCCACTCCTTTCACTGTAGCGAAAGCCCCCCGCATGGGGTCATAATAGCCTCATGGTTACCAAACCCGAAACGCCGCCGGGCACCCGCGTCTATGCCATTGGCGATATCCACGGCCGGTTGGATTTACTGACTGATGTCCGCGAACAGATCGCCCGAGATATACACGAACACCCTGCAGAACGTGCGCTGGTGGTCTATCTGGGCGACTATGTCGATCGGGGTCCTTCTTCGAGGGGCGTGGTAGATTTGCTGATCGAACAACCGCTGGAAGGCGCGCAGACGATTTGCCTGAAGGGAAACCATGAGGAATTCTTGCTGCGTTTTCACGAATCCGGCGATCTCGGTGAGAGCTGGCTGATGAACGGCGGCGGCCCAACCCTGGCCAGCTATGGAATCAACGAGGCTCTGGATCAATTTCATGCGCTTTGGCACCTGGATGAAATGCGCGTTGCGTTCCGCGCAGCGCTTCCCCAGTCACACTTGGCGTTTTTTCGGTCACTGGCGCTACACCACACTGAAGGTGATTATGCATTTGTCCACGCCGGCTTTCGGCCCGGTGTGGCCATCGATCGGCAAAGCGCGGATGACCAAATGTGGATTCGCGATGAATTTTTGTTTTCGGACATGGATTTCGGAGCCTTCGTGGTGCATGGGCACACCCAGAACCCGACAGTGGTCGTGCGAGAAAACCGGATCGGGATCGACACCATGGCCTACCGCTCGGGCTGCCTTACCTGTTTGGTGCTGGAGGGGACGGACCGGCGCTTCTTGAGCACTTGATGACATTGAACAGCCCCCGGCCGGGTGTTAAGTCATTATTGTCGTAATTTGCTATTGGGGTCCGGGCGCCATGCACACACGTAAACGCATCTTAGTGACCGGCGGTGCCGGGTTTATTGGCTCACACCTTTGCGCGCGCCTGGTCGGTGACGGCCACGATGTGCTGTGCGTCGATAATTTCTACACCGGAACCAAAGATAACATTCTGGCGCTCCTCGATCATCCGCATTTCGAGTTGATGCGCCACGACGTGACTTTTCCGCTCTACGTCGAGATGGACGAGATCTACAACCTCGCCTGCCCCGCGTCTCCCGTGCACTACCAGCACGACCCCGTTCAGACCACGAAAACCAGCGTGCACGGCGCCATCAATATGCTGGGTCTCGCCAAACGCACGGGCGCCAAGATTTTCCAAGCCTCCACGTCGGAAGTTTACGGCGACCCCGAAGTGCACCCACAGGCCGAATCCTACAAAGGCAACGTTAACCCGATCGGGCCGCGGTCGTGTTACGACGAGGGGAAGCGCTGCGCCGAAACGCTGTTTTTCGACTATCGGCGGCAACATAACTTGGGCATCAAGGTGGCCCGCATCTTCAATACCTACGGCCCCAACATGCATCCCAACGACGGGCGCGTGGTGTCGAATTTCATCGTCCAGGCGTTACGGGGCGAAGATATCACCATTTACGGCGACGGTGCGCAAACCCGGTCGTTCTGCTACATCGACGATTTGGTCGAGGGCTTTGTGCGGCTGATGGAATCCGGCGATGATGTTACGGGTCCTGTCAATCTGGGCAACCCGGGAGAATTCACAATCAAACAGTTGGCCGAGTTGGTGGTTGAGAAGACCGGCGCCAAATCACAATTAATCTACAAGCCCCTGCCCGAGGACGACCCCCTGCAGCGCTGCCCGGATATCACGCTGGCCAAGCAGGCTTTGGATTGGACGCCAAGCGTTCCCTTAGAGCACGGGCTGGAAAAGACCATCGCCTACTTCGAAACCCTCGTCTGATCGCGCTACTCGAGCAACATTCATAAGTGCGCCGGAGCGGTCGGGAAAAGATTGCGGCGCCTCTATAACACAAGAGAACAATCGAATGTTTTCGTCCGCTTTTCGCCGTTATTCAGGCGTCGGGCCCGTTAGCGCTTAACTTCTCAAAATGACCCACAACAGACAATTCCAGGTGGCATGTAGATTTTCTTCGACAGGGATCTCTAAGTATGTGCAAAGTATCTGATGGATGATTGTAGGCTCAGGAGTACCATCATGATTACCCCGTATTTCAGACAGGCCATGGGCG